>NZ_NXLZ01000009.1 GCF_005406205.1 Campylobacter estrildidarum
CTGCATTACCTGCTGAAGTTTTTAAAGGTGCAAATTGAGAATTTCCCGAACCAGCAGAGAAACCTGAACCAGTAGAGATAGTATAAACTGAAGCCGCATTTGCTGCTTTTGAAGTTACCTCACTCATAAAAACAACAGATCCTTCTAAAGCCGCTGACATATTTTTACCACTATTTACAGAATATCCTGAACCAGCAGAGAAACCGTTGGCTTCCATGTAAGATTTAACACCGCCATATCCTACTACAACTTGTTTTCCACCACCTTGGTAAGCATTAAAGCCCATAGCATCTGCAGTATTTGCATCGATTTGTCCTTTGGACTCTCTTAAAGAAACCGAAGTTTGAGAAATCATATCGGTCTTGCCCATACCTATAGCACTAAGACCTGTCCCGCTGATATTAATATCTCTACCATCATTTTTAACTAAAGATAATCTTCCATAGTTTTCTTTTTGATTTGCTAAAATACCAGCACCAGCGCCAATTTCACCAGTGATTTTAATCCCTCTACCATCTCTTGAAGTAAGAACTAATTTACCATTAGCATCTCTAGAAGCTTCAATACCTGTAGTATCTTTAACTGAATTGATAGCAGCAATCAATTGACCATTTTCATCACCATCTTTATAAGAAACTTTACCAATAATCACACCATTGATAGCAAAATCTTCAGATGTAGTTCCAGCCTTAATCTCATAGGCTCCTGTAGTTCTTACATCAAAAGTTGCACGAACTCCAGTTTGATCAGAACTTCTATTGATCTCTTCTGCTAAAGCTCCAAGTCCAGTTCCAACAGAAGTTGAAATCACTACACTTTGAAATTTAAAATCCTCAACTCCATTATAATTTTTAATCACAAGACTTGCTACGCCTTGGCTATGACTTTGAGAACCTGTTTCAAATCTTGTTACACCGATTTTTGAAGACTGAGTAGGTCCTATACTTGCTTTAATAGTTTGGTTTGAGCTTGAACCGATTTGAAATTCTTGATTGGTAAAATTACCGCTTAAAAGTTGTTTACCATTAAAAGCTGTTGTATTAGCGATATTGTCAAGTTCTTCCATCAAGCGGTTGATGTCTGCTTGAAGCATAGTTCTTGTTTTTAAACTTTGACCATCTTGAGCTGCTTGAGTTGCCTTAGTTTTAATAGTATCTAAGATCTTAAGTTGCTCATCCATTGCTTTATCTGCAGTTTGTAAGATACCAATTGCATCATTACCATTGTTGATCGCTTGACCTAAAGTTGCTGCTTGTGAACGCAAAGAATCTGCGATAGCCATCCCTGAAGCATCATCTGCTGCTGAGTTAATTCTAAGACCTGAACTAAGTCTGCTTAAAGACTTATCAAGTTCGTTAGCATTAACAACTGAATTTGCATGTGCGTTCAACGCACCAATGTTGGTGTTTATTCTAAAACCCATTTTAAATCCTTTCAAAATATTGCATCAAAAGGATATAAGCAAGAAGTGTTCCAACTTTTAATTTTTAAAGATAAATATTTTTGATTATAAAAAAAGAAGAAATCTAAGCCTAGATATACTAGACTTAGATTGGATTTGTAAAAACTATTGTAGCAATCTTAATACATTTTGTCCGCTAGCATTAGCTTGGGCCATTGCATAAGATCCACTTTGAGCTAAGATGTTTGCTTTAGAGTAGTTTGCACTTTCACTTGCAAAGTCTACATCTCTGATTTGTGATTCAGCTGATTTCACATTTACTTGAGTTACAGTGATGTTATTAATAGTTGATGTGATTTGGTTTTGAACTGAACCGATATCCGCTCTAATTTGGTCAAGATTTGCAATTGCTGTTTCAGCGATATCCATTACTGCCATAGCACCTTTAAGTGTAGTAACACCTGAAGTTTCTTTTGTAGTGCCCACTGCATTACCTGCTGAAGTTTTTAAAGGTGCAAATTGAGAATTTCCCGAACCAGCAGAGAAACCTGAACCAGTAGAGATAGTATAAACTGAAGCCGCATTTGCTGCTTTTGAAGTTACCTCACTCATAAAAACAACAGATCCTTCTAAAGCCGCTGACATATTTTTACCACTATTTACAGAATATCCTGAACCAGCAGAGAAACCGTTGGCTTCCATGTAAGATTTAACACCGCCATATCCTACTACAACTTGTTTTCCACCACCTTGGTAAGCATTAAAGCCCATAGCATCTGCAGTATTTGCATCGATTTGTCCTTTGGACTCTCTTAAAGAAACCGAAGTTTGAGAAATCATATCGGTCTTGCCCATACCTATAGCACTAAGACCTGTTCCATCAATAGCAATATCTCTACCATCATTTTTAACTAAAGATAATCTTCCATAGTTTTCTTTATTTAAGATACCAGCACCAGCACCAATTTCACCAGTGATTTTAATCCCTCTACCATCTCTTGAAGTAAGAACTAATTTACCATTAGCATCTTTAGAAGCTTCTACACCTGTAGTATCTTTTACAGCGTTAATCGCAGAAACTAAAGAACCATTTTCATCACCATCTTTATAATCAATTTTACCAATAACTACACCATTAATAGTGAAATCTTCAGATGTATTTCCAGCTTTAATTGCATAGGCTCCTGTAGTTCTTACATCAAAAGTTGCACGAACTCCAGTTTGATCAGAACTTTTATTGATCTCTTCTGCTAAAGCTCCAAGTCCAGTTCCAACAGAAGTTGAAATCACTACATCTTGAAATTTGAAATCTTCAACACCATTGTAATTTTTAATTGTAAGTCCTACAACGCCTGAAGAATGGCTTTGAGAACCTGTTTCAAATCTCGTTACACCGATTTTTGAAGACTGAGTAGCTCCTATACTTGCTTTTACAGTTTGGTTTGAGCTTGAACCGATTTGAAATTCTTGATTGGTAAAATTACCACTTAAAAGTTGTTTACCATTAAATGAAGTCGTATTTGCAATGTTGTCAAGTTCTTCCATTAAGCGGTTGATATCTGCTTGAAGCATAGTTCTTGTTTTTAAACTTTGACCATCTTGAGCTGCTTGAGTCGCTTTAGTTTTGATAGTATCTAAGATCTTAAGTTGCTCATCCATTGCTTTATCCGCAGTTTGTAAGATACCTAAAGCATCATTACCGTTAGATATAGCTTGACCTAAAGTATTAGACTGAGAGCGAAGTGAATCCGCGATAGCCATCCCTGAAGCATCATCTGCTGCTGAGTTGATTCTAAGACCTGAACTAAGTCTATTTAAAGACGCATCTAAGCTTTTAGAGTTTAGATCAGAGTTTGCTTTAGCATTAAGTGCTGCAACGTTTGTGTTAATACGAAATCCCATTTTAAATCCTTTTAAATAAAATTCAAGCTCATCCATGAACTTGTTAAACACTATATCGTTCGCTTAAAAAAAATCTTTATAGTTTTAATTGAATTTTTTTGAAATTTTGTATTTTTGATGAAGGATAATAATCAAACAAGAGCACTTAAAATAGCTTCTCGCTTTGAAAATTTTTCAATAAATAAATTAAGCCATTCTCTATAAGCTTTAAAAAATAAAAGTAAATATTCTTGTTCATCGTTTGTTTTTTTTGCGATCACTTCACTAAGCAAATTACCCCTTGCAAAAAGAACCCCTCGTAAAACTCCATCGTCAATGAGCGGGATTTGTTCAAGCAAGAAATCAAAATTTTCTATATTTTTATAAACATTAGCTAAAAATTCCAAAGGTAAGTTTTTCTCACTTGATAAAATCGTTTCTAAAGCATTATGTAAAGCTTTGGCGTCTTCTAAGACTTGATGGATTTGTTTTAAATCACTATTGAATCTTTGCAAAACCTTATTTAGAACTTTATCACTTCGGTTTTGAGTTAAAGGCTTTGGAATATCTAAAACCTGTTTCTTTTGCTGCGCAAAGCGAATACAGCATTCCTCAAAACTAAGTTCCTTTGCAAAAGCTATTCTTGCTCCTCCTTCTGTAGAATTGTAAAAATTTACTTGCGGATTATGCAAAAAAAGATATTCTATTTTTTTTCTATAATCATTCCAAGCTAAATGTGTGAGCACTTTGCCTTTTCCGCCATAAGCTAAAGTTTCAAAATTTGGAATTTTTAAAGTTGTATCTATATTTTTTCCTAAGGCAAAATCTTTAAAATGAGAGTTTCCTTCTTGATTATAAGCTAAATCTTGCCCTATGATAACAATATTTTTAAATTCTAAAGCTATGGCTAAAGTATAACACATATGACCAACATGTGTTCCTACATCCAAATAACCAAAATCCTTTATACTGAATTGTTTTAAAAACCGATGATCGCTTAAAACCAAAGAAAAATAAACATCTTTATCTACAATATCAAGAACTACTTTTTGGTTTGTTCCTATAGCTAAAAGAAATAAGGTTGATTTCAATTTTTCTATTTGAATATTTTCAAAAAATTTTAACGGAAGTTCTGTATAGTCTAAATTTAATACATAATCAGGAATAATATCATTTTTATAAAGCAAAGAAAAAGCTCCATCAACACAAAAAATAACAAAATTTTCTTGGTATTTTTTTAAAAGTGCAATTTGTTTTTCAAGACTAGGTCCAGCGCAAACTACTATACAATTTTCAAATTTGGCTTTTCTTTCGCTGATTATTCTTTGAAAAGGAATACCTTTTATCATTAATGGTATATTATTTATAAAATTTTCATAACAAATTAAAGAAATTTTACAATCAGGTTCTAAATTTCTAATTACAAGATTGATATTATCATAGACAATACCATCTATACGGTTCATTTCATCCATAAAATATTTTTCATAAAATGCATTACTCATAAACATTTCATAAAGATTTAAATACTCAAACATATCCTTTTGATCAAATAATATACTTAATTGGATATTGATTTTTTCTTCAAAAGTATCGATGAGATAAACCTTACCACTGCTTAATTCTTCACTAAGATCCGCTACACTTAAGGCTAAAATAAAAAGTTCAATTTCACTCTCAAAAACAAAAATATGTTTATAAAATGAGACTAAATTTTTAATCAGTAAAGCATTGCCTATACCATAGATACAAACAAAAGGATATCTTAAAGTTTTTTCTAAAATAGCATTTTGAAAATAAGCAATTTCTTGTTCCACATAGTTATACATAAAAACTTGATTTTTTTGATCAAAAATATTTAGATTTTCATCTAAATAAAAACGAGTGCATTTTGAATTTTGTAAAAATTCCACAAGCTTTTTAGCTAAGGGTTCATTTGTACCACTTGCTAAAGCTTGGATATTTTTTTCCAAATGAGTCATTTTGTACCTATATTTTTAATTTCTAAATGTATTCTATCATTTCTTTGGCTAAATTTATAAAGCAAATCTTCACAAGGATACTCTATGGTTTTTTTTCTTGCAATCTTTTTAGGATTATTTTTTATCTTTTCAAGCATAGGAGGGAGTTCTTTTTTAATTAGAGTTTTTATGGACATTCCCATACCGTGTTCTAAACTTTTAATAAATTTTCCATCTACTTGATTTTCATCTTTGATCATGTAAAGTTTTGCATCAAAATCATTATTTTTAAAAAAATCATAAAGTTCTATTTTTTCATTTGGTGGAGAAATTTGTTTATCATACATAGAATGATAGCTTATATAACAAGGTTTTGAAAAAGAAGACTGAATTTTTAGATGTTCTAAATCTAAAATATTTCTTATCCTTCTTCTTGCTGGAGAAAAATAATGTGGCGATTTTGAGTTATTTGTCCAAAAGGTTTTTGTAGAACAGTAAACTTTAATATGCTGAAAAAAATCAAAGGTTGAAAATTCCGCATATTGCATAAAATCTATTTCTTTGCCAAATCCAACCAATCGCCAAAGAAATTTAGCATAACTAGAATTATCTATAACTCCTTCCACAAGCCAAGGTGCTATTTTAGTAGCTAAATGAGCCAAATATCCTCCGTGGGAACTACCTATCATAATCACAGGAATACCCCCCCCCATAGTATCAAAAGGAGCATTTTTCTTTAAATAAAGGGCAGTATTTAAAAGATCTTGAGCTTGCATAATACCAAAATTTTGATATTCATTTTTTGCGGGTTGCAAACTCACGTGCAAATTTAAAAAATAATCTAGTCTAAATCTACCCTCTTTTTTTCCTTCTATCAAAGCTTGATTGATAAATTTAAAAACTTCATTCATTTGATCATAATTTTGAATTTGCTTCACATCATAAGGAAGTTTTATGTCCGCAGTTTGGCAAGTTACATCTAGTATAAGCTTATCAATTTCATCTAGATAAAAGGTGGAACTAGTTTGTGGACGATTTCCTATACAATGATAATTCACACTCACTACAGCAACATTAAAATCTTTTGCGACAATTTCAGCTAAATGTCCGCGATAGTTTTCATCAGAATCTCCTCCTAATCCTGGAACGATAAAAACCAAAGCTTTAGGACTTTTTTCATCATCAAACCAAAGCTTAAACTCAAGCTTAGATTCTCTTTTTATACTAAGTTCTACATCATCGCAAGAATCAATTTCATAGGTTTGATTGACTAACATTATAAACTCCTATTAAAGTATAAGTTTTTGAAGCTAAATTTTTAAAAACTTCACTTTTGCTTAAAGCAATACAGGCTTTATTTTTAGAAGTGCTAGTAAAATCTACATTTTCTAAGTCAATATTAGAACCATTAGCTATATTTTCTATAGCTTTTTTGCTTGCTTCATTGCTTGAAATTCCCATTAAAATAAAATCTGCCTTATTGATAAATATAAGCTTTAAGCATTCTTTATCATCGCCCACTTTAAAATTTACTTCTTTCATTCCATTAAAATTGCTTAGATCAACATTTTCAACCCCATTTACATTACTCATTAAATTAATAGTATTTAACGCATCATTTTTTAAAGCATAAATACTTATATCGTTGATTAAAGTTTTTAAATTGCTTAAAGACTTGCTAAGCTCTGCTTCATCTTTGCTTGAGCTTAATTTTGGCAAAGCAATAGCTGCTAAAATTCCCAGAATGATAATCACAAAAACAAGTTCTAAAATAGTAAAGGCTTTTTTCATTGATTATATCCTTGCAAAATTTTTATTTTTTGGACTAAGAATTTCTTCATCTATACTTACAAATTCGGATCTTTCATAAGCATCTACTGCAGCTCTTGCTATCATCAAAGCATTATCGGAGCAGTATTTTAAAGGAGCTAGTTTTAATTTGGCATTGTATTTTTCACATAAATTTTGTAAACGCGAACGCAAATTTAAATTTGCACTTGCACCTCCGACAACTCCAAATTCTTTAAAAGAATATTGCTTAAAAATTTTCTCTAATTTATCCATGATATGCCCACAAGCAGCTTCTTCAAAGCCATAAGCGATTTCTGCTTTTATATTCTCATCCAAATTTTTATGCTTTAAAATTTCTAAACGCACCGCATTTTTAAGTCCTGAAAAACTATAAGCTAGCTCTTTAGAATGTTTTAAAGGAATACTAAATTTGATATTTTTGTTTTTAGCTTTTTTAGCTAAATTTTCTATGATCACTCCACCTGGATAACCCAAACCCATCATTTTAGCCACCTTATCAAAACTCTCTCCAAAACTATCATCATTTGTTTTTGCTAAAATTTGAATTTCTTTTTCATTATTGATGTAAAGCACCATAGTATGCCCACCACTTACAAGCAAAATTCCTATATCGAAAATAATCTTTTCTTCCAAAAAAAGACTATAAATGTGCCCTTTAAGATGATTAATAGCTATAAGTGGCAAGTTCAAACTCGCCGCTAAAGTTTTAGCCATAGTAATGCCTCCAAGTAAAGACACGCTTAACCCTGGTTCATTTGTTACAGCTATGGCACAAAGCTCGTTAAAATAAGACTTGCATTGCTCTAAAATACTTGGTAATGCTGCGCTATGAAGACGAGCGGCAAGTTCTGGCACAACACCTCCATAAATACTATGTTCAAGCTCTTGAGAAATTTTTTTATAAAATACACATTTTAAATTATTTTTATCGATAATCGCAATAGAGCTATCATCACAAGAACTCTCTATAGCTAGAATTAAATTTTTCATTCAAATTCCACTAAAATAGAACCGATAAATTTATCTTTAGCTCTTGCCGTTCTTAAAATACTTGGATCTAAAATCTTTGCTTTTTTTATAAGTTTAGAATCAGATGTATTTTCTAAAAGTTGCTGCAAATTTGCTCCTCTTAGCTCATAGAATTCTACACGATAAATTTTACCTGCCATATCTAAAGAATATGCAGCTTGCATATCTTTTTTATGCACAAGAATATCGCTTTCATCTTTACCATGATCAAAACCTATAATATTTACACGCACTCCTCTAATCCTAGGTATGAAAAAATTTTCCTTCACTTTGATCTTAGTTCCAAATTTTGTTACAAATTCCTTTTGATCTGCCTTTATAGTTACCTCATCAAAAGGATTACTAAATTCTAAATATTCAGGATAAAGCCTTGTTTGAAAACGATTACCATATTGTATAAAAAAAGAAGAACCATCAGCAATTACAGCTGTAAGCTCATTGCTTACATTATAATTTAGCTCTTTATTAACTGGAAAAGGCACGTATTTAATGCTTTTTCTTGGATTCTTTAAAGAAAGTAGCATTCTATCATCAAAAAGCTTAACTTCAATTTCGCGATTGATCGCTTCATTAACTCCTTGAGGTGTAAGTTTAAAATCTCTTTTAAATTCTATACCTGCAGTTTTTAAGTAATTTTCAATTGCTAAAAGATGATAATAAGCTCTTAAATTTACAGGTAAGTTTTTACTTGCTTCATTGGCAAAAGCGGCTTTATTGTGCGAGATTACAAAATAAGTAAGGGCTTTAAGCATTTCAGTATCACCTAATTCTTGTGTTTTGGTATTTTTAAGATGATAAGCGTGTTTTGGATCGGCTAAAGATGTATTGACACTATTGACAGTTTGTGTAGCGATATTTTCAAGATCAGGATACTTGCTTGCATTGATTTCACTTGTATCAATGACGCTAGAATTCCCCCATCTTTTAGGATTTTGCATAGCATCAATATAGGTAGGTTTATAAAAACCCCAACCATCGTGAAGATTGATCACCATACTCACTTCAGGTAGCAAAACAAGCTCTTTTATACGCTGAATCGTTCTATAATCGGGATCTTTTGGACTAATACTCGCAAATTTACGATTTAAATCTCCATTATTCCCACGTGAACGTTTTATAATGCTATCAAAAGCGAGATTAGGTGCAACGATGATTTTACCTTTTGTAATATTATAATCACTCAAAAGCAAACTTGCCGCGTGAAATCCTCCTGGTTCATCGCCTTGAATTCCACCAAAAATCAAAACTGTGTTATTATCATCTAAACTTTTTCCATTTTCTCCGACACTAAATTCAAGCGCAAAAACACTTGTGTATAAAAATAATATCATTAAAAAAAATTTCATCGAACACCTTTTAAATATTCTCTTGTTTTATAATCATATTCAAAAACTTCTTCAATACTTGAAATTTTAGGAACTCCAAAATGATCAAGTGCTTTAAAAATAGAACTTGAAATATCCAAAAATCCACATTTGTGGTTTAAAAAATTCTCTACTCCTATTTCATTAGCCGCATTGATAATAACGCCTAAATTAGGCTCTGCTAAAAGAGCTTCTTTGAGCTTAAAAACAGGATATTTTCTTAAACTTATTTTGTAAAATTTTAAACTAGAAAGTTTAACAAAATCAATCGAATCTAAAATTTTTGTTTCGTGTGTTGAAAAAATAGCCTCTGAAATAGCAAGTTTCATATCGGCCTTGGAAAAATATGCTGTAGTAGCACCATTTTTAAATTCGCACATCGCATGAACAATGGATTTTGGCTCTATTAAAGCATCGATATTTTTAAAATCATATAAATGATACGCTTCCATTATTTCAAAAAGCTTATTTACCATAGTTGCACTGTCTATAGTGATTTTAGTTCCCATAGTCCAATTAGGATGTTTTAAAGCATCTTTAGGGGTAACATTTTGCAAATCTTTAATTTTACTTTTGCGAAAAGCTCCACCACTTGCTGTAATATAAAGTTTTTTAATATCTTTTTTACCTTCAAGTAAAAATTTTAAGGCCGAATGTTCGCTATCTACAGGTATAAACTCGGCTCCTTTTAAAAAATTTCCTGCAACAACTAAACTTTCTTTATTTGCTAAAGCAATTTTTTTTCCTAATTCTTTTGCTTTTAATGTGCTTTTTAATCCCGCAAATCCTACAATAGCATTGAGCAAAAAATTATCTTCACAACTCTCTAAAATCTTTTCTAAACCCGCCTGTCCTATAAAAACCTTATCATGCTTTACTAAATGTTTATCTTTAGCATTTTTTATAGCGACAAATTTAGGTTTAAAAATCTGTATTTGTTCGTTTAAAAGAGCAATATTTTCTCCACAAGCAAGTGCTGAAATGTTGATATTTTTTAAAGCAGCAAGTTTAAGAGCATTTACTCCTATACTTCCTGTACTTCCAAAAACAATCATAAAAAGGCAACCATTGCAAAAGCAGCAATAATCACAGCATCGATTCTATCGAGTATGCCACCGTGGCCTGGGATAAGATCCCCGCTATCTTTCACTCCTGCTTCTCTTTTAAAATAGCTTTCTAATAAATCCCCTATAACAGCCATAAAAGCCGCACAAAAAGAACAAAGCAAAGAAAGCCAGAAACCATAAACAAAAACTCCTATTAAAGTTCCAAAAAAAGTGGCAAAAACAAGCCCACCGATCACGCCTTCTAAAGTTTTATTAGGGCTTGTAGGTGAAAAAGGAGTTTTTCCTATCAATTTTCCTATAAAATATGCTGCACTATCACAACTTGCAACAATCAAAATCAACCAAAACAAAGCAAACATTCCGCGATCTAAATACACTTGCCAAAGTGCTAAAATGGGCAAACTAGGATATAAATAAATCAAAACAACCTTTAAGTTTGATTTTTTATACACTTGATATCCAAGTACTAGAAGAGCGACCAAAATTCCTAAAAATAAAGGTTTAAAGACCATAGTTCCTAAAATAAATGCAAGGATTAAAGGTATAATACTTGCATTTTCTAAACTAAAAAGCTTTTTTGCTTCATAAAAAGCTAAAAATAATAAAATTGCAAAAATAATGAAATTGATAAAAAATTGATCAATCAAAGCTATAATAACCACTGCTGCGGCCATTAATAAACCCCAAACTATTCTAGTTAAATTAAACATATTTTTCCTTTATATACTTATATCGATACGATGGATACTTTGTGCGTCCTTAAAATTCGGCTCTTCATCTAAAGCTTCCTCATCATCCTCATCTTCTGTTTGTTTTGCTTCTTGCTTATGTTTTTTCTTTTTTTCCTCTTGTTCTGCCTTTTCTTTAATTTCTTCTTTAATATCATGAGTTTCATTGACCTTTTCAAGCTTATCTAAAACTTTTTCTTGCTCTTTGGCCGCTGCCATATTTAAAGTTGCTGAAAAACCTTCTTTAGCAAGTTCGTTACTTGCTTGAGCTGCTGGATAAGCCATATTTTGATTAACAAAATTCATATTTCCTATAGGGCTAACTGGCATAATCAATCCTTTGTAATATTAATACTTTTGAAATTTGTATAATTAACAAATGCCTTTTGTTGGATTTTAACAAAATTTCTTAAAGTATAATCGACCCAATATGAACCTTTCTTTAATTTTGAAAAACTCACACAAAGCTTTGCTGCAAATTCTATCACATCTTCGCTAATTTTTCTCTTGTTTGAAACAATAATCACATGCGAACTTGGAATATCTTTTATGTGTAACCATATATCATCCTTTTTTGCATTTTTTAATAATAATTCATTGCCTTTTTCATTTTTACCCACGCAAATCTTAAAATCATAAAAATAAAAATTTGCAATATTATCGTTTTCCTTGTTTTCATTATTTTTCTTACTGCTTTTTTTAGGCAATAAAATTTCAAGCTCAAATTCATCTTTTGCTTGCATAAGCAAATTTTTTAAATTCAAAGAAAAATCTAATTTTTCTTGCAAATTATCTCTTTGTATATTTAAATTTCTAGCTCTTTGTTCTAATTTTTTAGCATTTTTATAAAATAAATTAGCACTTTCTTTAGGGCTAAACTCGAGTTTAAAGTGAATTTTTTTATCTTCAAAATCCTTAAGCTCAAACTCTCTTTCATACTCTTTTAAACAACTCAAATTTGCAAACAATATATCAGCTTTTTTTCTATATTCTAAGGCTTTTTCAAACAAAAAATCTTCCTTTTCTAAACCCGACAATAACTCGTTTAAATTCGCAATTTTTTTATCCATTTGAGCTATCTTTGAAACTTTGATTTGGTTGATTTTACTTTCATTGATCGATTTAAATTTTTCACTAAAATAAAGATTAAAATCTACGATTTTTTCATACTTATCATCCATTTTATAGGGTTTTAAAAGCTCTAAAATAACATTTGGTTTTACTATACGGTAGCTTTTATCAATATGTCTTAAAGCCTCTATAATCATTTCTTTTTCATCAGTAACGATAGCATTGGTATTTTTGCCTGTAAATTCAAAATAAATCTTATTTTCATAACTTTTATAAGATTTATGAGTAAGGGTATGAAAACATAAAATTCGATTATTTTCTAATACTTTCACATCTTTAATCAAAGCATGATTAAAATATTTTTTAAGCATAAAATCAAAGGGTGCATTATAGGTTTTTACACTTAAATCTGCGGTATAAATTGCACTATTGCCACGACTTAAATCAAAAATAAATTTTTGTCTCTCAAGACTAAGCTCTAAAACATTATCATTAATACGTTTTATAAAATCGATTTTTTTAAAACTTTTAAAAAAATCTCTCAATTGTAAAAGTTCTGTATATTTCATAATAAAAATTATAAAACATTTTAGCGAATTTATGGTAGAGTTATAAAAAAAAGGAAATAATTTGAGACTTGATGAACTTAATTGTGTGATTTTATGTGGTGGAAAATCAAGTCGTATGGGGCAAGATAAAAGTAAATTAAAGATCAAAAATGAAACTTTGATTGAATTTCAAGTTAGAAAAATGTCCCAATGGTTTAAAAATGTTTATGTAAGCACTAAAGAAGATAAATTTGATCAAAAATTTACGATAATTAAAGATGTTTCGGAATTTCAAATATACTCTCCTATGCTCGCTCTTTATTCCATACTTTCCTTTTTTAAAAATGAATTTGTCTTTATTTTAAGTGTAGATAGTCCAAATATAAGCGAAAATGAAATTTTAAAGATGTTTGCTTTTATAAATGAGAATTATAAAATCGTTGTAGCTCAAACTCCTTCCTATAAGCATCCTTTATGCGGATTTTATCACAGCTCTTTAGCAAATACTTGTAAAGAATTTTTTAAAAAAAATGAACAAAAAATAGGATTTTTATTTTCTAAGGTTAAAACTAAATTTGTAAAATTTGAAAATGAAAATGCCTTTTTAAATTTAAATTTTTACGAGGAATATGAAAAATTTAAAAGAGAGTTAAAATGAAAAAAATTATCTTATTTTTATTAATTTGCAATATAGTCATAGCTGAAAATTTCAAAGAAGCTTTAGAATTTGAAAAAAAAGGTGATTATAAAAAAGCTATGCAAATTTATAAAAAAATAGCTTTAAAATATCAAAATAATTCTCCTTCTCCAATTAACAAGAATTTACAAGCTAATTTAAATCAAAACGCAAACACTAAAGAAAATTTAGACTCTTTGAAAAATAAAAAGGAAAATTTTTCTCAACTTACCTTAGCCAACTATCTTGGAGAAGATACTGATTTTAATCCTTTAGGTATTAGTGCTTATAAAATGAACTATTTTCTACCTTTTGCCTATAGCTTTAATTCGATTCGTAATGACAACCGTAAAACAGAAATGAAATTTCAACTTAGCATTAAAAAAAGATTATTTGAAAATTTATTCGGACTTAATGAAAAATATTATATAGGCTATACTCAAACTTCTTGGTGGCAAAATTATAAACACTCTTCTCCTTTTAGAGAAACAAACTATCAACCTGAATTTTTTGTCGATTTTCCTCTTTTTCTGAAAGACTATCAATTTTTTAATAATCTTCGCCTAGGATTTTTACACGAAAGTAACGGAAAAGGGGATGAAAATTTAGAATCTAGATCATGGAATAGAATTTATGCTTCTACAGCAATTTTATATAAACGATTTTTAATCGTTCCACGAATTTGGTATAGAATTCCTGAAGAAAGAAAAGATGATGATAATCCTGATATCACGCATTATCTTGGAAATTTTGATTTGAATTTAGGATATTTAGGCAAAGATTATTTTGCTAATATCATGCTAAGAAACAATCTTAATCTCCGCCGCAATAAAGGTGCTATTCAAGTTGATGCAGGATATGACATTTTTAATAATGGAATTTATTGGTATTTACAATACTTTAATGGATATGGAGAAAGTTTAATTGATTATAATAGAAAATTACAAAGAATTTCTACTGGATTTTTAATTTCTTATTAAAAAAGTGGCGGACAGAGAGGGATTTGAACCCTCGAGACCCGTTAAGATCTGCACCCTTAGCAGGGGTGTGGTTTCAGCCACTCACCCATCTGTCCTTAAAAATAAAAGTATGATTATATAGTATTTTAAATAATACCTAGCTTAAAATCTAAAGGCTAAGACAAGCTAGAATTATTGTGATAAAAAATCCTAAAAAAAGAACTAAAAATTGTTTTTTTCTATCTTTTTTGTTAGCAAATAAAGTGATTGTAAGTCCAGAAATATAAAGCAAAAACAAAACAATTCCAAAACCCACGCTAAGTACTGAAAAATACCATAAACCTTTATTTTTATGGAGCATAATCATATCGCCTAATAAAGATCTAGTTTTAAGAGTAATTGTATATTCGTCTTTAGAAGTTTGTGCAATACTTGCACTATAATGAATTCCACCTATGCTTATACCCTTATGCTTATTCTTGATGGTATTAATATTTGAAGGAATTGTTAAATTGTTTTCTATAAGATATTCTATCAAAGCTTCTTTTTCTTTTCCTTCTTCTATATGCTTTATCAATTTATAACTTTGTTCTTTTAATCCAATATCTTGATTAAAACCAAAAATATAAGCAATTCCTGTTATAGCAAATATCAAAGCACAAGGTAAGAAAAATAAACTCAAATAAATATGAATTTGTCTAAATAATTTGTTTTTGCTAGGCATTTTTTCTCCTATGATATTTTTCATAAAATATCATAGAAAAGTAATGTGAAGTTAATGTGAAATAAAAATTCCACATTAAAATTTTATTATTTTTTATCTATAAATTCATAATTGTAAGGAGAAAGATTTTTATCTTCTTCTAAAAGTTCTTTTGGAGGGTTTCCATTAACCTCTTTTTCATCGGCATAATAACGCTCACCTGCCTTATATCCATTAACATCTACTTTGTAATAAAGCTCACCTGGATTTAATTTTTGAATATCTTCAAAGCCTAAATGTGAAATTTTAAAATCTTTAATTCCGTTTGCATTAGCAATTTCTAAAAGCTTAGCTTGTCCCATTCTTGCCATATCTAGAGCTTGAAAAATAATTCTAGAAGCTTCGCGTGGATTATGAAAACCTGTTGAATTTTCAGCATTAACAAAATCGACTCTCATTTGAGACTTTCTATGAAGTTCTAATACATCTTTTAATTCTGCATTGATTTTAGCTTTATCTGCCTTATTATCGATTTGGAATTGTTCCATAGTTCCTAATTTCTCACGCAATTTTTTAGTATCCATTATAAAACTTACTAAAGCATATTCAGCTGTTCTTTGTTCTGAAGCTACGACATTTTGAATATCTTTAACTTGTGCTCTTAACTCGTCTTCACTTTGTTTATGACAAGACTTACAAGCTGAATTAATATCTCTTAAAGGAGAAGTTATATTGTGTTGAGAAATTTTCTTAGCACCCTCTCTAATATAAGGCATATGACAATCGGTACAACTCACACCATTTAAAGCGTGTACACCACCGCTATAAAGCTCACTTTCTGGATGCTGAATTTTAATAATTGGAGCACCTGTAAGTTTATGTGTAAAATCTGAACCAAAAATTGTGCGAACTTTATCATAGTATTTATCAAGCATTTCAATTCTAAATGGTTGCCCTTTTTTCCACTCATCCCAAGGAAAAGTTAAGACAATACCATTAGTTTCTATCTCTTTAGCTTTATTGCCATCTCTCCAAAATTCATACTCATCATAAGTTTTTTGAGTACCATCCCACCATTTTTTAGAAGTATCATCAGCAATAGTTTCTCCCATCACCTTAACCTTTTCTCCAGTTGGTTTAAAATAGTATTCTACGTGACATTGAGAGCAAACCAAAGTTCTCATTTCTTCTCTAGTAGCTTTCACACCTTGCACAGGATCTTTTTCATAACCTCTAGCCACTAAAGCATTAATAGCAGCCTCTCGAGTAAGTCTTAAGCTCATATCATTTGGATTATGACAATCTGCACAAGTAACTCCCATTCTTTTACCACCGTGTGCTCCAGCATGTTCTGGTGAATTTTCTACTATACCATTAGCAGCAGGAATATTTTTCATCATCGTCCAATAATTAGTAGAATTAAACGCTACAAAATCTCCCTTAGCAACATTTTTAATAAGCCAAGGAGTCCAACCGCTATGACAATTCATACAAGCTGTAGGTTGTCCTTTGAAAGCTTTAAATCCATGAGCATTAAGAAAATCTTTATTGTTTCTTGCTGTTTTCATTTGATCAATTTGAACCCAAAAATGACCTCTTTCTTCATTTGCGTCAATACTAAAAGGATATCCTGCCCAAAGTATAGTTAATTGCGGAAAACGAATAAGTTTTGAATAAGCTAAATTTCCACCAAATTCTGTTGGTTGTGGTTTTTCTTTTTCAACTTTTAAATACATATCAAGTTGCTCTGGAAAAACCTTACCCCATCTTTCATAATTAGGATCATCATCGCTTAATAAAGAAAGATCGGTACTTGCAGAAATAGTATTTTTATTCGCTTCATCTTTCTTTTTTTGGTTAATATCATTATTAAGCCATAAAACTCCAGCTATGAGAAAAACAAGAGCAACAATACCTAAACGCAAAAAAATTTTTTTCATTATATTATCTCCTTATTAAATTCCATGTTTATGACCCACATCTTTATGGCAAGAAGCACATTTTAAAGATTTATCTGTGTGGGGATTGGTGGTAGCATTTATCGCTGTTTGCACAAAATCTGCATGACAACGAATACAATTTTCTTGTATCATCTCTTTGCTCTTTTTTGTTGCACTTAAATTCGTAGGAAGTTCATCAAGTTTGAAAGTAAAAGCATAGGCGTGACCTAAACCACTCTCAGCTTTAGCAATCCATTTAGCCAAAAAACTATGTGGCAAATGACAATCTACGCAAGTTGCTCTTGGCTCACCTTTAGTCTTTTGAGAATGCGGTCCTGCCATATATTCATTATAAACCTCATTCATAATATGACAATTATTACAAGATTCGCTTGTATTGCTTAAATAAGATGTACCTTTTGCATTATAAAAAGTATAAAATCCAACAGCAAAAAATACAAAAAGCAAAATAAGAAAAATATTAAAAAGGTTTGAAAATTTCTTCAAATCAGCTCTCCTTGGAAAACACTATTTTCTTTATTTCAGAAAATAAAATCTTATAATACTCTAACATAAATATTGTTAAAATATATTTAAGGATATATTTAATCTTTTAATTAATAATTTTTATAAAAATTAAAAAATAACTCTTAATTATCAATAAAAAATCATTGGTTTTCTAATAAATGTTAAAATTGAAAGAAAAAAGGAATTTTGATGCAAACAAGTCCTGATATGTTTTTAAATCGAGAGCTTTCTTGGCTACGATTCAATTCACGCGTATTAAATCAATGCACAAAACCCATGCCTTTATTAGAACGTCTTAAATTTATCGCGATATATTGTACTAATTTAGATGAATTTTATATGATACGCGTAGCGGGATTAAAACAGCTATTTTCAGCTGGTGTAAATGCAAGCAGTAGCGATGAAATGAGTCCTTTAGAACAATTAAAAGCTATACGTAAATATTTACACGAAGAAAAACAACTTTTAGAATGTTATCTTGGAGAAATTATACAAGAACTTGAAAAAGAAAATTTATTTATTAAACAATATGAAAATTTAGATGAAAATTTAAAACAAAAATGCGATGAGTATTTCTTCTCAAATATATTTCCTGTGATCGTTCCTATAGCAGTAGATGCAACTCACCCATTTCCGCATTTAAATAATTTATCTTTTTCTCTAGCGGTTAAAATTTGCGATAAAAATCACCCTGAACTTATAAAATTTGGAATGGTTAGAATTTCAAGAGTACTGCCTCGTTTTTATGAAGTGGTTTCTAATATTTATGTTCCTATAGAAAGTATAGTCCATCAACATATCGAAGAAATTTTTCCTGGTTATAAACTTCTAGCTTCTGCTGCCTTTAGAGTCACAAGAAATGCGGATATTGTTATTGAAGAAGAAGAGGCGGATGATTTTATGATGATATTAGAACAAGGTTTAAAACTTAGAAGAAAAGGAGCTTTTGTTAGACTCCAAATTCAAAAAGATGCGGATGAACAAATTGTAGAATTTCTTAGCACTCATATGAAAATTTTTCATAAAGATGTTTATGAATATTCTATTTTGCTTAATCTTCCTAGACTTTGGCAAATTGTAGGAAATAAAACCTTTACTCATCTTTTAAATCCGCTTTATACGCCAAAAACTTTACCGCCTTTTGAAGAAAATTTATCTACCTTTGATGCTATAGATAAAGAAGATATTGTAATCATTCAACCTTATGAAAGTTTTGATCCTGTATATAAATTCATAAAAGAAGCCAGTCAAGATCCTGAAGTGATTTCTATAAGAATGACCCTTTATAGAGTAGAAAAAAATTCAAACATCGTCCAAGCCTTAATCGATGCGGCAAGCGAAGGAAAGCAAGTTACGGTAATGGTGGAATTAAAAGCACGTTTTGATGAAGAAAATAACTTGCACTGGGCAAAAGCTTTAGAAAACGCTGGTGCTCACGTTATTTACGGAATTAGAGGTTTTAAAGTTCATGCCAAAGTATCACAAGTTATACGCAAACAAGGAGAAAAACTTAAATTTTATATACATTTAGGCACAGGAAATTACAATGCAAGCAGTGCAAAAATATATACAGATATAAGTTATTTTACCAATAAAATCGAAATTGCTCAAGATGTAACAAGCTTTTTTCATATCTTGTCTGGCTTTAATAAAAATCGTTGTCTTAAAACTCTTTCAATGAGTCCAAATCAAATCAAAGAAAAAATTCTAGAAATGATACACTTAGAAACAAGTAAAGGGAGCGAAGGAGTTATTATTGCAAAAATGAATTCTCTCGTAGATAGTGACATCATTAAGGCTCTTTACAAAGCAAGTTTAAATGGAGTTCAAATTGATCTTATTGTAAGAGGAATTTGTTGCCTAAAACCTAATCAAGAATACAGCAAAAATATACGCGTAAGAAGTATTATAGGAAAATACCTAGAACACGCTAGAGTATTTTATTTTAAACATAGCGAACCAAACTATTTTATATCAAGTGCAGATTGGATGCCAAGAAATTTAGAACGGCGTCTAGAACTTATGACTCCAATTTTTGATGAAAAAAATAAAGCCAAATTAGCACAATTTTTACGCTTACAACTTAGTGATAACACTTTAGCTTATGAATTACAAAGTGATGGAGAATATGTCAAGGTTGAACAAAATGATAAAACCATAGATTCTCAACAAACTTTAGAAGATTATATTAGTAAGATATATCAAACCTTAAAAAAGGATACAGATCAAGCTAAAGCGGCACAATTAGCATCTAAACTATTTCAAGAAAATTAATATGGCGATTAACAAGAATTGAATTTGTTTTTGAAAATACCTAAAATATAATAATTATGTATTTTAATTTTTATTTTGGCTACATAAATGGCTACAGAATTATAAGAAAAAATAGAAAAAATTGCAATAATTAGAAATTAATTGATAATGAAAAGAAGTTCTAAAAATAGGTATTGTGAAAGGTTTTTAAATTTTAAGAAATCTACTAATGGTGGAAGCGAGGGGAATTGAACCCCTGTCCAAAAATAACTCCACAAAGATCTCTACATGCTTAGCAAAGATGACTGCTTCACTATATTTCGCTCATCTTCCAAAACTTAAAAATATAGCTAAGACTTTAAATTCGCTTAAAATGTGTCAAGTTTTAAACTACACTATCTTAAGATGACCAAATTTCAAGCTAGATAGTATCACTTAAAATTCAGGCTCAACTGAACTTACGCAGCTTTAGCGTAAGCAGGAGCAAATTTAACGTTGTTTGCGTTTAATTTTATTTAGGCTTTTTACGCTTTGCCTAAAGCGACATGCCATCTAAGCAGACTTACTCCTGTCGAAGCCAAGTCGCTCCCATTATTTAGAAATAATATTTGGAACATTAACAATTAAAGGATTAAAAACAGCTAAAACAGAATCATCATTTTCATACGAACGACAATATTTCTCAAACTGATCACTCACTAAAAGCATCCAATCTGTAAATTCTTCACTAGCTGGACCTTCAAAACGATTTGCTTGCGCCATCATCTCTTCACAAAATACACAAAAATCAGTTATTTCATCTAGTCCTAGACGTCTTGCTGCCCAAGCGGTATTATGTACTAAAGTTTCAAGTTCTTTTACAGCTTCTTTATAACGCATGCTATCACTGCCAAGATTAATAATCAAAGGTTCAAATCTATCGCACATTGTTCTAAAAAATTGCAAAAACTTCTCTATATCATCAATTTCATAATCTAGTTCTAATTTTGTTAAAATCCCCATCTTTGAAACCATATTTTCATAAAATTTAAGTAAATTCTAGCAAATTTTAGCTAAAATCTTATTTTAATTTTTAAAAAATTATAAGAATAAAATTATGGATAGAATAGTAGAAATAGAAAAATATTCTTTTGATGAAAGTTACGAAAATTCTTTACGTCCTTCAAGCTTTGATGGTTATATAGGACAAGAAAATATAAAAAAAAATTTAAATGTTTTTATTGCTGCAGCAAAAAAACGCAATGAATGTTTAGATCATATTCTTTTTAGCGGTCCAGCTGGACTTGGAAAAACAACTTTAGCTAATATTATCTCTTATGAAATGGGAGCAAATATCAAAACAACAGCTGCACCTATGATAGAAAAAAGCGGGGATTTAGCCGCTATTTTAACGAATTTAAGCGAAGGTGATGTCTTGTTTATCGATGAAATTCATCGTCTAAGCCCTGCAATTGAAGAAGTGCTTTATCCTGCAATGGAAGATTATCGCTTAGATATCATCATAGGTAGTGGTCCTGCGGCACAAACTATAAAAATCGATTTGCCAAAATTTACCCTTATAGGTGCAACAACCCGTGCGGGTATGTTAAGCAATCCTTTAAGGGATCGCTTTGGTATGCAATTTCGTCTTGAATTTTATAAAGATAGCGAACTTGCAATCATACTTCAAAAAGCTGCCTTAAAACTCAATAAAACCTGTGAAGAAGAGGCAGCCCTTGAAATTGCAAAAAGATCAAGATCTACTCCTAGAATTGCCCTTAGACTTTTAAAAAGAGTAAGAGATTTTGCAGATGTAAATGATGAAAAAAATATCACTCTAAAAAGAGCTAATGAGGCTTTAAATTCTTTAGGGGTTAATGAATTGGGCTTTGATGCAATGGACTTAAGATACCTTGAACTTTTAACTGCAGCAAAACAAAAACCTATAGGGCTTGCAAGCATAGCAGCGGCTTTAAGCGAAGATGAAAATACAATTGAAGATGTTATAGAGCCTTATTTATTAGCAAATGGCTATATAGAACGCACTGCTAAAGGACGCATAGCAAGTCATAAAAGTTATAATGTTTTAAATTTAAAATATGAAAAAACTTTATTTGAGGAGTAATTATTGAAAAACGGAAAAATTTTCCTAATTTGTTTCATTTTGGTGATTTTATCACTTTTACTTTATCTTTTTAAAAGCTTTTTGCTTGTGATCATTATCGCGAGTTTAATGGCTGTTGCAACTTCAAATATCAATGCAAAATTCCTACATTTAACTAAAGGACACAAATTTTTTGCTTCTATACTTACTACCTCTTGCATGGTTTTGCTTTTCTTTGCTCCGTTTTTTTATACCATGATAGAATTTGCTAAAACTTTAAAAAATTTTGATATTAGTATAATTTCTCATACTCTTGATTATATTAAAAATTATCAATTTGCCCTACCTGAAGGACTCAACTTCTTAGAACCAAAAATCAAAGAATTTTTAGTTTCAATTGATTTAAATAGTATTTCCAAACAAGCATTAAGCTATGCTTCGAGTTTTACTAAATCTGGAGCTAAATTTCTTATCGATATGGTTTTAATTTGCGTTTTTTATTTTTTTGCTAACCTTTATGGAACAGAACTTGTAATTTATTTAAAGTCTATTATCCCTATAAATAAAAATGAACTTAATGATGTTTTATCAGAAGTTGGAAATGTAATGGCGGTAGTTCTTTATTCTATGGTTATTATCGCAATTTTTCAAGGAACGCTTTTTGGGATCATTACTGTATTTTACGGATATGATGGAATTTTAATGGGTGCTATTTTTGCAGTTAGCTCTTTAATACCTGCTGTAGGTGGAGCTTTGATTTATATACCTGTAAGTCTTTATGAATTTGCATCTAATGGTTTAAATTCAGCACTGGTAATTTTAATTTATTCTATAGTTGTTATTTCTTTTATCGCTGATACTTTAATCAAACCTTTAATTATAAAATGGATCAATAAAAAACTCGTTAAAACACCAACAAAAATCAATGAACTTTTGATTTTCTTGGCTATGATGGCTGGGATATCAAGTTTTGGTTTTTGGGGTATTATTCTAGGTCCTGCAATTTTAACTTTCTTTATTTCTACTATTAGAATGTATATAATTTTAAAAGAGAAGAAATTGATCTGATTTTTACCTAGCTTATAAGCTAGGTAAATTCAAGCCTTTGGGCCTATCATCTTGGTTGGATCGACAAAGCGGTTAAAATCTTCTTCACTAACCAAACCAAGCTCCATAGCACTTTCTTTTAAAGAGATTCCTTTTTTGTGCGCATTTTTAGCTACTTTTGCGGCATTTTCATAGCCTATATGCGGATTTAAAGCAGTAACTAGCATCAAAGAATTATGTAAGTTATATTCTATTTTTTCATTATTTGGCTTAATACCTATAGCGCAATGAATATTAAATGAATGCATGGAATCAGCTAATAAATCTAGACTTTGTAAAAAATTATAGATAATCACAGGTTTAAATACATTAAGCTCAAAATTTCCTTGACTTGCTGCAAATCCAATCGTAGCATCATTTCCCATAACTTGAACTGCAACCATAGTTATGGCTTCACATTGAGTAGGATTTACCTTACCTGGCATAATAGAACTCCCTGGCTCATTTTCAGGGATAATAAGCTCTCCAAGACCGCATCTTGGGCCTGAAGCTAACCATCTTATATCGTTTGCAATTTTCATTAAATTGGCCGCTAATCCTTTCATTGCTCCGTGGGTAAAATTAATCGCATCGTGACTTGTTAAAGCATGAAATTTATTTGGGCTTGAAATAAATTTAGTCCCTATAAGTTTGCTCAATTCTTCACTGACTTTTTCACTAAGTTCTGGATGAGCATTAAGACCTGTTCCTACAGCTGTTCCACCAATAGCTAATTCTCTTAAGCTTGGCAAAGAAGCGATGATTTGCTCTTTAGAATGTAAAAGCATAGAAAGATAACCACTAAATTCTTGTGCTAAAGTAAGTGGGGTTGCATCTTGCAAGTGAGTGCGTCCTATTTTGATAATACCTTCAAATTCTTTCACTTTTTTTTCAAAAGTAGCAATCAGTTCATTAAGGGCTGGGATAAGTTTTTTTTCAACTTGTTCTACCGCAACTATACTCATAGCCGTTGGAAAAGTATCATTAGAACTTTGACTCATATTTACGTGATCATTTGGATGTACGAGTTTTTCTTTGCGAAAATCTCCACCCATAATTTCAGTGGCACGATTTGCAATTACTTCATTCATATTCATATTGCTTTGAGTGCCTGATCCTGTTTGCCAAATCGCAAGAGGAAAATTATCATCAAATTTACCTGAAATAATCTCATCGCAAGTTTGAACTATAGCATTTTTTTTCGCATCATCAAGTTTTCCAAGTTTATTATTAACCAAAGCTAAAGACTTTTTGAGATTTGCAAAAGCATAAATTAAAACCTTTGGCATTTTCTCACAACCGATTTTAAAATTTTCAAAACTTCTCTCGGTTTGTGCACCCCAATATTTATCATTTGGGACCTTAATCTCTCCCATAGTATCGTGTTCGATTCTATATTCCATAAGCATTCCTTTTTAAATTGTACTTGAAAACATTTAAACAAAATTTACATAAAATTATCTTTATAATTTAAAATTTTATAGTTATCTACAAGTTTTTTATGATATTTGTTTCAAAAATTCACAAAATATTTTAAATTTATTCTACAGTAACACTTTTTGCAAGATTTCTTGGCATATCTACATCATTTCCAAGTCTTATTGAAATTTCCATAGCCAAAAGCTGGGTGATCACCATCATTTCAAAAAATTCACACATATAATGACTTTGTTCATTAGTCTTTATAAAATCATCGCTCAAATCAAATTCCAAAGGCGAAATACTAAGAACAGTAGAATCTCTAGCTATCAATTCTTCAACATTAGATTTTGTTTTTTCATAAAGCATATTTTTAGGCATTAAGGCAATGGTATAAAGCTTAGAATCAGCCAATGCTATAGGGCCGTGCTTCATCTCTCCTGCAGGATAACCCTCAGCATGCAAATATGAAAGCTCTTTTAATTTTAAAGCACCTTCTAAAGCTAGAGGATAAAAAACATCACGTCCTATAAAGAAAAATCCATGTCCATCAAGATAACGTTTGGACAAACGATGAATTTTCTCATGTAATTTTGCATTTACTTTTACGCAATTTGGAGTATGCAACAATGCCTTAATTTCTGTCGAAATATCTAATTTTTTCTTCTGTGCAATAAAAATTGCCAACATCCAAAGCGTTAAAACTTGGGTTGCAAAAGCTTTAGTTGATGCAACACCTTTTTCGATACCCGCACGCGTTAAAAGACTTAAGTGTGCCAAACGAACTATATTGGAATTATCTACATTACAAATAGCAAAAGTTTTTGCACCCTGTTCTTTAGCTATTTTTAAAGCCTCTAAAGTATCTGCTGTTTCTCCGCTTTGAGAAATCACGATAAATAAAGAATTTGGCTTAATCACTGCATCTCTATAACGAAATTCACTTGCGATTTCCACTTTAGCTTTAATTTTCGCCAAACGTTCAAACAAATAGGCACTCGCCATTGCCGCATGATAGCTCGTTCCGCAAGCACAAAGCGTGATTTCTTCTATGGTGCTTAAATCTTCATTTTCAAGTTCATCAAAAACAACCTCATCTCCATTGATACGCCCCATTAAAACTTCACTCATTACACGACTTTGTTCATAAATTTCTTTTTCCATAAAAAAACGAAAGCCGTCTTTTTTAGCAAAGGCCTTATCTCCTGAAAGTTTAGTAAAAGAATTTTGTTTTAATTTATGATTTTCAAAAATTGCAAGTTCTTCTTTACTGGCATAACCCAAACTTAAATCTTCAAGATAAATAACTTCTTCACAAAGTCCAATCAAAGGGGCATCTCCACTAGCAAAATAAATTTCATTCTCTTGATTTTTTCCTATAATTAAAGGGGCAGCATTTTTAGCAAAAAATACACGATTGGGATCTTTTTTGGTGATTAAAAGAATAGCAAAAGCTCCACGCAATTCATCAATTGTCTTTTTAAATGCTTCAAAAATATCTGTATCTTTAGCATAAAATTCAAAAAGTTGAACTATAACTTCAGTATCGGTTTGACTTAAAAAAGTGATACCGCTTTGCTCTAATTTATCTTTAATCTCTTTATAATTTTCTATAATTCCATTATGGATCACGCAAGAATATTGACCCAAATGTGGATGTGCGTTAATTTCAGTTGGTTTTCCATGAGTTGCCCAACGTGTATGACCTATAGCAAATCCATAACCCTCACTAGAAAAACTGCTACATTTATTCGATAAATTTTCAAGCTTTCCCACAGCTTTAAAAAAATTCATCTCTCCATCTTTCATTACAGCCAAGCCAGCACTATCGTAACCACGATACTCTAGTTCCTTAAGTCCATTAATGATCGTTTGCTTTTTTTCATTGTTTCCTATATAACCAACTATTCCACACATTTTTACTCTCTTTAAAAATATAAACATCGATAAATATTAATTTATTTTAACTTATCTTATTTAATAGTTTGTTTCATTACTATTTTTTAAAAATTTTAATAAATAATTTAACTTTTATCTGTTAATTTTTGATGTTTTTCATTCAAATTTTAAATTTCTTTTTCAGTAAGAATTTATAATGTTTATTTTAAAATTTTGAAAAACAAAAAGCGATAATCAAATGAAAAATTTACTCAAAAAATTAGAAAATGAAGAAAGAATAAATCAAGAGGAAGCAAATAAACTTTGGGAATTAGATCTTTTTACTTTAAGCAAATTTGCACATAAAAGACGTGAGAAACTTCACGGTAAAAAAGTTTATTTTAATATCAATCGTCATATAAATCCAACCAACATCTGTGCAGATACTTGCAAATTTTGTGCCTTTTCAGCTCACCGCAAAAATCCAAATCCTTATATAATGTCCCATGAAGAAATCATAAAAATAGTTGATGAAACTGTAACACGCGGCACAAAAGAAGTACATATAGTTTCTGCTCACAATAAAGACACAAGTTGGCAATGGTATTTAGAAATTTTTAAAATGATTAAAAGTAAATATCCAAATATACATATAAAAGCTATGACAGCAGCTGAAATTGATTTTTTACACCGACGTTTTGCAATGAGTTATGAAGAAGTGATTGAAAAAATGCTAGAATATGGCGTGGATTCAATGCCTGGTGGAGGAGCTGAAATTTTTGATGAGGAAATTCGTAAAAAAATTTGTCATGGAAAAGTTAGTAGTGAAAATTGGCTTAAAATTCACAAACTTTGGCATCAAAAAGGCAAACAAAGTAATGCAACTATGCTTTTTGGACATATAGAAGAAAGAGAACATAGAATCGATCATATGATAAGACTTAGAAATTTACAAGATGAAACAGGTGGATTTAATGCCTTCATTCCTTTAGTTTGGCAAAGAGATAACAGCTTTATACAAACGGATAAAATTATAGATAGTGAAGAGATTTTAAAAACTGTTGCTATTTCACGCTTGGTGCTTGATAATATCAAAAATATAAAAGCTTATTGGGCAACAATGACTTTAAATCTAGCTATGGTGGCTCAAGAATTTGGAGCTAATGATCTAGATGGAACCATCGAAAAAGAGAGCATCCAAAGCGCCGGAGGAGCAAAATCGGCAAAAGGAACAAGCTTAAAAACTTTCATCGATATGATTAAAACCGCTAATTTAATCCCGGTAGAACGCGATAGCTTATATAATGAATTAAAAATATATTAAGGAATAATTTTTTGTTTAAACTTAAGGAAAATAAAACTGATTTTCGCACAGAAATAGTTGCTGGATTAACAACCTTTTTAGCTATGGTTTATATCATTCCTGTAAATTCTGCTATAGTAAGCAATACGGGTATGCCTATAGAGGCTTTAATCACAGCTACTGCTTTAGTTACTATTGTAGCAAGTGCCTTTAATGCTTTTTTTGCAAATACTCCCGTAGCTATGAGTGTTGGTATGGGCTTAAATGCTTATTTTACCTTTGCAGTTTGTGGAGCACAAAAAATTCCTTGGCAGAGTGCTTTAGGAGCTGTTTTTATTTCAAGTGCAATTTTTCTTATTCTTTCTTTTACGCATTTTCGCCTTTGGATTATTAGAAATATACCTAAAGATTTAAGATTAGCTATTTGTGCTGGAATTGGATGTTTTATCACTTTTTTAGGTTTAAGTCAAATGGGGATTATTGTGCATAATAAAGATACTTTAGTAGGTGTAGGAAATTTTAGCAGTTCTCATGTACTTTTTGGAATGTTCGCCCTTGCGCT
Source organism: Campylobacter estrildidarum (assembly GCF_005406205.1). Classification (GTDB taxonomy): domain Bacteria; phylum Campylobacterota; class Campylobacteria; order Campylobacterales; family Campylobacteraceae; genus Campylobacter_D; species Campylobacter_D estrildidarum. The sequence goes on from NZ_NXLZ01000009.1 coordinate 28,254, forward strand.
TATTATCTTTTTTTGGGCAATTAAACTTAAAGGGGCTTTTATTTTTGGAGTTTTAATAAGCTCAGTAATTGCTTGGATTCTTCATATTGATCAAGCACAATTTCCAACTCAATTATTCTCTTTACCTGCTTTTGATTCTAAAAACGGATTAGGGGCAATATTTTTACATTTAAATATTAAAAATACTTTAAATATAAGTATGATTCCTATAATACTAACCTTTTTCATCACTCAACTTTTTGATAGCATTGGAACGATTACTGGCGTGGGAGAAAGAGGAAAAATCTTTGATGATGCTAAAAATGGTGAAAAGAAACTTGGAAAAACTCTAATGGCAGATGCTGCAGGATCCACCTTTGGAGCCTTTGTTGGTACTTCAACCGTTACTGCTTTTGTGGAAAGCACAACAGGAGTAGAAAGCGGGGGAAGAACTGGTCTTACAGCTTTGGTTGTAGCGCTATGTTTTATTCTAACTCTTTTTTTGCTTCCTCTTTTCAAAGCTATACCAGCAAATGCAATTTATCCTGTCCTTATAATGGTTGGGGTTTTGATGTTTATGGAAGTTAAAAATATAAACTTTAAAGATGAAGCTATTGCTGTAGCTAGTTTTTTTACTATCATTATGATGCCTTTAACCTACTCTATTACCTCAGGCTTTGCCTTTGGTTTTCTAACTTACTTGCTAATAAGAATTTTTAAACGCCAATGGGATAAAATCAACTTAGGTATTGTTGTTTTAAGTCTAATTTCTTTAGGTAATTTTTTATTGATTGCGCTACAATAAAGGCTATTAATGTTTTTTTATTCTTATGATTATTTCGAAGAAGATGTTAAATTTTTGGCTACACAAATAAAAAAAGAATTTAATCCCGATGCTCTCGTTGCAGTTGCTAGAGGTGGTATGACTTTGGGACATTCTTTAGCCGTTGCACTAGAAACACGCAATCTTTTTAGTCTAAACTCTATACATTATGATGATACTAGAAAACTTGATACTATTGAAATTTTTAATATCCCAGATCTTAAAAATTATAAAAAAATTTTGCTCATCGATGATATAGTAGATAGCGGAGAAAGCTTATTGGAAATTAAAAAAAGACTGCAAGAGCAATTTTCTCATATGGAATTAAAAATCGCAACTATTTTTTATAAAAAGACAGCTCTCTTAGAGCCTGACTTTAAAATTAAAGAAACCAAGGAATGGATAAATTTCTTTTGGGATATAAAAATCTAACTAAACAAATATTTTGGAGTTTTAATGGTTTTTGCAATGATTTTATTTTTAAGCGGAAGTTTATTTTACTAACTTTTTATCAGTATTCACTCTAAGAAAACCAAGCTTGCAAACCAAACAACTACAACAATGTATTTAATAAATTTTTTCACCCTTTTTTCCTTTTTTAATCATCTTTAAAATAATTAAAGCAAGTTCTAATGCTTTAAAACGATGCGAGATCGTATTTTTTTCATTTGAACTAAGCTGAGCTAAGGTTTTATCAAAACCATTTGGAATAAAAAGACTATCATAACCAAAACCATTCTCTCCTCTTTCTTCACTCATTACTTTTCCGTGCATACTTGCTTGCACCACATACTCACCATATGAACTTACTATCGCAATAGCTGCTATATAATAAGCCTTACTTTCACAAACACCTAATTGTTTTATTTCGGATATCAATTTCTCACGATTGCTCTTATCATCTCCTTTATTGCTAAAACGAGCAGAATAAATTCCAGGCTTTCCATCTAAAACTTCAACGCAAATTCCACTATCATCGCTTAAAACTAAAAATTCATTTTTTTGTTTTTGAACTAAAGCGTTAAAAACGGCTCTAGCCTTTATTAAAGCATTTTCTTTAAAGCTTTTGCCGTTTTCTTCTATTTCAAAAGGTTTTAAAACCTCATCAAAAGCATACAATTTATAATCTTTTAAAATTTCTTTAATTTCAAAAACCTTGTGCTTATTACTCGTTGCTAAAAGAATTTTCATTAATTAAACCTTATATCCACTAAAAAACTAATATAAACTTATAAATATTAATATAAGAATGCTAAAGATTAAAAATTAACAATGTGTTAATATAATTCATAGTAAAATTATCTTAGTTTATAGAAATTTTGACAATCAGGAAATTAATAATGCTAAACAACGTCTTACCTTTATCTTTTATTGTTGGAACTAGATTTTTTGGTCTTTTTATTGTTTTGCCAGTTTTGAGTCTTTATGCACTCAAACTCGAAGGTGCAAATGAATTTTTAGTAGGTTTTTTGGTAGGAATTTATGCTCTTACTCAAATGATTTTACAAATACCCTTTGGAATTTTAAGTGATAAAATCGGACGTAAAAAAACTTTACTAATAGGACTTATTATCTTTATCATTGGTTCTTTAATTTGTTCTTTCGCACATGATATCTACATAATGTTATTGGGCAGAATGCTCCAAGGTGCTGGTGCAATAGGAGCAGTTGCAACTGCTATGATTAGCGATTTTATTACTGAAGAAAATAGAGGAAAAGCAATGGCTGTTATGGGTTCTTTTATAGGGCTTAGTTTTGCAGCTTCTATGGTAATATCTCCTTTAATGAGTGCAAAATGGGGTTTATCAAGTCTTTTTGATTTGAGTGCATTTTTATCTTTTTTATGCATTATCTTGCTCTATACTGTTATCCCACAAGAAAGCAAAATCACTCATGAAAATAAAAAAACTCCATTTTTGCATCTTATTAAACAAAAAAATTTAGCCTTAATGAATCTTACAAATTGTATGCAAAAAATGCTTATGAGTATAGCCTTTTTAAGCATTCCTATCATTTTAGTTAAACACTTAGGATTTGATGCACATAAACTTTGGATCGTTTATACCTCTTCTATGATAGCAGGTTTTATTGCTATGGGATTTGCTGGAAGTTTAGGGGAAAAAAGAGGTTTGGCTAAGCAAATTTTGCTTTTAGGGGTAGCCTTTTTCATTCTTTCTTATATATTATTTGCCTTTTCAAATTCAATTAATCTTTTTATTATCGCAGTAGTTATTTTTTTTATTGGATTTAATCTACACGAACCTATTATGCAAAGCTGTGCTTCAAAATTATGCAAAGTTCATGAAAAAGGTGCCGCATTAGGGCTTTTTAACGCTTTTGGTTATGGGGGAAGTTTTATAGGTGGTATAGTTGGCGGGATATTTTTACATTTAGATAAGTTAAATATTTTAGCAATTATTTTAACCATTCTTGCTATTTTTTGGCTTATTGCTCTATTTTTCTTAAAAAATCCATCTGATTTTAAAAATATTTATCTCCCTTTGGATACTCAGTTAAATTTTACAGATTTTATTCAAAATATTGGAGTGGTCGATATTTACAAAAATTCAAAAAATTTAATCATTAAATTTGATAGCAAGGTTACGAATGAAGAAATTTTAAAAACTAAGATTTAAAATAAAAAAAGCTCGTAATCTGATTGATAATTTTATTTTCTAATGATATTTGACATCGCTTTTTATCTCCAAGATAAGCTGTCCGTGCAATTAAACTCGTTTTTTGTATGGTATTTTCTTGAATGATTTGTATATTTAATTGCATGCTATAATAGTTTTCTATAAACCACTCTCCATCACTTTCTAAAGGATCAAAATCATAAAAAAATCTCGCCGAAATTGTTACTCTTTGAGCATAAGAATGTTTTTTCATATCTACAAGATTAATATAAATTTTATAAGTTGGATTTTCGCTTGTTTGTTTTAGTCCTAAATTTTCTAAACTAGATATTAATTCTTGTTCTAAATTACTTTCGATTTTGCTAGGGTTTTGGAAAAAAATTTCAAAGCTTTCATTTTGTTTTGCTTGAATAAAAATACCTTCATTATTTGTTTGTATAGTACTTTTAATAAAAGTTGAATTGACACAAGCACTCATAAAGAGTGCTAAAAATATCAATAAAAATTTCATTTTATAATGGTTGGAGTAGCACTAAGTCCTAAAGCACGATATTTTTCATAAAGAGAGAATATCTGTTTTAATTCAGCATCGCTCACTTTTGGATAATTTTTGATATTTGGATCATAATATTTTTTCAAAATGGCTATTTTTGCCTCATCATTTTTGGCTTTTTTAGCTTCTTTATAAATCAATGCTGATTTTTCAAAAGCAGATTTTCCATGTACTGGAGTTAAAATATAATTGATTTGATAATCTTTTAGCTCATCTTTAACTTGCGCCAATTGCTCTCTACAAAAAGGACATTCTGGGTCAGAAAATACATAAATCGCAGGCTTACTTTTATCTCCCAAAGTAATCACCATTTTTTCTTTTTGCGCTACAGGTTTAGCATTTTTAGTAAAATTTTCTCTTGCTTCTTGAAATTTTTTCATTTCATATTCTTGTGCATAAGAAGTTCTTGTTTTTAGATCAATAATATCAGGGACTATGATATTATCTTTTGTAAAAAGAATTTGATCTTGTTTTTGTCCATCAACTGTTATAGTAACAATCACGCTTTCAAATCCTGTATTTCCAACTTTTTGACGATCTTTTACACTTATAGTAGCATTTGGAAATTGCATCTTAATGCTTTTAGAATAAAAATCGCTGATTTCGCTATTGCTTGCGGCAAACAAAGACGCTGAGCAAGCAAAAATTAAACCTAATTTTTTCATTTATCTTCCTTAATAATAAAATATAGGTTTAATTTTATAATGATTTTCTAAACATTTGTTTTTAAAAATCTTTTTTCATCTTTTTTTTCTATTCTTTCATCTTTATCTAAATATTCTAGATATGCTATAGCATATTTTCTTGATAGTTGAAAAATTTCTTTCATCTTTTGTACATCAAGACTTGAATTTTTCAAAATTTCTAAACATTCTTGTATAAGCCTATCTAAAGATTTTTTTTCCACAAAGAAATTATGCGAGAGCCTAATAACTAATTTTTCTTGAGTAAGTTTTTTTAAAATCTCATCACCGCTTTTTCGATCAAGATCTAAAACTTCATAAAGATTATAAGGAGCTTGTGGCTTGATACCTTGTTTTCTTAATATCTCAAAAAGCTCGTTATTATTTCTTTCTTTAAGTTTTTCAAAATCAATCCCTTTTTTAAAATATATTCCATTTTTAAAATCGAGTAAATTTTGCATACTTTTAAGCCCAAATTCACAAAATTCTATACTTGCCCAAGAAATTCTTAGAGATAATGAAGTCGGAGAAAACATAGCATAAGGATTTTTATCCAGTATGAAAATAATCATTTTTTTAAATTCATCCAAAGCTAAAAGATTGTAGACATTGAGATTTTTTTCATCAACAAAAACACCATTTAAGCTTTTTGCCAAATCCAAGGCTTCTTTGTGGAGTAATTTAAATCTTTGATAGCTAGAAAGTAAACCAAAACCCATTTTATGGATATCTTTTAAAAAATTAAAAACTGATTTAAAATCTCTATTTCGAAGTAAAAACAATAATTTATTTTTTAATTCTTTTTTTAAAGGTTCGCTAACAGGATTTAAAACTCTGCCGCCTCCTATAATGCGATTATTTTGAAGTAAAATAAATTTTTCATCAAAACACAAAAAAAGCTGCGTTTTAAAAGTAAGGTGAACAAAAAATTCATCATTATCTAATTCTTTTAAGATTGTAAGTTTACATTCTACACTTTTACTTCCCACACAAAAAAGCATTTTTTCATTTTTTAAACCTCTTTTAGCTTTGATTAAAACATCACATTCTAAAAATCCTTTAAAAATACCTTTCTTGCTTAAAACAAAACCTTTTTTTAAATCTTTATGATTACAATTTAAACTTAAAGCTACACGATTAAAAGCCTTGATTTCTTTATAGTCTTGATCATGATTTTGTATATTTTTAACCAAAAGTTCTTTTTGATTATCCAAACAAATAATTTTTTCATTTACGCTGGTTTTTCCTTCATTTAAACTTCCTGTAACGACAGTTCCTATGCCCTTTAGAGAAAAAACCCTATCTATGTAATAGCGAAAAATCAAATCATCTTTTGCATTTTTATCCTTTAAATTTAAAAGATAATCTTTTAAAACATCAATACTAGCTTGATCTTTTATAGATGTATGAAAAACATTTAAGGGGGTAAAATTTAACTTTTGTAAAATTTCTTGCCCACGTTCTTTATAATTTTCACATAAATCACATTTGCTAAATACAATAATAATATCTTTAATTTCTAAAATTTCAAGCACTTCTAAATGTTCTATACTCTGCTCTTTTAAACCTTCATTAATATCTATAACAAACAAACAAGCACTAAAACCAAATGCTCCACTAATCATAGTTTTAACTAAATCTTTATGACCTGGAACATCGATAAAGGAAAAGTGTTTATCTTTTAATTTTAGATCTGAAAAACTTAGATTGATCGTGATTTGTCTTTCTTTTTCTTCTTTTAAATTATCTCCATCAAAGCCATTTAAAGCTTTAATTAAAGAAGTTTTTCCATGATCAATATGCCCTGCAGTGCCAATGAGCAAAGAATTCATAAATTTTCCATAGAATTAATTAGTTTAACTAAAATATTTAAATCGCTTTCTCTAATCGTCCTAAAATCTAAAACAAAACTATCATTTTCAACGCGCCCTATGATATTTTTTTCTCTAAATTTTTCTTGCAATGTTAAAGCTTTGCCTTCAAAAGATAAAACTCTACTTTCTAAAGTTCTATCAGGCATAGATCCACCACCAACTAAACTCCTACTTTTCTTAATTTCGCTTTCAAATTTAATCTGCTGTCGCACCCATAAAGCTTTTTGCTCTATATGTTCGATATCGTCATTTAAAAGTCTTAAGGTGGTGATTTTAGTATAATCTTTTTCAAGATAAGCCTTAAACGTTTCATTAAGTAGTGCTAAAGTAATTTTATCCACTCTTAACATTCTTAAAAGTTGATTTTTTTTAATCTTTTCAATCAGTTCTCTTTTACCTAATATAATTCCAGCTTGAACAGATCCAAAAAGCTTATCACCACTAAAACTTAAAATATCGCAATTCTTAAGCACTTTTTTAATCATAGGTTCATTTTTTGCTAATTTTTCATTTAAATTTTCACACCACCCAGAGCCTAAATCATAATACGTTAAAATTCCTTTTTCTTTGGCTAATTTATCAAGTTCCACAATGCTTACATCGCTTTGAAAACCTATAAGAGTAAAATTTGATTTGTGTGTTTTTAATAGTAATTTTGTATTTTCATCGATAGCTTCTTCATAGTCTTTTAGATGCGTTTTATTGCTTGTTCCAACTTCTTTAAGTTTAACTCCTGCAGCCTTAATCACTTCAGGTACGCGAAAACTCCCACCTATTTCGACTAACTCACCTCTAGAACTAATAATTTCTTCATTTAAACAAAGAGAATTTAAAATTAAAAAAACCGCTGCAGCATTATTATTTACCACTAAAGCATCTTCACACTCAAAAAGCATTTTAAGTTTCTCAAGCACTAAAGCGTAGCGACTTCCTCTTTTGCCATTTTCTAAATCAAATTCAAGATTTATATAATTACAAATTTGATCCTTACATTGGTTAAAAATACTTTCATCAATCACGCTTCTTCCCAAATTTGTATGGATAATCACACCTGTAGCATTGATCACACTTTGTAAATCTTTACGCAGATATTTTTGAATTTCTGATTTTATTTTTTTTAAAAGAATATTTTTTTCACAACTATTCTCATCCAAAGCCTTCATATTAGCCACGATATTTTTGCAAAAATAAGCCCTTAAGTAAAAAGGATATTCCTTTAAAGTTTCATCTTCGATTAAAGTTCCAATTTGTGGGAATTTTTTTATTTTGTCCATCTTAAACCTTAAGAAAATATTTGGTTATTTTAACATAAAATTTAAAAAATATTTTTTAGAGGAAAAACTTAATGAAAGAATTTGTTTTCATAAAAAACAAAGATTTAATCCCTTTGCCTGATAAAATTGAAATTTGGGAAACAAATAAAGGTATAGAAGTTTTAATCTCTAATGATAAAAAACAAAAATCTAGCATCTACGCTCCAGAAATTAATTTTTACCTTAAAAATTCTCAAGATGATGCCCTAGAAAAAGCTAAAAATATTTTAACACTCTATCAAATTAGAAATCATATTTATGATTTTGGACTTGATTTTGAAGAAAATAAACCCATTCAAAAACGTATTATTCTTATTGATCTAGAAGAAGAACTTGCTGATTTTTTGAAAAAAAATGATTTTAAAGTCATTGCTTTGAAAAATGAAGAAGTCAAAGGTATTTTTGGAACTATAGGAGAATTATGTGCAATAATATCTGATGAAATAGAAATTGATTTTGATATTTTAATTTTCAATCACCAATACTTAAGAAAAGATTTTTCAAGGCAAAGTGGTTGTTATGATATGCAAAATTTTAGAAACAAAGAAACCCTGCTTGAATTTTTAAATAGTATTGTTCCAAATTACACTTACAAAAATTATTTTTCTTACGATTTAAATATATGTCAATATCATTCAAGACGTAGTGAGCATTGTGCTAAATGTGTCGAAATTTGTCCCACAACAGCTATTTTAAAAGATGATGAAAATAAAAATCTAATTTTTTCACAAATAGATTGTTTGGAGTGTGGTTCTTGTATTAGCATTTGCCCTAGTGGATCGCTTGATAGTGCTAATTTACCTAGAAACAGTTTTTTTGAAATTTGCAACTTTTTTAAAAAAAATAAAATTTTACTCATTTCAGAAAAAATTCCTCTAGAAAATTTAAATTTAGAACTTCCAAAAAATACCTTACCGCTAATCATAAAAGATGGATGGCTTACTCCTATGCATTTTTTAGCTCTTTTACAAAGTAGTGGTGCTAATATAGTCTTTTTCACTCAAACGCTATCTCAAGGAAATTATGAAGCTATAGAACTTTTAAATACTTTTTTTGAAAGAAAATTTAATAAAAAAGCTATTTTTATTGCTAATGAAGAATTAAATACTCATTTAAAGCAACAAAAATTTATAGAAGATTTATATTTTGAATTTCATAATAATACTCTTAGCACAAGAGAAAATTTTTCTAAAAGAATGCAAAAACTTATACAAAATAATGATTTTGGCTCTTTAAAAAGTGGAGATTGGATAAGATATGGCAAAATAGAAATCAATACTCAAACTTGCACCCTTTGTCTTTCCTGTGTTGGAGCTTGTAATGTAGGGGCTTTAATCGCAGATCATAAAGAAAATGCTTTAAAATTTAATGCTTCGCTTTGCACTACCTGTGGGTATTGTGAAATGAATTGTGCTGAAAAAGATACCTTAAAGCTAACAAGAAGTGGGATGGAATTTAATCCTAAGTTTTTTGAATATCAAACGATGGCAAAAGATGAACTTTTTGCATGTATAGAATACGGAAAAGAATTTACCACTAAAAAAGCTGTGCAAAAAATAGCAGAACTTATGAAACCTAAATTTAAAGAAGATCAAAATAAAATTAAAACACTTTATTGTTGTGCAGAATGCAAGGCAAAAATAATGATAAAAAGTATGAGATAAAGTTGAAAATTACTATAAAATTGATAATTTTTATAATCTAAATCATATAAAAAGTTTAAGTTAATCTCATTTTATACCTATGCTTAAATAGTATTTGATTGCTTTTGTGAGATAAAAAATATTTTTGAATATAGCAAAGATTTACGTTTATTAAAAAAATCAAGAGTTATTTTATGTTTTTAAAGCACTATATTTACTTTAAGAATTTTTACCAAAATTATTTAAAAACTAATTTAAATATATCAATTTTAAATTTTTAAACAATTTTTATCTTTGAAATTTAGGCTTAAGTTTAAAAAACTAGAATAAACTTCTTAGAATATCAGCACAAAGGCTGATATTCTATTATGCAAAATAAGATCTAATTTGCTCTATCCAAGCATCAATTCTTGCTTCTGTTTGATCTTCTTGATTGTCATTATCTAAAGCAAGCCCTACAAATTTACCACCTACTACTGCATCGCTTGATTCAAAAGTATAGCCATCAGTTGAAACTTCACCAACTAAATTTGCACCTGCATTTTTTAAATTTTCGGCTAATTTTCCCATACCACCACAAAAAGTATCAGAATAACTTTCACTATCACCCATACCAAAAACGGCTACTGTTTTGCCACTAAGGCTAAGTCCTGAAAAATCAAAACCATCCCAATCATCTTGCAGATCTCCACTTCCCCAAGTAGAAGTTCCACAAATAAGCTTATCGTAAGAATTGATTTTAGCTGCATCAATATCTGCAATATTTAATACATCACTGATTCCTAATTTTGAAGCAATTGTATTGGCTGCTCCTTCTGTGTTTCCCATAGCACTTCCATAAATTACCGCTACTGACATTTATTTCTCCTTATAAGTTGATTTGATATTTTATACGGAACTAATTTTAACATAGTTTTATTTAAATCATACAAAAAATGTTTGATTTCTATAAAACGCGTAAAATTTTCATTACGCGGACAGACTATGTAAAATTTACTAAAATTATTTTCTCTTATTAAAGTTAATGATCTATGAATTTCATTTTCAATTTCTAAATTGTGTTTATTAATCTTTTTACAAAGTGTTAAAATAGCGTATTTTTTATCTACTATAATAAGATCGTCTTTTTGATTAACTGTTTTATTTGGATTTTGCTTGGAAATTTTATCATATACATAATCATTAAATAATTTTTGTGCATTAAAACACAATCCATAAGTATAATTTTTTAAAATTTGCTTTAGATTATAATTTTCTAATTTTTTTGTTTTAAAAATCAATCCTTTTCTTGTTTTTGATAAGTGGCATTTAAAAACAATTTTAATTTTTCCAAAATTCACATTTGAAATGTCCTCTATGAAATTTTTAAAAGCATCTTGAATATTTTTAGCATTTTTTCCATAAATAAGAGGAATTTTCATCTCATCTTCTACACAAGAATTATACTGAATTAAAAAAGTCATTATAAGCTCTTGTTTATCTAAAAAATTATAAACCTGAGGAATTATTTCTTTGTCTTGTTCGAAACCAAATAACATTTACAATCCTTTAGGTATAGCAAATTCTTTGCTTAAATTAAAAATTTTACAATATTCACAATACACGCAATTCACGCTTCTTTTAGCACATACTAATGGAATTTTTCTTTTTTTAGCCTCGCTTTTAATTTTTTTCATAGTATTGTGATTTAAAAAACTTGTTAGCATAACTATACATTCTGTATCACAAGGAATAGGTTTACGATTAACCCTATTTTCATTACGTGCATCCCAATGTTCAATTTTCTTAGCACCTAGATCATGTAAAACAGCCTTTATAGGAGTAATTTCATCTGCACCGATAACTAAAACTGACATAATTTTCCTTCGGTAAATTTTTAATATATTGATAATTATTATTATAATATTAATAAACTAAATTTATTTTGAATTTTATTATCAATTTATATTTTTTAAACATATAATACAAAGAAAATGTATCATAAAATACTAATTTACTTTGAAAAATAAAAAATTATCTATAAAAAATCAGCAATTAAAGATTACATTGATCATCAGTAGAATTAAAAATTTTTATTTTTTAAACTTTTTTAAATACCTATAAACACTAGGTTCTGAAATTTTCAAAAATTTTGCAACAATAGATACAGCACCTTTAATATTAAAAATACCTTTTTCATATAAAGTTTTTGCGATTTCTTCTTTTTGTGTAATGCTAAGTTGATAATTTGAATTTAAATAATTCATATCGATATTTTGAGCCAAAATTTCTTCTATAGAACGACTTAAGGTTTCCACATTACCCAAATCATTAATTTCTAAATTATTATCTTTTTCTTGATTTAAAAACTCACTCATATCTTCTAATTTTTCTATATCTATAATCTTACAAATAACATCTCTCATTGCACTTGTATCGTGATTTATACATAAAATTCCTACAAGTTTATTTGAATTTTTTATAAAAAAAGTTGATCCTCTTACAAGTTTATTTTTTCCGATCAAAGCTTTATAATCATGTAAAAAATCTTTTTTTAAATAAGCTTTTTTTTGTATGAGTTCGCTTGCAAAAGCACTCAAGGGAGATTCAAGAGTTCTACCACTAATATGATTATTTGAAATAGCAGCGATGTAAGCACCTTTTTTGTCTATAACATGAAAAACAACCTCATATTGCTTGCCTAAAACCTGCCCTAAAAATTTTGTCAGCTTTATAAATTGTTCTTTTTGTTTTTCGTCCATAACTTTTCCTTAGACACTAAAAAATTAAAATCTCAAAAATCTAAAATTCTTTAAAATAATATTTTATTATCATAATAATAAAATATTGACAAATTATTATTAAAATGATAATATTCTATTATAACAATAATAATTTAACATTCAAGGAGAAAAAATGCCAAATTATCCAAAAGCTATTGGACCTTATTCAGCTTATAGAGAAGCAAATGGGTTATTATTTATTTCTGGACAACTTCCTATCAATCCTAACTCAGGAGAAATAGAAAGTCAAGATATAAAAGAACAAACCAAACAATCTTTAAAAAATATAGGTGCTATTTTAGAAGAAAATGGAATTTCTTACGATAAAGTGTTAAAAACAACTTGTTTTTTAGCAGATATTTCAGATTTTGTCGCTTTTAATGAAGTTTATTCTGAATTTTTCCAAGCTCCTTATCCTGCAAGAAGTGCTTTTGCAGTTAAAGATTTACCAAAAGGAGCTAAAGTGGAGATAGAAGTCATTGCTTCTAAAGGATAAAAAATGCTAGGTCTTGGTTTTTCACTTTTAAGTATAGCTTTACTTATCTTTATGCTTTATAAAAAAGTCAATGCCCATATGGCATTGCTTTTAAGCGGATTTTTATTACTTAGTTTGACAACTATCGTTACATTTTTAATCCATACTTTCCCAGAATCAAATACCCCCCCTCACAAATTTATGATTTTTTAAAAAGTATAGATTTTTACAAACTAGAACACCCTATTCTCAAAAAAGGATCTTTAAATTTAGGTTTTTTTGATATTTTTGAAGTTTTTAATCAAACTTTATCGAGCACTTTAGCAGGACTTGGGCTTACTTTAATGTGTATAGCTGGTTTTTCTGCTTATATGGATCATGTGGGTGCTTCTTATGCGCTTTTTAAAGTTTTTGAAAAACCTTTAAAAATGGTAAAATCACCTTATATTTTACTTATAGTTGCATATTTTATTTCTCAATTTCTAGTTCTTTTTATACCCTCTCACGCTGGTTTAGCACTTTTGCTTATGGTAACTATGTATCCTATATTGGTTAGAACAGGAGTATCTAAACTTTCTGCTTTAAGCGTGATTGCAATTTGCCAATATATCGATCATGGACCTGGGAGTGGCAATGTCATCATGGCTTCAAATGTAGCTAAAATTGATCCTGCATTTTATTTCGTTCACTATCAACTTCTCACAACTTTACCTATCATTATAGCTGTAGGAATTTCTATTTATCTTTGCAATTATTTTTTTGATAAAAAAGAAAATTTTGTTTTTGATCCTAAAAAAGTTAAAGAAGAACTTAATGAGAGCAAAGAAAAAGAAATCAAAAAGCCACCAAAAATTTATGCTCTTTTGCCTGTTATACCTTTAATTTTAATCCTAGGTTTTAGTTCTGTTCTTGATAGCATTTTGGCTTTATTACAAATTCATTATCAATCAAGTATTAAAATTAATGTTCCTGTTGCTATGATGATTTCAACTTTTATAGCAATTATTTTTGAAATGATACGCTATAAAAGCGTTATTGAAACTTTAAATTCAATAATGATTTTCTTTAAAGGAATGGGACATTTATTTGTGATTACAGTTTCGCTTATTGTTTGTGGTCAAGTATTTGCTAGTGGGCTTTTATCCGTTGGTTTTGTAGATACTTTGATAGAAATTTTAAAAAATGCAGGTTTTGGAGTTCTTGCTATTATCATAGCTGTTTCTATACTTCTCGCTTTTTGTGCTTTTTTAATGGGTTCAGGGAATGCAGCATTTTTTAGTTTTGCTCCACTTATCCCAAATATAGCAAAACATTTTGGAGTTGAAACTATTTCTATGATAGCACCTATTCAAATTATGACAGGTTTTGGAAGATGTGTTAGCCCTATTGCGCCTGCAATTTTAGCAATATCTGCTATGACAAAGGTGAGTCCTTTTGCAGTGGTAAAAAGGACAGCTATTCCTATGCTAGTAGCAACTATTGTCAATATTTTAATGACTTATATTTATCTTTAAAAAGGAGAAAAAAATGAAACCAAAAACTAAGTTAATCCATTTAGGAAGAGGAGATCAAAGTGCTGAAGTAAGATCGGTAAATCCAACTTTAATGCGTGCATCAACTATACTTTTTAAAGATCATGCGACTTGGCAAAAATATAGAGAGTTAAGAAAAAATGAAAGAGTTTTAAGCTATGGAGCAAGAGGCACCGCTACAAATTTTGAACTTGAAAAACTCATTTGCGAATTAGAAGGTGGTTATAGAGCTCAGCTTTTTCCTACTGGACTTGCAGCCTTAGCTATGGTGCTTTTAAACTATGCAAGTAAAAACGCACATTTTTTAATCACAGATGCAATTTATGGGCCGGTTAGAACTATTTGTGATAAATTTTTAGAAAAAATAGGTGTTGAAGTTGATTTTCTAAAGGCTGATGCGAGTGATGTAGAAGAAAAAATTAAACCAAATACAAAGCTTATTTTATGCGAAAGTCCTGGTTCTATACTTTATGAAATCATTGATCTGCCAAAACTTTGTAAAATCGCACATTCTCATAATATCCCCGTTGCCATTGATAATACTTATTCGAGCGGATATTTTTTAAATCCTTTAGAACTTGGAGTTGATATTTCAGTTATTGCAGCAACAAAATACCTAAGCGGACATTCAGATGTTACCATGGGTATAGTAGTTTGCAATCAAAAAGAATGGAAAAATTTCAACGAACTCCCAGAAGCTTTTGGATTTACTACAAGTCCTGATGATGTATATTTGGTGCTTAGAGGTGTGAGAACTTTAGATGTAAGAATGAAAGCTCACGAAAAAAGTGCCGATGAAATAGTTGAATTTCTAAAAACAAGAAAAGAGATTAAAACTATTTTTTACCCAAAACTCAAATCTCACCCAAATCATGAAATTTTTATACGCGATCATAAAGGAGCTAATGGAATGATCACTATAGAATTTAATGATGGATATGATCAAAATGATGCTATTGCTTTTGTGGATTATTTAAAATATTTTTCTATAGGAGCAAGTTAGGGTGGATATGAAAGCTTAACTACAGTAACGACTCCTCCTAGAACTGCAAGTGATTGGAGCCATAGGGGTCCATTTGTGAGATTTCACATAGGACTTGAAGATACCAAAGATCTCATAGCTGATTTAGAACAAGCTTTTGAAAAAATTAAAAAATAAAAGGATAAAAAATGACAGGAATAAGCGTATTTGATCATAAATTATTAGCAGATTCTTGGAGCACTCAAGAAATGCGTGCTATCTTTTGCGAAGAAAATCGTATTCAAAAATGGCTTGATGTTGAAGCAGCCTTAGCAAAAGCTCAAGCAAAACTTGGAATCATTCCTAAAAAAGCAGCAGATGAAATAGCCAAAAAATCGCATTATAAATTTATGGATATGGAATTTATTTTCGCAGAATTTAAAAAAACAAAGCATCCTTTAGTTCCAACTGTTAGAGGCTTAGAAAAAGCTTGTAAAGATAATTTAGGAGAATTTGTTCATTTTGGAGTTACTACTCAAGACATTATTGATACAGGCATTGTATTGCAATTTAAAGAAGCGATGCAAATTATCAAGCAAGAATTAAAAACCATCGCAAAAGCCTTAGCAAAACTTGCCAAAACTCACAAAAATACTGCGATGATGGGAAGAACTTTAGCTTTACAAGCCTTACCAATAACCTTTGGACATAAAGTTGCCATTTGGCTTAGCGAACTTGATCGTCATTTTGAAAGAATATTAGAACTTGAAAAAAGACTTTATGTTGGAAGTATTGTAGGAGCCGTTGGAACCAAAGCGAGTTTAAGCCAAAAGGCTAATGAAGTTGAAAAACTAACTTTAGAAAATTTAGGTCTTTGTGTGCCAAATATTTCTTGGCAACCTGCACGCGATCGCTTTATAGAATTAGGGTATGTTTTAGGCAATATCAATGCAACTTTCAATAAAATCGCTCATCAACTTCTCATACTTTCACACAATGAAATTGACGAAATAGCAGAACCTTTCGGAAAAGGTCAAGTAGGATCTAGCACTATGCCTCATAAGAGAAATCCTGCGGTTAGCGAAAATGCTGTTACGGTAAGCAATGCTTTAAAAGCAAATTTAGCCATACTCAGCGATATAGAAAGACACGAGCACGAAAGAGATGGGCAAGTTTGGAAAATGGAATGGAAACTTTTACCTGAAATATTTTTAATGCTTTCTGTAGTTTTAGCTAATATGAAATTTGCTTTAAGTGATTTAGAAGTTAAGAAAGATAAAATGCTTAAAAATTTAAATACCCTTAACGGTTTTGTTTTAGCAGAACGTGTTATGTTTGCTCTAAGCGATCACTATGGTAAGCAACACGCCCATGAAATCGTTTATGAAAATGCTATGCTAGGTATCGAAAAACAAAAAACTTTCAAAGAAGTTTTACTCGCTGATAAAAGAGTTTGTAAAGTTTTAAAAGAAAAAGAAATCGATGCTTTGCTTGACGCAACTACTTACGTAGGTTATGCACCAAAGCTTGTAGATGAATTTTTAGCCAAAATCAAAAATAGCGCTATTTTAAAATAGGAAAGCAAATGTTTTATAGCGAAAAATTAGCTGATTTTATTATAAAATTACATTTTGATGAGATACCTCAAAATGTAATTTACAGAGCTAAAGAACTTATGCTTGATAGTCTTGGAACAGCCTTAGCTGCCCATAAAGAAGAATGTGTTTTAAATGCTTTAAAAGCCCTAAAAAACCAAGGAAATACAGCGGTTTGGGGGCAAGATCAAAAAATAGATACCATAAATGCAACCATGGTTAATGCGATCGCTTCACATGCTCTTGATTTTGACGATACTCACACAGAAGCGATTTTACACGCTAGTGCTTTTTTAACCCCACTTTGCTTAAGCTATGGTTTTAATATTTGCAAAGATGCAAAACAAATTTTAAAAGCTTTTATTATTGGTTGGGAAATAGCTGCTAGAGTAGGTATTGCGAGTAAAGGAAGTTTTCATAAACGCGGTTTTCACACAAGTGCTATCGCTGGAATTTTTGGAAGTGTAAGCGCAAGTGCGATTTTGCTAAATTTAAATAAGGAACAAATCATTAATGCTTTAGGTCTTGCTGGAAGTTTTGCAAGCGGAGTAAATGAATTTTTATCTAATGGTTCCAATTCTAAAGTTTTACATCTAGCAAATGTTGTAAAAAATGGTATTTTAGTTGCAAATTTAGCTAAAAATAATATGAGTGGACCTTTGAGCATTTTTGAAGGAAGAGATAATATCTTTAAATGCTTTGGTATAGAAGAAAACTCGGACAAAACAGAACTTGCTAAAGCTTTAGGTCGAATTTGGCAAATTATGCAAGTTTCTATAAAGCCTTATCCAAGTTGCCATTTTACACATGGTTTTATTGAGTGTGCTATTTCTTTAAAAAATGATGGCTTAAAAGCTGACGAAATAAAAAATATCCATTGTTTTATTGATGAAATTCCCATCTCTTTTGTTTGCGATCCAATTGAAAAAAAATATCAACCAAAAACTGCTTATGAAGCTAAATTTTCTTTACCTTTTTTAATAGCTTTAGGTTTTTTTGATGGCAAAATTACATTAAATTCTTACGAAAATTTAACGCGTAAAGAACTTATCAATTTTGCACAAAAAATCACTTATGAGAAAAAACAATCTTCAGGATTTCCAAAATATTTTCCAGGACATATAAAAGTGACTTTACAAAATGGAAAAGTCATCCAAAAAGATGTTTTTATCAATAAAGGAAATTTTGACAATCCTTTAAGCTTTGAAGAATTAAAAGAAAAATTTTTAAATAATGCCAAAATGAGTCTTACGGAAGAAAAAGCAAATGGATTATTAGAACAAATTATGAATTTAGAAAATCAAAAAGATTTTACAATATAATGACTTTTGTTTTTAGGCAAAAGTCATTATGTCTTATAAATTAACAATTTTTGAGTTGTTAAATTCTAAAATATCTTTAACACTATTTTCAAAAGCCTTTAAAACACTAAAAGCAATGCCCTCAAAGTCAAGCCCTCCGCAAAGATAAATTAAAGGCATACGAAAAGATTTGCTCACATCAAGCTTAGGTTTTTCACCATTAAAATTTAACTTAAAATCATAAGGACTAGCATGCTTAAAAGTATAATTTTGGGCTGCATTTAAAAAATCTTCTTTATTTTTTAAAAACTCGCCTTTAGCTAAAATAAAATTAATTTCGAGATATTTCCAAATATCATTTGAAATACTTGAATTTTCATCAAAATTTTTCTCTATAAAAGCATAGTTTTTTTCAAAACCTTTTTTATAATTTTCAACCAATGAAGCCCCTAGTTTATTTTTGGCTATATTTTGCAAAATAAGTTTTAGATTGCTTTCAAATTCAAAATCTATACTCGATAAAGTCTTGATTTGATCTTCTAAAATAAATTGAGTTGAAAAATCCTTATTTTGCGATTTTGCATAAGAAAAAATGTTTGCCATAGGTTTTTCATAATTACCAAATTCATCCCAAAAATTCCTTTCACTACACGCAATACAACCATGTCCTGAAGCAACTGGCCAAGAAGTTTTAGAATTAAATTTCACTTTTGGACAGTTGTTGTAAGTATAAGGCCCTTTACAACCTATTTTAAAAAGACAAGCTCCATTTTTTGCCGCTTCATCATCAAAATGTTCTGCAAAAAATCCACTTTCAAATTTAGCCTTTCTCTCGCACATATCGTGTAAACATTTTCCATAAGCCCACACAGGACGATTTTGCTCATCTAATTCCGGAAGAACCCCAAAAAGTGCAAAAAATGCTAAATTTGCAATAATATTTACATCACTTGGAGGACAACCTGGGATATTAACCACTTTTTGAGTTAAAACTTCGGAAATTCCACAAGTTTTACTAGGATTTGGATATGCAGCTTGAATTCCTCCATAAGAAGAGCAAGTTCCAATTGCATAAATAGCCTTAGCTTTTTTTGCTAATTTTTGTAAAATTTCATGACCGCTTTCTGCATTAGCACCTATAGTTAAGAAAAAAGTATCAATTGCGGCAACGCCACCTTCAACAGCTAAAAGAAAATCTTGATCTAAAATATCTTCTAAAAGCTCTTCTGCTTTTGTTCCATTTGCAGCCATTAAAGTTTCGTGATACTCTAAAGAGAAAAAGTCAAATATAAATTCATCAAAACTTGGTAATTCCGAACGTAACAGACTTTCACTGCAACCTGTACATTCACAAAGATGAAGCCAAACTACTTTCATTTTTGGAGCTATTTCAAAAAATTGTTTAGCTAAAGGTGGAATTTCATTTCCTAAAGATAAATGCTTAACAATGGTTTTTACACTTTCTTCATTGATAATCTTCTCATCTTTTAAACTTGAATTTTCAATTTCAACTATACGATTCTCGAGTATTTTTTTTAATTCCTCATTGCTAAGCTTTGCCATATTTTATCCTTTTATATTATCCCAGCAAAGAACAGTATTTCCCTGTTCATCTTTTTCAACATCACCCATTCCCATGATATTATATCCTGCATCTACATAATGAATTTCTCCACTAACCCCTCGAGATAAATCGCTGAGCAAATACATCGCTGAATTTCCAACATCTTCTATACTAACATTGCGTTTTAGCGGAGCATTGACTTCATTATATTTTAATATCATTCTAAAATCTCCTATTCCACTAGCGGCTAAAGTTTTAATAGGGCCTGCTGAAATAGCATTAACACGAATTCCTTTCACACCTAAATCTCTCGCTAAATAACGCACAGAACTTTCAAGTGCCGCTTTTGCTACACCCATAACATTATAATGTGGTACATACTTTACCCCGCCAAGATAACTTAAAGTTAAAATAGAAGAATTTTCATTTAAAACAGGTAAAACTGCACGCGTCAAAGAAAGCAAAGAATATACAGAAGTTCCCATAGCTATATCAAAAGCTTCTTTTGAAGTTTGTAAAAAATCATTTTCCAAAGCTTCCTTAGGTGCGTAAGCAACCGCATGAACAAGAAAATCAATCTTTCCTAAATCCTTTTTGATTTTTTCTGCAATGCTAGATAAATGTTCTTCATTATTTACATCAAGTTCATAAACAAAATGGGAACCAAGTTCTTCAGCTATAGGTTCTACACGTTTTTTTAAAGCATCATTTAAAAATGTAAAAGCCAAATCTGCACCTTGTTCGCGACAAGCCTTTGCTATACCATAAGCGATTGATTTGTTATTGGCAACCCCTACAATCAGACCTTTTTTACCCTTCATTACCATCTTTTTATCCTTTGATTAATTTTATAAAATTTTCAACCTTTAAGGCAGCAGATCCAACCAATACGCCTCCGCAATTTTCAATACTTAAAATTTCTTTTATATTGTTTTCATTGACACTTCCACCATAAAGCAAAGGTGCTTGACTTAAAGTAGTCAAATACTCAAGAACACTGCTAATATCTTTAATATCTGCACTCACTCCAGTTCCTATAGAATAAATAGGCTCATAAGCAATAATTAAATTTTTATAATTTAAATCAATGATATCAAGTTGAGATTTTAAAAATTCTAAAGTTTTACCTGAATTTTTTGTTTTTAAATCTTCACCTATACAAAAAACTATTTTATAATTATGCTCTTTTGCAAAATCAAATTTGGCTTTTATTAAAGTTTCATCACCTAAAATTCTTCTTTCAGAATGCCCTATTAAAACGCACTTGATGCCAAATTCATCCAAATGTTCTTTTCCAAGTTCTCCTGTGAAAGCTCCATTGATGCAAGGATAAAAATTTTGCGCTCCTTGTATAAAATTAGTTTGAGACTCTAAAAAAGCAATGCTTGGAGGAAAAACAATAATATCATCACATTTTACGCCCATAGTTTTGTTTAAAACATCAGCATAAATTTTAAAACTCGCCCTTGTATGATTACACTTTAAATTTGCAGCAAAGATCACTTAATTCTCCTTTATTCTTAATACTTTAATACCCGGAAGTTCCTTACCCTCTATAAGCTCAAGAGAAGCTCCTCCACCTGTTGAGATAAAAGTCATTTCATCTGCATCTCCAGCACGTGCAACCACATCAGCCGTATCTCCTCCTCCTACAACAGAAGTTGCATGTCCTTCGCTAATATAATGACTCATTTTTATACTACCTTTTGAAAATTTATCGATTTCAAAAACACCCATTGGGCCATTCCACCAAATCGTCTGTGCATCAGAAATCGCTTCTTTAAAAAGTCTTACACTAGCAGGCCCGATATCTAGTCCCATCCAGCCACTTGGAATCTCTTGAACAGGAGTAAATTTCATTGGTGATTCTTGCGAACAAGAGGGTGCAGCAACAACATCTACGGGTAAATAAATTTTTACTCCCAAATTTTTACCCTTAGCTAAAATTCGACTTGCTTCATCTAAAAGATCTTCTTCTAAAAGCGAATTTCCTACATCATGACCTAAAGCTTTTAAAAAAGTAAAAGCCATACCGCCACCAATAATGAGTTTATCTACCTTAGGTAATAAATTTGTTAAAGCTTGTAATTTTCCACTCACCTTAGAGCCCCCAACAACAGCTACAAAAGGGCGTATAGGGCGTTTTATAAGATTGGTAGCAAAATCAATCTCTTTTTGGAGTAAAAAACCTGCTCCTTTGTGATTTTCATCAAAAAATTCAGTGATAGCCTCAACACTTGCATGTGCTCTATGGCAAACCCCAAAAGCATCGTTGATATAAACTTGAGCCATAGAGGCAAGCTCCTTAGCTAAATTTTTATCATTTTTAGCTTCACCTTTTTCAAAACGCACGTTTTCAAGCATTAAAATTTGACCTGCTTGTAAGTTAGAAACTTTATTTTTTGCATCCTCTCCTATAACATCTTTAGCCATAATAACTTCTTTATTTAAAAGTCTAGCCAAACGTTTAGCAATAGGGTCTAAAGAATACCTAGAACTGATTTCATTTGGACGTCCTAAATGCGAAGCTAAAATAATACTACATCCACGATCCAAACAATACCTAATCGTAGGAATAGCCGAATGAATACGTCTATGATCTGTGATATTTAAAAAATCATCTTGTGGAACATTAAAATCACATCTTATAAAAACTTTTTTCTTTTCTATATCTATGTCTTTTATGGAAATAATATCACCCATAATTAAGCCTTATTTGCAATATAAACTGCCATATCTACTAAACGACTTGAATATCCCCATTCATTATCATACCAAGCAATCACCTTAACAAGATCATCTGCAATTACTTGAGTTAAATCGCTTGCCACAATAGCTCCATAAGAACAAGAAATAAAATCGCTTGAAACTCTTTCTTCATCATCTACCATCAAAAAGCCTTTTAAATTTGATGCCGAAGCTTTTCTAAAAGCATCATTGATTTCTTCTTTACACACTTTACGATCAAGCAAAACAGTTAAATCAACGCTTGATACATCAACAACTGGAACACGCATACTTTGCCCATGAAGCTTTCCATCAAGCTCCGGCATAACAAGTTTCATAGCCTTAGCAGCGCCTGTAGAAGTTGGAATGATATTTTGTGCTGCAGCTCGTGATCGACGCTTATCTCTAGCTTTAGCATCAATAATACTTTGTCCGTTTGTATAAGCATGTATAGTTGTCATAAGTCCTTTTTTTATACCAAAATTATCTTGTAAAACCCTACAAACAGGCCCTAAACAATTTGTAGTGCAACTCGCATTTGAAATAATTCTCTCCCCTTTATAAAGCTCTGAATTAACACCTAAGACATAGGTGGGGGTATTATCTTTTGCAGGAGCACTCATAATCACTTTTTGCACTCCCATATTTAAAAAATCTTGACATTTTTCTGTTGTTAGATGTGCTCCTGTACATTCTAAAACAATTTGAACTCCGTATTTTGAAAAATCAAGATCTTTTATACTGCGACTTTTAAAAACCTTGATTTTTTTATTATCAATAATTAAATCACCATTTTCAATTTCTACATCTCCTCTAAATTCTCCATGAACCGTATCATATTTAAAAAGATATCTTGCAAGTTCTATATCAGTAGTATCATTGATCGCTACAAGCTCAATATCATCTCTTTGCAAAATAATCCTCGCGACACATCTGCCTATGCGCCCAAAACCATTAATAGCAACTTTTACGGCCATTTGTTTTCCTTTGCAATTTTTTTATGCTAATATTCTACTAAAAAAAGGTTAAAAACTAAATGAAAATCGCACTTTTTGGAGGTAGCTTTGATCCACCACATAAAGGACATGATGCTGTCATAAAAGAAGCTTTAAAAACCATTGATATTGATCAATTAATTATCATGCCAACTTTTATCAATCCATTTAAAAAAGGATTTTTTGCTGATGAAGAAAAAAGATTAGAATGGGTGATTAAACTTTGGGGAAATTTAGACAAAGTAAAAATTTGTGATTTTGAAATCAAGCAAAAACGTCCAGTTCCAAGCATAGAAAGTGTAGAATATCTTTATAAAATTTATCAACCAAGTCAATTTTATTTTTTAATTGGTGCTGATCATTTAGAAAAACTTCATCTTTGGCATAATTTTGAAAAATTAAATTCTTTGGTTGAATTTGTTATAGCCAATCGTGATAATATAGAAATTCCAAAAAAATTTAAAGATTTAAAAACCGATATAAAAATCTCTTCTTCTTTTATACGCTATACATTAGATACAGACAAAGTGTGCGAAAAAATTAAAAATGAAGTAAAAGATTATTATAAGAAATTTCAAAAAACAGATATAATTTGAAAATAAAGGAAAAAAATGCAAAAAAGAGTTGAGCTTATTGTTAAAATTCTAGATGAAAAAAAAGCAGAAGATATAAAAACTTTTGATATGAGTGAACAAGAGTATTTTGTAAAATATGTCATCATTGCAGCCACTTTAGGTGAAAAGCATGCTTTATCTTTAATTGATGAATTAAAAACCAAACTCAAATCCAAAGGTGAAGAATTTTTAAGTATAGAAAGTAGCGAAGAATGGAGTGTAATTGATTTGGGTGATATCTTAATCCATCTTTTAACACCAGAACATCGAGGAATTTATAATATAGAAGAATTATTAGAGGATCTTAAAAAGCACAAACAATAACTTAAGAATTTAAAACGACGAAAATATATTTTTAAAAAAGAAAATTAAGAATCTCTAAAAATTTTAATTTAAGAATAATGAGAACTAAAAAACCTTAAATATGGTTTTTTAACATTTTTAAAGATTATCTATATATTCTTCAATTTCTTTTTTAATTTTATCTTTTTGTTCTTTTAATGCTTTTTTCTTGGCTTTATATTCGACTTTACTCATATAATCCTTTTTTTCATTTAAAACATCAAGTTCTTTTTCTATTTTTTCTATTTCTTGCTCTTTAAGTTTTTTAGCTTCTAGCTTTTTATCATAAAAAAGAGGATCTTTGCTACAATCATTTTGTACTTCTTTTAAAGCAAGCTCTAGGCTTAATTTTCTCGCATTATCATTATGAATTTTTGCAAATTCTATTTCTTTATTAATGCGATCTATTTTTTTATCACATTCGCTTGCAAATATTACACCACAAATAGATATCAAAATCCATATTTTTTTCATTAAATTACTCCATAATTAAAATAAAAATGAGAATACTAGCTTACTCATTCTTAAATTTTAATTTAATTTGTTCAAATAAATCTAAAACCTTATTTGTAAGCTCATTTGCCTTTTCTAAAGAAATTGCTTCGAAACGAGTTATAAGATATGGGCTTGTATTTGAAGCTCGAAGTAAAGCCCAGCCATAGCCAAAATCAATTCTTGCCCCATCGATTTCACAAAGACTTTTTACATCTTGCAATGCTCCATTTTCTACCGCTTTTTTAAATTCATCCACGAGTTTAAATTTTTCTTCTTCGTTTACTGGAAGCTTAATTTCTGGCGTTGTATATAATTTAGGCAATTCTTTAATCATACCCTCTAAGTCAAATCCCTTATAAACGAGCTCTAAAGCTCTTAAAAAGGCATAAATTCCATCATCATATCCAAAATACCTATGCTTAAAAAATATATGCCCACTCACCTCAGCAGCTAAATCAATATTTTTTTCTTTCATCATTTTTTTTATATTTGAATGTCCAGTTTTACTCATAAAAATAGTTCCAAATTTTGAAACTTCATCAAAAAGATTCTTGCTACATTTTACCTCACCTAAAATTCTTGGATTTGGAATATTTTTAGCAAACAAATAGCAAAGTTCATCTCCGCAAAAAACATGAGATTTGCTTAAAGCTACCATTCTATCAGCATCTCCATCAAATGCAAAAGCGAGTCCATAATCTTCATTTTGATTTAAAAAATTTTTTACAGCCTCTAAATTTTGTTCCTCTGTTGGATCAGGCGCGTGATTTGGAAATTGCCCATCTGGATTAGCAAACATAATATGAGCCTTTAAATTTAAAGCTTTGATTAAAGGCTCTATCACAACTCCTGCAGCACCATTACCACAATCAATAGCAAATTTATAATGAAAATCTTTTAAAAAACTAAACTGCTGAAGCATAAATTCCACATAAAGATTTAAAATATCATATTTTTGCGCATTAAAATTATCTTCGATCTCGTCATCTAAATGCTTATAAACTTCTTTAGAAAACTCTTTAAGTTCTGCTCCAAAAAAGCTCTCCTTACCTATAGTGATTTTAAAGCCATTATAATCTTTTGGATTATGTGAGCCTGTTATCATAATATTTGCATCAAATTTTAAACCCTCATAAAGACTAAAATATCCAAGTGGAGTTGGCACAAGTCCTATATCATAAACCTTAATTCCAGCTTTATTTAATCCGCTTAATAAATACTCAAAAAGCTCTTTTGCGCTATATCTTGCATCATAACCTACGCTTACATTTTTGCAACCTTTTTCAAGCATGGTTTGCCCCAAACAAAAACCTATAGCCTTTACGCTTTTTTCGTGAAGTTCTTTACCATAAAGTCCACGAATATCATATTCTCTAAAAATAACATCTAGCATAATAAAATCCTTAAATAATTTAAAAATTTCTTTAGTATTTAAATAAATTTTGCCATAGATAAAGAAAAATTTGCTACAATTTTACATCAATTTTACAAATATAAGGAAAATTTATGGATGAGGAATTAGAAAATAACGAAGAAGGAAAAAAGAAAAAAGGTGGTTCACTTGTAATTATTATTGTCGTTTTGCTTTTTGTTTTACTTCTTAGTATTATGGGTGTAATTGCTTGGCTTATTTCTAGTAGTTCAAGTGATGAAAGCGAAGTAAAAGAAGCTCCAAAAGAAGAAGCTAAAACTGACAAACCTAAAGTAGTAGCTCCTGCTCAACGTGGCAGTGATTATGCCAATATAGGACCTATGTATCCACTTGATCCTTTTACATTAAATTTGCTTAGTGATAGTGGTTCACGGTATGTAAAATGTACTATAGAGCTTGAACAAAATAGCGAACTTTTAAAGCCTGAACTTGATAAAAAAGTAGCAGTTATCCGTGATATTATTATTCGGACTTTAACTGCAAAAACTTTTGAAGAAGTAAGCACTCAAAAAGGAAAAGAGCGCTTAAAGGACGAGTTGGTAGGAAAAATAAATGAAATTCTAACCGATGGTTTCATTAAAAATGTTTATTTTACGGATTTTGTTGTGTCTTAATGCGTGTAGGCTGTGATATTGTTGCTATTAATAGAATAGAAAATATCTATAAAAAGCATGGAAAAATTTTTTTAAATAAGTTTTTAAATTCTCAAGAACAATTGTTGGTTAAAAGTCCTGCAAATTTAGCGGGACTTTGGGCTGCAAAAGAAGCTGCAAGTAAAGCCTTAGGAGTAGGAATTTGCGATCTTTGTGGGTTTTTAGATATAGAAATTTTTAAAGATCAAAGAAATGCTCCTAAGTTAAAATATTCTCAAAAAATCATAGAAAATTTTAATATAACTCAAACTTCCCTTAGTATTTCACACGATAATGGCTTTGCTATAGCTGTAGTAGCCTTAGCTTAAAAATCAATTTCCTATGGTTTGTTTATCTAATTTTTTTGAAAGTATAAAATCTACAACCGGTTGTTCTCTCTTATTTGCTCTTTTACAATGATCTTTTTGAAAAAAATCCGTAATCTTAATAACTATTCTAGCCCATTTTTTATGGTTCCTTTCTCTCCACGCATGCGAAGACACACTCTCCCAAGCATAACCATTAAACAAACTTGCATTAACAAAATGATCAAGTGCTCTTACGCCTTGTCTAGCACGTGCAGTATTGAAAAAAATTCCCACAATAACAATAAAAATATAGCCACAAACTGCTAATGGAACAATAGCACAAAGCAATAAAGTTCCTGCTAATTTTTCTTTTAAATTGCCATTAAGTTTATTTTTTAAATGAAAAAAAAGATTTTTAAGTCTATTTTTCATCTTTTAAATCCCTTTTGCTAAATTTTATCTTCATTCCATTAGCCGATCTTATAGTAAGGCGTCCTACCACATCAGGTACAAAACCTTCTTCAAGCTCTAATTTATAAGCTTTTAAAATATTAGCTAAAATTAAAATAGCCTCTTGCATTGCAAATCCTTGTCCTATGCAAATTCTTTCGCCTGCTCCAAAAGGCAAATATGCATCTTTTTTATATTCTTTATCAAAACGAGAAGGATCGAAACCATTTGGATTAGTCCAAAATTTTTCATGACGATGAATAAGCCAAGGTGCTATTACAACACCCGATCCCTTTTTAATCAGTTTATCTCTAACTTTTGTATCTTTTTTCGCTTCTCTTGCAAAAAACCCTACAGGAGGGTAAAGTCTTAATGATTCTTTAAAGATATTAGTTAAATATTTAAATTGTCTTAAATGCAAAATTTCAATATTGTCATCTTTTAAAACTTGAATAATTTCCTCATAAGCTTTCTCTTGTTCTTCAGGATAAAGACTGAGTAGATAAAGCGTCCAAGTTAAAGAGCTAGCTGTTGTTTCATGCCCCGCTAAAAAGAGCATGGCAACTTGATCTAGAATTTCCTCAAATGAAAAACGTTTATTGGTTTCTGAGTCGATAACTAAAAGCAAAGAACTCAAAATATCTTCAAATTTTCCAAAATCTCCTGCGCTTACAGCTTCATAGCGAGGTTTTATAATATCACTTAAAACTTGTCTTATCGTATCTCCTGCTTTTGCTCGTTTACGATCCCCTAATATATAAGAAAGCCATTTTGGAAAATAAAACATACGGCGCATAGCTGTATGTACACTTTGTTCTTGGAAAACGACAAAAGCATCAAGAATTTTTTTACCTTTTTGCTCATCAAGCTTAGAAGACATAATGGTGCGAAAAATCACATCAGCGGTGACAAAAGTCATCGCTTCATCCACTTCGATAATGGAATTGTCAGGATGTTTATTAAAACGATCCATCATATCTGCTACGGCTTCGCTCATAAGATTAAAAACTTTATTAATTCGTGTCATTTCAAAACTAGGACGTAAAAGCTCACGTTGTTTTTTCCAAATTTCTCCATTAGTAGTAAAAATACTCTCTCCTAAAAGCGGACTTAAAAGCTCGTGCAAAAAAGCACTTTTTGGAAATTCCTTAACCTCATCCACCATCATTCTTTTGACTTCTTTAGTATCATTGATCACGTAAAGATCAAAATTAGGCATTTTTACATAACCAGTTTGCATTTTATAACTACGTTCATAAAGTCCATCAAGCCAAGATCTGCGTTTAAGCAAAAAGGTTAAAAATGTAGAGGCTTTATTTTTATAAGGTTTTGGATAAAAAGGACACTGACTCATATTTTTACCTTTTCTTCTAGAAACTTAGAGGATAAAATAAAACTAAAAAAATCATAACCACCTTTAATATTTGGGCTATAAAGATATAAAAAATGGGCTTTATTTTTATCTCTTTTAATTTTTTTATATTCATCTTTTTCATATAAAGTATGAAATTTAGCACTTAAAAAATGCGGTGTGAATTTCGCATTAACACCACTTGTACGAAAAAAATCAACTTGAGGAAAACACGCCCCATCAATAACCGAAGTATAATCATACCATTTCAAATTAAATTTAGAAACAAATTCTAATTTTTCTCTAAAATCATTAGAATTTTTTTGATAACTTACCAAAGGAATGCACTCGCCCAAAGTAATAATCTTTAGCTTACTTAATATTTTTTGTTCTAAATTTTGCTTTAAAATAAAATCCAAAACCTCAATACAAACTATCGTTCCAACACTATGAGCGATTAAAATTAATTCATAATTTTCATTATTTTCATTCTCCTTTAAATTTTGCAAGATTGTATCGGAAAATATTTTGATTCTCTCTTCCATCAAGCCTTGTTTTTTATAGTGCCAACTTGCACAAAAAGCACAAATTCTAGCTATCCAAAATACTGCTAATTTTTTACCAAGTTTAAATAAAAAGCGAAAAATTAAAAAAGAAAGTAAAATTCCTAAAATAATCGAAAAAGAAAAATGAATATAATTTTGAGCGAGAAAAAAAGCTGCAAAACCAGCAAATAAAGAAAAAAATAAAGAAAAAAGCACATAAAAAAATGGATAATATCCAGTGATTAATTGATAAATTGATTCTTTTCCAAATTTGATAAAAAGACCTGTGATCGTATAAATTCTAAAAAAACTATAACAATCTTTTAAAGCGTCCCAATAGCTTTCTGACCAATTTTTTTTTACTATATCATTCCAAGCAAGAAAATGGTATCTTACTTTTGTATTTTGGCAAATGATTTCAAAAAAAGGAAAAACATTATCCTTATTTACCTTGCTTATATTTGATTTAATATTAAAGCGTTTGGAATAATCTTTTAAATTTTTTTTAAATAAATCATAGTAAAACCTATAACTTTTAGGATCATACCCTGCAATATAAAATACTTCCCTATCCATAAAATTAATTTCTTCGAATTTATTTTTAACAATTATAACAATAATATATTAATCAAAAATCTTGCTGTAATTTAAGAATGAATTTTTATAAAAATTGGCATTAAATTGATTTGTTTTTAAAAGATAATTTTTAAAATTTGAAACTAAAATTGGGTTTGGTTTGTAAGCATGAGCCTCTTTCCAAAAAAAATGAAGTTTTTTTGGATAAGTTAAACCCTCAAAATCATAAAAAGCTTTTCCACAAACTTTAGTCGGACAGCCTTCCAAAATAGCACTTAAGCCAACAGTGGAATTTATAGTGATGCAACCTAAAGCATTTTTTAAAAGTTTTGGTAAATAAGAATCGTGTACATAAAAAACTCTACCTTCGATGTGATATTTTTCACTAAGCTCTTGAATAAATTTAGAATAATTTTTATACCCTCTATCCATAGGATGGTGTTTAAATACGAGATAAGATTTTGCTCTTGCGTGATTGGCAAAAGAAAGCATAGTTTCTTCTATAAATTCTTCTATGCTTTTTTTATAGTGATATTTAACTTGCGTGTCGTTATAAACTTGTAAAACAGCCAAAAAATACTTTTTTTGGAGATTATAAATTTTATCGTTTAATTTTTTTTCTGTGATTTTATAAAGACATTTCCTATATAAAGACCTAAGCCAAAATAAAAATTCAAAAGGATATAAAGTGCGATGATGAAGATCGTTATTAAAAAATAGAGCCAAAAGAAAAGAAAAAAACCAATACAAAAAGGCATAAAAAGCCATATATTTAAACCCACCAGGAATTCCCTTAATAACAGGTCTTTTAACACATAATGTTTGATTTAAATAAAAAATTTTATTACGTGGCAAAGATGAATTTGCATTTACTCCATTTTTTTCAAAAGTAATACAATAAGGTCTTAAATACCCTTCTTCAAAAATCCAAACATCAATATTTAATTTTTTAGCGACCTCTATGGCCTTTTTATGGATTAACCGACAATCATTATACATAAGAATGGCTTGAATATGATGCTGTTTAAAAAAATTCTCATAAAAAAGGAATAAATTCTCCTCCTTATCTCTATAAGAAGTTCCTGTTGGATAAAAGAAAAAATCTCCTCCATTAAAATTGATTTTAGAAACTTTAACATTATATTTTCTAAGTTTTTTAGCCAAACGATAAAAGAAAGTACCTATAGGACCTTGTAAAAGAGTAACATTTTTTCCACTAAATTCTTTTTTTATTTTTTTATCAAATTCCATTTTTCGCTTATAAATTCATAAATTCTTCTTATCTTTCTAAGCATTAAAATCCTAAAGTCGATCATCATTTTTTTATATTGCTTGGAAAAATAATCTTTCTGCATTTTTAACATTATATCTAAACAAAGTTCAATTTCGCATAATTTTTTTGTTTTTGGATGAATATATCTTGGATATTGTATCAAAACACCTGCAACAAGTTCTTCTAAGGTCAATTTTCTCGTTCTTCTTAAACATTTTTGCCTATCTTGTGTCAAACCCCAACCCGCATAAAAAGGCATTCCATAAGTAAAAACTTTTTTAGAACGCAAAAGTGCATCAAATCCAGAAGTTGAAGTGATAGTATGTACTTCATCACAAATTTTTATTGCACTATCTATACTGCAATCTTTTATAATCTCATCACAATACTTTAAAATAATTTTTTCATCTTTTAAACCTATGCGATTTCCACTTAATACATCAGGATGTGGCTTAAAAACGATAAAAGCATTTTGATTTTTTAATCTTACTTCTTTAATTAAATCTAAAGTAGATAATCCAAAACCACCTAAAATCATCGATGCATCATCTTCAACTTGCGCAGGAATAAGAATAATTTTTTGTCCTTCTTTAGCGTTAATTTCGATATCTTGATGTTTAATGCCATTATATTTTGAAAATTTATTTTCTTTTAGAATTTTAATGATATTCTTTGATCTTGATAAAATTTGCTCGTCAAAAATCTCATTTTGTAAGATATTTTCTAAGCGACTTTCTTGGTTTGGATCAATATAAAGTCCTTTATCATCAACGATTAAAGAATAAGGACGCGTAAGATCAGAACCCAAAGAAATCGAACGGATAAAACCATCTTCCACTAAAGAAATTTTTGGGATAAAGCTGGTTAAATTTTCATCTTGTGCTTTTTTTATAAGAATGTTTTTAAGTTCATTAAAATTTACTCTTTTACCCCAAATAAAAAACTTATCACTTTTTCTTAATTTATATTTATTTAAAGCTTTTAAAGAGTTTAAAAAGATTATTTCATTATCTTTGGCTTTAAAAAAAGGTTTCATAAAATACCTTTTCCAAAGAGTAAATCCTAGCATAAAAAGTCTATTGGAATTTTCTTGTTCTATATTTTTGTATTTTGCTAAAGTTTTAACAGTATCAAAAATATCGCTTTTTTGGTTTAAATAAGGATTAAAATACTGACTATAAAGCATATAAGCTATATAAAATACCTCTTCAAGAGTTCTTTTTTTAAGCCTTCTTAAACATTTGTGCTTATCTTTTGTTAAACCCCAACCTGCATAAAAAGGCATACCATAACAAATACACTCACAACCCATAATCAAAGCTTCAAAGCCCATTCCAGAAGTTTTAGTATAAACTTTATTAAAATGTTTTAATAAAGCTATGGGATTAAAGTTCTCACTTATAATCTTGCATTCTTTAGGCAGGGAATATACATCAAAATCACTTTGTTTTTTCCCACTTAACACATCGGGATGAATTTTGATATAAATTTTACTATTTGGATTTTCTTTTATAGCATCTTTTATCATTTCACTGGTGCTAAAATTCTGCACTAAGCCATATTGTAAAGATGCATCATTTGCGGTTTGAGTGATGATTAAAACACGATTTTCATCTTTTAAAAAATAATCATTTGGAATATCTAAATTATTATTGTATTTGCTAATTTTATATTTTTTTATAAGCTCTATGGCTTTTTTAGCCTTATCTAATTCTTCTTGATTTGACTCATAAGCGTTTAAAAGATTTTCGAGTTTAGAAGGTTTTGTAGCATCATAATAAATCCCGATATCATCACAAACTAGGCTAAAACTAGGTGCATTTTCAATGCCCAAATTTAAAGACCTTATAAAACCATCTTCTAAAAGCATAAATTTTGCCTTATGTTTTTGGGCTAATTTTTGAGCTTTTAAACCAGATCTTTTACGTCCCCAACCTACAAAAATATCTTGCTTTTTACATTTTGAAAAAATATTAAAAAATAAAATGGAATAAAAATTTTTAACATTGGTAATTAATTTTTTTGAAATACTATAAAATTTCATACATTTTCACAACAATTAGCTTAAACAACTGTCATTCTTAAAATTTTTCCTTAGTTTTCTAATCTTAAACCATAAACTTAAATATCCACCCTTATACCAATTCCTATGAGCCTGTAAAATAATTTTTCCTAATTCATATTCAAAACACTTATATTTAATTTTACAATCATTACCACCTTGGTCGCAAAAACAACGATGAAAAAATCTTAAAACAATAACAATAATAGGTAAGAAGATAATAAAAAAAATATTATTTTTATATAAAATAGTCATTTTGCCTAATTTATACGAAAAGGTATTATAAAATTTTCTTTCATCTTCCTTATTTATATATATTTGCAAATCATTTCTAATTTTTTCACATTCTTGTTTGTTTAAGGAATTTTGTATTTGCAAATCATTTCTAATTTTTTCACATTCTTGTTTGTTTAATTCTATTAAACTAGAATTTTGCATTAACCAATCTTTCATCTCTTTGAATCTTGTCGCTAAAGAATTGGCATAGTTATCTAAAGATTTTTTTTGTATATCTCTCTTTAAATTATTAAAATCTTCGATAAAAAAAGGGGTATTTAAAGCTAAACTCCACCATTCTTCATAATATGGATAGTATATAGGATAAGCATTGACGTCTAAGGACATATTTTTATATACATAATGATTATTATATGGTGATAACCATGGTTTATATACATAATGACAAAAATGAACAATTTTTACATCTTCCATAATTTGTTCTAATTCTTGTTTTGAAAAATTCCATACAGGTGTAATGCTTTCATCGGAAAAAGTATTTTCCAAACCTAATAAATTTCTAGTAAAAACTCCTAAAATCAAATTAAATTTATTTGAAATTATTTGTATTTTTGGAGCACATACCAAAGGAAATACATCAATAAAACCTTCTAAATGATAATTTTCTAAATAATATTGGCATTTCTCCGTAATTCTTTCTTCTCTCCACTTATCAAGATTAATTAACATAACTTCATTATTTATATAATATTTTGCATTTGAAAATACTAAATCATCAAGTCCATTTTTAGATTTTGCTTTCCTTATAAAATTATCAAAATTATAACAATCTAATGCAGCTGCAATTAAATTATCTTTTAAATCGTATGCGAATAATTCTCTTATATCTGATACACACATTAAATCTACGCCCAAAAATAAACATTTATCTAAATTTTTAAGTAAATCTGGGGATTTTAATTTATAAAACATTGCTGGATTTTGACACCAAAAAGGATAAGAAAAATTATCAAATTCTTGGTTATTCATTGGATAAATTAAAATTTTACACGGATAAAAAGTAGACAATTTACTAACTAATTTTTGCAATTTGAAAGTATCTTCATTTTCTTTTTCTGTGAAAATATGAAAACAGTATCCCTCATTTAAATCTTGCATAAATTTTTGATTTGTTTTATATTGCAAAAATGAATTATTAATATTAGTAGATTTAATTATGCTATGAATCAATACAGAAGCATATTTTAAATATTCAGAACTAGAACCAATACAAATATCTAACATAAAAAAACCTTTCAAAAACTAATAATTTCTATATTTCTGTTAATATTGTTCTTAATATCTTTTTGTATCTCATCATTATAAATACCGGCATTTAAAATCACCAAAGAATCGTCTTGATCTTTTAAAATTTTTGGAGATTTGACCTTAAATTTTGTTCCATAAAGTCTCTTTTCTTGTTTATTTGGATTATTGTCTAAAATATTTATGATTTTATCGATTTTTAAGCCATTGTAAATTAGATATTGGCTAAACAAGTGTGCGCCAAAAAGATAAATTTTCTTATTGGTATTTTCTAAAATTTGATTCAAGTTAAAAATTTTTTCCTGATAATACTTTTTCATATCTAAAAATAATTTTTTATTCTCATCATATTCATTTTTTAAAATAGCCCCTAAAGAATCAATGGTTTCATCTTTGCAAACATAGTAAAAAATACTATGTTCTTTGAAATATTGTTTTTCGAAAATTTTAAATTGATGTTTTTGAAGTAAAAATTCTAAAACGCTTTCGGTTAAAAAAATGGTATGTTCAAAATTAAGACAATTAGTAAATTTATTTTCAAGCCATTTTTTCATATTTGGAAAAGAAAATATCATTCTACCCCCCCCCATCAAAACTGATGAAATTTCCTCTAAGAATTCATGGGGATTATAAATATGTTCAAAAGTATGACTATGAACAATAGTATCAAAATATTGATCATTAAAAATTTCTTTATGAAAAAATCCATTTATATAATCAACATTTTCATATTTGTTTTCAATATTGGGTTCAACTATAGTCCATTTTATATTTTTTATACTCAAGCAATTTTGCGAAAGCTTCCCATGTCCACCGCCGATCTCCAAAACACTTTTAGGATTTGTTTTTATAACAAAATTTGCAAATTCTTTATGATGCTCCTCCCATAAATCTCCAACAGACCCGGCATCGTGCCCCTTTGCGTATAATAAATCTAAAGGTATTAAATTTCGAAGTTGTATAACCCCTTCTTTAGAAATCACCCATTCTTGATCACAAATATAATCATCTTGATTGCTATCACTAACACAACCGCAAAACAAAGGAAAACTATCTTGAGATAAAAATTCTAAATTAGAATCATTAATAATACATTTTTGGCGTTCAATGTAATCAATATTCATTATTAATCCTTATTTTATAATTTTGAGTTTTAATATTATGATAATGAGCTCATTTTCATTATCTCAACATACTTTTTTAAGTCTTCTGGAGTTCCAATACCATGCATCTGATCATCCTTGATGTTATAAACTCCTATCTTGGCACCATTTTTTATAGCATAATTATAAACAGGACAAGTATAAAATTCATTATTAATTCTATCATTCTCAATAATCATATCGATAGCACTGTCAACAAATAATTTTCCTTGGCTAAAGAAATAAATTCCTACAGTAGCAAAATCACTTATAACCTGCTTTTCTTTAACTTCAACAACCAAATCATTTTCCAAGCGTGCAAAAGACCATTTTGGATTTTTTTCCTTATCGATAAAAGTTAAAATCGATCCATCAAGTTTTCTTTGAAAACTATCATTTGCAAAATCAGTAATATCTATATCAACAATTTGATCAGAATTGGCTATTATTAAAGGTTCATTATTGTCAATATACTTTCTTGCATAAAGGACGGTGCAAGCAGTGCCTTCAGTAAGTTTATCTATACCTATAAATAAAACATTAAAGGTTTTTGAAATCATATCAACTAGCTCTTTTTCTTTTCGCAAATGTTCTTTTCTGGCTATTAAAATATACTTAGCATCTTTAGCAAATAGATTTTCGAGCACCCTAACTATCATAGGCTTGCCTAAAACATCTATAAAAGGCTTTGGTTTAGAAAATCCAGCTTTTTCAAAACGACTGCCAAGACCAGCCATAGGAATAACAATATTCATTAACACTCTCCTAAATATTTGTCATTATTAGCTCCAGGAAGCTTTACTACGGCACAGATGCTGTCTTCTAAGGCTTCAAAATCTGTTGATTCTCCTGGATGAATCACTATAATATCATCTTTAGAATATATTTTATTATTCATTTTGACACTACCACTAATGACTACGGTTATCTCAGTAGCAATTTTATGATGATGTTTTTCTTCAAAATCACCTTTTTGATATTTTTTAACTCCTACTTCTACAGCATTAGTCTTAAGAACACTTGGTTCAAAATTTCCCACAAACCATCCACGAACCATTGATTTTAAATCATAAATTTCCATTTATTTCCTTTGGAATATCTAAATAAGCTCTAAGTTCAAGCATCTTTTCATTTTTCCATTCTATAATATCTACACCTTCAAGCTTTACATCGTCAAGTATAAAAATAAACTCTATAAACGTGGTATTATTATCTTGGTAAATATTTTTAGCCTCAAAATGTAACTCCTTGCAGCTGGAAAAAATATCCTTTATAACTTTTAAACTTTCATTTTTTCCTTTTATTCTTTTAACAACAGGATCCTCTAATACAAATTTCTCATCGAATAAGTATGAAATTTGCTCCAAATCCTTATCATTAAAAGCTTTTATATACTGTTTGGTCAATTCTTTAAGCATTTTTTATTCTTTCATATTCAGCTATTTTAGCATGGCTATAAAATGTAAAATATCTATTTTTATCAATTGTAATATTTAAAATTTTTCTATTTTCCAAAATTAACTCATTTAAAGCAGGAGCGATAAAATATTTTCCTTCAAAATTGACATCTTTTTTAATCATATTAAATACAGCTTTTATAAAATATTTTCCCTTGCTAAAATAATAAATTCCAGCAATTGCATTCTTGCTTATAGGCTTTTTTTCAGAAGCCTCTAAAACAAATTTTTTATCATCTGTTTTAACATAAGCCCATCTTGGATGTATATTTTCAAAGCTTAAAACTCCAGCATCATATGAAGAAAATATTGCAATGAATTTATTAAGTTCATAATCAAAAATCTGATCCATATTTACAATAAGCAACGAATCATCATTATCAATCTCATCAATTGCCATTAAAGCAGAACATGCCATGCCTTTAGTTTCATTTTTTAAAATGATAATTTTGCTTTCATTATTTGTTAAAATATTAATAGCATCATCTAAATGATAATACCTTACATCTTCTTCTTTAAGTATAAAAATAAAACGCTTGTCTTTTATATTTTCATAGTTTTTTACAAAATGCTCCAACATGGTTTTTCCACAAATTTCCATAAAAGGCTTTGGAAAACCATCTTTTTTATCATCAAAAAAATAACTTTTTCCAGCTATAGGAACAACAATATTTAGCATCCTGGCTCCTTGTTTTCAAACATCGCAATATGTTTTTTTATATTTTCATAATTTACCTCATCCACTTCTTTAACAATCATCACATTTGCCCCACTTGCCCTAGCGGCTGCAATGCCATTTTCATTATCTTCAACTATCATACATTCATTAGGGCTTAAATCTAATTTTTTAATTGCTTTATTATACATTTCAGGATCAGGCTTACCCTTAGAAACATCTTCATTTGAAATATAAAATTCTAAATAACTTTCCAAAGAAGACTTTTGCATCATTACTTTAATGCTATTACGTATAGAATTCGAACATACTGCCATTTTATAACCTTCATTTTTCAACTTGGAAAGAGCATATTCATGATGAAATTTTGGCTTACATGAATTGTAAACAATCTCTATAGTGTATTGTTGTTTTAGCTCATTGATGAAACTGTGCAAAGATAATGGCAAACCTTTATCCAATGAAAGCATTTTAAGCTTATCTTTAGTAGGTAAACCATCGAAAGTTGTTAAATGATCGTATCTAGAAATTTCCATACCGAAAAGCCCTAAAGCCTTATTTAAGGCTTCATAATGCCAATCTTTAGCTTCAATTAAAACACCGTCCATATCGAAAATAACCGCTTTTATCTTAGACATTAAAAAACTCCTTTGCTTTTTCTGGGTAATCTGTACATATCATCACTCTATCCCCAAAACTAAATTTTTTATCCATATTTTTATACTCTTGCCACTCTTTTTCATAATCTCTTTTATGAAGCTCCGGAGAAACAATGCATACAAGCTTTTTGTTATCGAGATGTTTTTTTAGAACATTTTCATCAATCCAATGTGAATGAAATTCATCCATCCAAACTCCGCATGCTTTATCATAAAAACTCGGATTTATTTCATATTCACTTTGCCTGGTAAAAACATTGAAATTCAAATTAACATAAATCAAGGCATCTGGAATGGACATATCGAAAACAAAATAATTCGAAATTTTATATTTATTTAGAAGGTTTTTAAGCATAAGTTGAAGACCGTCAGCTTTAATATTTAAAGCTAAAAATAAATTTTTATGATTTTTAACATAAAGAGAAAACAGTTTTTCCAAAGCCAAACAATTCTCATTGGCTATATCGTGCGATACTGATATCCCTCCCTTATAATCTCTTAAATCAGTCTCAATGCCAAAATCAGCAGAAAAGCTTTTTTCAAAAGCCTCAAAAGTGTTCTTTTCATGATGATGATGCCATAAACCTCGATGTGATAAGATTAACATTTATTAATTCCCTTAATTTAATATACCGAAATAATACCATAATAAGGTTAATTTATTTTACTTGTAAATAATAACAGAAGCGAAATTGGAATATTGTAAATGCGACAACGCTTTTCAATGTAAAACATAATAGATTTTATGAAATTTTCTTTTTTAAAAAGCAATATATAAGTATTGTTTTAAAAAAATATTCAATTTTAAGCCTTAAATAAATTAAATTTATTTTTTTGATAAAAATATTTCAACATTATTTCAAAAAATATAACAAAAAATGTTTCAACCTTGATGGAAGAAAACAAAATGTACATTTGCAAAATTCTTCAATTGTAATCCAAGAATCAAATATAAAAAAACTTTAAATTATCACAGTAACTCTTTATGAAGAAAAATCAGAAAATCTTTAAAAAATTATAAGTATAAAAGAGAATAAATATACTTTAATTTTAGAAATACTTTATATAAGCTTTTTGGATTTAAATTCTTTATTTAGCTTATTAATTTCAAACCACAACTTGAACAATCCGCCTTTATACCAAGTTTTATAAGAATGCATTAAAATTTGACCTAATCTGTATTCCAAACTTTCCTTTTCTTTTAAAGCTTCTTGATAATCTGCATAAGATTCTAAAATTGGCAAACGCGACGATGGATGTTCTTGTAATCTTTTTTTATAAATTTCTTTTTCTTTGGTATGTTTCGCCTTTATATAAAATAATATAAAAGGCATTTTTATATATCCAAATAAAGATGTAGAATTTTCTACCATAGCTTGTCCTAGTTTGTATGAAAGTTGATTTTTAATCCTAGCTACAGCTGAAATTCTAAAAAGTTTGTTGGTAACCCTGGCACCTTGATCAACATATTTATAATTCTCTTTTAATAAATCAAAAAAAGCAATAATTCTATTTATAATCTCATCATTGATTTTTCCTTTTAACAATTCACAATCCTCTGATAATTCCTTATCAAAATTTGGAATTCTGATTCCAGCTAATGCTTTGGTATAATAAATATCATGCGACACTAACTGACTTACTATATTTAAACCCGAAATTAAAGGATATTTATATAAAACTTCGTGGTTGTTAGCATAATCGGTATAGAACTTATTACTTTTTATAGAATCTAAATCATTATAAACTTGAACATACTTTTTAACTGCTGATCTTGTTCCAGCAATACAACCACTTCCACTTCCAATCCAAACAACCGCATCTGATATCTCATCTATCTCTAAATTAACCAAATCATTATAATTTATCGCACATGGATTAACATCGGATCGAATAACTATAACATAATCATATTTCAAGTAATTTTCTTTTTCATATTCTCGCATCACACTAAAGCTTTTATACATTCCGTAATACAGTTTACAATGTTGATGTTCAAAAAATACATTCTCCTGTTTTTCTAGTTTTATTTTCTTTAAAAAATTTTTATTTAGCAAGGACATATCTTTCTTTGAAATTTTATAACTATATTCATTTTGCATTTTGTAATACGTTCTAGGCAATAATCTTGCAAAATCCGCATTGTAATTAATTTCAGGTGGTACTTCTTTTCCAATACTTGCTTTAAAGCATCTTAAAGCCCATTCTATCCCTCCCATTAATCCACACCATTGCTGATACTCATCCCAACTAAATAAAAAACAATCGGCTTTCAATGGCTTAGCCATAGTATCTATAATATAATTCAAGTTTTCTTGCCAATTTCCCCTTAATACTCCATATAAACAAATAGCTATTTTCTTTTCTTTTTTGCAATCATAGAGTCTTAAAATATTTTTAACTTCATTATTATATTTTTTTAAATACGACTTCATATTGTCAGTCTTTAAATTGCTATATAAAAAAGTTGCAAAACTAAAAATTTCATCGTGATACCAAGTTGGAATGAAAAACTCTACTTTTTTATCTAAATCTAAGACACAAAAATAATCAATTAGTTTTGCACATAAAAATTTGTTCAATAAAGAATTATCAAAAGAGCGAATTTTCTTAAAACTATCTAATGCTTCTTTTGCACCTAAAGATAAGTTACTTAATTTTTTGAGCAATGAATGAGATAAAATTATTTCTTGTGGAAATGATTGCACATACTGTTCATTATCTACTCTTGACAAAAGATCTTTGAAATATAAAAAATCTCCAAATTTATTTTTATCCCAATATTCTATCAATTCAATATCTTTTAAAAAATATAATAATTTATCAATTTGAGCTGTATTGTAAAGAAAATCTATATATTCTTTTTTTCCATTTTCATCAGTCTTTGCCCATGAATTATAAAAATTTTCCGCTAAATCAAATTGCCAATTATTTATACACTGATTAATAATATGTTTCATATATTTGTCCTTATAACAATATTATTAATATCATTGCTTTTCATTTCTTGTTTAATTTCATCGTATAAAACATCATATGAAAAATTATCTTCAATATTGCAAAAAATATAAAAACACTTTAAATAGATTTTTTCTGATATAATATACCTTAACAATTCAAAAGTATTACTATTTAATTTTAGGTACAATATCAATAATTTACAATCGTTGAAAGCTTCATTATCTAAAAACCAATTAATATCTTTTACTTGGATAAAATTAAAATTCTCTTGGCTAATTGTGTTATCGTTATTTAATTTATATTTCTTTTTTTTAGTAAATGTTTTAGCCCCTAAAATAAAATTAAATATTTCCATATTTTTTACATTTTTCTTCCGAGTTAATAAAAAATTAAAATTATCTGGCTCAAAAGCATAAAAATATATATTATCAAATATAGACAATGTTTTATAATCTTCCAAATATTTATCAGTCAAATCAACAAAAGCAATATTTTCGTAAGACAAATATTTCATTAAATTCTCATCTTTAAAAAAAATTAATAAATTATTATTGGTATCGTAAAAATTCAAATTTTTATTTTGAAAAATTAAATTATTAATACCAATTTCAATATTATATAAATATCCTCTTAGATTTGATATTTCTGAATGAATAGCTGATCTTTCTTTGGTTATTTTATTTTTTTGAAATCTGAATAAAATTATAGATGCTTGAAACAAAAAAACAAAATAACCACCTAAATATCTATATTTATGACACTTTAAAAAGGATAATCCTATCTTATAACTCAAATGTTTTTTTAAATAATCAAGTCTATAATAATCTTCATACTCTTGTAATTTTGGCAACTCAAAGTATGAATTATTTGCAACTCTTGTTTGAAATATTTTTTGTTCTAGTTTATTTTGATTAAAAATTTTATAAATTTTTACAGGTAATTTAATTACCTTTTTTAAGGATCTACAATTTTGTAAGATTGTATTGCCTAATCTATAAGGTAATTCGTTTTTGAATCTAAATTCAATACCATGTGGCTTTATATCATATTTTTTCATTAATTTTTTAATGGTTTTCGCATTGGATAATAAATTTAA
This sequence comes from Campylobacter estrildidarum, assembly GCF_005406205.1. Classification (GTDB taxonomy): domain Bacteria; phylum Campylobacterota; class Campylobacteria; order Campylobacterales; family Campylobacteraceae; genus Campylobacter_D; species Campylobacter_D estrildidarum. The sequence continues at coordinate 71,283 of NZ_NXLZ01000009.1, forward strand.
AGGATCTATATTAAAATGTATGATTTCAAATGCGTTTTTTATATAGGTTGGTAATAAATATTTACAAAGTGACTTATTTAATAAAGAATCGCGTTGTAATTTTAAAAATTTAACAAGCTCTAAATAAGTTTTAACGGAAGAACTTACATGAAAATACTTCTTTGTTTGAGTAACATCATCATTAAAATGCTTAAGATTGCTTTTAAAAAAAACAGGGATATTTTTTTGTGTAATTTTACCATCATATGACATTATAGAGTTAGGGCGAATTCTATAAGTATAAAGTTCATTAGGAAAAACATAAACACGTTTTAATTGTGAAAATAAAACAATACCAAAATGATCATCTTCTTGAATTATATAATTAATAAATTTTAATTTTATACCTTTTAAAAAAACAAAATTTATCATTCCTTGCCAAGAAAAATAAAACCATGACAATTTATTATTGTATAATCTTTCCAACCAATCATTTCTTTCTAGTATACATTCTTGTGTATAATTAAACCATTTTATATTCGATCTCCAATTACTATGATTGACACCATCTAATAGAATTTTTACATCAAACCAAACCACTTCAACCCCATCCATTCTAGGGACACATTCTTCTATACAGTTTAATTCCCAATAATCATCACTATCTAAGAAGATAATATAATCTATATCAGGTGTTTTAAAATTTAAAAGTTCATCTTTGTTTTTAAAGAATTTAGAACTTTTATAGACTTTATATATTTCATAAGGATTGTTTCCATCTAAATCAAATTCTATTAAAGAATTTTCTTTAATGTCATTAGTAATATTTTTAAGTTTATATTCTTTGCTAAAATATTCTATGCCAACATTCCTTGCCGAAGAAAGTCCTCCATTTTTTTTATCAAATAAAATAAATCTTTCATCTTTTAAGGTATATTCTTTAGCAATATTTAATGAATTTTCATCTGTGCTTCCATCATTGACTAAAACAATTTGTAAATTTTTATAAGTTTGATTAATAACGCTGTCTAAACATTCTTTTAAATAATCTTGTACATTATATATTGGTATGACTACGCCGACTGTTTTACTAATAGATATTATTTCTTGCATCTTTTTTGTATTCCTTATATATAGCATAAATCTTAAAAATAAAAGCAAAAGGATGATTAATTAATTCCTGGCCAATTTTATAGCTTAAATGCTTTTTTACTTTTAATGCTTCATAATAATCGGCATATTCTTCGATTGGTTTTGGTTTTAATTCGGGCTGTATTTTATAAATGATATTTTTTACTTTTTTTTCAAAATAATGACTTAATAGAATGTTTATAAATCTTATAGGTAATCGTATAAAATCTAAAATAGTTTTATTCTTTACAATAGCCAAACCGAGCTTATAAGACAACTGGTTTTTAATTTTATTAACTGCACCTAGTGGTTTATTGGTTATCTTATAATAATATGCATTTGGGTTATTTATTATATCATTTAATATTTCTAACTGTATTGCATGAAACAAAGAAGAATCAAATTCCTTATCATCTTGAATTTGTTTAAAATCTTTTGCCATTTTTTGTAAAAATTCCTGCTTGTATTCATTACCTATTCTATGTAAATTCCAATTATAACCACCATATCTTAAGTATGCAATTATTGGCAAAGCTTGTTTAATATTACATTTTAAAGCAAAATTTCTTATAAAATCATACTCATCACAAATACAATACACTTTAGCACGACTATTGCAAGAAGAGTTAACATTGTCTTGTCTATAATAATAATATGCTTCTTTTATTAAAAAAATACTTTTGGCTAAAACTTGCAATTGAAACCAAAAACCAGCATCTTGAAAAGCAGAACCCGGAGTTTCATTGCATAAAATATTATATTTTTTTATAAAATCTAGTTTATGAATTCCGCTTGGATTTATAACGTTACATTCTGTTAAAATTCTATTATCAACATTAAAATTTAATATTTTTCCGTATAAATTTTCAGTCCAATTTAATAATCTATATTTATAAATTCTTTCTTCTTTGTCCCAAAAATCTAACATATCGCCTTTGACTATGTCGCATTTTGTTTTCTTGGCTATATTATAAAGATCTTCATACATATTTTTTTTTATATAATCATCGCTTTCAACTATGCCTAAGTATTCACCCTTAGTTTTTTTAATGCCAAGATTCATTTGATATCCATAACTTTTTTTATCGGATAATATGACTTTCAATCTTTTATCTTTTTTTTCATATTCTCTAAGAACTTCAAGAGTCCCATCAGTAGAACCCGCATCTACGCAAATTATTTCTATATCTTGTAAAGTTTGATTTAATACACTATCAATACACTCATGAATATATTTTATAGAATTAAGTGATGGTATAACAATGGATATCTTAGGAATTTCGATCATAATATCCCTAACTCTTTTTTTGAAAATTCTAGTGCCGATTTAACACTATCTTGCATATCATAGTACCTATATTCGCCTAATCTTCCACCAAAAAAAACATTATTTTCTTTTTTGGCTAGTTCTAAATATTTTTCATATAATTCCTGATTTTTATCATCGTTAATAGGGTAATATGGCTCTATGTTTTTATTCCATTCTAGTGGATACTCCTCGCTTATAACTGTTTTTTCCTGTGTTCCAAATTCGAAATGTTTATGTTCGATCGTTCTTGTATATGGAGTTTCTCTATCTGTATAATTTACAACAGCCACTCCTTGATAGTTATTTGTATCCAAAATTTTATGTTCAAATCTTAGACTTCTGTACTCTAAAGCGCCGTATTTATAATTAAAATAAGAATCAATAGTTCCTGTAAAAATGATTTTTTTAGCCTTATTTTGAAACTCTTGTCTTTGTTCCAAAAAATCCACTTCTAATAAAACTTCACATTTTTCTAACATTTTCTCAAAAATAGCTGTATAGCCTCCTATAGGTATACCTTGATATGGATCATTAAAATAATTATTATCATATATATATCGCACAGGAATTCTTCTTATAATAGATGCGGGTAAATCTTTACAATCCCTGCCCCATTGTTTCTCAGTATAGCCCTTAATAAATTTTTCATATACATCTCTTCCAACAAGCTTTATGGTATGCTCTTCAAGATTTTTAGGCTCACCTTGTATTTCCTTGCCCTGTTGTAATATAATCTCTCTAGCTTCTTTTGGGCTAAAGATATTCCATAATTTACTAAAAGTATTCATATTAAAAGGCAAATTATAAATTTCTCCTTTGAAATTAGCTATTGGAGAATTCACAAAATGGTTAAATTTGCAAAATTGTTGCATATATTTCCAAATATTTTCATCAGATGTTCTAAAAATATGTGCTCCGTATTTATGAACATTGATATTTTCTACACTTTCAGTATAGCAGTTGCCTCCTATATGAGATCTTCTTTCTAACACCAAGCATTTTAAACCTTTTTTACTTGCCTCATAAGCAAAAATACTACCAAATAATCCTGTTCCAACCACTAAATAATCATACACTGAACAACCTTATTAATTTATGAATTATTAATATAAATTATATCAAATTATTTTAAACCATAAAAAAAATTAAAAATTTTTAAACAAAATTTTTCTTAATCTTATAGCCTTTTGATAATCTTTATAAAATTCTAATGGTAATTTTTTGTGTGATTTTTTACGTTTTATAATTTCTTTTTGATGCTTCAAAACTACGTAAATAGCACTAAAAGGCAACAAAAATTTTTTTATACCTTTACTAGTAGATATTTTTTTAGCTATTTTATACGAAAGATATTCTTTTGCTCTACTTACCGCACCTAGTGGTTGATTTTGTATATATTTTTCTAACTCCAAAATAGAACTTTTATCTACTAAATATTCTTTAAAATTTTTTAGATGTAAAGCTTTATTACAAACTACTGGTAAAAACAACTCTTCAATTTCTTTAGAAAATGGGTTATTATGATTTTTTGCATAGTTTAAAAATTCTAAAGCTATTTTAAACCAACTTAAAGCTTTATGATACTCTTTAGCTTTTTCTTCATCATTAAAAACATCAAATTTTTTTAAATAAGAGCTAAAATGGATTTTATTTTTTTTATTTGTAAAATTCATTAAACTTCCAGATCTTAAACGATAAATATATTTTTTTTCCGGATAAATATAAATTTTTGAATTCAAAGCAAATAAAAGAACCCCGAAATGACAATCTTCAGCAAAAATTCCATCGATAAATTTTAAATCAATTTTTCGTAAAAAATTAAAATCAATCATACCTTGCCACGCAAACCAAAAATAAAAAATATTATTTTTTTTAACCCTATGTAACCATTCTTTAGAAGTAATAATCTTTTCATCTTTGAAATCAAAATAATCCATTTGAGTTTTATAATTCTTTTTTTTGACTTTTTGAAAAAATGGTCTATAGTTAAACCAAACCACTTCAACCCCATCCATTCTAGGGACACATTCTTCTATACAGTTTAATTCCCAATAATCATCACTATCTAAGAAGATAATATAATCTATATCAGGTGTTTTAAAATTTAAAAGTTCATCTTTGTTTTTAAAGAATTTAGAACTTTTATAGACTTTATATATTTCATAAGGATTGTTTCCATCTAAATCAAATTCTATTAAAGAATTTTCTTTAATGTCATTAGTAATATTTTTAAGTTTATATTCTTTGCTAAAATATTCTATGCCAACATTCCTTGCCGAAGAAAGTCCTCCATTTTTTTTATCAAATAAAATAAATCTTTCATCTTTTAAGGTATATTCTTTAGCAATATTTAATGAATTTTCATCTGTGCTTCCATCATTGACTAAAACAATTTGTAAATTTTTATAAGTTTGATTAATAACGCTGTCTAAACATTCTTTTAAATAATCTTGTACATTATATATTGGTATGACTACGCCGACTGTTTT
>NZ_NXLZ01000010.1 GCF_005406205.1 Campylobacter estrildidarum
ATCAAATTTATTTTCAAGAAGTTTTTTTATGAGTTCATTTCTTATATTATCATCTTTATAAGTTTCTTTGTTTTTACTTTCTGCTTGGATGGGTTTGAAATTTATTACTTCTTGATCTTTTTGTTGATTATATTGTTTTTGTATAGCTTGCATTTCTTGCTGAATATCTTTTCTGCTTTGCTCGGCAATTTCACCAGATCTAGCTTCGTGTTTGGCTTGAAGATCTAACCATTTCTGTTTAAATTCTTCTACACTCATACTTGTGTGATAAATTTTTACATATTCTTTTTGTAAGTCTTCATCCAACCAATACTCTGAAGCTCTATTTTTATCTTTAAAATCTTCAATTTCTTTGAAATCTTCTTGACTGAATTTACCCTTTAAAATCTGATCTTGTATAGAGCCTTTAAGAATAGGAATTCCTTTTGCAAGTTCATCATAATAATCTTCGTAACTTTTAAGAAGCTGATTTAAATTTGCAACATTATTTTTAGATTGAGCGATATTTTTATCGTTCAATTCCCTATTATTACTAACTATACTTATTCCAAAAATGTTTAATTTTGAACCAATAGTATTCATTTTTACCTCCTAGGATACCAACCGCCAAGAGTGCTTTTATATTTATTTGCCATTTTCTTGATTGTCATAATTATTATTTAGCATTTAATATCGACAAAATACAAATTTTTATTAATATCAATAAAATATAAAAATTAAATTTTACTAATACATTCTTTAAAGGTTTTTCCGCGTTCTATATAAGAACTAAATTGATCTAAACTAGCACAAGCTGGGCTTAAAAGAGCGACTTCATTTTTTTGAAGAACTTTTGAAATTTCTTCTACAGCTTTGCTTAATATTTCACATTTAATTATTTTTATATCAGCATTTTTAGCATAATCAAGCATTTTTTGCGTGCTTATGCCTATAGCATAAAGCGTAATGTCAAATTTTTTCATAAATTCAAATAAAGTACTTAAATCAACCCCTTTATCATCTCCGCCGATGATTAAGTGAATTTTCTTATCTTTATAACGATTTAATGCTGCCATAACAGCACTTTCATTGGTTGCTTTCGTATCATTTACCCAAAGTCTTCCCTGAGTATCAAACAATTCTTCTAATTTATTTTTTTCAAGAACAAATTGATTTAAAAGATCATAACTTAAAGTATCTAGTAAAATTTTTTCTATAGTTAAGGCCATAACAGCATCAAGCAAAAAAGGACTTTTAAAAGAAATTTTATTTATATCGATACCGAATTTGCTTGCTAGATCTTTTTCATCTTCATAAGCAATGATATAAGCTTTAGTAGGGGTTTTTTCATAAATTTTTGGCAAAATCACTACATCACATTCATTCATTCTTTCTAAAACACTAAGTTTATCTTTAACATAATTTTCAAAATTGCCATGCCATGAAAGATGATCTGCACTGATTGGCAAAAGAGCGTAAATTTCAGGTTTTGCAGTGTGGGTATAATGAAGAGTAAAAGATGAAGTTTCAAGCACCCAAAGCTTAGAATGAGCATCAAGTTCAGCCAAAGGAATACCAACATTTCCTCCCATAATAGCTCCTATGCGTGATAATAAATGTGTTATCATTTGTGTAGTTGTTGTTTTTCCATTGGTGCCACTAATCCAAACAGATCTTGGCATAGCATCATAAAAAAAATCATATTCACTTTGTAGATTTTTTGCCTTTTTGATTAATGTATGATTAGGTGGAAAACCTGGGCTTGGAATTTCAAGATCGCTTAATTTTTCATCAAATTCTTTAGGATTTAAAAGATAATTTCCAAATTCATCTTGAGTTGTGCTTTGAAATTGATCATCATAAATATGAAAAATACCAAATTTATCGCTAAGATTTTTTGCTATAGCACGTGTTGTTTTTCCATATCCAAAAAGAGAAATTTTCATTAGCGTAACTTTATAGATGCGAGTGCGAGTAAATTTGAAAGAAAGGCTATCATCCAAAAACGCACTATGATTTTATTTTCTACCCATCCTACTTTTTCAAAGTGGTGATGAATGGGTGCCATTTTAAAAACTCTTTTATTGAAAATTTTAAAACTTCCTACTTGCAGAATAACTGAAATGGTTTCAAGGACAAAAACAAAACCTATAAGTAAGAGTAGAACTTCATTTTTGCTAATAATAGCTAAAAAGCCTATAAATCCTCCAATAGCTAAACTTCCGCTATCTCCCATAAAAACTTGAGCAGGATAGCAGTTATACCATAAAAATCCCATTAAAGATCCAATTAGTGCGGCACAGATAATCGTTACCTCTCCTAGGCCTTGAATTTTTGGTAAAAGCAAGTATTCGCTATAATTGAAATTTCCACTAAGATATAAAAATATCCCTAAAGTTGATAAAGAAAAAATGCTAGGTACTGTAGCTAATCCATCAAGCCCATCAGTTAAATTTACAGCATTAGAACTCGATATTAATACCAAAATCCAAAAGAAAAGTGCAAAAATTTCCATATTAAAAAGAGGATATTTATAAAACGGAATATAAAATTCAGTATTAAATTGAGAACTAAAATATAAAGGTAAAATGCAAACAAAACTAGCACCAATTTGGGCTATAAGTTTCATTTTTGGACTAAGTCCTGAGTGATTATCTTTTTTTAAAACTTTGCCAAGATCATCAACAAGGCCAATAAGACAAAAAAGAGTAAGACAAAGTAAAGCACTTATAGCAAAAATATTTTCATATCTTATACATAATAAACTTGCTAAAAGAGCGCAAAATATAAATACAAGACCACCCATAGTCGGAGTGTGTGATTTTACCTTGTGGTTTTCAGGGGCATATTCATAAATAGGTTGATTAGCGTTTTTAGCTTTTGCCCAAGCTATAAATTTAGGCATTAAAAATAAAGATAAACATAAAGCGATAAAAAACGCAAAGCCAGCACGCACACTAATATAAGTAAAAAAAGCATAATTGCTTAAATCAGAAAGATAATACAAATTGAACCTTCTTTTTGGTTTTTAAAAGTTTAATTTTATTAAAATGTAGCCAAAAAAATTCTTATAAAAGATTAAAAAAATGAAACAAAAATGTATTTTAGTCATTACAGATGGAATAGGTTTTAATCAAGATAAAAAATTTAATGCTTTTGAAGCAGCAAAAAAACCTACTTATGAAAAGCTTTTTAAAGAAGTGCCTTATTCTCTATTAAAAACCAGTGGTTTGGCAGTGGGATTGCCTGAAGGTCAAATGGGAAATAGCGAAGTGGGGCATATGTGTATAGGCAGCGGACAAATTATTTATCAGAATTTGGTGCGAATCAATCAAGCGGCTGAAAGTGGAGAACTTAAAAACAATTTTAATTTGAAAAAACTGTTAGCAAAATGTAAAAGAATTCATATTATAGGCCTTTATAGCAATGGTGGAGTGCATTCTATGGATACGCATTTTAATACCTTGCTTGAAATTTGTACTAAAAATGGCAATGAAGTTTTTGTGCATGCAATTACTGATGGACGCGATGTAGATCCAAAAAGTGCTTTGGGTTTTATAAAAAATTTACAAGTGTATTGTAAAAAACTTGGAGCTTGTTTTGCTACACTATGCGGCCGCTTTTATGCAATGGATAGAGATAAGCGTTGGGATAGAATAGAAGAATATTATAAATGTTTAATGGGGCAAGGTAAGAGTGTTGCTGATTTTGCTGAATATATAGAGCAATCATATAAAGATCAAATAACAGATGAATTTATAAAAGCGATAAAACATAAGGATTATAAAGGGATGGATGAGAATGATGGGTTGATTTTCATTAATTTTAGAAACGATAGAATGAAACAACTTGTTGAGGCGCTAAATTTTCAAGATTTTAAAGAATTTAAACGAGATAAAATTTTTCAAAATTTATTAACTATGAGTGTTTATGATGATCGTTTTGATATCCCTGTAATTTTTCAAAAAGAAAAAATTCAAAATACTTTGCCAGAAATAATTTCTAAAGCAGGATTAACTCAACTTCATACAGCTGAAACAGAAAAATATGCCCATGTTACCTTTTTCTTTAATGGCGGTAAAGAGGAATTGCTAGAAAATGAAACAAGAATATTAATACCAAGCCCCAAAGTAAAAACTTATGATGAAGTACCAAAAATGAGTGCTTTTAAAGTATGTGATATTGTGAAAAAAGGAATAGATAAGGGTGAAGATTTTATCGTTGTTAATTTTGCAAATGGGGATATGGTAGGGCATACAGGCAATTTTAATGCAGCCACTAAAGCTGTAGAGGTGGTGGATACTTGTTTGGGTGAAGTGATCGAATACGCTAGAAAAAATGATTACGCTTTTATTATTACAAGTGATCATGGAAATTGTGAGGCTATGCAGGATGAAAAAGGAAATTTGTTGACCAATCATACCACTTTTGATGTTTTTGTATTTGTAGAGGCAAAAGGGGTGAAAAAAATTAAAGAAAATATGGGACTTAGCAATATAGCTGCAAGTGTTTTAAAAATTTTAGGTTTAGAAATTCCAAAAGAAATGAATGAAGCTTTGTTTTAGTTTATTTGCTTTTTCCTTTTTAAATTTGTTAAAATTCTAAACATTTTTTTTAAAGATTAATTTTTGATAAGGATTAAAGTATGAAATTCAGTGGAAAAAATGTTTTAGTAACAGGCGCAAGCAAGGGTATAGGTGCTTCTATTGCAAAAATTTTAGCGGGATTTGGACTTAAAGTATGGATTAATTATCGTTCGAAACCAGAACTCGCAGATGCTTTAAAAGATGAGATTATTTCAAAAGGTGGCAATGCTGCAGTGATTAAATTCGATGCAAGTAAAGAAGATGAATTTGAGAATGCTATCAAGACTATATTGGAAAGCGATGGTGAGCTTAGTTATCTTGTAAATAATGCAGGTATAACCAATGATAAATTAGCTTTAAGAATGAAAATAGAAGATTTTAGTTCTGTTGTAGATACAAATTTAACTTCAGCATTTTTAGGCTGCAGAGAGGCTTTAAAAACTATGAGTAAAAAGCGTTTTGGTGCTGTGGTAAATATAGCTTCTATCGTTGGAGAAATGGGTAATACAGGACAAGTTAATTACTCAGCAAGTAAAGGTGGAATGATAGCTATGACGAAATCTTTTGCCAAAGAAGGAGCTAGTAGAAATCTACGTTTTAATTGCGTAACTCCAGGTTTTATCAAAAGCGATATGACTGAAGTTTTAAGCGAAGAGATCAAACAAATGTATCAAGATAGTATTCCTTTGAAACGCTTTGCAGAGCCCGAAGAAGTAGCTAATTGTGTTGCGTTTTTATTGAGCGATTATTCTTCTTATATTACTGGAGATGTGCTTAGAATCAATGGTGGCTTATATATGTAAGGATGATTGTATGGATTTAAAAGAAATAGCACAATTTTTAGACGATAATGCACCTGCCTTTTTAGCAACTTTGGGAACTTGCGGTAATCCTAGAGTTCGTCCTATACAAAGTCCACTTTTAGTTGGAGATAGAATTTATTTTTGTACTTCAAATACAAAAGGACTCTTTAAGCATATACAAAATTACAATGGGATTGAATTTTGTTCTTGCTCCAAAGAAGGGACTTTTCTAAGACTTAGAGCTAATGCGATTTTTGAACCTAATTTAGAAGTTAAGAGAAAAATGTTTGAAAAATATCCTTATTTAAAAAATTTATACGATACTCCAGAGAATTCAAAATTTGAAGTATTTTATCTTGATAATTTGAGTGCTAGAATGCAATTTAATAATGGAGAGTTTAAACTTTTTAAGGCTTAAAGCAAGAAAATCTTGCTTTAAATATTTACTTCCATTTTTAAGGCGTGTTCCCAAAAGGCAACTTCTAAGCGAACGACATTGTGAAAGATTTTACTCAGTTTGTTAAATTTTTCTTCTGATATTTGTTTAGTATAAGAATTTACAAAATCTTCAAATTCTTTTACTGTTGCTTGAAATTCTTGACTCGAATAGGTTAAAATCCATTCTTTATAGATATGATTTTGTAATTTTTCTTTTGATATATTTTTATAAATTTCATTTCCTATATATCCATAACCTATCGCACAAGCACTAAGAGCGATTAACATATCTAAAAAATCTCCGTTTTTTCCAACGCCTAATATGTATCGTGAATAAGCAATATTAACAAGACTTTCATCTTTTTCATTAAAATTATTTGTGTTGATACCTAGATCTAAGATGCTTTTATGAAGTTCCAATTCACCCTCTAGAGTGTAATTTTGAAATTTAATAGCAAAATGTAATTCTTCAATTGAATTTGCATTCAAGGCAAGTCTTGCATAGCATTCGAGTAATTAATAAGATATATATAATCTTGTTTTAAATAAAAAAGAAACTGATCTTTACTTAAAGTTTCATTTTCAAGTTGTTTTATAAAATTATGCTGTATATATTCCTTCCAAATTTTTGAGTTTTCTTTAACAAGTCTTTGAAAAAGCATATTTTTTTACTCCTACATTTTTAATATACTTTTTAAAGTGTAGCTAAAAACTATAAATATTTTAAGTTTTTTTATAGTAAAATACGCTCTATTTTTATATATTTTATTTTTAAGGAGATACAAATGGCAACATTTGATGATGTAAAAGCAGTAGTAGTTGAGCAATTAAGTATTGATGCAGATACAGTTAAAATGGAATCAAAAATTATTGAAGATTTGGGCGCAGATTCTTTAGACGTAGTTGAATTAATTATGGCTTTAGAGGAAAAATTCGAAGTTGAAATTCCAGATAGTGATGCTGAAAAACTTATTAAAATTGAAGATGTTGTAAATTATATTGATAATCTTAAAAAATAATTTTTTTAATTAACTTTACAAGGAGTTTATTCTTGAAAAGAGTCGTGGTTACGGGCATTGGAATGATTAATGCTCTTGGTTTAGATAAAGAAAGTTCTTTTAAAGCTATTTGTGAGGGTAAGAGTGGAGTAAAAAAGATTACTCTTTTTGATACTACAGATTTTCCAGTCCAAATAGCTGCAGAGATTACGGATTTTGATCCTTTAGAGATTGTAGATCCTAAAGAAGCAAAAAAAATAGATCGTTTTATTCAGTTGGGTATAAAAGCTGCTAGAGAGGCGATGCAAGATGCTAATTTTAAAGATAATTTTAATCAAGAAGAATTTGGCGTCGTATCTGCTGCTGGAATAGGAGGCTTACCTAATATAGAAAAAAATTCGATCATCTGTTCTGAACGCGGACCACGAAAGATTTCTCCGTTTTTTATTCCTTCAGCTTTAGTTAATATGTTAGGCGGTTTAATTTCAATTGAGCATAAGCTCAAAGGTCCAAATATTTCTTGTGTGACTGCTTGTGCTGCAGGAACTCATGCAATTGCAGAAGCTTATAAAAGTATAGCTTTAGGTACTGCAAGTAAAATGCTTGTCATAGGCGCTGAAGCAGCTATTTGTCCTGTAGGTATAGGTGGTTTTGCATCCATGAAAGCATTATCAACTAGAAATGATGAACCAGAACGTGCTTCAAGACCTTTTGACAAAGAAAGAGATGGTTTTGTTATGGGAGAAGGTGCAGGCGCTTTGGTTTTTGAGGATTACGAAGAAGCTAAGAAAAGAGGTGCTACTATTTATGCGGAATTAGTAGGTTTTGGGGAAAGTGCTGATGCACATCATATTACTTCTCCAACTTTAGACGGTCCTTTAAGAGCAATGAAAAAAGCTTTAAATATGGCCGGAAATCCTAAGGTTGATTACATAAATGCACATGGAACTTCAACTCCGGTTAATGATAGAAATGAAACTGCCGCTATCAAAGAACTCTTTGGTGTCAATGTTCCGTTGGTTAGTTCTACAAAAGGACAAACAGGGCATTGTTTAGGAGCTGCAGGAGCTATTGAAGCAGTTATAAGTATAATGGCTTTAAGGGATGGAGTTGTACCGCCAACTATAAATCAATTTGTAAAAGATGAAGAATGTGATTTAAATTATGTTCCAAATTCTGCTAAAAAAGTGGATTTGAAAGTTGTAATGAGCAATTCTTTTGGATTTGGTGGCACAAATGGTTGTGTTGTATTTAAAAAAGTAGATTAATATGGCTTCATATTTAGATTTTGAAAAAAATATTCAACAGCTTGATGAAGATATTGCTAATGCTCAAATCAAAGCAGATATTGATGCCATTAATATTTTAAGAAAAAATCTTGAAAAAGAAATTATAAAAACTTATAAAAATTTAAATGATTATGGCCGTTTGCAGCTTGCTCGTCATCCAGATCGACCTTACGCTCTTGATTATATAGAGCTTATATTGCAAGATGCATATGAAATTCATGGAGATCGTGCTTTTAGAGATGATCCTGCTATCGTTTGTTTTATGGGGTATTTGGGGGATAAAAAACTTATTGTTATTGGCGAACAAAAAGGTAGAGGAACTAAAGATAAAATAGCAAGAAATTTTGGAATGCCACATCCTGAAGGTTATCGTAAAGCCTTAAGAGTGGCAAGACTTGCAGAGAAATTTCAAATTCCAATTTTATTTTTAATTGATACTCCTGGTGCTTATCCTGGTATAGGAGCCGAAGAAAGAGGTCAAAGCGAAGCTATTGCTAAAAATCTTTACGAATTTAGCGATTTAAAAACTCCTACTGTCGCAGTGGTAATTGGAGAAGGTGGAAGCGGAGGAGCTTTGGCTATAGGAGTTGCTGATAAACTTGCTATGATGAAAAATTCTGTTTTTTCAGTCATTTCTCCTGAAGGTTGTGCGGCAATACTTTGGAATGATCCGAGTAAGATTGAAGTGGCAACTAAAGCTATGAAAGTGACAGCTGATGATTTAAAACAGCAGGGTTTAATTGATGATGTCATTGAAGAGCCTATCAATGGTGCACATAGGGATAAAGAAGGTGCAGCTGTTGCTATTGCTGAATATGTAAAGAAATCTTTGGACGAATTAGACAAAATAAACCCAAATGAACTTGTCGCTAATCGTATGCAAAAGATTCTTAAGCTTGGAGCTTTTGCAGAAAGTTAGTATAAGATATTGGTTAAAATCAATAATTTCTGATAGTTTTATAATTTTTAATATTTAGAAAATTATTTTTAAGGTTTAATATGGCATTTGAAAATTTAAAAGAAATAGCATTTGATAGTTCTGATTATATTAAACCTAAACGTTTTTCTTATCAAAGTAATGGAAAAAATTGCACTTGGGATTTTATAGAAGTAAAAGACAGTGTGTCTATTCTTGTATATCATAAAGATTTTAAAAGTCTTGTTCTAGTTCGACAATTTCGTATACCGCTTTGGTATCATCAAAAAATCAATAATTATAAAGATAAAAACTTAGGTTATACTATAGAACTTTGTTCTGGTCTTGTAGATAAAAATTTATCCATAGAACAAATTGCGAAAGAAGAATGTATTGAAGAATTAGGTTATGCACCTAAGCATCTTGAAAAAATAAAAGATTTTTACACAGGTTTTGGATCAGGAGTTAGCAAACAAAGCCTTTATTTTGCAGAGATTGATAAAAGTGATAAAGTTTCTAATGGCGGTGGAATAGAAGATGAGCAAATAGAAACTATTTATGTAAAAATTAGCGAATATGAAAAATTTTCTAGAAATATTATCCACAATTCTTTACTTGATTTTGCTTATTTATGGTTTTTAAAAGAAAAAATGAAACCCTACTTTTAAATTAAAAGCAGAGTTTCATTATATCAAGCGTCTTTCGTTTCACTCGATTGCGTTTCATGAAGGATTTCTTTAAATATATCAAATAGATTTAAAGAGGCATGTTCAGCAGTTTGGCATTTTTCAATAATTCTATGTTGGACAGCATTTAAACTTACATCTTCTGCTCCCGCTATATCAATAGCAGCATTCATATTTTCATGTACTCTTTCGTGAGGTTCTCCAATTTTCAAGAAGCTTTTACTAGTTCCAAATCTATCTTTCCCTGCACCTGCAAACCATTTTCCAAGGCGACAACTTGTATGGTCTGCAAGTCTTTTTCCTGTTTTTGTAAAGATTTCTCTATATCCGTTAAGTTTAAAAGCAATATGATCGAGCTTAGCTAAAGAAATGAATGCTTCTGAGGCTATATTTACAGCATTTGAATTGGTAGAATGTGCTTCATTTACCAAACGGAAAAATTTCTCTGAAAAGTTTACAATATAAGCACTAGAATCTATAGAAATTTTTTCCACTTGCTCACTTTGAGTATACATTTCGTTTGCATTTTGTTTTAAAAGATTAATATTCATCTCTACTTCTGTAGTCGCTTTTTGTGTTTTCTCAGCTAATTTTCTAACTTCATCAGCTACAACAGCAAATCCTCGTCCATGTTCTCCTGCGCGTGCAGCTTCAATAGCAGCATTTAATGCTAAAAGATTGGTTTGATCGGATACATCTTTAATTAAATTGATTACATTAGTAATTTCATCAACGCTACGATGTAGAGTCCCTGCTACATCACGTGTTTTATTTGCTGATTCAGTAATATTGCTAAGAGAAGAATTAATAGAATCTGCAATATGACTAAGTTCGTCCATTTCTGCAAGTGAAGTTTTAGAATAATTAGAAATAATCTCAGCTTTACCAACATTTTCAAGCATATCATTTTGAACGATAGTAATATTTTTTAAAGCCCCATTTAACAATACATTTAAAAGTTCGGTTTTAAGTTTTGATTCCAAAGCTTCTTGTTCAAGAGCTGAAATTTTGTTTTTTAATTCCAAATTTTCAGCTTTTAAGTTTTGAAGTTGATTTGTAAGACTTTTGTTTTCTTCTTCAAGTTTGCCCGAGTCTATGTGATTATTTTTCTTACTAAACATAATTTCCACCTATTTTTTATAATTTTCTAGATATTCTTTTATTTTATCTTTAAGATAAAGTTTTTCTTTTTTAAGACTTGAAATTTCAATATCACTAAGCGATGGAATATCCCCTTGCTCTGCATTTTTAATTTGATCATCAAGTTCATTGTGACGTTCAAACAACTTATCAAAATGTGCATCTTTACCTTTTAATTCCGAGATTAAATCGCGATATTCGTGTAGCAAAACTTCCTCCTTTAAATATTTAAATTCTAAAGTTAAATATTCATTTATTTAACATTATACCTTAAAAACTTAATATTTTTACTTAAATATTTAAATTTATCGTAAATATCTAAATTTATAGTGAATAGGAATTAATTTTGTAGAAGTCTTAATTGAGGATAAGTCCTCAAAAACATTATTTAGAATTTTGTTTTTTGAGAGTCCTCAAAGTTGAAGCAGCAATTTTCATTTTTCTTGTAGTGCCATCTTCTAAAGTGATACGAACTGTTCTAAGATTAGGTAAAAAACGTCTTTTTGTTTTATTATTAGCATGGCTAACATTATTACCTACCATTGGCCCCTTGCCTGTAATTTGACATACTCTTGCCATTTTAGTTCCTTGTGAAAATTTAAAATTGAGATTTTAACAAATTTAAACTTAAAAATTCATATTTTTGCCGTTTTTAATTATAAATATAGATAAAATATAATAGAATGCTGCTTTAATCAAAACAAAGGATTTTATTATATGTATGTTGCTCCAAGTTTATTATCGGCTAATTTTTTAAATCTAGAAAAAGAAATTAAAGCCGTAGAAGAAGCGGGTGCTGATCTTTTGCATATTGATGTAATGGATGGTTATTTTGTACCTAATTTTACTTTTGGACCTTGTGTGATAGAGAAAATTTCTAACATCAGTAATCTTCCTTTAGATGTGCATTTGATGGTTGAAGATGTTAAGAAATTTGTAGATTTGTTTATTCCATTAAAGCCTAAATTTATCTCTTTTCATATGGAAGCTGAAAAACACCCTATAAGAATGTGTGAGTATATAAGATCTCATGGAATTCATCCCGCTATAGTTTTAAATCCTCATACTCTAATCAGTTCAATCGAATATATGATAGAATTTGTGGATATGATACTTTTAATGAGCGTAAATCCTGGTTTTGGTGGGCAAAGTTTTTTAAATTTTACCTATGAAAAAATTAAAAAATTAAGAGAAATGATTGATCAAAAAAATGCTAAAGTGTTTATAGAAGTTGATGGAGGAGTCAATGGTTTAAATGCTAGCGACTTAGATAATGCGGGAACGGATATTTTAGTTGCTGGAAGTTATATTTTTTCTTCTAGTGATTATAAGACTTCTATTTCATCGTTAAAGTTAGAATTTTGAGCTTTCAACAAATTGAGAAAATTATTTCTGTTTTAAGTAAACAGAGTAAACCTTATGAATGGGTGGTTAAACAATTTCAACAGGTTGATGAACTTAAGGATTATGAGTTTGATTTAGAAACTTTTGAGCTTTTAGGTTTGGGTTTTTGCTTAAATCAAGATAATATTTTAAGTTTAAAAACACGTACTACTAAAATTAAAGAAGAAAATTTTTGTATAGTAGATATTGAAAGCACGGGCGGTATTAAAAAAGGTCAGATTTTAGAAATTGGTGCTGTTAAAATTCGAAATTCTAAGGAAATAGATCGTTTTAGTAGCTTAATAAAGGTGGATCAAATACCGGAAAATATTACGGAGCTTACAGGAATTAGTTCGGATATGGTTGCAAATGCTCCGAATTTAACACAAGTTTTAAAAGATTTTAAACTTTTTTTAAAAGATAGTATTTTTGTAGCTCATAATGTTCGCTTTGACTATGGTTTTATTTCCAAAGCTTTAAATGAATGCGGTTTTGGTATTTTACTTAATCGTTATATTTGTACTATAGAATTTGCACAATGTTGTATACAAAGTCCCAAATATAAGCTTGATGTTTTAAAAGAATTGCTTGGAATAGAAAATATCCATCATAGGGCTTTAAATGATGCTTTAGCAGCTGCTGAAATTTTTAAATATTGTCTTAGAAAGCTTCCTTATCATATTAAAACTACAGAAGAACTTATTAATTATATAAAAACATCTCGCATAAGACAAAAATAAAAATTTAAAGAGTATAATTTAGAATATAAATGACGGGAGTTTGTGGAACAGGCTGAGAATAAGCTAAAAGCTTAGACCGAACCGGATCTGGATAATGCCAGCGTCGAGAAGATTTATACTTTTTTACACTTTTCAAAATTTATTCGCACCCTCATTTATCCAATTTTTAAAAGGATAAATTATGAAAACTCAAATGCTTTATGCTAAAGAAGGTATTTTTACCAAAGAAATGAAAATCGTCGCCCAAAAAGAGCAAGTAAGTCAAGATTTTTTACTTGAAAATATTGCTTGTGGCACAAGATCATTATCCCTGCTAATATTAATCATAAAAGTCTTGATCCAAACGGTATAGGATCTGGACTTCACACCAAAGTAAATGTTAATTTAGGCGTTTCAAATGATTGTATCGATTATAGCGAAGAGATGAAAAAAGTAGAACTTCCTCATAAATTTGGAATTGAGACTATTAAGGATTTAAGTAATTATGGAAAAACAAGTCGTTTTAGAGATGAACTCATTGCTTTTTCAAAAGCAATGATAGGTACAGTTCCTGTGTATGATGTAGTAGGATTTTTAGAAAAAGATCTAAAACAAATTAAAGCTAAAGATTTTTTAGATGTAGTCTATCATCACGCAAAAAGTGGTGTGGATTTTATGACAATACACGCTAGAATAAATTCACGTGCTGTTAGGGTTTTTAAAGAAGGAAAAAGACTTACAAATATAGTTTCAAGAGGAGGATCTGTGCTTTATGCTTGGATGACGATGAAAGAAGCTGAAAATCCTTTTTTTGAATATTATGATGATCTATTAGAAATTTGCTTAAAATATGATGTAACTTTATCTCTAGGTGATGCTTTGCGTCCCGGTTCTACACACGATTCAACCGATGTGTCACAAATTACGGAGCTTATAGAATTATCTTTGCTCACACAAAGAGTGTGGGAGGCTGGAGTGCAAGTAATGATATAAGGTCCTAGGCACATGGTAATAAACGAGATTGAAGCCAATATGCAACTTGAAAAACGTCTTTGCAAAGGAGTGTCTTTTTATGTTTTAGGACCTTTGGTTACCGATATTGGTGCAGGATATGATCATATAAGTGGAGCGATCGGAGGAGAGCTGTAGCGGCTGCTAGCGGTGCTGATGTACTTTGTTATGTAACACCAGCTGAACACTTAAGACTTCCAAATTTAGATGATGTTAGAGATGGCATAGTGGCGACTAAAATTGCAGCTCATGCAGGTGATATTGCTAAATTACCAAAAGAAAGAACTAGAGATGATAATATGAGCAAGGCAAGGCAAGATATTGACTGGGAAAAAATATTTAAGTCTGCTATTGATGGAGAGAAGGCTAAAAAATGTTTAATGAACGTCGCCCAGATGATTTAAATTCTTGTTCTATGTGTGGAAAAATGTGCGCGATGAATACAATGAATCAAGCTCTAAAAGGCGAAGATGTAAGCTTAATCTGAGTAAATTTCCACAGAAAAATTGATAGCAATACCTTTTTGTGTTGCTTTTAATATAAAAGGATAACCAATTTTAATTAAACTATCATAATTTTGTAAAGCGTCTATAAAATCATAAAAGCGTCTAGGGTTATTCATAAGTCCTTGAATATTTAATTTGTGGGTTAAGTATTTTTCTTTTTTATCGATATTAATTTCTTTAATTTGAATATTTTGAAAATATTTTTGCAAAAAAACTTCTAATTGTTTTATATTTAAGCCTTGATCAAATTGTTTGAGAATTTTATTATTCTGCGCTTTTAATTTAGAAATTTTATTTTCACTTATTTCTAAATCGGTTTTAACTGAATTAAAGATAGCGATTTCGGAATTTTCTTTTAGATTGTTATTTTTATAATCTTTCAATATAGGTAGTAATAAAAATAAAATTAAAGCCGTGCATACAGTAATAAAACTTAAGGCAAAAATAATAGTTTTTAAAATATCTAATTCTTCAAGACTTTTATCTTTCATTGTAAAACTCCTGAATTTTTCTTACTAATACTTACAAAGCGATACCAACCATTATTTAAACGATAATATGTTGTATTACTTTGATCAAAAATGCTTTTTAAAGGTGTCTCTAATAATAAAGCAAACATTTCTTTTGTAGGAGTAACTCCAATAAGTTCTAAAGAATTTTTTTCTTGTTTCATACTTTCAAGCGTGATGTTGTCAGTTTTAATGATTATGTCGAAAAGATTTTTTAGGCTATTTTTTATGATTTGATTTTCATCATTTATATTGTAAGCTATCTGACTTTTTCCAGAAAGTATCTTATAAGATATTTCATTTTGCTTGGTTTGTTTTTGCATTTTTATAACTTCTTGTTTTTGATTTTCTATGGAGTGATTAACCAATGCGATTTTTGTAATATATAAAAAATATATGGCAAATATA
This sequence comes from Campylobacter estrildidarum, assembly GCF_005406205.1. Lineage (GTDB taxonomy): Bacteria > Campylobacterota > Campylobacteria > Campylobacterales > Campylobacteraceae > Campylobacter_D > Campylobacter_D estrildidarum. Next base: position 15,372 of record NZ_NXLZ01000010.1, read on the forward strand.
AAGATAATTCCAAATCCAAAAAGTCCAAACCAAATTTTGCTAAATAGTGTAAAAACAGGTTTTTTTCTAGGCTCGATAAAACTATAAGTCATTGAATTTCCTTCTGCATAAGCTCTATCATAAGTTCAAGAGTATTGACTTGTTTAGCAGTAATTTCTAAAAATGTTTCATCTTCTAAAAATTCAATAGCACTAATACCTAGTTCTTTTTCGCTATATATATACATATGCTCAATAAAAGTTCCAGAATATTTTTCATCTTTATAGAATTTTTCAATACTTGAGATAATGTAGCGGCAAAGTTCCATATTGCTACTAAATTGATTAAAATCTTCAAGATTGAATTCACTATTGTCATCTGAATTTTCTAGGTTATTTTCTTGATTTAAAGGTTCTTCTAAATTTTCATTAAAATTATCAAGCTCAAGTTCCTTATTGGGTATATTTTCGCTTGATTCATTTAAAAATTCTTCTGTATTTTCTGATTCTTGTTCGAAAAAAATTAAATCTCCATATAAAATTGTCTTATTTTTACAGATCATAATTGCCAATATTTCATTATAGTAGTAAGCATAGAGTGTTATTTTATTATCGTTTATATTTTTTTTTGAGATTTTGTAATAAAGTAGAGCAAAAGGAGAGTATAGAAAATCTAATCCATTATAATCTTCAAAAAGCTCGTTAAAATATTCTACATGCTCTGTTGCTGCAAAGACTAAAGCATTGTTTAAAGTGATGGATTTTAAGCTCATTTTGCCAATATCAAATCGTTCAAAATCTTTTTCATCGGTACTCGGAATAAGCCCTTGCTCTTTAGCATCTAAAAAAAGAGCTGTATTGAAGAATAAAAATTTTTTACTGATATTTTTAACATGTTCTAATGCTTTTTCGCTTTTATTGAAAGTTTTTTCACTACTACTTAGTAGTTTTTGGTTTCTATATACAGAAGTTTTAAGGACGCTTTTTTTATCCCCTAAAATAACACTGATAAAGAGTCGAGGTAATATTTTTTTAAGTAAAAATAACATTTTATTCCTTAAAACTATCCATTTTTTCAATATTTTCAAGCTGATTTAATAAAAATTCTTTAGCTTGATTTTTATCAAAATTTGAAATATCCAAGGGATCACTAAGCCTATAAATCAAATTTGTGAAAGGTTTAGGCAAGATCATTTTATCCCAACTTTTAAATTCCCAAAAACATTCCGCTTCATAATTTAAGAGCCTTATTTTAACATTTTTTTTCTGTGCAAGCAATACTGCTCCATCTGAAATACTATGATAAGGTCCGCGTGGTCCGTCTGGAGTGATAACTATATCGTCATTTTTATCCAAAACTTTAAAAGCTGATCTTAATGCACCACTAGCACCTTTTGATGTACTTCCTCTGACTGAATTTAATCCAAATAATTTAATAATTCTAGCGATTTGTTCTCCATCTTTGTGATGAGAAATCATTACATAAGCTTTTTTATTTTTTTGCCTAAAATACCTAAAAGCAAAGGGCATTAAAGCCAAGCGTCCATGCCAAAAAAGTATTATATATGGATTTTCATCGAGCTTATTTCCTCTATATGTTTTTTTACAAGTTAAAAAAATGATCCATTGTAAAATAAAGACTAGATATGATGTAAGAGTAATTTTAAACGAGTTCCCCATATAAAACCATACGCTTTGCATTTTTGATTTTTACATTTCTAATTTGTCCTAAAAGTTCTTCACTATGTTCAACTTGGACTAAAAAATTATTATCTGTTCTTCCTGCTATTGAATGATTAGCTCTTAATTCTTCAAACAAAACTTTAAATTCTTTATCGTTTTGTTTTTTAACAATTTCATCTAAAATTTCATTATGACGATTTTGCAAAATGGAGAGTCTTTTTGAAGCTGTTTCAGAATCAATTTGGTTTGGCATAGTTGCAGCTTTGGTTAAAGGGCGTTTTGAATATTTAAAAGAAAACATTTGTTCAAATCGAACCTTTTCTAGAACATCCATTGTATCTTCAAAATCTTTTTCACTTTCTCCAGGAAATGCTACAATAATATCTGTAGAAATGCTTACATTTGGACATAACTCTCTAAGCTTTAAAGCTCTGTCTAAATACCATTCTTTTGTATAACCACGTTTCATAGCTTTTAGAATTTCGGTAGAGCCACTTTGTAATGGCATATGCATTGATTTGCAAACTTTAGGGTTTTTGGAAAAAACTTCTAAAAATTTATCATCCATATGTAAAGGATGTGGGCTAGTAAAACGGATACGCTCTAAACCATCTATAGCGCTAAGCTCTTCTAAAAGATCTGAAAAATCCATTTTTTTATGATCATTTCTAAATCTTTTGCCGTAATTATTGACATTTTGCCCCAGTAGAAAAATTTCTTTTGCTCCTTTTTGCACCGCTTTTTTAGCTTCATTGTAAATGATATCAAAAGGTATGGAAATTTCATCTCCTCTAGTATGAGGCACTATACAATAGGTGCAATGCTTATCACACCCTATAGAGATATTGATATAAGATTTATAGATACTGTTTCTAAATTCAGCAAAAGCAAATTCACTTTCATCATAATCGATATCTACACTAATAAATTTTGGAGTGCTGATAGCCTGAGTAATTTTTGAAATATTTCTAGCTCCTAAAACAAAATCAACATAAGGAGCACGGCGAAAAATTTCATCGCCTAAATGCGAAGCAGTGCATCCACAAACTCCTATTTTAGCATCTTTCTTTTTGGCTTTTTCAAAACTTCCTACTTCAGAAAAAAGCTTATGCACAGGTTTTTCACGCACAGAGCAGGTATTAATAAGTATCAAATCCGCTTCTTTGATATCTTCTGTTAAGGAATAATTCTCTTTTTGTGTAAGTTCTGCGATCATATGTTCAGAATCCCTAACATTCATCGCACAACCTAAAGTTTGGATAAAAAGTTTTTTAGCACTCAAAGAATATGCACCTCATACATAAAGTCATTTTCATCTAGGCTATACTTAATGGTTCTATAGTAAACACTTAATCCTTTTTTTTCAAAATGCTCGACTAAAGCAATAAGGCTTTTATGAGAATTTTCTTTATCAAAATAAAAAAATTTTTGCCCTTCTTTATTTACAATCTCCTCAATTGCATTAAGACTGATATTTTTAGGCTTTTCATTAACTAAACTTCTTACTAATTTTAAATCCATATTACTTCCTTAAATATCATTATAAATTTGTAATCTTATCAAATTTTACTTTTAATTAAACTTATTTAAAGTATACTTTTAATCTACTTTATTATAAATCCCAAAATTAAGGTATTGATTATTATGGAAAAAATCGCAGATATTATAGAGAGCATTGCGAATGAAAAAAAATTGGAATTAGAGAGTGTTAAAGAAAAAGTTATTTTAGCATTAGTAAATACAGCTAAGCGAATTTATGGCCAAGAATATGATTTTTTTGTAGATAAGAAAAAATTAAACCTTTATCAAAAAATTACTATCGTAGCAGATGATGATCCAAGATTGGAAGAAAATAAAGAAAGTTTCATTGCGCTTAGCAAAGCAAAAACAGAAGCTCATGATGTTGAAGTTGGAGATGAACTTACTTATGAGTGTTCATTAGAAAATTTAGGTAGAACTGCAGTTAATATATTGCATAAAGAGTTAGAATATCATATTCAAAAATTATTAGAACAAACTATTTTTGAAAAGTATAAAAATAAAGTTGGAAAAATAGTTTTTGGCAATGTTGTCCGTATCGATAATGATGAAAATACTTTTATAGAGGTCGATGAGTTAAGAGCTTTTTTGCCAAGGAAAAATCGCATTAAGGGTGAAAAATTTAAAATAGGTGAGGTTGTTAAAGCTGTAATAAGACGTGTTTATACAGATAAAGGAATAAAAATGGAACTAAGTCGAACGAGTCCTAAATTTTTAGAATGTTTGCTTGAGGCTGAAGTTCCTGAAATTAAAGATGGTTATGTTAATATTGTAGGATGTGCAAGAATTCCAGGTGAAAGGGCAAAAATTCTACTTAAGTCTAATGGAGCAAATATAGATCCAGTTGGAGCTACTGTAGGAGTGAAAGGGGTTAGAATTAATGCGGTAAGTAAAGAATTGCATAATGAGAACATTGATTGTATTGAATTTAGCAATGAACCTGAAATTTTAATAACAAGAGCTTTAGCACCTGCTATAGTCAATTCTGTCAAAATTGAAAATAAAAAAGCTATTGTAAGTTTAAATAGTGAGCAAAAAAGTAAAGCAATAGGAAAAAATGGTATTAATATACGTCTTGCAAGTATGTTGAGTGGTTACGATATAGAACTTTATGAGTTAGAAAGTGGCAAATCAAATCATTCTTTAAGTAATGAAGAGGCTTTAAAAAATTTACAAGACTTGTTTAAGATTTAACATAAAAAACCATATTTCAAATTAGAGATATTTTTGATTAAACCATTTCCAATAAAAAGCAGCAAAAATAAAAATAGTTCCTAGTAAAAATGTGATAATTTCTAAGCTTAAACCCAAATAAAATAAAAATCCCATAAGTTGAGAAATTATAGCACTGAAGCTAAGATAAACCATATCAGTATAAGCAATTACTCTTCCATAATAAATTTTATTACAATTTTTTTGTATCATAGTATAAGTATAAGCCCAAAGAGACGAAGTAAAAAAACCGGCTGCGATGAGTCCTAAAAAAGAGATATAAAAATTAAATTGAGTCAAAGCCCATAATATAATTCCAAATCCTTGTCCTAAATATAGATAAAACAAGGTTTTATTGTTGATAAATTTGCTTAAAATAATAGGTCCTAACGCTAAAGAACAGGCACGTACTGCATTTAAAAAACCAATAACTAAAGCAGCCGATAATAACTCTTTGTATTTATGTTTTGCTAGTAAAGTTACCAAAGTTTCATAAGCTGTAAGTCCTACAAAAGCGTGTAAAAAAATAAGATGAAGTATAGTTTTATTTTTCAAAATATAAAAAAATCCTTCTTGGATCATTGAGAAAAAATTATTTTGGATTTTTTGTTTAAATTCAGGAATATTTAGTCTAGTTAAAAATAAAAAACCGATCATAATAAGACAGCAATCAAACAAGAAAGCGGTTTTTATGCCAAAAAAATCGATAAAAATTCCAGCACTTGCCATTCCAGCTGTATAAGAAACTGCCCAAATAACACTATGCATTTCATTAGCAAGTTTTAGCTCTTGCGAAGTCAAAATTTTAGCAAGCAAACTCATTTCAGCTTGAAAATAAATAGATGCAACGCACAATCTAATAAAAATTAAAATAAATAAGAGCCAAAGCATACTTAAACTTGTTACAAAAGTAAGGCAAAAAATAGAGATAAGCTCTATGCTAATCATACTTAATAAAAGCTTTTTGGGTTTGTTTTTTTCAACAATAACTCCATTAATTGGAGCAAGTAAAACTCCAGGCAAAAAAGCAAGCATAGCACTAGTTGAGATTGCCCAAGTGGGTGCATTAAGATTGACCAATAAAGTAAAAACACCCGTTTGAGAAAACCAAGCACCAAAATAAACTATAAATTGAACTGAAGCTAAAATTCTAATGTTTTTATTGTTTTTTAATAAATCAAAATAATTCATAAATGAAACTATAGCATAATTTATGTTTTTAAATGCTATAATTATTTTAAAATTTTATAGTATAAAAGGAAAAATTTTGAAAAGATTAAATAAAACAGAAGCTTTAGATTTATTAAAAAATGCGAGTTTAATTGAGCTTGGAGAAATGGCTTATCAAAAAAAAATAGAACTTCATCCCCAAAAAATTACAACCTTTGTAGTGGATAGAAATATAAATTATACCAATGTGTGTTGTATTGATTGTTCTTTTTGTGCGTTTTATCGTCATCATAAAGAAGATGATGCCTATATTTTAAGTTTTGAAGAAATTGGTAAAAAAATTGAAGAATTAGAGGCCATAGGAGGAACTCAAATTCTTTTTCAAGGCGGAGTGCATCCAAAACTAAAAATAGAATGGTATGAAGAGCTTGTTTCTTGGATAAGAGAGCATTACCCAAATATTACTATCCATGGTTTTTCTGCGGTTGAAATTGCTTATATTGCCAAAGCATCTAAAATCTCTATAGCAGAAGTTTTGCAAAGACTTCAAAAAAAAGGTTTATTCTCTATACCTGGAGCAGGAGCTGAAGTTTTAAGTGATAGAGTGCGTGATATCATAGCTCCAAATAAATGCGATACTAAAACTTGGCTAGAAGTGCATCGTCAAGCTCATAAAATCGGTATGAAAAGTACAGCTACTATGATGTTTGGAACGGTTGAAAATGATGAAGAAATTATAGATCATTTAGAACATTTAAGGACATTGCAAGATGAAACTGGAGGATTTAGAGCTTTTATTTTATGGAGCTTTCAAAGCGAAAACACTCTTTTGATTAAAAAACATCCTGAAATCATGAAGCAAAGTTCAAATAAATATCTTAGACTTTTAGCTTTATCAAGGCTTTATTTGGACAATTTTAAAAATTTACAAAGCTCTTGGGTTACTCAAGGTTCTTTAATAGGGCAGCTTGCTTTGAAATTCGGAGCAAATGATTTAGGATCTACTATGATGGAAGAAAATGTTGTCAGTGCCGCAGGTGCAAGTTATAGAATGAATCAAGATGAAATGATTAGACTTATTCGCAGTCTTGGAGAGAATCCTGCAAAACGCAATACAGCTTATGAAATTTTGGAGAAATTTTAATGCAATATTTAGAAAGCAAAGGGGTAAAAATTCCTTTTATCTTTGAAAAAAATCAAGATTTGCCTATCGTTGTTTTAAAGCTCGTTTTTCAAAATTGTGGAAGAAGTTATGATGAAATTGCTGGGCTTGCAAAAATGTTTTCCCGTATTTTAAACGAGGGTGTTGATGATAAATTTTTTAAAGAATTGGAATTTAGAGCCATTAGTTTAGAAGCAAATAGTGGCTTTGAAAGTTTAGAAATAAATCTTTCTTGCTTAAAAGAGCATTTTAAATTTGCTATAAAACAACTTGAGAATTTGTTATTAAAACCAAGAATAGAAGAGAAAATTTTAAAAAAGTTAAAAATAAATGTTTTAGGAGAATTAGCGAGTAAAAATAGTGATTTTGATTATTTGGCTAAAAATTTACTTAATTCTGAAATTTTTGAATACCCAGAGTTTCAAAGTCCTAGCGATGGAGATGAAAAAAGTATAGAGAATATTGCTTTAGAGAGTTTGTATCGCTATTATAAAAAAGCTATTTGCTTGAGTAATTTGGTGTGTATTATAGGCGGAGATATTGAAGAAAAAAAGGCTAGAGAACTTTTAATTTGCTTATTAGATAAGCTCGATAAAGGAATGCTTAGTAAAAACAAAAAATATGAATTTTGTAAGAAAAATAAAGATAAAATACTGATTAGAAAAGAAAGCGAACAAGCTTACATTTATTTTGCTACCCCATTTTTTTCAGCTCTTCAAGATAAGGATATTCATTTAGCTAAAATCGCTTTATTTGTTTTAGGTCAAGGTGGATTTGGATCAAGGGTAATGGAAGAAATTCGCGTCAAAAGAGGACTAGCCTACTCAGCTTATGCGATGCTTGATATAAATTTATCTTATTCTAGAGTTTTTGGATATTTGCAAACTAAAAATGAAAGTTCAGTTGAAGCTAAAAAAATAGTTAAAGAGGTTTTTTCAAATTTTTTAAAACATGGTATCGATACAAATGAGCTTACTCAAGCTAAAAATTTTCTCATCGGTTCTTCTCCTTTGCGTTATGAAAGTCTGTCCAAGCGTTTAGCTATAGCTTTTAATGAGTATTATCAAGGATTGGAGCAGGGTTATTATAAAAAAGAATTAGATTTGATACAAAAGGTAAAACTTGAAGAAATCAATGCTTATATCAAACAGCACAAAGAGATATTAAATATGAGTTTTGCTAGTATTCAAAATGAAAATTAAAGAAAACGATTTTGAACTTTTTAAAAAGTTAAAAATAAAGAGCGCTATTGATTTGGCGCTTATTTTGCCTAAAAAGATTGAAAATTTAAATTCAAGTAAATTCCCTAAAGAAAATGAAATTTGCACTCAAAAGATTATTTTAAAAAATGTAAATTATAATAGAAATCAACTTTTTGGTACAGGGTTTTGCAAAGAGTGGAGTAAAAATATTTCTTTTGTTTTTTTTCATCCAAGACCTTGGCATCATAAAATTTTAAAAACAGGAAAAGAAATTATTTTTAATGGAAAGCTTACATATTTTAATCATTCGTGGCACTTTAATAATCCTAGAATTTTAAATTCTTTTGAAGGCTTTGTTCCAAAATATCAAATTCAAGGTATCAGAGACGTAAAAATTCAAGAATTTATAAAAAAGTATCTGACTTTTGAAAATTTAAAAGAAAGTGGAATAGGTGATAAATATATTAATTTTCTTTTAAATTTACACACTTATGATGAAAAAAGTTTTAAAATGTTTGAAAATTTAGAATATTTTTTTAAAGATTTAAAGTATATTGAAATTTTTAATTTTTTAAGACGATTAAAAGCTAAGAAAACAAAATATCAGTCTTACAAAATCGAAGTTTTTAACATAGATGCTTGGCTTAAAGAACTTCCTTTTAAACCTACACAAGATCAATTTAATGCTTTAAAGGATATAGAGCAAGACTTAAATTCAAGTGAGGCTAAAAGACGAGTGATTATGGGAGATGTGGGTTGTGGAAAAACTTTAGTTTTGCTAGGAGCTGCTTTGATGGTTTATCCAAAACAGGCTATTTTAATGGCACCAACTAGCATACTTGCCAATCAGCTTTACGAAGAGGCTAAAAGACTTTTACCTGAATTTGTTAATATTTTATTTATCAAAGGAGGCAAAAAAGAAAAAGATTTAGCTCAAAAAATAGAAAAAGCAAATCTAATCATAGGAACACACGCCTTAATCCATTTAGAAAATCATAAAGCTGTTTTAGTGATGATTGATGAACAACATCGTTTCGGTTCAGCTCAAAGGCAAAAAATATATACCTTAAACAAAAAAGATTTCGCCCCTCATTTTATACAATTTTCAGCGACACCTATTCCTAGAACTTTAAGTATGATACAATCCGAATTTTTAGAATTTAGTTTTATCAAACAAATGCCTTTTAAAAAAGATATTACCACTATTTGCATACAAAATGAAGATTTTTCAAAATTAAACGAAAAAATCAAAGAAGAAATTGCACAAAACCATCAAATTATTATTATTTACCCTTTGGTTAATCCAAGCGATAAAATCCCTTATCTTTCTTTGGAGCAAGCTGGCGATTATTGGCAAAGTCATTATGAAAAAGTTTTTATAACACACGGAAAAGACAAACAAAAAGATGAAATTTTAGAACATTTTCGAGATGAAGGAAACATCTTATTAAGTACTACTGTAGTAGAGGTTGGGATTTCTTTGCCAAGACTAAGCACTATCGTGATAGTTGGAGCAGAGCGTTTAGGGCTTGCTACCTTGCATCAACTTCGCGGACGTGTAGGAAGAATAGGGCTTAAGAGCACCTGCTATCTTTATACAAAGCTTAAAGAAATTCCTACACGTTTAAAAGAATTTGCAAATACTTTAGATGGTTTTGAGATCGCAGAACTTGATCTTAAAAATCGTTTGAGTGGAGATTTACTTGATGGTTTTTTTCAGCACGGAAACGAGTTTAAATTTTTTGATTTTTCAAAAGATGAAATCATATTAAAACAAGCAAAAAAGGATTTAGAAAAAGCGATATTAAATTAATGTTTATATCGATAAAGCATATTTTGAAAATGAGAAGCTATCATATTTGCACGTTGTAAAATCATATTTTTAATTTCTTCATTATATATTTTATTTAAACTTTCTTCAAAGAGCTTAAGCCAAATTTCAAAAAATTCTTGAGGAAAAGGAGGTAGATCGAGATGTTTTTTTAAAGGTTGTCCATTATAATCACCCTTGCCTAAAAGCATACCCGCCCAAAAATTTCCTATTTTTGCTTTGTGTTCCTTCCATTGTTCGTTGCTTGTTCCAATAGCTTTGTTAAAAATAGGGCCAAGATTTTCATCTTTTCTTATTTTTTCATAAAATATTTCCATTAAAGTTGCAATATTTTCTTGATTAATTGTGTCAAATTTCATATAAATTCTCCCAAGGGTATTTTAAGAATATTATTAAAAAAAGAATAAAATGTGAATTAAAAAGTTTATTGAAATAAATCAATTTCGTAAGCTTTATTGTTTAAAGCTTGATTTTGTTCTTTTGTGAGTTTTGAATCCCCCCCCCCGCCCTTTTTTAAGATTGTTTTTAAAGCTAAAATGTCTTTGTTGATTTCAATTTCTTCTTTGGCGTCGATTTAAACCTTTTTTGTTATATCCTTTTAGTTACACTTAAAAGATTAGTTCTAATGTCTTTTGCAAGCTTCAACTAAAGATGCCGTTAAGGAAGCACACTCAATTCTAAACAACTCATCTTATCTCTAAACAATCTTAAAAGCTTATTTTCCACATCTTTATAACTTGAAATTTCTTCATCTGATTTTTTATTCTTGGAATTAATTTGCGAATAAAAAGTATTCGTGTAGTAGAATTTACTTGCATTGTAATCTCCTTATAAAGATTGTAATAACTTACTTAAATAATCAATACTCCGATTTTTCCTAGCTTGAAAATGTGCCTCACTCTCAAGGTTATTAACTTGAGAGTAAAGAGAATTACAAGAATTATTAATTGTCATAACAGTCCTTTTATTTAATATAAATACTTGTGCTTAATGAATTGAAAGGTGAATTAATCGATCTAGAACTAAATTCAAATCTTCCGCTAGAATTAGCAGGTTTAGAAATATCCCAAATATCAAGCCAACCATCGATAATATTATCGCCTGTTAAGTCTACTCCATCTGAGCTTAATTGCACTGCATCATTTCCTGCAAATTTAGCTCTATCATAACTTCCACCACCATAGCCTGTTACACCTGTTGAAACTAAAAAATAATTACCTCCATGATCTTTGTCCGTTATTGTCTTACCAAAAACACGTTCATAGCCACTTTGGGTAGATTCAATTTCTAAGATTTGAACCTCACTTACAGGAGGAGCAGGAGCTCTCATTGCCTTATTGTTTTTATTAGCCTTATAAGCTTTTTTCATTGCTTCCAAAGATTTATCAAATTCCCCACTAAGATATTTTTGTTTATTTGGAGAATTTGGCTCTAAATAAATATTAATACCATTGCGAGTAATCTTTTCTTTGCCTTTGATAAAATCAGCACTAGTTTTAGCGTCTATAGCAAAAGCTAAAGAGCAACTTAAAATACCTAATTAAGATTAATTTTTTAACCATCTTTGCTTCTTTGATTGAAAATCTTAGAATTTAAAACTCTAAAAATTTAACAAGCAATTTTCGTTCCAAAATAGAAAAATTTTTAGCGGGTTTAAGTATAATTCTTTATAAAATTAAAAATCTTTAATTTATTTTTTGATTTTTATAATTTTAAAAATTAATTTTTAGCATTCAATAAAATATTAAAAATCAATTCTAATTTTAATAATCCAGATTTTATTAAGTTAAAAAGGATAAAATTAGGGTTTTTAAAATTAATTGAGATTTTTATAATAATATATTCTTAGGATAAAAATGGATTTAAATTTTATAATAAACAATTCAAGTGTATTTATGATAGCTGCTTGGCTTACTTTAAAATTGAGTTTTTTTGGTATAGTATTTTCTATAATTATAGGATTATTTTGTATTTTAATGAGTTATTTTAGAGTTAAATTTATTGAACAAATTTGCAAAATTTATATAGAATTATCTCGAAATACTCCTTTGTTGATACAACTTTTTTTTCTTTATTATGCTTTACCAAAATTTAATATTCATCTAGATCAAATTCCGCCTTTAAATTTAATATGTCTAAGTGTTGATGAAACCTTGCGTCCAGCTTTTGCTTGTGCGATTGTAGGACTTAGTTTTTTAGGTGGATCTTATATGGCAGAGAGTTTTAGATCAGGATTTGAAGCTATTAGAAAACAGCAATTTGAGGCAGGGCTTTCTTTGGGTTTTACAAAATTAGGAAATTTCCGTTATGTTATTTTACCTCAAATGTTAGCTGTTTCGATATCAAGCATTAGTGCAAATATCATTTTTTTAATCAAAGAAACTTCAGTAGTGAGTATCATAGCTTTACCTGATTTGGTTACAGCGATGAAAGATTTAAATTCTTTAACTTACAAAACAGATGAGCTTTTGTTTCTTTTATTTATGGGTTATTTGTGTATTATTTTACCTATTTCACTTATTTTGTTTTTTGTAGAAAAAAGGCTTTCAAATGCTTAATTTATTAAATTTAGACACATTAAATCGCCTTTGGCAAGGTCTATTTGTTACGCTTGAAATTTCTATAATTAGTATTATAATCACGTCTTTTTTTGGCCTTTTTTTAGGAATTTTAATGAGTCTTAAAAATCGTTATATTTATATTTTATGCCGCTTTATGTTAGAATTCGTAAGAGTTATGCCACTTTTGGTTTGGCTTTTTATAGTGTATTTTGGTTTTTCAAGATGGCTCGGGTTTAATTTAAGCAGTATAGCTTCTGCTATTATTGTATTTAGCATTTGGGGAAGCTTTGAGATGATGGATTTAGTTCGTTCTTCTTTAGAGAGTATTCCAAGACATCAATATGAGAGTGCTAAAAGCTTGGGTTTAAATAAATTTCAAGCGTATTTTTATATTATTATTCCACAAGCCTTTCGTCGTCTTACTCCTGTAAGTATGAATTTGCTTACTCGTATGATCAAAAGTACAACTTTTGCGTATTTAATTGGCAGTGTGGAGCTTGTAAAAGTAGGCCAACAAATTATCGAGTTTAATAATAAAAATGATTTAGCCCCTTTTGTTATTTATGGCTTTATCTTTTTTATCTTTTTTTTAATTTGTTATCCTATTACTTTATATTCTAAAAAATTAGAAAAAAAATGGAGTTAAAATGAGTATTTTAAAAGTAACAAATTTGCAAAAATATTATGGAACTCATCATGCTTTAAAAAATATCAATTTAGAAGTAAAACAAAAAGAAGTCGTGGTAATCTTAGGGCCAAGTGGTTGCGGAAAATCCACTTTTTTAAGATGTATTAATGGGCTTGAAGAAATTGCAGATGGAATTATAAAGATTGGCAATGATGAAATTGATAAGAATTTTAAAGATTGGACAAGAGTGCGTCAAAAAGTAGGAATGGTATTTCAATCTTATGAACTATTTGAGCATTTAAGCGTTAAAGATAATATACTTTTAGGACCTTTAAAAGTGCAAAAAAGATCCAAAGAAGAGGTATTAGAAGAAGCTAAAATATGGCTTGAAAAAGTAGGATTAATTCATAAAATAGACGCTTTTCCTAGAGAATTAAGCGGGGGTCAAAAACAAAGAATTGCTATTGTAAGAAGTCTTTGTATGAATCCAGAACTTATGCTTTTTGATGAGGTAACTGCAGCACTTGATCCTGAAATTGTTCGTGAGGTTTTAGAGGTTATGTTAAATTTGGCAAAAGATGGAATGACTATGTTAATCGTTACACATGAAATGGGTTTTGCTAAAGCAGTAGCTGATAAAATAGTTTTTATGGATAATGGGGAAATTGTTGAAGAAAACAATCCTCGTGATTTTTTTGAAAATCCTAAAAGCGAAAGAGCAAAGAAATTTTTAAATTTGTTTGATTATCACAAGTAATTTTAAGCATATTGTTTTTATAGCACAAGAAAGAAAAATAATTACTAAAAAATTATTGTAGTTTTGTAGCTTAAGAAGCTATTTTTATTCTTGACAAAACATTTTTTTTAAGATATAATCCTAATTTTTAAAATTTTTTGAGAATAATGCTGGTTTAGCTCAGTTGGTAGAGCAGCTGCCTTGTAAGCAGCAGGTCGGGGGTTCAAGTCCCTTAACCAGCTCCATTGTATTAACAGTGTTTGACCAGAATATTACAAGATAGTGATATTTTATATGGTGAGTTACTCAAGTGGCCAACGAGGGCAGACTGTAAATCTGCTGGCTTTCGCCTTCCGTGGTTCGAATCCACGACTCACCACCATGCTTTGCGGGAGTAGCTCAGTTGGCTAGAGCATCAGCCTTCCAAGCTGAGGGTCGCGGGTTCGAGTCCCGTTTCCCGCTCCAAAAGTTAAACTGGGAGCTGTATTTTTTAATAATAACTTACAGTATATTCCCTAAATTGTTTTCAGTTGTCTGTATTTTGGTAGTTTCTGAGCGCTCGTATGGCTCAGAGGTAGAGCACTCCCTTGGTAAGGGAGAGGTCGCGGGTTCAATTCCCGCTATGAGCTCCATAAAATTTATTGAAAAGATTATAAATATAGACTTGGTTTTGCTTACATTTATTTTATATTGGAGGAAAAAAATGGCTAAAGAAAAATTTTCACGTAATAAGCCACACGTAAATATTGGTACTATCGGTCACGTTGATCATGGTAAAACTACTTTAACAGCTGCTATTTCTGCTGTTCTTTCAAGAAGAGGTTTGGCAGAGCTTAAAGATTATGATAATATCGATAATGCTCCTGAAGAAAAAGAACGTGGTATAACTATTGCGACTTCTCATATTGAATATGAAACAGAAAATCGCCACTATGCACACGTTGATTGTCCTGGTCACGCTGACTATGTTAAAAATATGATTACAGGTGCAGCTCAAATGGATGGTGCAATTCTTGTTGTTTCTGCAGCAGATGGCCCTATGCCTCAAACTAGAGAGCATATTTTGCTTTCTCGCCAAGTAGGTGTTCCATATATTGTTGTTTTTATGAATAAAGCGGATATGGTTGATGATGCTGAACTTTTAGAGTTGGTTGAGATGGAAATTAGAGAATTATTAAGTTCTTATGATTTTCCAGGAGATGATACTCCGATTATTTCAGGATCTGCCTTAAAAGCACTTGAAGAAGCTAAAGCTGGACAAGATGGTGAATGGTCTAAAAAAGTTTTAGATCTTATGGCTGCAGTTGATAGCTATATTCCAACTCCAACTCGTGATACAGAAAAAGATTTCTTGATGCCTATTGAAGATGTTTTTTCAATTTCAGGTCGTGGTACAGTTGTTACAGGAAGAATTGAAAAAGGTGTTGTAAAAGTAGGTGATACAATTGAAATTGTTGGTATTAAAGATACGCAAACAACAACTGTAACTGGCGTTGAAATGTTTAGAAAAGAAATGGATCAAGGTGAAGCAGGAGATAATGTAGGCGTTCTTCTTCGTGGTACCAAAAAAGAAGAAGTTATTCGTGGTATGGTTCTTGCTAAGCCAAAATCAATTACTCCTCATACTGATTTTGAAGCTGAAGTTTATATTTTAAATAAAGATGAAGGTGGTAGACATACTCCATTCTTTAATAATTATAGACCACAATTTTATGTTAGAACAACAGACGTTACAGGATCAATCAAATTAGCTGATGGTGTTGAAATGGTTATGCCGGGTGAAAATGTAAGAATTACAGTAAGCTTGATTGCACCAGTAGCACTTGAAGAAGGTACTCGCTTTGCTATCCGTGAAGGTGGTAAAACCGTTGGATCTGGAGTTGTATCTAAAATTATAAAATAAATAACTTTACAAAAGTCAAGCAATAGATTGCTTGACTTTTTTGATTTTTTGAGGAAAAGTGATGAGAATTAAGATAGGTTTAAAATGTGAAGAATGTGGTGATATTAACTATAGCACTTACAAAAATAGCAAAAACACCACTGAAAAATTAGAGTTGAAAAAATATTGCCCAAGGTTAAAAAAACATACGCTTCATAAGGAAGTTAAACTAAAAAGCTAAGATTAAGCTTTTAGGGCAATAGCTCCAACGGTAGAGCGTCGGATTCCAAATCCGCAGGTTGGGGGTTCGAGTCCCTCTTGCCCTGCCATAATTGAGGTTTGAATAAATGGAAAAATTGATAACTTATTTTAAATTATCAAAGATTGAATTAAGGAAAGTTATTTTTCCTTTGAAAGAACAAGTTCGAAATGCTTATATCATGGTTTTTATCGTGGTTACGGTGATTTCTTTGTTTTTGGCATTAGTGGATTGGATTATGTCTTCTATTGTTTCTATATTTGTATAGGATGGATTAATTAAATGAGTACTCATAAATGGTATGCAATTCAAACTTATGCTGGAAGCGAAATGGCTGTAAAAAGAGCTATTGAAAACTTAGTAAAAGATAACGGCATTGAGGATAGACTAAAAGAAATAGTTGTTCCAACAGAAGACGTTATTGAATTTAAAAATGGAAAAGAAAAGATTACTGAAAGAAGTTTGTATTCTGGATATGTGTTTGCGCATCTTGATTTAAATACAGAACTTTGGCACAGAATTCAATCTCTTCCAAAAGTTGGACGTTTTATTGGAGAATCAAAAAAACCAACTCCTTTAACCGAGAAAGACATTAATTTAATTTTGGAAAAAGTTCGCAATCGCGCAGCCCCTAAACCAAAAATTTCTTTTGAGGAGGGCGAGAACGTAAGAATTACAGAAGGTCCATTCGCAAATTTTACTGCTATAGTAGAAGAATATGATATGGTTAGAGGTTTGTTAAAATTAAATGTTTCTATTTTTGGACGTTCAACTCCAGTAGAAATCTTGTATTCACAAGTTGAAAAAATAATTTAATTATAAAAATTTAAGGAGATTTGTTATGGCTAAGAAAGTTGTAGGCGAAATTAAATTACAAATTGCTGCGACAAAAGCAAACCCATCGCCTCCTGTTGGGCCTGCTTTGGGTCAGCAAGGTGTTAATATTATGGAGTTTTGTAAAGCTTTTAATGAAAGAACAAAAGATATGGTAGGTTTTAATATACCTGTTGTCATCACTGTTTATGCAGATAAAAGTTTTACTTTTATTACAAAACAACCGCCAGCTACGGATTTAATTAAAAAGGCGGCAGGAATTTCTAAGGGAGCTGACAATCCACTTAAAAACAAAGTTGGTAAATTAACTCGTGCTCAAGTCTTAGAAATTGTTGATAAAAAAATTGCAGATCTTAATACCAAAGATAGAGATCAAGCAGCAAAAATCATTGCTGGTTCAGCTCGTTCTATGGGTGTTGAAATTGTAGATTAATTCCTTTCACCGCCAAGGTAAAAGGCGGTAGCACTTTAAAAATGCGGAGAAGATAAAATGGCTAAAATATCAAAGAGATTAAAAGAATTATTACAAAAAATTGATTCTAATAAAGAGTACAATGTAAAAGAGGCGATTGATACAGTTAAAAATTTAAAATCAGCAAAATTTGATGAGACTGTAGAAATCGCATTAAAACTTAATGTCGATCCAAGACATGCAGATCAGATGGTAAGAGGATCTGTGGTTCTTCCTGCCGGTACAGGTAAAAAAGTTCGTGTTGCTGTTATCGCAAAAGACGCAAAGGCTGATGAAGCTAAAAATGCGGGTGCGGATATTGTTGGAAGTGATGATTTGGTAGAAGAAATTCAAAAAGGAAATATGAATTTTGACGTATTGATTGCAACTCCAAATTTAATGGGTCTTGTGGGTAAAGTGGGTAGAATTTTAGGTCCTAAAGGTTTAATGCCAAATCCAAAAACTGGAACAGTAACAATGGATGTTGCACAAGCTGTCAATAATGCTAAAAGCGGACAAGTAAATTTTAGAGTCGATAAGCAAGGAAATATCCATGCAGGTCTTGGAAAGGTAAGCTTTTCTAAAGAACAATTATGGGATAATGTTTCGACTTTTATTAAAGCTATAAATAAACATAAACCGGCTGCAGCAAAGGGTAGATATATTAAAAATGCTGCCCTATCTTTAACAATGAGTCCTTCGGTAAAACTTGAAGTGCAAGAATTACTTGATATGAAATAAAGAGTTGATTTAACAACTCTTTATTTTAAGAATAAACATTTGAGAGAATTGTTAGTTTTTTGAAATGTTTATTTTAGATTGAAGATAGTCGAGGCGTAAGCTTAATTGGAAATTTCCACTCTGCTTGAAATCTCAATCGGAAAGGAGAAAATGTGACTAGAAGCGAAAAAATTGAAGTTATTTCTAAGCTTGAAGAAAGTTTTAAAGTTAGCGAAGCTATTGTAGTTTGCGATTACAAAGGTTTGCCTACTAAAAAATTGGAAGAACTTAGAAATAATGCAAGAGAAAATAATGTAAAAGTTCAAATTATTAAAAATACTTTGGCTAACATTGCTCTTAATAATTCCGGTAAAACAGGTCTAGTTCTTAAAGATACTAATATTTATCTTTGGGGCGATGATCAGCTTAATGTTTCAAAAGTAGTTGCTAAATTTGAAGAGAATAATGATAAATTTCAAATTAAAACTGCTTTTATTGACAATGAAGTTGCAGATGTTGCTAAAGTTAAAGCTTTGGCTAAAATGCCTTCACGTAATGAGTTGCTTGCTATGCTTTTGCAAGTTTGGAAAGCGCCAATTGCCAACTTTACTATTGGCTTAAATGCGCTAAAAAATAAAAAAGAAACTGAATAAAAAGGATTTAAAATGGCAATTTCAAAAGAAGATGTATTAGAATATATTTCAAACTTAAGTGTTCTTGAGCTTTCTGAGCTTGTAAAAGAATTCGAAGAAAAATTCGGTGTATCTGCCGCTCCAGTAATGGTAGCTGGTGGTGCTGCAGCTGGTGGTGCTGCAGCTGCTGCTGAAGAAAAAACAGAATTTAATATTGTTTTAACTGACGGCGGTGCTAAAAAAATAGAAGTAATTAAAATTGTTCGTGCTTTAACAGGTCTTGGACTTAAAGAGGCTAAAGATGCGGTAGAGCAAACTCCTTCGACTTTAAAAGAAGGTGTAGCTAAAGCTGAAGCCGAAGAAGCTAAAAAGCAACTTGAAGAAGCTGGTGCTAAAGTAGAACTTAAATAGCTTGAGTTTTTAATGGATTTAGTTGAAGAAGATTTGTTTATGGCAAGTCTTCTTTTTTTGTTTTTACCTAGTTTTTAGGTCTTCTTTTTTAAATTTACAAAATTTACCATGAGGTATATGCAAATGTTAGATAATAAATTAAGAAATCGTTTAAGAGCAGATTTCTCCAATATTTCAAAACAAATAGAAATTCCAAATCTTTTACAACTACAAAAAGCTAGTTTTGATTATTTTTTAAATTTTAATAATGGTGAAAGCGGTATAGAAAAAGTTTTTAAATCGATTTTTCCAATACATGATTCTCAAAATAGATTAAGTCTTGAGTATGTTAGTAGTGAAATTGGAAAACCAAAATACACTATTCGTGAGTGCATGGAAAGAGGTTTAACTTATTCTGTAAATTTAAAAATGAAAATCCGTCTTACCTTGCATGAAAAAGATGAAAAAACAGGTGAAAAAGTCGGTATAAAAGATATCAAGGAACAAGAAATTTATATTCGTGAAATTCCATTAATGACAGATCGAGTATCTTTTATAATTAATGGGGTAGAAAGGGTTGTTGTTAATCAACTTCATAGAAGTCCAGGTGTAATTTTTAAAGAAGAGGAAAGTTCGACAGTAGCTAATAAGCTTGTTTATACAGCTCAAATTATTCCAGATCGTGGCTCTTGGCTCTATTTCGAATATGATGCAAAAGATGTGCTTTATGTGAGAATTAATAAAAGAAGAAAAGTTCCTATTACTATGCTTTTTAGAGCTTTAGGATATAAAAAACAAGATATTATTAAGTTATTTTATCCTATTCAAACTATTCATGTTAAAAAAGATAAATTTTTAACTGAATTTAATCCAAATGATTTTGTAGATAGAATAGAATATGATATTAAAGACGAAAAAGGCAAAGTTGTTCATCAAGCAGGAAAAAAACTAACTAAAAAAAAGATCGAGCAACTAATAAAAGATGGTTTAAAGTGGATAGAGTATCCAGTAGAAATTTTACTTAATCGTTATTTAGCAAATCCAATTTTTGATAAAAAAAGTGGAGAAATGCTTTTTGATTCTTTAACTTTGATTGATGAAAGTAAACTTGCAAAAATAAGAGAACAAAAAAGTTTTGAGATCGCCAATGATTTAGCAAATGGTGTTGATACAGCTATAATTAACTCTTTTATACAAGATAATGAAACTTTAAAATTACTAAAACAAACCGAAAATCTTGAAGATGAAAATGACTTAGCTGCAATAAGAATTTATAAAGTAATGCGTCCAGGAGAGCCTGTAGTTAAAGATGCAGCGAAGGCTTTTGTAAATGATTTATTTTTTAATCCAGAAAGATATGATCTAACTAAGGTTGGTCGTATGAAAATGAACCACAAGTTAGGACTTGAAGTACCTGAATATGTAACCGTCTTAACTAATGAAGATATAATTAAAACCGCGAAGTATTTAATTAAAGTTAAAAATGGTAAAGGTCATATTGATGATAGAGATCATTTAGGAAACCGTCGTATTAGATCCATAGGTGAGCTTTTAGCTAATGAGCTTCATTTAGGTTTAGCAAAAATGCAAAAAGCAATTAGAGATAAATTGACTTCTTTAAACTCTGATATTGATAAGGTTATGCCTTATGATTTAATCAATCCTAAGATGATCACAACTACTATTATTGAATTTTTTACAGGTGGGCAGCTTTCTCAATTTATGGATCAAACTAACCCATTGAGCGAAATCACGCACAAACGTCGTTTGTCTGCACTTGGAGAAGGTGGTCTTGTTAAAGAAAGAGCAGGTTTTGAGGTTAGAGATGTTCATGCAACTCATTATGGTCGAATTTGCCCGGTAGAAACTCCAGAGGGTCAAAATATCGGTTTGATTAATACTCTTTCAACTTATGCTAAGGTTAATGAGCTTGGTTTTGTTGAGGCACCTTATAAAAAAGTTGTAAATGGAAAAGTTACAAATGAAATTGTTTATTTAACTGCTACGCAAGAAGAAGGTTTGTTTATTGCACCTGCATCAACTAAGGTCGATGCTAAAGGGAATATAGTGGAAGAATTTGTTGAGGCAAGACAAGATGGAGAAACTATACTTGCAAAAAAAGAAGAAGTTCAGCTTATAGATCTTTGTTCGGGTATGGTTGTTGGGGTTGCGGCTTCTTTAATTCCTTTCTTGGAGCATGATGATGCAAACAGAGCTTTAATGGGATCTAATATGCAACGTCAAGCAGTTCCACTTCTTACCTCTTCAGCACCTATTGTTGGAACAGGTATGGAAAGTGTTGTTGCGCGTGATGCTTGGGAAGCTGTAAAAGCTAAACGTGGAGGTGTGGTTGAAAAAGTAGATAATAAAAGTATTTTTATTTTAGGAGAGGATGAAAAAGGTCCTTTTATCGATCATTATATTATGGAAAAAAATTTACGTACCAATCAAAACACAAATTATATTCAACATCCTATCGTTAAGAAAGGAGAAGTTGTTAAAGCAGGGCAAATTATTGCAGATGGACCTTCTATGGATCAAGGAGAATTGGCTATTGGAAAAAATGCACTGATTGCTTTTATGCCTTGGAATGGTTATAATTACGAAGATGCGATTGTTGTAAGTGAAAGAATTATCCGCGAAGATACATTCACAAGTGTGCATATTTACGAAAAAGAGATAGAGGCTAGAGAATTAAAAGATGGTATAGAAGAAATTACCAAAGATATACCAAATGTTAAAGAAGAAGATATCGTGCATTTAGATGAAAGTGGTATTGCAAAGATTGGAACCCATGTTAAACCTGGTATGATTTTAGTAGGTAAGGTTTCTCCAAAAGGTGAAGTTAAACCAACTCCAGAAGAAAGACTTTTAAGAGCAATTTTTGGAGAAAAAGCAGGTCATGTAGTTAATAAATCTTTATACGCTACTGCTTCTTTAGAAGGAGTTGTTGTTGATGTTAAAATTTTTACCAAAAAAGGTTACGAAAAAGACGAAAGAGCAATAAAATCATACGATAAAGAAAAAATGTCTTTAGAAAAAGAACATCACGATAGACTTTTGATGATGGATAGAGAAGAAATGTTGAGAGTTTGTGCTTTATTATCTAAGTCAGCTCTTGCAAGTAGTCAAAAAATTGGAGATAAAAATTACAAAAAAGGAGAAAAAGCAGATTTAAGTGATTTAGAAAAAATTAATCGCTTTACTCTTGCTACTATTATTAAAGCTTATTCCAAGGAAGTACAAAAAAAATATGAAGATTTAAAAAATCACTTCCAAAATGAAAAGAAAAAACTAAAAGCTGAACATGATGAAAAGCTTGAAATTTTAGAAAAAGATGATATTTTACCAAGCGGAGTGGTAAAACTTGTCAAAGTTTATATCGCTACAAAAAGAAAATTAAAAGTTGGTGATAAAATGGCAGGGCGCCACGGAAACAAAGGTATAGTTTCTACTATAATTCCAGAAGTCGATATGCCTTATCTTGCAAATGGAAAGAGTGTGGATATTGCATTAAATCCTTTAGGGGTTCCAAGCCGTATGAATATCGGACAAATTTTAGAAAGCCATTTAGGACTTGTTGGGCTTAGATTTGGAGATCAAATTCAAGAAATTTTTGATAGAAAACAAAAAGATTTTATTAAAGAATTAAGAGCAAAAATGCTTGAAATTTGCTCTATTCCAAGACTTGCAAATGAAAAAGAATTCATTAAAAAATTAAGCGATGAAGAACTTTTAAATTATGCTAGAGATTGGAGTAAAGGAGTTAAATTCGCAACTCCTGTATTTGAGGGTGTCAATATAGAAGAATTTAAAAAATTATTTGAAATGGCAAAAATTGACATGGACGGAAAAACCGAGCTTTACGATGGAAGAACAGGTGAAAAAATAGCAGAGCGTGTTCATGTGGGTTGTATGTATATGTTAAAACTACACCATTTAGTTGATGAAAAAGTTCATGCTAGAAGTACTGGTCCATATAGTCTTGTAACTCAGCAACCAGTTGGAGGTAAGGCTCTTTTTGGAGGGCAAAGATTTGGAGAAATGGAAGTTTGGGCTCTTGAAGCTTATGGGGCAGCTCATACTTTAAAAGAGATGCTTACTATTAAGTCAGATGACGTAGAAGGTAGATTTAATGCTTATAAAGCGATCACTAAAGGAGAAAATGTTCCAGCAACAGGAATTCCTGAAACATTTTTTGTTTTGACGAATGAGCTTAAATCACTTGCATTAGATGTTGAGATTTTCGATAAGGATGAGGATAATGAGTAAATTTAAAGTGATAGAAGTAAAAGAAGATGCTAGACCTAGAGATTTTGAGGCTTTTCAATTAAGACTTGTCAGTCCTGAAAAAATAAAGTCTTGGTCTTATGGAGAAGTAAAAAAACCTGAAACAATCAATTATAGAACTTTAAAACCTGAAAGAGATGGACTTTTTTGTGCTAAAATTTTTGGTCCTATTCGTGATTATGAATGCCTTTGCGGCAAGTATAAAAAAATGCGCTTTAAGGGCGTTAAATGTGAGAAGTGTGGAGTTGAAGTAGCAAACTCTAAAGTGCGTCGTTCAAGAATGGGGCATATTGAACTTGTAACTCCAGTGGCACATATTTGGTATGTAAATTCTTTACCGAGTCGTATAGGCACACTTTTGGGTGTAAAGATGAAAGACCTTGAACGAGTGCTTTATTATGAGGCTTATATCGTTGAAAATCCCGGTGATGCATATTATGATAATGAAAATACTAAAAAAGTGGAACATTGTGATGTTTTAAATGAAGAACAATATCAGAATTTAATGCAACGTTATGAAAATAGCGGTTTTAAAGCAAGAATGGGTGGAGAAGTTGTTCGTGATCTGCTTGCAAATTTAGATCTCGTAGCGCTTTTAAATCAACTTAAAGAAGAAATTTCTTCCACAAATTCAGAAGCAAAAAAGAAAACTATCATTAAACGTTTAAAGGTGGTTGAAAATTTTTTAAATTCAAATTCTAATACAGATGTTAATAGCGAAGATGCGGTTCCTAATCGTCCAGAATGGATGATGATTACCAATTTACCTGTATTGCCACCAGATTTACGTCCATTAGTTGCTTTAGATGGGGGAAAATTTGCAGTTTCAGATGTAAATGACTTATACCGTCGTGTTATCAATAGAAATACTCGTCTTAAAAAGCTTATGGAACTTGATGCACCCGAAATTATTATAAGAAATGAAAAAAGAATGCTTCAAGAAGCTGTAGATGCTTTATTTGATAATGGTCGCCGTGCTAATGCGGTTAAAGGGGCCAATAAACGTCCTTTAAAATCTTTAAGTGAAATTATTAAAGGTAAGCAAGGACGCTTTAGACAGAATTTGCTTGGAAAAAGGGTTGATTTTTCTGGACGTAGTGTTATTGTTGTAGGTCCAAAATTAAGAATGGATCAATGTGGTTTACCTAAAAAAATGGCTTTAGAGCTTTTTAAACCGCATTTATTAGCTAAGCTTGAAGAAAAAGGTTATGCAACAACCGTTAAACAAGCAAAAAAAATGATAGAAAATAAAACCAATGAAGTTTGGGAATGTTTAGAAGAGGTTGTAAAAGGACATCCTGTTATGTTAAACCGTGCTCCAACTTTGCACAAACTTTCTATTCAAGCTTTCCATCCTGTTTTGGTTGAAGGTAAGGCTATACAATTACACCCTTTAGTTTGTGCTGCTTTTAATGCGGATTTTGATGGGGATCAAATGGCAGTACATGTGCCGCTTTCACAAGAAGCAATTGCAGAATGTAAAGTGCTTATGCTTTCTTCAATGAATATTCTTCTACCAGCAAGTGGTAAATCAGTAACCGTTCCATCTCAAGATATGGTTTTGGGAATTTATTATCTTTCTTTAGAAAAACCAAATGTAAAAGGTTCGCATAAGATTTGTACTGGCATTGATGAAGTTATGATGGCACTTGAAAGCAAGTGTTTGGACATCCATGCAAGTATCCAAACTATGGTTGATGGTAGAAAAATCATAACGACAGCTGGAAGATTGATTATTAAATCAATTTTACCTGATTTTATTCCTGAAAGTAGTTGGAATAAGGTTTTAAAGAAAAAAGATATTGCTGCGCTTGTTGATTATGTTTATAAACATGGGGGATTAGAAATTACTGCAAGTTTCTTAGATCGATTAAAAAATTTAGGTTTTGAATATGCTACAAAGGCTGGTATTTCTATTTCTATAGCGGATATTATTGTTCCTGATGATAAGCAAAAAGCTATTGATGAAGCTAAAAAACAAGTGAGAGAAATTCAAAATTCTTATAATCTTGGTTTAATCACTTCAGGGGAAAGATACAATAAAATTATTGATATTTGGAAAAGTACTAATAATCTCCTTTCAAAAGAGATGATGAAACTTGTGGAAAAAGACAAAGAAGGCTTTAATTCTATTTATATGATGGCGGATTCTGGAGCTAGAGGTAGTGCAGCTCAAATTTCTCAGCTTGCTGCAATGAGAGGACTTATGACTAAACCAGATGGTTCTATTATAGAAACTCCTATTATTTCGAATTTCCGTGAAGGTTTAAACGTTCTTGAGTATTTTATATCTACTCACGGTGCTAGAAAAGGTCTCGCAGATACTGCACTTAAAACAGCAAATGCTGGTTATTTAACAAGAAAACTTATTGATGTTGCACAAAATGTTAAAATTACTATAGAAGATTGCGGTACACACGAAGGTATAGAGATTAATGAAATTACAGCAGATAGTTCTATAATCGAAACTTTGGAAGAAAGGGTTTTAGGGAGAGTTTTAGCTGAAGATGTAATTGATCCGATTACAAATTCAGTTCTTTTTGCTGAAGGTACCTTAATAGATGAAGAAAAGGCGAAAGTTTTTGGTGAAAATAGTATTAAAAGTGTGAATATTCGTACTCCAATTACTTGCAAAGCCAAGAAAGGAATCTGTGCTAAATGTTACGGCATTAATCTTGGAGAAGGAAAGCTTGTAAAACCAGGTGAAGCAGTAGGTATTATTTCGGCACAATCTATCGGAGAACCTGGAACTCAGCTTACCCTTAGAACTTTCCATAGTGGTGGAACTGCAAGTACAGATTTACAAGATAGACAGGTTAGTGCTCAAAAAGAAGGTTTTATAAGATTTTATAATTTAAAAACTTATAAAAATAAAGAAGGAAAAATAATAGTTGCAAATCGTAGAAATGCAGCTATTTTGTTAGTAGAACCAAAAATCAAAGCACCATTTAAGGGTATAATTAACGTAGAAAGTATCCATGAAGATGTAATTGTCTCTATAAAAGATAAAAAGCAAGAGATTAAATATACTCTTAGAAAATATGATCTTGCAAAAGCAAATGAATTAGCAGGAGTTAGTGGAAGCATAGATGGAAAATTATATCTTCCATATCAAAATGGTGCTGAAATTAATGAAAATGAAAGTATTGTCGAAATAATCAAAGAGGGTTGGAATATCCCTAATCGTATTCCATTTGCAAGTGAAATTTTAGTTAAAGATGGAGATCCTGTTATTCAAAATATCAAAGCAGGCGAAAAAGGAACTTTAAAATTTTATGTTCTTAAGGGGGACGGCCTTGATAGAATTAAAAATGTTAAAAAAGGTGAAATAGTAAAAGAAAAAGGTTTTTTTGTTGTAGTGGTAGATGAGAATGGAAGAGAAGCAAAAAGGCATTATATTCCAAGAGAGTCTAAAATTGAATTTAGTGATAATGCAGTTATTGAAGATCCAAATACTATAATAGCGAGTGCTTCAAAACGAGAAAATAAAGTTATTGCAGAATGGGATGCGTATAATAATACTATTATTGCAGAAATAGATGGTACGATAAGTTTTGAAGATATAGAAGCTGGTTATAGTGCTGATGAGCAAGTTGATGAAGCGACTGGAAAACGTTCCTTGGTTATTAATGAATATTTGCCAAGCGGAGTTAGACCAACTTTGATAATTGCAGGAAAAGGCAATAAAGTAGCACGTTATCAATTAGAACCAAAAACGGTTATTTTTGTTCACGATGGTGATAAGGTTTCACAAGCGGATATTTTAGCTAAGACTCCAAAAGCTGCGGCAAAATCAAAAGATATAACAGGAGGTCTTCCAAGGGTTTCTGAGCTATTTGAAGCGAGAAAACCTAAAAATGGTGCTATTATTGCAGAAATAGACGGTGTGATTCGTTTTGATAAACCATTGCGTTCAAAAGAAAGAATTATTATACAAGCAGAAGATGGCACAAGCGTTGAGTATTTAATTGATAAAACAAAACATATACAAGTAAGAGATGGAGAATTTATCCATGCTGGGGAAAAATTAACCGATGGTGTGGTTTCAAGCCATGATATACTTAAAATTTTAGGTGAAAAAGCACTTCATTATTATTTAATTTCTGAAATTCAACAAGTTTATAGAGGGCAAGGGGTTGTGATTTCAGATAAACATATTGAAGTTATTGTTTCACAAATGTTAAGACAGGTAAAGGTTATAGATAGCGGAAATACTAAATTTATAGAAGGTGACTTAATTTCAAAACGTAAGTTTAGAGAAGAAAACGAGAGAATTATAAAAATGGGTGGGGAGCCTGCTATCGCAGAACCTGTGCTTTTAGGAGTTACAAGAGCTGCAATTGGAAGCGATAGTGTAATTTCTGCAGCATCTTTCCAAGAGACAACTAAGGTTTTAACTGAAGCAAGTATAGCTGGAAAATTTGATTATCTTGAAGATCTAAAAGAAAACGTTATTCTAGGTAGAATGATTCCTGTAGGAACAGGTCTTTATAGCGAACAAAAACTTAAATTAAAAGAACAATAATTAAATAGCCTTTTTGGCTATTTAATTTGATAGATTCCTTCTAATTTTGGAAAATCCAAATTGATCATTTCTTCTATTTTATTTTTTTCCTCAATTAATTATATAAGCAGATTTGAATAAATATTTGCGGTTTGTATATACTAAAAATACAAAGCGTCTAAGACTTAAAATGATTAAAGGAGTGTGTTTGCTCTAAATCAAAAGTGAACATAATTAGCAAAATAAGGAATTATAGATATAGATGAGAGAGAAATTTCTAGCATTAGATATGATTTTACTACGAGTTTAAAATTTGAAGATATAGTTTTTAATCTCACTTTTAGTACTTATATAGCACAAATGCAATAATACATTTTGTCAATTGTTAATGTTTTAATTTAAATTCCGCATTTGGAAATCAAAGTGAAAAAGCTAGACTTTGTTTTAAAAAGCGAATTTATAGAATTTATTGATACAAAAAGTAATATAAATTAAAAATTTAGTCAAAATATTTAGCCAAGCCTGTAAAAATAAATACTATTTTAAAAAATTTTACTTATTATAAAATAAAAAGGAATTTAAAAGAAAGAAGAATATATTTTTATAGGAATTGATATAGGTACAACAGGTGTTAGAGCTACTGCTTATGAAAAAATGGAACTCTTCTTTATTATGCAGAACAAAATCATGAATTAATTTTCATTAAAAGTAAAAAAGTTATAAAAGAAGTGGCAAATAAGCTCTTATATTTTAGAAAAAAACCTCTCGGTATATCTTTAAGTGTAGCTATGCATAGTTTTTCTCTAGCTAAAAAATATGAATTTTTGAGCAATATGTTAATTTGGGCTGATGGTAAGCATGGTCTGAAGAGTATTTAGCTACTCACGTTGTTTATTTGCAATACAATACAGAAAAACAATAATTTATTTACCTTGATTCGCAATTTGAATCAAGGTTTTTTAGAATTTAGATTCACCGAATCTTATTTTGTTATTCAAGCAATAAGTTTATTTATATTGCTAAGCCTTAATTTTTTACAGATGATCGTATAAATTTAAGATTAATATTATGCTATATGGAGTGTTTTTGCTTTTTATCATGAGAAATTTTAAGCAAATGTTTAATGATTAAACTTTTTTGTTTAAATGTTATTGTTTGAAAAGTTATTTGGTAATTTTGCAACATTTTTTCAAATAAGTCTTGATTTGTATAAAATAATTAAAAGGTACTCCTCCTAAAACAGCTATTATGTTACAAACGTATTTTTATAATGGTATAGATCTAATTTTCAACTTGAATAGCAAAACTATCCAATTGATATATAGTATATGAAACATCTCCTTTTATTTTTAAAGATTGAGATAAGGGATAATATCTTGTAGTAAATACATCACTACCATCATTTATAAATACTTCAACAGAAGAAGTATCTACAAATATTCTAAGATTATATATCGTATTAAGTTCTACACTTCTTTTAGTACGTCCACATCCTATAGTTTTTCCTATATCACCCATAAATTCTAGTATAAACTTATTATTTTGATGCTTAATAAATAATCCTTCAGATATAACAACCTGTAAATCTTTAGAGTCTTTTATATCAATTAAAACTTCATATGAGTCTATATTATTGTTTTTTATATCTTCTATAGATAAAGTATCCCTTCTCAATTTTTCTAAACTCTTATGAGGAGTTTGGTATACTCTATTATTTTTAAAAGATAGAGTACGTGCTATAGTGAGACAATGCTGCCAAGTTTCAGTATTGTTTTTATATTCTTCATCTATATCCGGTAATCCCATCCAGCCTATCATAACTCTATCATTATTTTCATCTATAAATGTTTGTGGGGCATAAAAGTCAAAACCCTTATCCAATATAAAAAATTTATCTACAGTAATATCATTTTTAAAATTATCTTCGGGGACAATAAAATATCCATTTAAATATATATTTTCATATAAAGATTCTACTCTTTTTACTCCTTGAGGGCATGTTATTAAAATATATTGGCCATCTAATTTAAATAAGTCAGGACATTCCCACATATAGGCAAAATCTTCTTTGGAATTTATCATACTTAAATATTTCCAATGCACTTTATCTTCAGAAGTAAATATGATAACGGCTCCTTTATTGTTTGGCTTAGTATTTCTTCTTACACCTTGAACCATATAATACATATTTCCTTCTTTCCATACTTTAGGATCTCTTATATGATTAGTTATACCATCAGGATAATCTTTCATTTCCATTATACATTTTTTATTATCAAAGTTTATGCCATCATTTGAAGTTATTAAAATAGTATTAGATTCTCTACCTTCATTAACGTAGTCATAATCTCCTCTTAACTCAATATTGCCAGTATAATATATGTACATTTTATTATTTTCTATAAATGCACTACCTGAAAATGCACCGTGGCAATCATATTTCTCATCAGGATATACAGATACACCTATATATCGATAGTTTATTAAGTCTTTAGTTTTATAGTGTCCCCAAAATTTAAGTTCACCATTTACTTCAAAAGGAGAATATTGGAAAAATATATTATATTCATTGTTATAATAACAAAGTCCATTAGGATCATTAAGCCAACCAATAGGAGGCATTAAATGATAATTTAATCTATACTTATCATTTTTCGCACTTAATAAGGACTCTTTTTCTAACTTTTTAATTGCTTTTTTTAAAGTTTTGCCCAAAACACTTATCATATTAAACCTTTCTTATTTTTTTGTCTTCAATTATATTATAATCCTAATATTATTCCTATGTACAGGCGAACTACCAAATACTCTAAATGCAGACCAACATATTAAAGCAGGTAAAAAAGCAAAAGTTGTTTCTGTAAGTACGCTTATAAATATTAAGAAATCTGGAGATATTTGTTCTGGGCTAAGATTAAAGATAGATAAAAGAGTTTCATTTAGCAAAGCTCCTTTGATCCCTAAAAATAAACCAGTTGCAATCATTGCAGGCATTATCGGTACAAATGCATCAGCAAAAATACGTATAAATCTTTTGAAACCTTTTTTATTTTCTAAAGGTTCACTACTTTCTTGTGTATTATTAGAAGTAGTAGTACCATTTACATCTAACATATAAATATCCCTTTGCATAATTTTTTATGTAATGTGATATTATTATCATAGTTATTTTTCATTATACAATTTATTTTTTTTATTGTCAAATTTGCTTATTGCTACACATCACAAGTTTTTAGATCTTATAAAATCTTATTTAGCTAGAGCGCGAAATTTGGAATGAGTATTATTTTTATAGATTAAGGATATAAAATGGCTTATTAAAAAATACAAAATATTCAAGACCAATATCGTTTTATCACGGAATATTTCTGCTTTTTATGCAATGATTAAACTTTCTTGTTTAAATGTTATTGTTTTAAAAGTTATTTGATAATTTTGTAACACTTTTTTCAAATTGGTATTAATTTTTCTTGATATATGAATCAATTTCGTGCTAAAATAGTTTAATAAAAAATGTAAAATATTACAAACGTATGATATCGTATTTGATATTTGTTTGAAAAAAATATTTAGCAAGGATTATTGATGAAAGTTTTAGTTTTTGGTGAAATTTTATATGATGTTTATGGTGATAAATACTCTATAGGTGGAGCTCCATTTAATTTTGCTATTTGGCTTTCTAGAATGATTGGGACAAAAGAGGCTTTAACTATGATTAGTGCTTTAGGAAATGACGATTTAGCCTTAAAGGCTTTAGAATTTGCTAAAAAAGAGCATATAGATACAAGCCTAATTGAACTTTCAACCCAATTTCCTACAGGTAAAGCTTTGGTATTTTTAAATGAAGATAAAATTCCTGATTATATCATTGAAGAAAATGTAGCTTGGGACAATATAATATTTAATGAGCAAGTTTCTCAAGCTTTAAATTTAGACTACGATATTTTTTATTTTAATCTTTTGGCTCAAAGATTTAGTACTAGCTACAATACTTTAAAAAAAATTATGCAAAAAGTAAAGGCAAAATTTAAGGTTTTTGATATGACTTTAAGAAAGGAATATTTTACTAAGGAAAAACTTTTTGAAGCTCTTAATTTTATAAATGTTTTAAAGGTTAATGAGGAAGAATTAGAGCTCATTAAAAAGCTTTTTTATCCTGATTTTAAATCGGACGTAAAACAAATTTTAGCACTCATTCAAAAGGATTTTAATATACCTTATATTTTCTTAACTTTAGGAGAAAAAGGATCTTGCTTGCAAAGTCTTAATGGATTTTTTACTCAAAATGCAAGAAAAGATATTAAACTTGTAGATACAGTAGGAGCAGGAGATTCTTTTTGTGCATCTTTGAGTTATGCTTTAGTTAAAAATTTAAGCGAGGAAAAAATTTTAAGTTTTGCTACAGAAATGGCTGAAAATGTTATACAGCTTCAAGGTGGAACAACTTTGTTTGATTTTCATCAAATCAAAAAAAGGTATTTTTAAGCAGTTTAAAAAAGCTATTTGAGAGTTTTGTTGTTAATGAAATTGTAAGATAGTTTGAAAGGATTGAACCTTCAAAAAACATCAAAATTGCAATTATTTTAGTAACTTCACTTTTCTTTAAATTATGGACAGTAAGTTACGTAACTTATAGATATGATGAATAAAAATTTCCAAAATCATCTTCATTTCACTCAAAGTCAGAGTAGATATTTACAATTCGTTTATTTTGGAGCTTTACTTGTAATAGGTGTGGTTGGAAAAACCATTATGCCTATTCGTATATCTTATAAATTATTAATGGTATAAGTTGGGATATCCGACAATGGTGCCTTTATTTTATATGTTACTTGGTATGGATTTTTTGGGTCACCAATAAAGTAAATCTTAGTTTATATTTTTGTAAGTAAAATTTAGCTACAATCACGACTTTATTATATTTTTCAAAGAAAGGAATTAATTGTGCCAACCATAAATCAACTGGTTAGAAAAGAGCGTAAAAAGGTTTTAGAAAAATCTAAATCTCCAGCGCTTAAAAATTGCCCACAAAGAAGGGGAGTTTGCACTAGGGTTTATACAACAACTCCTAAAAAGCCAAACTCAGCGTTAAGAAAAGTTGCCAAAGTAAGACTTACTAGTGGCTTTGAAGTGATTAGCTATATCGGTGGTGAAGGTCATAACCTACAAGAACATAGCATTGTTTTAGTGCGTGGTGGTAGGGTTAAGGATTTACCAGGTGTGAAGTATCACATTGTGCGTGGTGCACTCGATACAGCAGGTGTTGCAAAAAGAACGGTTTCTCGTTCTAAATATGGTGCTAAGCGTCCTAAAGCAAGTGCTGCTAAGTAAAAATTAATGACAGACAAATCCGTTTGATTTGATTTTGTTTGAGTAAAATTAAAAATTTGAAGGAATAAATAATGAGAAGAAGAAAAGCTCCGGTAAGGGAAGTTTTACCTGATCCGATTTATGGTAATAAAGTAATCACAAAATTTATTAATTCTTTGATGTATGATGGAAAAAAGAGTGTCGCAACAACTATTATGTATGGTGCTTTAGAAGCTATTGATAAAAAAGGTGGCGAAAAAAAAGGAATCGATATTTTTAATGACGCTATTGAAAATATTAAACCTCTTTTAGAAGTAAAGTCTCGCCGTGTAGGTGGTGCTACTTATCAAGTTCCAGTAGAAGTAAGACCTGCTAGACAGCAAGCTTTAGCTATTCGTTGGATCATTTCTTTTGCAAGAAAAAGAAGCGAAAGAACTATGATAGAAAAGCTCGCAGGAGAGCTTTTAGATGCTGCTAATAGCAAAGGTGCGTCATTTAAGAAAAAAGAAGATACTTATAAAATGGCTGAAGCAAATAAAGCATTTGCTCACTATCGTTGGTAAGAGGAGAATAAGATGTCAAGAACTACTCCTTTAAAAAAAGTTAGAAATATAGGGATTGCAGCTCATATTGATGCTGGAAAAACAACAACAAGTGAAAGAATTCTTTTCTTTACTGGAATGAGTCATAAGATCGGTGAAGTACACGATGGTGCTGCAACTATGGACTGGATGGAGCAAGAAAAAGAAAGAGGTATTACAATCACTTCTGCTGCTACAACTTGTTTTTGGAAAGATCATCAAATCAATCTTATCGACACTCCAGGCCACGTCGATTTTACAATTGAAGTTGAAAGATCAATGCGTGTTTTAGATGGAGCTGTAGCTGTTTTTTGTTCAGTTGGTGGGGTTCAACCTCAATCAGAAACTGTTTGGAGACAAGCAAATAAATATGGAGTTCCAAGAATAGTTTTTGTTAATAAAATGGATAGAATCGGTGCTAATTTCTACAATGTAGAAGATCAAATTCGCAACCGCTTAAAAGCAAATCCAGTTCCACTTCAAATTCCAATTGGTGCTGAAGATAATTTTAAAGGTGTTATTGACCTTGTAACAATGAAAGCTTTGGTTTGGGAAGATGACACAAAACCAACAGATTATGTTGAAAAAGAAATTCCAGCAGAATTAAAAGAAAAAGCTGAAGAATATCGCACTAAGATGATAGAAGCGGTTTCTGAAACTTCTGATGAGTTGATGGAAAAATATCTTGGTGGAGAAGAATTAACTCTTGAAGAAATTAAGGCAGGGATTAAAGCAGGATGTTTAAGTCTTGCTATTGTTCCTATGCTTTGTGGAACAGCTTTTAAAAACAAAGGTGTTCAGCCTTTATTGGATGCGGTTGTAGCTTATTTACCAGCTCCTGATGAAGTAGCAAATATCAGAGGTGAATATGAAGATGGTACAGAAGTTTCTGTAAAATCAACTGATGATGGTGAATTTGCGGGACTTGCTTTTAAAATTATGACTGATCCATTTGTGGGGCAACTTACTTTCGTACGTGTTTATCGCGGTAGCTTAGAGAGTGGTTCTTATGCTTATAATTCTACAAAAGATAAAAAAGAAAGAATCGGTCGTCTATTAAAGATGCATTCAAATAAAAGAGAAGAAATCAAGGTTCTTTATGCAGGAGAAATTGGTGCTGTTGTGGGACTTAAAGATACTTTAACAGGCGATACTTTAGCTAGTGAAAAAGATAAAGTAATTTTAGAAAGAATGGATTTTCCAGATCCTGTTATTTCTGTTGCAGTTGAGCCAAAAACTAAAGCAGATCAAGAAAAAATGTCTATAGCTTTAAATAAACTTGCACAAGAAGATCCAAGCTTTAGAGTTTCTACTGATGAAGAAAGTGGCCAAACTATTATTTCAGGTATGGGCGAACTTCACTTAGAAATTATCGTTGATCGTATGCTTCGTGAATTTAAAGTTGAAGCTGAAGTAGGTCAGCCTCAAGTTGCTTATAGAGAGACAATTAGAAAAACAGTTGATCAAGAATACAAATACGCTAAACAATCAGGTGGACGTGGTCAATATGGACATGTATTTTTACGTCTTGAACCGCTTGATCCAGGAAGTGGATATGAATTTGTTAACGATATCAAAGGTGGAGTGATTCCTAAGGAATATATTCCAGCTGTAGATAAAGGTATCCAAGAAGCTTTGCAAAATGGTGTTTTAGCAGGATATCCTGTAGAGGATGTAAAAGTGACTGTTTATGATGGAAGTTATCACGAAGTGGATTCATCTGAAATGGCATTTAAACTCGCTGCATCTATGGGATTTAAAGAAGGAGCTAGAAAAGCAGGAGCTGTAATTTTAGAACCTATGATGAAGGTTGAAGTTGAAACTCCAGAAGAATATATGGGAGATGTGATAGGCGATTTAAACAAGCGCCGTGGTCAAGTAAATTCTATGGATGAAAGAGGTGGAAATAAAATCATCACCGCATTTTGTCCTTTAGCTGAAATGTTCGGTTATTCAACAGACCTTAGAAGTCAAACCCAAGGTCGTGCAACTTACTCCATGGAATTTGATCATTATGATGAGGTTCCAAAAAATGTTTCTGAAGAAATTATCAAAAAAAGAAATGGTTAAAAATTAAAGCGGAATTTTTCTTCCGCTTTTTTGTCCTCGTAGCTCAGCTGGATAGAGCACAAAATTCCTAATTTTGAGGCCGTGAGTTCGAATCTCGCCGTGGACACCATTTAATAATTATCTTTAACTTTTGTTCTTAAAGTAAAAACATCTCAATTTAATTCTTGATTTAATTTTTTGGGTAGATTGTAAAATTTCATTTATATTGTAAACAACTGGTTGCGAAGGGGAGATTTGAATAATACTATATAATTAACTATATTTATATATATTTATTTTATTTTTTTTATAAAGTCAATATATAGGTCAATAATTTTTTAAAATATAAAAGCAGGTTGACTAATCTTTTTTGTTTCTTGGTTTAGCAAATCTTGAGTTTCAAAATTATACCATATTGTTGGATTAATCATATCTTTTGCAATTTCTACAGCTTCACTACCATTTCCAAAAATACTTTCTTCCTCATTGTCGTTTTGTTGATTAATCATATTTGGATTATCTGCAGTTATATTTTGAACCAAATCTAATATCTTACTTGCTCCACTCAATGTGTTTTCTAAAACATTCAATAATGCCTCAAAGCTTGTCATTTCTTTTGCTGCTTGTGCTGTAGTTTTTGTAAAGTTAGCAGCTAAATTCCAGCTATTATTTGCCCATGTTCCTATGAAATTAACAATATCCCAAACAGCACTTAAAATTTTAAAAATTTTATTACCGCTTAAAGAACCTACCGCTAATCCGACGCTAATACTTAAAGTTATTCCCATAGCAACACCTTTACTAATACCAAGAAGACCACTAAGCCAAACTCCTTGCCCTCCAATCCACCACGTAGCAACAGCCAAAACAATTGTAACAATAGGTGCTAAAAATGATAATATACCTTTGTTTGATTCTTCATATACATAAAGATAATAAAAGCTATCCCATAAGGCAAACCATCTGTCTCTTCTGCCATAAGGTAAGTTAGAACTTCTTCTGTATAAAGGATATATACTAGGACTTATTAAAGTTTCTTTTTTTCCAGACAAATTATTTAATACTCCAAATGCTATATATGGTTCCTTATAGCAGATTAAATTAAAATCTTTATTGATACATAAAGGCGAACCATATTTAAAATTATAATGATTTTTGATTATATTGAAGGCAGATAAAAATGGTATTTTCTCATTAACTAGGGTATAATAAGAAGTGCTTCCATCCATCTCTCTAGTTTTATCAACTTTTTTATAAGTCTGATAATAAATTTCTACTTTTTGAGTTTTACAAATATGATTATTTAGATTTTTAAAATCATTGTAAAATTTTTCTACATCAACACATAATTTATTATTAGAAATTAAACCATTTGTTATTTTTTTCCATTCTGTTTTTACCTCTGGAATATTAAAATCATCCACACTGGGATAAATCAATCGTCCATTCCTATTAAGTATTTTTAAAAAAATAACTATATCTGAATTGTTAATCAATTCCTCATATTGAACATTTTTTAATGCCTTATCTAAAAAGTTTTTAAAATTAATATTTTCATCAATATAATAAAAATTTGGATATTTTATTGCCTCTTTTTTATCGAAAAGTAAGATTAAATCTTTAGGAAAGCCAAAATAATAGTTTATTTTATCTAGAGTAGAATTTAATCTTATTTCACAAACATCGTGATAAATTCCTTTCTCATCACTAGGATCTCCTTGATAAGGCTTATACGGATCCTGACCTACAAAAAACTGATTTAAACCTAAATCATTATAATTATTTTTATTATAAGGAGCTGCACTAGGGCTTTTTATATTGTATTTTTTTACAATATACGCATTTTTATATAATGGGTGATTGACATTTTTTACCACAGCTCTACCTTTGCGAACAAGCTGTTTGTGTAAGAGTTCTACATATTTATTTATGCCAATCATAGCATAGCTAAACCATTGTTTATAAACTTCTTTTGTGTCTAATTCTCCTATATTAGCAGGATACGCTGGTTTTAGGGTAAAATTACCCATCAATCTTTTTTCATCAATTAGCATTATTTTTCTATATTTTCTATTTTTTCTTTTACGAGTCTCATAATTTCTTCTGGTATATCAAG
Source organism: Campylobacter estrildidarum (assembly GCF_005406205.1). Classification (GTDB taxonomy): domain Bacteria; phylum Campylobacterota; class Campylobacteria; order Campylobacterales; family Campylobacteraceae; genus Campylobacter_D; species Campylobacter_D estrildidarum. The sequence goes on from NZ_NXLZ01000010.1 coordinate 53,092, forward strand.
CCCACCTGTGCAGTATCCAAATTGAACACTTTGTGTAACTTTTGCTGCTTCAATTCTTAAATTATCATCAATTTGTGCTGTTTGCCTTTGGATTAACTTAGGTTTTGCAAGTTCTGTTTGAGTTTGCGCTTTTAAAAGTGCAACCCTTTCTATATTTAATTCATTTTCATCACCCTGTAAAATCATTGATAAAGCTGTATTTTGACTTTGTGCTACTATAGTTTGCCCAACATTAACTAGAGCCTGTGCTAAGCTTTGAAATTGCTGGTCATTTCTGATAATATTATTGTTGCTAAAATCTTCCAAAAGTTTTTTAAATTCTCCAAAAGGAGACTTCTCAGCTAAACTCATTTCCAAAATTTGCGGATAAATTTCTTTAAAAGCATTTAATCTTTTGTTGTAATCTATATCAATTGCCATCATTTAACTCCTTAATCTTATTTATTTGTATCTCACATTGCTTGTATTTATAAAAAAGCAAAGAATAAGCATTTATGATATCAAGTTCATTTTTGACTTGTGGTTTTTCAAGGGGGCTTATGGTTAGTAGCTCTTTTGGAATTTTCACTTTTTGAATTTGTATTTTGCTTATTACTTGTTGCGTTGTCCCACAACCTATCAATAACATTGTTAAAAAGCTTAGTAAGATTATTTTCATTGCTTTTATAGATATATTCTTTAACATAATTTATCCTTTCTTTGATCTGATTTTTTTGAATATAGCTTTCATTTAAGGCTTTGAGTTCTAGATTGTGTCTTTGTGTAAGTTCTTGAATCTTTTCTTGATTGTTTTTATTAATCTCTAAAGCCAAAGCTAGATCACTTTGGCTTTTTTCTAATCTTGATTTAGTGCTATCAAGTCTTAGATATAAATAACCGGTTAAAATACTCATCAAGACTAAAGCGATATAAAGTTTTTTATCTCCAAGCAAAAAGTCAAACATTTAATTTTAGAAAGTTAAACTTTCTTACCCCCTTATTAAGAATAAGTCCATCTGGCTTTTTTGCCTCTGGTGTCAAGGTGGACGAATCCACCAAAAGGATTCTTAGGGTTATGTTTTATAGCAATTCCAAAAGGCTTGTCGCTGTATTTTTCTAAAACATATTGATGCACATCTTCAGTTTTAACACCTTCAACTATAAAATCAGCCGCACTGCCGATGGTGTGTTGGCTTTTAGGAGCTCCTCCTACTTCTGCGTTATGCTCTTTGCAACGATAACCGCTATTTATAGTAATAGGTGCGTTATAATGTTCCCTGATCTCACATAACACATCGACTAACTCATCACTTGGAACACCTTTTGGTAATTCACACTTGCCGCACTTGCATTTAAATTCGTCTTCTTTAAAATATTTGTTTTCTTTCATTTTAGCTCCTTGTTATTGATTTAAATATATATTTTAAAAAGTGAAAAGTGTTGCAAGCATGGTAAAAAATAAAGCATTTAAATTTAGAACATCCTAGCACACTCATTGCCTCTTTTAAAACCTGATCAGCTAACTTGTAATCTTTTCTTGAATTGGCTTTTTCACACAAATAATCATGTATCACGCAAGCACTAAAATACTCACTCCTGTATGGTGGATAAAAACTCCAAAATATACGAGGGATACTTGCACCATCTGTTTTGAAACCTTTTGGAATAAGTCCTTTAAAACTTGGTAATACGAAAACATAATCCAAAACTACTTCAAACCTGTCTTTATCAAAGGGCTTAACACAAACCCTTTTTAATTCTGTTTTAGTCATTTTTTATCTCCTGTCATTTTTCTTAATTCTCTGTTCTCGTAATGTCTGATTTCAAGCTTTAAGCCATCTATTTTTTGATTTATATTATCTAGCTTATCTCCTATGATTTTAGAATGCAAATCAATTAATTTATTGGAGCTTTCAAGTTGTTGTCTAGAATTTTCAAGTTGAGATTCTGAAATTTTATTATTAATTTGCATCTCTTTTAAAATATCACTTTGAATCTCATTGTTTCTTTTTTGTGTGTATTTAATCTCCGTAAAAATATGCTGTGTTCTATCCACTCTTTCAAAAAGTTTGTAAGCCACGTAAGAAACGCTTACGCTTATAAGAGCTAATAGTGTTACAATTCCGCCTTTTTCAATAATTGACACATATTCCATTATTTTTTACTCCTGATTTCAAGTTTTAATTCATCTAGACTTTCTTTAAAATTATCAAGCTTTTCAAGTATCCTTTCTTTATCCTTTGCACAATCTTCCATACGACCTTTAAAAAGCCTATAATTAATAATAAGACTTAATAAAAAAATGACAAACAAAGAGCCAAATGGAGTAAGCGTTTCAAACTCTCTAGCAAAATTTGTCAGCATAGTTGCATTAAAATCCACTATCAATCACTCCAAACTATACTTTCTAATTCTTGCAAGTTTTGTGCTTTTTCTACCTTGTCTTTAAGCTCTCTTGCTTTAATAGTATTAGTATTAACACTATTTGCCATAATAGAACCAAGCTGTGTTAATTCTTCTAAAGTAAAAGGCACAGCCGTATTATCTTGTGCTATCCAAACAAAACCTTCAGGAACTTGTTTTGTAATTGCAAAAAGACTTACTGTGCTTGTAAGCAAGTTTCTATCCTTTTCAGCACTTTGAAAAATCTTATCTTTAAAACTCACTCCACCTTCTATAGCTTTATCTCTTGCCTTATCAATCTCATCTTTTTTAAATTCTTTAGCATATTTCAAACTTGCTTCTTCTGTAGAAACTTCTTTAAACATTAAGAAGTATTCTTTTAGAAGTTCTCTCTCATTTGCAAGAATTTCTTTGACCACTTCAAGTCCTTTGTTAAGCTCGTCTTGTGTTATATCATCGATAAATTCTTTAAAAAAGCCATTATCTTTATAGTTTAACTTTCTATCATCGCTTACGATAGCAACCAAAGTCTTAACGCTCTTTATTAAATCGCTTATAATTGAAACGCTTAAGCTATTATAAGTTGCTCCATTTTTAGTTATAATCTTCATTTTAATCTCCTAATTTAATTTTTAAAACATATTCCATTTGGTGTTACTGTGTTAAATGCGATATTACAGTTAGATGTATTGTTTTCAAAATCAGCTAAATTGCAATTTACAAATGCACCACCATTTACGTTAATAGCGGTTTTGTTATTTTCAAATTTTATTTTTTGACAAGATGTAAAACTTGTACTCCAGCTATAAAATCCGTAATTACAATTTGAAATTTTTGTTTCACTGCTACTTTCATTCAATAAATTAACTAAAGCCATATTATTAATACACACTCCCGAATTAAAACCGTCGATTTTAAAAGAACAGTTTCTGTTGTTAAAAATCGCAGTGTCGCTAACTGTAATTGCAGATCCGATTTTATTTTCAGTATTTGGATTTGATATAGTTATATTATTAAGCTTCGGCGCAACACAGTTATTAAAATTAAAAGCTGTGTCATATATTCCATTATTTTCTTTTCTAATTGTATACCCTTGTCCATCAATCATAATATTCCTACAATCGCAATAAATAAAATTTAACATTTTAGTTAAAGTTAAATCCTCGGTGAGTTTTATGGTTATCATTAAATTGTTTTGTTTAGAATACTTCAAAGCTTCAGAAATAGCTTTTTCTAAAGTATTAAAATGTGTATCACTTTCTTCACCGCTGCCAACTGTAAATTCTATATTTTGAGTAAGAAGCTTAGCTTTTAAATTAAGATCCGTTTCTAATTTTGCTATTTTTTCGCCTTGTTCTGTTTTAGCTTCTTCAATTTGAGTCAAAGCTTCATCTTTTTTACTTATTACTTCATTTATTGAAGTATTTTTGCTTTCATCAATAGAACTTAATGCTGTAGTTTGTAGCTCTGTGATTTGTGTTGTGGCTGTATCTTTAACACTTTCTATTTCCCCTAAAGCCTCGGTTTTTTTATTGTTTAAATTCTCAATGATTTGTGCGTTTTGAGTGTTTAAGATATCCAAAGCACCATCATATCTTTCTCTTATTTCTTGTAATTTTAAAGATGATTGTTTTAAATCATTTGCAATTTGCTCTAAATTATCTGCCATTTTTACTCCTTATATGTTAATTTAACTATTTGCTTATCTATTAAAACTTTCTCCAATGAAAATAAATGATTATATATTCCACCTAGATTATCTTGGATGAGTTTTTCAAAAATTTGTGTATTTTCATTTGTTTTTTGCTCTATAGCTTCAATACCTTGTGTGGTAGCATTTTCTATAGCTTCAACTTTTCCATCAAACACACTTTCTTTTTCCTTAGCGTAATCATTTATTTTTTGTATAGCTAACTCGCCCTCATCATAAACTTCTTTTATTTTTTGCGTTGCATTGGTGTTGAATTCATTTGTTTTTTCTTGAAATTCAGTTTTAAAATTTTGAGTTAATGTTTCCAATAACACTCTTGCATCAATAATTGTTTTTTCTATGGCATTTTTTTGAGCTAAAATCCCACTTGTTTCATCTGTGATTTGATCTGCAACTTTTTGCATTTCTTTTAAAATATTTTCTTTTTGCTCTTGAATATAAGTCTCAATCAAAGCTTTATCATTAGCAAGTTCAACTCTAGCAACCTCTAAAAGCCTTCCTAGATCTTCATTTGCAATTTTTGCTCTTTCTAAGAAATTTGCCAAAGCAGAATCTATAGTGTTTTTTGAGTTTTCACATAAAGTTTGTATCTCTTCTTTTAGAAGTTCAATTTGACTTAATTTTGCGTCTAAATTAGTTTTAATTTCATTTGATTTTAAATCAAGATCAGATTTTAATCTTTCATTGTAGCTTTGCAAATCAGCTTTTAAATTATCTATTTGATTTTTAAAGTCCTTAACAATTTGTGTATAACTTGCCATATCATTAGCAAATTCTTTAGAGATTGCAACAGCTTCATTTAAATCATCTATCATCGATTTTGATTCGTTGATTAAATCCACAGCTTTTTCTATGTCTTCGTATTTTCCTACTATCTCATCTTCTAATTTTTCACAACGCTTTAAAATTTCTATCATATTTTGATTTAAGCGTTGGTTTTCAAAAAGAATAGTATTGATTTTATTTTTAATTGATTTTTCTACATCGCATACAATTTGACAAACTTCAGCTTTTACATTTTTAAAATCATTACTAATAGCTGTAATCTCATTTTTAGTTGCTGTAATATTTGAAACCAGATTATTGACAAGCTCTATTTCATTGCGTAGATCTTCTTTAATATCTTGTGCGTGTTCTAGCTCTTCTAAAATTTGTTCTTTTAATTTAATACAAAGCTCTAAATATTCTTTAGTAAGATTTTTATTTTTTTCTACATCTAAAAGACCGTCTTCAAAATCTTGCGCTACGTTATAATATTTTTTTAATTCGCTTTGAATGATTTCAAATTTTTGATTAAATTCTAAAAGTGCGGGATATTTTTCATTTGCAGAACTTAAAATATCATTTATTTTATTTTGGATTTTTTCAATTTCATCATAAATTTCTTTAATCTCGTTTGATTTTTTTTCAATGTTTTTACTTATATTGTTTATTTTAGAGCTTTCATTTTCTACAAAATCAGTATTGCAAGATATCTCATTGCCTTGCTCTACAATGATATTTTTAAGTTCTAATATTTTGTTATAAAAATCATTAACTTGCTCTTTAAGACCTACTATCTCTTCAATACGAGTATTATCAAGTGCGGTTGCGACTAATGAAATTCTTTCTAAAACTTGATTGATAATTTCAAGTTTTTCTCTACCAGTTTTTAACTCATTTAAGTTTGTCATAATTCGTCCTTAAAAAAATCGCTATCTTTTATTCTTCTCTCGCAAAAAAACAATAAATCATTCATAGCTAAAAGCCATTTTTTATCGTCTAAATATGCTATAAAATCAGCACTATTTATACTTTGTAAATAATCTTGATAATTTAAAGCTCTATTAAATTTCTTTGTAAAATTACAACCATTCTCTCTCATCATCAAGTTCCTTGCCATCATTTGCGATATAATCATTAATGATTTTATTGCAAAGCATTAAAAAATCTTTTTCTTCACATCTTGAAATCAAAAAACAAACATAATTAATCACAGCAAAAGCAAGGCTTTCATCTATCATTAAATGTTCGTTTTCATTGCTAAAATCAGGCTCGTCTGGAATGATAATAAAATGATTATTTCTAACCTGTCTATAAACCCTTTGATTTTCTTCTATATTTTTTAAAAGAACGCTGGGTTCGCACTTGGAACAAACGTAATAAAAGCTTTCCATAAAGTAAGCTTTTAATACATCATCATCTTCTATCATTTTATAAGAGTTTTTAACCTTAGCAATGACTAGTTTTTTAGCATCAACACATCGCATTATTTATCTTCAGTTTTATTATTTTTGCATCTTGAAACGCTTGTTTTAGAGCTTAAGCCTACACCTATAGCAAAAGCATCAGCATTTCTAACTTCTAATGTGCTTTGAGTGTAAATTCTTTTTGCTTGTGCTGTAATATCTGTTGGAACTTCTTCTATTTTAGTAGGAATATAAAGTCCGTGTTTCATAAACTCAAAATCACCTGCAATTAAAACATCTCCTAAGCCATATTCAGAGCTTAATAAACGATGCATATGAAAATTAATAGTTCCAAAATCAGTTTCAAAGCTAATAACTCTACCAACTAATTTAGTCTCATCTTTTAAAATCCTTGTAGCAAGTTTGTTAATAGCTGGTTTTAATTCAGCACCCAAAAATACATCTTTAGGAGTTACTCCACTATCCCAAATGGTTTGTAAGATTTGATTGAGTTTATCTTCTGTTAATTCGGTTGCAGTACCACTCCAATCACCTGTCTCATCAAAAGCTAAAACATTTCCACGTCTTTTGTTTTCAAAGTTTTCTTTATCTTTAGCCACAAAATGAAAAATTCCAGCCATCTCTCCACTTGTGTTTGCTCCTGCTTGAACATAACCTTTAAAAACTGATTTTTTAACATCTGTATCACGACCTAAACCAAATAAAGCATACTCTATATCTCTTTTATGCTCTATGGTTTTTTTACCGATCTGATATTCCATTTCATTTCCGCCATATTGCTTAGCCTTAAGTAATGCATCTGAAACCATAGCTTCTGAAATAAAAATTTGTGTTGCATTGGAGGTTTTTTGAGTTGTATTTTTAGTTTCACCTATAAATTTAGAAAGCTCCAAATTCGCATTCTTTTTTGGCTTTTCAAAAGTATCAGTAATCCAAGAATGCAAAAGAGGGCTTGTAACATTTGAAGTTCCGATTTTATTTAAAATTGGAGTGTCTGTCGCTCCTACTTTAATAATCTTTTCATATATCGATGGTTTTAATTTAACATTTTCTGTAGCCGGTGGTGTATAACCAAATGAAGGTAATGCCATTTTAAAATTCTCCTTAGTTTAGTTTTGGAGAATTTTATTAAAAATAATTGTTTCAAAACTAGGTGATTTTGAAACAAAATTAAAAAAATTGTTTCAAATTTGGTGGTTTTGAAACAAAATTAGATTTTTTGTAAAAAATTTATCATAGGGTTATAGTTTATTTATATCTCCTTGTTTAAAATACTTTTTTTCTTAAGTTCTAAGTTATAGTTATAAATATCCTTAAGATTTTTTAATACATGCTTTACTATATCATTTTTGAATTCATTAAAAGCACTAACTAGAGCGTCATTTAAAAAAGAATAAAATTTTTAGATGAAATTTCAAAACCCATAAAACCTTTTATAAAATAAAATATGCTATAATTAATAATCGCCATTGACACTACTCACGCTTAAAGTGTCAGTTTTAAGCCTAGCTTCAGTGCGTATCGGCTGAACTAGGGGCGATAATATTAATGAAAATTATATGCAGTTATAATCCACTTTTTATCTTTACCTTTATAATCAAGTGCTACCATAATTCTACTATTTTTAGTATCAATAAAAGCCCTATTATTACCTTTTTTTATATTTCCATTGTTTATAATATTTTCTATTTCTTTTATAAAATTTAAAGCTTTATTTTTTGCTTCTATTTTATTTAACCCTTGCTTGATAAATTCCTCTTCTCTTCGCTCTAAAATGTGAGCTAAGCCCATTTTAGAATTTCCCCAAACCAAATCAATATCTCCTAAATCTTTTCTATGAAAAGCACCTGCTACTTGTCCTTGTTTCTCAATGAGTAGTTTTTGCAAAGCACCTTTTCCATCGTGATAATATTCGGTGTAATTTTTACCAAATTCTTTTATAGGTTTGATGTTTAGTTTTTGCTCGATTTTATTTCTCATAGCACTTGGAATATCTTTTTTTATGCCTTTATTTGTGCTTTCTTTAGCATCAGCTATCATCTGTCTAGTTAGGTTATATTCTGTAGTATTTAAATTCATCTTGTCTAAAAAATCAAGTTCGCTGTCTCCATTAGCTTTTTTATCCGCCTCTATTTTCTCATCTAGCTTTTGCTTTATGCTTTTATTAGATTGTTTAGTTTTGATATTCTCATTTAGTCTTATTAGCAGATCTTTTTTATTAGATAAATTATTCATTGCTTCATTTAACAATTCTTGATACTTTGTGCTCATAGCTATATTTGGATTTAACATTTGATTTAAAACATCGTAATTGCTTAATTTTATCTCATCAAATAAAGAAAAACTATCATTGTCTCGTATAAAATCGATCGCTTTTTGTATTTTAGTCCCCAAAGCTTCACTAGGATTGGTTAAAGTATCGTTATATTTAACAATAAAACCTAATATATCCGCTTGTAAATCTTTATCATTTGGAATAAATTCTTTCTCAAAATTTAAACTTGGCTCGGCGTATTTTTTTAACATATCATAAAGTTCTTCACTACTTTTATAAACATTGCTTTGATTCATACTCTCAATAGCTCTTTTAAAAAGTGAGAAAAAATCATTTCCATTATCTTTAAAAACTTTATTTTCATTAAGTGCTTGTTTTAAGTGTAAGAAGTTTAAAGCATTATCACTAAGTATTTTACTAAATTCAGTATCTCTACCACTTCTTCTTTCCCATGTAAGCAAAGCATTATAAATATCAGGCATTAAATGATCTAGTAAGGCTCTTCTACTTTCTAAAACATCCCTTGAACCTAAAAAATTCATAAGCTCTTTTTCACTATTTAGTTTTGTATTTTCTATTTTTGAAAGTTTTTCTTTATATTTTGCTCCTAAAGCTTGTAATTTTTCACTTTCATCACTTAATCTTCCATCATTTGATAATTTAGATAATCTTATGATTGTATCATCATCGTTTTTATCTAAAACTCTTACTATCATAGCTTTATTCTCATCAAAACCTTTAAATACATCTTCTCCATAAATTCTTTTAGCTTGTTTGATATATCTTGTTAAATTTTCACCTTTTAAATCTTTTATAGCAGTGGTTCTATGATTTCCAGCGATAACAAGTCCATCTTTTGTTATGGTTGGTATTCCATCAAAATTAGAACTTTCCTTAAAATGTTCTCTTTCATTGAAAGAATCTCTTATATTACTAATTGTGGAATTAGAATGTTTGTTTCTAAATTGCGATAAACTTCTTGTTAGAGATGGTTTTAAATCGTCTTTATTAACAACTGCGTAAGTTACATCTTCATCTACATTAAGCAAATCATCTAAAATATAGCCTCTTTTTAACTCTTTATATTTAATTTCTTTTGGCTTATTTTCTTTGTATTTTTCAAGGCTTTTTTCTAATTTTTTTATGTCTAGAAAATCTCCAAAATTAGATTTTAAAAAAATCTTTTTATTTTCGCTTTTATCTATAAAATCTTTATAATGCTTCAAATAAGGATTAAAATCTTTATCATTTTTATCCATTAAGCTTTTTTTAGGTTTAGTTTGGGTAGAATTAGGATTATTTGGTAGCCCATTCAATGAGTTATCATTTTTGCTACCTGGTTGGATGAAAGTTTGGATAATGCCAACATTTTCTTTATCATTCTTTTTACTTACTTTTTCAAGCCTTTTTAAGTCTTTTTCTTTAACTTTGGTGGCGTGTCTAACTTCTCCGGTATCTTTACTTATACCAAGTTTTCCTAACTTATCATCATTTAGTCTTTTTGCTATTAAAGCTATATCCATTCTGTTATTTTTATAAAAAAATGTAGGATTTTCTTTAATTTCTTTTATAAGTTTAAACACATCACTAGGCTTTTTAAACATCTCTTTATGTTTATTGGCTAAATATTCTAAATCAGCTATAATCTCATCATTTGTAAGTTTTGCTAAATTTCTAACATTTGGAGATACACTCATTTTTACTCTTAAATCACTTTTTGCATATTTAGGATTAGGTTTATCCATAAAGAAATTATCACCTTTGATTAAATCCTTAACTTTAGAATTAAATTCTTTTCTAGTTTGCTCCGCTTCTTCTTTAAGTGCCTTATCTTTAATGCTCGAAATAAATTCTTTAGCCGATCTATCAAAGTCTTTTAAAGTGTTAATATTGCTAAAGCCTCTACGCATTTGTATTCTTGTTCCGGCTCTTTTTCCTATTTCCCATAATCTCATAAAATAAAAAGCTATATAATCGGTAAAATTATTTACAAGCATTGTTCTAGCTCTTTCTATAATATTACTACTTATACCATGACCTAATTCTTTAGCTTTTGAATTTAAAATGCCATCAACTATAGTTTCAAAATTAGAACGCATATTACTTATAGATCTTAAAACTTCGATTTTATCCTGTCCTATTTTACTTTTTGGTTTATAATTCTCCAAATTATCCATAAGTGCTTTATAATTGACTATATATTTAGGATTAGCTTCATCTCCTATGTTTATTTTATGTTTTTCTAGGTATCTGTTTATGATTTGATTATCTAAAATCTCAACTTCGTTATCATTAAGTCCTTTAGCTATAGCTTCATAATTTTTCTTAGGATTGGTTTCGTTTAATATTTTATCTATGCTTTTTGTTATAGTTTCTTCACTTCCTTCTAGCTTTTTACCAATTTTGCTTTTATCATAGACTTTAAAATCTGCGTAATCTTTTCGTATTTTGCTTAATATATTTCTTGCCAATTGAGGATTGTCTGAATTTCTAGCTATGCTTTCTAAAAGCTCGTCTTTAAAGCTGTTTAAAAAACCTTTGTAATTATAACTTGATCCATCTTTTTTTAATTTATCACCTATAGCATCAATTCTATCGTAAATTTCTTTTACGCTTTTGCCATCTAAATCACCCCTTCTAGCTTCATTCATAAATTCTTTTATTTTAGCTGGAGTTGATTCACTATAAACACTAAAATTTCCCGCAATATCATCTAAGGCTTGTTTGTCTATAGCTACGCCTTTTGAATTTAATTCATCTAATTTTTCAATCCCTTCTCCAAACTCTTCATAAGCTCTTTTTGCTCTAGTATCTCTTAAGATATAAAGTTCATCAGCTTTAGACGCATTATTTAGATCTAACTCTTTAAGCAAAGCTTCACTTTCTGAGTGTAAATAATCCCCTAATTTATTTGCCATTTTAGGGTCGTTTGCTATAACAGTTCTTGCCATATTAGCTAAATCTTTATTTGCAAAAGAAAGGTTGATTAGATCTTGTTGATTGAGTGCGGCTTCTTTTGAACCTAAGTTTTTACTCAAGTTATTCAAAGAATCAATAGTTTTCTCACCCGCATTTTTTATAAAATCACTTTTTGAAGATTTTGTAAAATCTTTTATTTTACTTGCCACTCCATCAACCAAAGCATTTCCTTGATTGACTTCCAAAGGCATAGTTCTTGCATTTTGAACTATATCATTATAATTAGCATTGCTACTTTCTATCAAGTCTCTCGCATAAGCTTTTGATGTATCTACTCCTTGAGAGATGTAATCGTTTATTACACTAGGGCTAATTTTTCTAAACTTATCTCCTATATTTTCTTTTAAATGGCTTCCATTTACTGCCATTCCATCTATCATATCTTTACCAGCTTGTGCTCCTGTTTTAGCCATATTGTAAGTATTTTTTAATGCTCTTGCACCTTTAACTAATCCTGCAAATGCTGCGTCACCTGCCAAAGAAAGTCCCGCATTTTCTCCCATAAGCATAAGTGCTTCTTTTAAATTTGTGTCTTGATTAGTATCCTTAGCGTTGCCATAATAATCATATCCAGCACCTAAAGATGCACCTAACGCACCTCCTGCAACCATACCAACACCGCCACCAATCAATCCGCCACCGATAGCTCCAGCAGTTCCCAAAGCCATACTTGCACCATTATCTCTTAAACCGCGATATAAATTACCCATGGTGCTTCCTTGCACTTTAGCATAATTGCCTTTATTATCTTGCACCCAGTAAGATCCATCATCATCTTGCAATAAATGCCCTTGATTAGAATTTCTTAAATGAAAACCTAATTCTTTCATTAACTCTGCATTCTTTCTTGCTACTACATTATCATTAGCAAAAAAAGGCTTTGAGGCTTGAAATTTTGATTGTTTATCTAAGATATAATTACTTAATTCATCAGCGTTCATATTTTTATTTATATAAAGTTCATTAGATAATGGAGAATTATTGTAAATGTTAGCCCCTTTTTGCATATCTTGTGCTTGTATTTGTTTTTCGACATCTAACGCTACAACTCTTTCTCTCATTTCATTACTTAAGTCATTTCTTGTATTCAAATAATCACTTAAACTATTATAGGCTATCATAGTTTTACTCCTGATTTTTGTAATTCCAATAAAGTGCTTTGTATCACTGTTCCATCTTCTAATTCTATGGCTATATTGCCCGTATTATCAGGTTTTGTTATATAAGCATTTTTGCCATCTATATTAATTTTTTTATCTTTTGGTGTTAAGACTACATTTTCGCTGTCATCTACAAAAGGTATAAACCCTGCAGGAGTTCCTGGCATTAAATGATTTTTATACTTTTGCATATTTTTTTCAACGAGTTCTTTAGTGTCTATTTTTTTAGTTCCTAAGGTTCCATTATCATCGTCTATATAAACTACATTTCTAGGCTTAGAATTGTAATAATTTGGTTGCCCTTTAATCCATTTTTCATATTCGTTATATTGATTATTTACCAAGTTTTTAGTTTTTTGATACTCTTGCTTTACCATTTCTCTAAGTTCGGGATTGTTAAAAATTCTAGGATCTGAAAGTTTTTTTTGTGCTTTTTCGTATATTTCTTTTAAAAAAGCATTCTTTTGCTCTTGCTTTAATTTTAAAGCTCTATCTAGCGGTATTTGATCTCTTATTATTTGATTTTTAGGTAGGCCGTATCTTTTATCTATGTCTTCCATTTGTTTATTTGTAACCTGCGAACCATACTTTAGTCTTGCTAATATATCTTTATTTTTGTTCGCTTCGTTATAGAATTGCTCATTATAGGTTTCTCTATTTTGTCCCAAAGTAGCAATATAATCAACTAAATTATCAACTACACCAATTTCTTTTTTTATTTTTGGTGCATCTTTCATTAACTTTATCTCTGAATCTGATAAAATACCTAGGAATTCATCTTTATTTTTGGTAGTATCATCGCCGTTTAGGAAGCCGTCTATATCAAAGCCACCAAAACCAAAATTATTTATTTTACCGCCCTTATCTTTATTATTTAAATATTCTAAATATTTTTCATTATAATCTTTGTTTTCTTTGTATCTAGCCCAGTTTAAAGCATTATCTTGAGCTTGTTTTTGCTTTTCAAAGTCGAATCTTTGCAAAGCTAAAGCATTATTAAATTCATCTTGTTTTGCCCGATAATCAATTTGTTGCTGTCTTAATTCTTGCTCTTGCTGAAACTGATTTGCTTTAACTTTATCATCATAATTTTTACTCATAATGTCATACAGAACACCACCAACTTTTCCTGCGTTTTGTATAACTCCTGTATTAGGATTAAATACTACTCTTTGTGGATTGTAAAATGCCATTTTATTTCCTTTATTCTTTCTTTTAAAATAAAGGATTTAAGGAAGTTAATGTATAATTTTAAAGGGTGTGGTGCCAAGGGTCGCCACCCTTAGCACTAATTTACCACCTAGAAAGGCGGTGAAATAAGATGCTCAAAATCTTAATAGTTATTATACTACTTTGTGTTATTGTTGTCAATGCAAATTAACAATCAATAAGCAAAGCCCCCTAAAAATGGGGGTTAAGATTTACCCTCTAAAATAACTCCTTAAATCCAACGCTAATTAACTCGCCCAAACATTTTGAAGTTTATTTTCCATATTTGCCCTACGTCTTAATTCTTCATTGCTCAAATATTTATTAAAATCAAAAGCTTGTTTTTGTAAATCAAAATTCTTTTTTGCCATTTTTTGCTGATTATAAGCATCATATAAAACACTAGCACCACCAAAAATATTATTTAGCTTATCAAAATTGGTTATTTTATTTGCATTATTCTCTTTAAACAACCAATCTCCAAAATTTCCTAAAGCGTTTTTAGCAGTATTTAAAAAACCACTACTATTACTCGCTAAATTTGGCACAAAACCGCTAGTTTTAATTAGCCCATCAGCAAAAGTATTCCCTAAGGATGTTACACCTTTTAATGCTGTTAAAAAATCCATTTTTACTCCTTACATTAAACTCATAAGTTCTTTGCCTAAATCAATAGGGCTTATTTCTTCACCTTTTTTTAACTTCTCGTTAAAATCGCTTGTTTTTATATTATTACTTCCACTGGTTGAATCATCGGCTTTTTTAGTATTAGATGATTTATTGACTAAATTTAAAAGCGTTTTCCAGCTTTCTAAATCCCCATTTGCTAAACCACTTAATTTTGTAGCTAGTTCGCCCATTGCTTTCAAATCTGCATCAGGATATGCTTTTCTTAATTCGCTTTCAACCTGTGCGTATTTAGCAACTAAAGCTTCTTGCTCTTCTTTCTCTCTTTGTTTTTGATCTAGCTCCTCTAATCTTTTAAGCTTTTCATCAATTCCATCAAGTCCAAGTTCTTTTAAATATTCAACTCTTTGACGCTCTTGCTCACTTGGTTCTTTTTTTGGATTTTTTAAAGCTTCAAGCTCACTCATTAAAACATTTAGTTTGTTGTCATTCTCGCTTTTGTAAGCTTCAAACATAGCCTTATAATCAGGCTCATTATCTCTTTCTTTTGCAGGTTCTGTGCCTTCTTCTTTTATAGGTTCGTTAGCTCCATCATCTGAAATTGCTTGCATTAAATCTTTTAAAGCATCATTTTCCATTGTTCTCATCCTTTATCTCTAAAATTAAAATATCTAAAAAAGCCATAGTATCTAAGGCTTTTAACCTTTTGCTCTCATCTTTATCATTTTTAGCTATATAAAAACACTCTTTATATCTTTCTTTTATGAAGTTGATTAGTTTTTTACCTCCTTTTGTATTCATTAAATCACTTTTTATTTCGATATTTAACATAGTTTATCCTTGTGGGGTTTCTTGCTCGGTATTTTCAAAAGAAAACAAGCTATTGACATTTTTTACACCTAGTATCGGCAATAACTCTTTTGTAAGCTCTTTACTCGCACTTATAATCCCATAAGCAGAGTTTGTATCTCCTATGCTCATATACATTTGATAAAGTTGTGCAAATACTTGCATACTCGCTTGTATTCCAGCACGACGGACTTCTTTATTCATTGCACCTGTTCCAGTTTGAATTTTAAACCTAAAACTAGGAATGTCTTCTCTTTGGTATCCTTGAAAAAAGTTATCTTCTCCATATTTAAAAACAAGCATTGCAAATCTATCAAATAAAGGCTCGATGAAAGTCTCATTATATTGTCTTATGTAATCAGCACTTCTTCTCCCTCCTTCTTGTGCTTTAATGCTGATTTCAGTAGCAGTTTCATTGTTTGCAGTTTGTGCTCCATTGTTTTGAGGACTGATTCCTGTTACTTCTGTAAGCTCAGTCTCTAAAATCTGTAAATTCATTCCAGCGCTGCTTATATTTGGAGGTGGCAAAATCTGAACTGCTCTAGGGTCTTCGCTATAAATTGGCTTTCCTAAGGTTTCGATATCTTCACGACTTACTCCCATAGATTTTGGAATGATTATTTTTGGGCTAATGTGAGATCTAACTGAATCTATTAAAAGATTTCTTGTTGCATTAATTTCATCTTGTAAAGGCATAGCTGCAGCCATAATTGGTTCTCCATAAACGCTTACATAATCATCATTGTCTATCTTTTTAAGTTGTGGTAGCATCGAGCCCCAAACAAAAGGTTGCCCATCTCGTAACGGTATTTCATTTCTTAGCAAAGTGTTCTCAAATAAAGTAGAAACCACCCATTTGTCATCTTCTTTTTTTTCATAAATATCATAAAGCTTGACTTTTTTATATTCATCGTTTTGTTCAAAATGTTGTTCAATCTCTATTTTTCTATAAAATCCTAGTTTTTGTCTTTCTTTGATTTGACTATAGGTTAAATAAATCTCATTAACTATATATCCCACATCATCATTATTTAAGGCATTCGGATCAAAATAAATACTATCTATTCCAACCCTTTCAATACGAGGCATTCCTTTATGCCAAGTTACTTTAGCTATTGATGTTCCCACAAGCAATACATCCAAAAAAAGCGGTTGAAAGATTTTAAACATATTGATTTTGCCACTGTAAAAATCGATAGCATTTTGCCAAAGCTCTATAATGGTATCATCGCTATTGATATAAGTTTCTATATCAGCCATTCTTTCACTGCTGAAATAAACATCGTTTAAGCTTGTTATTAAATATTTAACCTTTGCATTAATTTTTGGAATGAAAATGCTTGATTTGTTTTTCTTTTTTAATTTTTGAATAATTTTATTTTCAAGCAAATATGCATCTTGAAGTTCTTTAAAATGTGTTTTATATTTCTCATATCCATTTTTGCTTTCGTTAATCAACTGTGTTAAAAAGGTTATCTTTTCATCTTCGGTTCTTTTTATTTTCATTTATCAATCTCCATAAAGTAATTCTGCTTAAATTTGTAATTTTTAAAATATCTTTTTTATTTACTCCTTTTTTAATTAAAAGCTCGGCAAATTCTTTTTTGTATTGTTTTTTAGAAATATTTTCAAACCCTGCTACAAGTTCTAAAAATTCATTAGCTAAGCTTAACTTTATAGCTTCGTCGCTCAAACTTGAAATCTTTTTGATTTTATCGACATCTATTGCATCATAAATCATTAAAAACTCACCAGCCATCATAGCTCCAATCTTCATTAGTATGATTTCTTGTATATAATTTTTCAAAAAAAGTCAAAGCCACAGCATCGCTTACATCAGGGCTTTTTCCATAGTTCTTTTTTAATTGTTCTTTTGAAACTATTTTTAAAAGACCTTTATCGTTGTATTCATATTCAATCATACGCATGTCTTTTTTCAACTCCTCATCTTTTATGATCTCCATATGCTTTAAATTTTTTGCAAAAGTAAAATACATTTGAGCTCTTTTATTAAGATATTCATTGCTAGTTGCAGAATTTGCAGAATTTGCTTCAAAAACAGGTAGTCCGTAGTTTTGTAATACATCATAAACTCCAACGCCAAGTCCGCAAGTATCTACAAAAATCCCTTTTGGTTTTATCTCACTTTGGTTGTATTCTGCTAGTATTCTATTTGCAAGCTCCATAGTTCCAAGCTGCGAGTATTTTTTTATCTCATCGACTACAAAACCTTTTCTTTTAGCTAAAACACTTTTATCATCTCCATATCTTGCAACATCAAGTCCCCAGATATTTTCACCTTGCATTTTTTCGACACTAAATGAATTAGCACTCATAGCATTCTCAATCTCACTTAATGAAAAAAGTTCAGCATTGGAGCTATCTATAAATTCTCCATAAATCTCTTGCTTTACAACTTCATTGCTTTCTCCGCCTACCTCTTCGATTAATTCTTTGATTTGCTCCTCTTTTAAAAATGGATTATCATAACTTGAAAATTGAAAGTGCCTCCAATTGCTATCGCTTAACTCTTTTTTGCAAAGCTCATAAAAAAGATTTTTTCCTTTAGGAACACCCCCTATAATTGCTCTTGAATTTGGATTATCTAAAAGCATAGGACGTATAGCGTTAAACCAAAGATACTCTCCTTTACTGCTTTTTAGAATAATCCCTGCCTCATTTAAAATCACTAAATCGTATCCAAAGCCTTCGATATTTTCACTTCTTTCAGCACTTCTCATATGAAGCACTGCTCCATTGATAATTAACTTCTTATCTTGCACACTCCAAGAATAAAAATCTTTTGGAAGTTTTTTAAGTTCAGGAGTAAAATACAACTCATAATAATTTTGTAGGTTTGCTTGTATAGTATCCACCCACAATATATTGTTTCCCATAAGTAAATTTTCTATTACATATTTAGCACATCCTCTTGTAAATCCAAGTCTCCTGCCTTTTGCAACAGTAACAAAACGTGGATTTTTTTCATCAAATACCTTAAGTTGTGCTGGTGTATAAGAAAAATCAAGTCTCAAATTCATTTTACTTCAGATCTCACTATCTCTATTTTTTGCACATTGTCACTAACTACTTCTTGCTTATCCACATAGCCATGCTGATTTTTAAGCAAGAACATACTAACACTTGGAGTATAGGTACCAATTAGAGAATGATTAACGATATCCATCTCACAGCGTTGTTTTGCATTTGCAACAATTTCGCCAAAGTCTTTGTCTTTTTCCCAATCGCTTAAAGTTTGCATTGAAATTCCTAAATATACCGCCAACCCTACTTTTGTTTTAGGTGCAAAAATAATACTTTCTTTGGTTTCTTTTAGCACTTTTTTTTCATTGAAATATTCATCAATTTTTGAAATCAATTCTTCTTTGGTTAAGCTCTTGCCATTAATCATCATTCTTGCCATTACGCCACCTTTTCTTTAAAATCAAGCTCTTTTATTTCTAAGTTTAAAAAAGACTTTTTAAAAGTAACAATTTCATAATTTCCTTTTAAAACGTTCTTATCATTTTCAAATAAAGCATCTAGCACACCTTTTACGATATTATCTGCATCTCCATGCTTTTTGTTATTAAAGCCGATTTTTAAAGAAAACTCGTAATTCTTTTTCCTATCAAAAGCTTTAAAAGAACTTATATTGTTTTGCTTTCTAAATTCCCATTTTAATAACTCTTTAAAATCTTGATATTTTTTATATTCCATATTCATCCATTTAGCCCTTTGCGTAGTCCTTTTATAAGGGACTGGGTTATTTGCAAGATTGATTTTTAAAACATACTTTTCCATTTCAACCTTTCTTAAAACTAGCTTACATCTTTATAAGTCATATTGACTTTTGTTTTTTCTTCAAATTTTTTTCGATTCTCTTCAAACGCTTTTTTTTCTTTCTTTTTAAAATTATTATAATTATCTTCATGACTTAAGGGCTTATATCTTGGTATAAACTTATAAGAAGAATTTGCACATATACCAACCCCTATACGATTTTGATTTTTAAATATAAAATCTATCAAATCGTGTTTAAATTCATTGTTCTTTAGTGGATCTCCATCTTCATAAGTCAGTTCTCCAAAACTATTTATACAAACCAGCATATTGATAGATTTTGCCGATTTTTTATAGGCATTGCCTTCTGCATCATAACAATAATACGAGTATATAAAATCATCCTCAAATAATCTAAAAAATGGGCAATTTTTATATTTGCTTTTTAGCCAATACAAAAAGCTTTCTTTATCTTCAAAACGTTTTTTAAATTCTATCTCTGCTTTTTTGCAAACTAGTCTTAATTTTTCATAAGTGGTTCCAACAATTTTTTCTTTTTCTAATGTTTCGAAGTAGTAATCTAAAAAAGAATGTATGTCTTTTGCCTCTTTTAAATATCTCCCGACTATATCAGTTGCTTGTGCTTTATTAACTTCTAACAAATCCATCAAAACTTGTATTTTATCTTGCATTATCCCCCCCCCTAAAAACATCCAATGAGTTTTGTCTCATCTTTCATTCCATAATATTTCATTAGACTATCAACCACCGCAGGATCAGCTTCTCTTTTCTTGATAAAACGCTGTGCTTTTCTAGCTTCATTTTCTTTAGCGTATTTCATCCAAGTATAAAGACTTCCAGCAACACTAGCCATTCTTTTTCCATTTCTTTTCCATTCTCTAGCGTCCCAATAGCCTATAAAATCATTAGCCAACTCTTCACCAAAACTTGTTCCATTTTTTTCATTAAATGCTTTAATTTGTCCCATCAGATCAGCTACACTTGGAACCTTAAACTCTTTTTTATTCATCGTTTGTAACTCCTTTTCGTCTAAACTGGAAAAACTCACAAGAAAATTAACGTTAGAAACGCTTTCTTTCTTTTCTTGATTATTTTCTAATTTTTCTAAATTCTCTTTTTTTATAAATTCTTTATTATTAATATTTATATTATTTATAAATTTATTATCACGCACGCACGCATGTGTTTCTATATATAGGGAATTTTCATTTTTTGTTTTTTCAGTAGTTAAATTTCTGTCGATTGATAAAACGTTATTTTGAAGAGTTTCACTTAGATTTTTATCGTTACTTTTAAACAAAGTTAAAGATTTGTTAAAATGTCTTTTGATTGCTCCATTTTCATCTTTTAAAATCCACTCATAAAAGTTTAAAGAACCATTTCTAACCTTATTAATCTCTAAAAGTTTAAGCTCGATTAATTCTCTTTTAGCAACTCTAAGTCTATTAAGGCTTATTCTTTGATTATTTTTTACCTTTATAAACTCTCTTAAATAGATCTCACTTACAATCGTTTTTTCACTTAATTTTGAAAGTTGAATGTATAAAGATAGAGCATCTACACTCAAGCCACCAAAAGCTATAGTATTAGATATCTTTAAGTATCCTTTTCTTTGTCTCAAAGTTTTTTTAGAGCAAGCCACTTCAAAACTTGCTTTAAAATGTGGTATCATTTATTTTCCTTTATGTTATAATTTAAGCTAAATTTGCATATCTTCTTTATGCATTCTCTATCCTTTCGTTTTCTCCTAAAAATTGAAGCAATTTATTTCTATTCTTTTTGCCCCAAATATTCGGTGGTATTTGATATTTTTCCCAAAGCTCGCCAGCAATCTGAACTTTTATTCCTATACGAGAGCTTAAAATACTACTTACGCCGTCTTTACTGTAATAATTAAATAATATTTTTTTAAGTTCTTTCCTATTCATTTTTTTTCATTCTTTTGAAAAATTTTTTTAAAAATGTAGCATAACTACTATAAAAATAAGTTTAATTTTATGTAAATATACTACGTATTTTTTTTAAAAAATCCGATGTATAATTACTACAATTAAAATAAGGATTAATAATGATTGACAAAATGGATAAAAAAGATAAAACATTTTACAAACTCGATAAAGAGTTTTTAGCTAAAATTTTAAAAGAAAAGAAAATAAGTAGATCTAAATTTGCTCAAATGCTTTCAGAAAATGGTTATGAGATTACGTTAGACGGAATTGCCTATTGGTTCAGAAATGAAAAAAATCAACCTGAAGATTATGAAAATATTATTGTTATGGCAAAAATTTTAGAAGTCCCTGTTTCAAAACTTGCACCTATAAATAACAATATAAAAAATTTTATAACACAGGAAAATCAAATTGAATTTAGATACTTTCCTGACATTTATGCAAGTGCTGGTTTTGGCAATACAAATGAAAATGAAAATTTTCAAATTATCAACGTAGATAAAACTTTTTTAACTGAAGTTTTAGGAGTGCCTTATAAA
>NZ_NXLZ01000011.1 GCF_005406205.1 Campylobacter estrildidarum
TTAATTAAAACATAAATAAATAAATGCTAAAATCTAGACTCTAAAAATTTAAAATGTTGAAAATATTATTAAAAAAGGAGAGTAAATTTATATGAAAAAAATATTCAAATTTTTAACACTTGCATTTATTGCTCTATTGACAATTGCTTGCGGTAATGATTCTAATAAAGGCTCAACAGTTACAAATCTGAAGGTTGGGATTGCCCCAAATTATAAACCTTTTGATTATAAAATAGACTCTAAACTTACAGGATTTGATGTGGATTTAGTAGAAGAAATTGCTAAAAAAAATAATTTTAAAATTACTTGGGTTGAAGCTAATTTTGATGGTTTAATTCCAGCTTTAAAGGCAGAAAAAATAGATATGATTGCTTCTGGTATGAGTGCAACTGACGAGAGAAGACAAAATGTTGATTTTACCAAACCTTATTTTAAAAGTAAAAATCTTTATATTAAGTTAAAAGCTAATGATGCACTAAATTCAAAAAATGATTTAGAGGGCAAAAAAATAGGAGTAATGCTTGGAACCTTACAAGAAGATGCTGCAAAAAAAATTAAAGATGCAGAAATTCAAAGCAATAAAGATTTAAATATTGCAATTTTAGCATTAAAAAATAATAAAATAGATGCAATTGTAATGGATCAAGATGTAGCAAAAGGATTTCTTGCTGAAAATCCAGAATTGATAACTTTCTATCAAGAAGATGATGATAGTGAAGGCTTTAGTTTTGCTTTTGATAAAAATAAACATAAGGAAATTTTATCTCAATTTAATAAAAGTATAGATGAATTAAAAGCCGGTGGTTTCTATAAAAAACTTCTTGAAAAATATGGTCTGGAGTAATAAAGAAGTTTAGCTTTCGTTGTTTAAAAATATCTTTAATTTTTTTCTAAAAATTAAAGATATCTCTATCATTATAAAATTTAAGTAAATTAAAGCTATAATTTTAAAGTTTATCTTTCTAAGGAATAAATTATGCTTTATATTTATTATTGACAGAGATTTACAAAAATTAATTAAAACATAAATAAATAAATGCTAAAATCTAGACTCTAAAAATTTAAAATGTTGAAAATATTATTAAAAAAGGAGAGTAAATTTATATGAAAAAAATATTCAAATTTTTAACACTTGCATTTATTGCTCTATTGACAATTGCTTGCGGTAATGATTCTAATAAAGGCTCAACAGTTACAAATCTGAAGGTTGGGATTGCCCCAAATTATAAACCTTTTGATTATAAAATAGACTCTAAACTTACAGGATTTGATGTGGATTTAGTAGAAGAAATTGCTAAAAAAAATAATTTTAAAATTACTTGGGTTGAAGCTAATTTTGATGGTTTAATTCCAGCTTTAAAGGCAGAAAAAATAGATATGATTGCTTCTGGTATGAGTGCAACTGACGAGAGAAGACAAAATGTTGATTTTACCAAACCTTATTTTAAAAGTAAAAATCTTTATATTAAGTTAAAAGCTAATGATGCACTAAATTCAAAAAATGATTTAGAGGGCAAAAAAATAGGAGTAATGCTTGGAACCTTACAAGAAGATGCTGCAAAAAAAATTAAAGATGCAGAAATTCAAAGCAATAAAGATTTAAATATTGCAATTTTAGCATTAAAAAATAATAAAATAGATGCAATTGTAATGGATCAAGATGTAGCAAAAGGATTTCTTGCTGAAAATCCAGAATTGATAACTTTCTATCAAGAAGATGATGATAGTGAAGGCTTTAGTTTTGCTTTTGATAAAAATAAACATAAGGAAATTTTATCTCAATTTAATAAAAGTATAGATGAATTAAAAGCCGGTGGTTTCTATAAAAAACTTCTTGAAAAATATGGTCTGGAGTAATAAAGAAGTTTAGCTTTCGTTGTTTAAAAATATCTTTAATTTTTTTCTAAAAATTAAAGATATCTCTATCATTATAAAATTTAAGTAAATTAAAGCTATAATTTTAAAGTTTATCTTTCTAAGGAATAAATTATGCTTTATATTTACACAAAAGCACAAAATACTTTGGTTCAAAGAATTCACTTTAGTTTAAATAAAGGTATGCAAAAATTACCTGAGAATATTTTATGGATTGATTTACTTTATCCTGATGAGAATGAAATTACTTTTATTGCAAATCATTTCAATTTAGAATTTCCAACAAAAGAAGAAAGTGAAGAAATTGAACTTAGTGCTAAATATTGGGAAGATAACGCAACCATTACAATCAATGCTCATTTTTTAATAAGAGATTTTAAAAATCTTAAAGATGATGCAAGTCCCATCAAACTTAACACGGAAATAGTTACTTTTACCACAACTAGAAATATCTTATTTACAATAAGATATAATGAATTTAGCACTTTTGAAGAAATTCAAGCAAGAATTCTCGCAAGTCCTAAAAATTTTGAAGATGGTTATGATATCATAGATAAAATGTTTGAAGTACGTGTAGAAAAAGACGCGGACTTATTAGAATGGGTAGACAAAGAAGCAAGACACTTAAGAATAAATGTTTTTAAAAAGAAGAGTGAATATAGTTACGATGAAATGCTCAAAGATATTTCAAACTTGCAAGAATTAAATATGCGTGTAAGAGATTCTTTATTTGATAAACGCAGAGCTATAACTTCTTTGTTAAAAAGCGATAAAATCGATAAAGACATCAAACAAAATTTAACTATAGTTCTTAAGGACTTAAATTCCTTGGTGGAATTTAGTGTTTCTCAGCTTAATATCTTGGATAATATACAAACTATACTAGCAAGTCAAATAAATATAGAACAAAATAAAATTATTAAACTTTTTACTGTCGCAACAGTTGCTATGATGCCACCGACTTTAATCGGAACAATCTATGGAATGAATTTTAAATTTATGCCTGAACTTGAGCTTCATTATGCTTACCCTATTATACTTTTTATTATGATTGTTTCTATTATATTACCTGTAGTTTTTTTCAAAAAAAAAGGATGGCTTTAAAAAGGAGAAAATATGGACATAGTTAAAATTGGAATTTTAACTCTTAGCGATCGTGCTAGTAGTGGAATATATGAAGATAAAGCAACAAGCGAAATTGAAAGAATATTAAATTTATACATAAAAAATGAAATTAATTATTGTAAAGAACTAATCCCTGATGATTATGACTTGATTATAAAAAAACTGATTTATTTGACTGATGAGCAAAAATGTGATTTGATTATTACAAGTGGAGGTACAGGACCAGCTTTGCGTGATGTAACTCCAGAAGCTACTGAAGCAGTATGTGATAAGATGATACCTGGATTTGGTGAATTAATGCGTTTTGAAAGTTTAAAATTTGTTCCTACTGCCATACTTTCAAGACAAACAGCAGGAATTCGCAATCAAACCCTTATTATCAATCTTCCTGGAAATCCTAAAGCCATAGCAGAATGCTTACAACCTGTATTTCCAGCTATTCCGTATTGTTTAGATTTAATTGGTAGTTCTTATATAGAAAATAATGAAGAAGTTATTAATGTATTTCGCCCAAAGAAAAAATGCTAATGATTAATATTTATTAGCTTTAATAAGTTTGCTTAGTTGCCTAGCGAGTAAACTTGCCGAATCCTCGTTTTTGCTAATTTTTTGAATTTTTTTTGTAAATTCAAAAAGTCTATCGTCTAAAATCGCATCATTAAATGAAACTTTAGCTTTTAAAATCTGTTTTTGAGTAGTTTTTTTCTTAAACATTTTAGCCCTTAAAATAATTAAAAAATTTTATACCTACTATTATAAGAATAAAATTCTTAAAAATTATTAACTTTATTTCATTAATTTTAAGTTAAAATTGTCAAAAAAATGTCTTTATTGAAAGGAAAAATATGATTTTAATTGCAATTTTATTTCTTTATATAATTTTATTATCTTTAATTTCTTACAAACAAATTTATTTTTTAAAGCAAGAGAGATGCAAGAAGGCTCAAATTTTAAGCGAAAATGAGTATATAACTGCTGCTAATATTGCTATAGAAAACGAGAAATTTAAATTATTCTCTAATTTATATACATTTATAGTCAATGTCTGTTGGATTTGGTTTGGTTTTTACTATCTTAAAGAATTTTTTATTGAGACTAATTCACGATTTGAAAACACTTTATTTTTATTAGCATTTTTACTTATAACAGGCCTTGTGAATTTACCTATTAATTTATATGAAAACTTTATCAAAGATAAAGCTCACGGATTTTCTAATATGACTCTAAAAATTTTTATTCAAGATTTTTTCAAGACTATTCTTCTAACACTAATATTTGGTTTTTTGATCATTTATGCTTTGCTTTTTTGTTACGATTTTTTTAATTCAATATGGTGGATTGCTGCTTTTATTTTTTCATTTCTTGTTATTTTGATTATAAATCTTATTTATCCTACCCTAATTGCTCCTATTTTCAATAAAGTTCAAAAACTAGAAGATGAAAATTTACAAAACAAAATTTCATCTTTAATGACAAAATGCGGTTTTCAAGCAAATGGTATTTACGTAATAGATGCGAGTAAAAGAGATAAAAGACTTAATGCTTATTTTGGAGGTCTTTTTAAAAGCAAAAGAGTAGTGCTTTTTGATACCCTAATAAAAGCTTTAAATGAAAGAGAACTTTTAGCCGTTTTAGGGCACGAACTTGGACATTTTGTTCATAAAGATATTTTAAAAAATTTATTCAATAGTGCTTTTATGGTTTTTTTACTTTTTTTTGTTTTTGCACACTTACCTCAAAATTTATATATAGAAGCTCATCTAGAAAATGTTAATGCTCGAGTATTCGCATTATTATTAATTTTTGGTAATATTTTTACTTTTTTAATCTCACCTTTATTGAATTTTATGAGTAGAAAAAATGAATTTGCTGCTGATTTACACGGAGCTAAAGTTACAAACAAAGAAGATATGAAAAATGCACTTTTAGCACTAGCTAAAGAAAATAAAGCCTTTGTTAAAATGAGTAAAATCTATACTTTTTTTTATCTTAGCCATCCAAGCATTTATGATAGAATTAAGGCTCTTTCTTGATTATAAAAGAGGTAATAAAACAAGCAAAAACTAAGCTTCTTAATCATAAAGATGAAGCTATTTTTATACTTTGCGAGTATTTAAAAAAAGACAAAACTTGGCTTTTTTTAAATCAAGATTTTGATTTTAATCCAAAAGATTATTTTAAACTCATAGATCGTTTTAGCAAAGGAGAACCTTTTGAATACCTTTTTAAAAAGGCAAATTTTTGGGGTTTAGAATTTAAAATAGACAAAGGAGTATTAATTCCTAGATATGATAGCGAAATATTGCTTTCTCAAATTTTACATTTGTGTAAAACATATCAATTTGAAAATATTTTAGAAATAGGATTTGGTAGTGGAATTTTAAGTATTATTTTAGCTAAAGAATTAGGAATTTATATCACAGCTTGTGACATTAGCCCAAAAGCCTTAAAAATTGCTAAAGAAAATGCAAAGATTTATGGAGTTGAAAAGCAAATCGATTTTAAACTTTGTGATTTTTCCACATTAAAAGATAATTATGATTTTATTTTTTCAAATCCTCCCTATATAAAAAATTCCTACCCTATAGATATTTGGGTACAAAGTGAACCAAGAGAAGCTTTATTTGGTGGAGAAGAGGGATACGAAATTTTAGAAAAAATAATTAAATTTAGCCAACTTAAAAACGTAAAATTTTTAGCTTGTGAATTTGGCTACGATCAAAAAGAAATTTTAAATAAAATTTTAAATAGATATGGTTTTGAAGGCTTATTTTTTAAAGATGAACTCGGATACAATCGTGCTTTTGTTGCTAAATTTACCAAGTGGTAAATTTGCTTTGTTAAGATGTAGGTATAAAAATTAATTTTGGAGTATATCTTGTTAAAAGCTATTAATTTATTCTTGCTTGCAAGTATGATAGGTATCGAGCTGATAATTGGAATTGTTGTCGCACCTATAATTTTTTATCCACAAAATTTTATCGGAGAAGGCATTTTGAGTCATTTTCAAAGCGGAATTTTGATGACACAAATTTTTATAAAAATGGGACAATTATTGATTATTATTTCAACTATAAATGTATTATTTGAAATTTTATCTTGTTTTAAAGTTCAAGTTAAATTTCAGTTAAAATTTTCAAAACTAATACTAAGTATACTGATTTTGATATTAAGTTTAGTATTTGTATTTTATTTCACAAATCAAATTATCTCTATGCAGACCTTAGGAGAACAAGCTACTAGTAGTTCTGATTTTGCAAGTATTCATAATGCAAGTGAAATTACAATTAAAATTATTCTAATAATGCAAATATTTTTATATTTTTTAAGCTTTAAAATAGTAAAAAAATGATATAGTATTAAGATTAAAACGATAAGGAGTAAGCTATGGTAATCTCTGATGCTACTATGATGCAACAAAATTATTACTTAGATAATGCTAAAAAGTCTAGCGATAAGGCTTTAGAAAATATTGCCGCAGTTCGTGCCATCAGTGGAGTTGATAGTGCAAATTTAGCGATTGCTGATTCATTAAGATCTCAATCAAGCACTATAGATCAAGGTGTTGCAAATGCTTATGATGCAATTGGAGTTTTGCAAATTGCTGATGCTAGCTTAACTAATATTTCTCAAAGTGCTGATAGGTTGAATGAGCTTTCAGTTAGAATGAATAATGCTGCTTTGAATGATTCTCAAAAAGGTATGCTAAGAACAGAAGCTACGCGCATACAAGATTCTATTAATGATTCTTTTAACAATGCGACTTATAATGGAAAGAATGTATTTCAAACTATGGATTTTGTTGTAGGCAGCGGAACTGAAACAACAAATTTAAATTCGCTTTCTACAGATGAACTTAGCATAGATGATCAAAGTAGTATTGCTACCTTTATGGATCAACTTGGCAGCCTTAGAAGTGAAATTGGATCTGGTATTAATGCTATAACTTCCAATATTAATGCTAGTGTACAAAATAGCATAAATACAAAGGCAGCTGAAAACAATTTACTAAATAACGATATGGCGCAAAATGTCAATGATTTTAATGCCAATTATCTAAAAGAAAATGCTGCTGCTTTTGTAGCTGCTCAATCAAATATGCAATTACAAAATAAAATTGCAAATTTGTTACAATAATAGCTTTAGAAAAATTTATTTAGAGTCCTTCTTCAGGACTCTAGCTTAAAAATATATGAAACTTAATGAGATCTTTGAAAAAACAAAAAATGTTCGCTTGATTGCTGCAAGTAAGTATGTTGATTCTGGTACAATTAAAAATTTTTTTCATCTAGGAATTGATCATTTTGGAGAAAATCAAGTTCAAGCTCTAGCTCAAAAAAAAGAAATTCTTGATAATCAAAATTTAGATATTAAATGGCATTTTATAGGAACATTACAAAGCAATAAAATCAATCTTTTGATTAAACAAAAACCTATACTTTGGCAATCTTGTAATGGTTTAAAAATTGCAGAAGCTGTAAATAAAAGACTTGATTATAAGCTTGATACTTTACTCGAAATCAATAGTGCTTATGAAACAAGCAAAAGTGGAATTGAACTAAATAAAGCAATAGAAGAATATTTGCAAATTCAAGAAAAATGCCCAAAATTAAATCTTTGTGGAGTTATGAGTATAGGACAACATAGCAAGAATCAAAAGGAAATAAAACAAAGCTTTGAAGAAACATTTAAAATTTATGAAGCATTGCAAAAATATGGAGCCAAAATTTGCTCCATGGGAATGAGCAACGATTTTGAATTAGCAATAAAATGTGGCTCAAATATGGTTAGATTAGGAAGTATTCTATTTAAAAATTAAAAACTATCCTACATATTTTTCCATAATTTTTTGGCTAATACTTTCAGAAATTATGAAATCAGTATGATAAAGCAAACACGAGCCAGTGCTAATAATTTTTAAAACAAGTTTTTTATTTCCTTTTTCGTTTGGGTTATGGGCATTTCTTGCTATATCATGAATTTCATAAATAAGTTCTCGATTTAATCTCGAAAGATCTAATTCAATAATATTATTTTCAAATTCTTTAGGTTCAGCTGTAAATTCTTTATCATCAGGATTTTTTTTGTTTATAAATTTTTTAATTGCCTTAAAATCTTTTTCATTTAATTCTTCTATTTTTTTAATTGATCTTAGAGAAAAACTATCTATTTTACCTTCGTCTGATTTATAATTTAATAAAAATCCATAAGCTTCATTTTTAAGATTTTGATCTTTAAATATATTCTCTATTTCTTCTATATTGGATTCAAAGACAGTAACATCGAAAGTGGAGTAAAAATCTAAAATTTCAAGTTTTCCATAGCGTTTATTATTTTTGCTCATCATAGTTTTAAAATTTTCAATTTTACCTATGCTTAAAATTTCACCGTTGCCTTTAAGAGAAGTAAAATCAATACTCTTTATATAATCAATATTTTTGAATTTTTCATAAAAACGATCTAATGGGTGTCCTGAAACATAAATTCCTAAAATTTCTTTTTCAAAATCAAGCTTCTCTATAATTTCAAATTCTTCATTTTTAACTAACAAATTCGCTTGTAAGCCTGTAGAAAGTTCATCTTCTCCAAAAAGAGAACTGGCTGCATTTTTTCTTATTTCAGACATTTTGCGAGAACTTTCTGAAAGATTTTCTAAATTATCGAATAGGCATTTTCTTGTATAACCAAATTCATCAAAGGCCCCTGCTTTGATAAGACTTTCCAAAGTTCTTTTGTTAATTTTAGCAGGTTCAATTCTATTTAAAAAATCGTTTATATCTTTAAATTCTCCACGTTCTCTTACTTCAAGTAAATTTTCAACCGCAGGAATTCCCACACTCTTAATAGCGCCGAGTCCATAAACAATAGCATCTCTCCCATCTTCTTGTTCTACCGCACTAAATTCACGTATGGCCTTATTAATAGAAGGAGGTAAAAGTTTAATATTCATTTTTTTCATCTCATCAATATAAACAGCTATCTTATCTACATTATTTTCTTCGCTAGTAAGTAAAGCTGCCATAAATTCGCTAGGATAATAAGTTTTCAAATAAGCGGTTTGAAAAGTGATAAGTGCATAAGCTGCAGAATGTGATTTATTAAAACCATAACCTGCAAATTTAACAATTAATTCCCAAAGTTCTTCTGCTTTTGTTCGATCATATCCTTGTTTTTGGGCTCCATCAGCAAATTCACTTTTAAGTTTTTTCATCTTTTCAGGATCTTTTTTACCCATAGCACGACGGACAACATCAGCACCACCTAAAGAAAATCCGCCTATGATTTGCACTATTTGCATAACCTGTTCTTGATAAACTATAACACCGTAAGTTGGCTCAAGAATCTCCTTTAATTCATTAAAAGGATATTCTATTTTTTTAAGACCATGCTTTCTATCTATGAAATCATCGAGCATTCCAGATTCCATAGGCCCTGGGCGATAAAGTGCCAAAACTGCGATAATATCTTCAAAGCGTTCCGGTTTTAATCTTGCGTTTAAGCTTTGCATTCCACCTGATTCTATTTGGAAAATTCCTAAAGTATTTCCACTTTGTATTGTTTTATAAACTTTAATATCATTTAAATCAATACTTTCCCAAAGTATGTCTTTATTGTAACGTTTCTTTATAAGTTTGATTGCATTATCTATTAAAGTTAAGGTCTTCAAGCCTAAAAAGTCAAATTTGATTAAATCTACATCCTCTAAATGATCCTTGGAATATTGAGTTACTAAATGTCTTTCATCATTCTTGCTTTGTCTAAAAAGAGGTGTTTTTTTCCATAAACTTTCATTAGAAATCACTACTCCAGCCGCATGCATACCTGCATTACGATTAAGTCCCTCTAAAGCTTTAGCATACTCCCATACCTCATGACCTTTGGGATGGTGTTCTATAAATTCTTTAATTTTTGGTTCTTTATTATAAGCTGAATCTAAAGTAATTTTAAGTTCTTCAGGGATTAATTTTGCAAGCTCATCTGCATCAGAAATACTCATATCACAAACTCTTGCAACATCTCTAATAACTCCACGTGCCAAAAGCTTACCAAAAGTAATAACTTGAGCCACTTTATCAGCTCCATATTTATCAATAACATAATCGATAACCTCACCTCTTCGATCTTGGCAAAAATCAACATCAATATCAGGCATTGAAACACGCTCGGGATTTAAAAAGCGCTCAAAAAGTAAATTATAAGGGATAGGATCTAAATCTGTAATCTTTAAAGCATACGAGACTAAACTTCCAGCGGCCGATCCTCTTCCAGGACCTACTGGAATTCCTTTATCTTTTGCCATTTTGATAAAATCATGAACTATAAGCATATAACCAGAAAATTTCATATTTTTAATAATTTTAATCTCAAGCTCTAGTCTATCTTTATAATTTTGGTGTTTATCCTTATCTATAAATTCAAGTCTTTCATTTAAACCTTTACGACACAAAGTTTCAAAAACTATATCATCATTATCGAAATTAAATTCTTCTTCTTTACAAGGTAAATCAATATCGTATTCCTTGGCATATTCTCTTGCAAATTTAAAATTTGGAGGAGTTGGATTTCCTAAATTAAGTTCAAGATTGCATTTATTGGCAATTTCTTGTGTGTTTTCAATAGCCTCTGGTATATCAGCAAAAAGCTCATTCATTTGTGCTGGGGATTTTACATAAAACTCATGTACACTATGACGTAAGCGATCAGGATCATTAAGCTTTTTACCCATAGCAATACACATAAAAACTTCATGTGCAGCAGCCCTTTCTTTGAAGGTATAATGAGTATCATTTGTGGCAATTATTTTGATATTTAATTCTTTAGAAAGTCTTATAATATCATCATCTATCATTCTTTGATCGTTAATGCCATGACGCATTATTTCTAAATAAAAGTCATCTCCAAAAACACTTTTATACCATAAAGCAGCTTCTTTTGCTGCTTCATAACCTTTGGATCCAAAACGAACATTTCTCTCGCTATAAACATTTAAATGCCAATTAACTTCCCCTTGTAAACAAGCTGATGAACAAATTAGTCCTTCACTGTGTTTTTCTAAAAGTTTTTTATTGATACGCGGATAATAATACAAGCCTTTGATATAACTTTGAGAGCTTAAATACATTAAATTTTGATATCCAACTTCATTTTTTGCATATAAACAAAGATGGAAACGCTGACGAGAACTTTTATCAGAAATATCTTCATGATTATGCAAATACGCCTCGATACCTATAATAGGCTTTAAGCCTTCTGAACGCATAGTTTGATAAAAATCAATTGCTCCAAACATATTGCCATGGTCTGTCATCGCTACACTTGTAGCACCTTGTTCTTTTAAAGTTTTAGCTAATTCTTTAAGTTTATTCGCCCCATCAAGCAAAGAATATTCGGTATGTAAATGCAAATGCGTAAATTGACTCATTATTTATCCTTAAAATTCTATAGCGCCTTATAACAAAATTATATTTTTTTATCCCTGAATTTCTAAGAAATTATTTTTTAAATTTAAAATCAAGATAAATTCTAATATAATGATGTCAAAATATATAAGAAAGGTGAAGTACAAAAATGGAAATTAAAATTATCTATTGCAATCTTTGAAATTATCGCCCACAAGCTGCAAGGGTTGCAGAAGAATTAAAAAGTAATTTTAAAGATGTCAAAGTTGAATTTGTAATTGGAAATAAAGGTGATTTTATCGTAGAAATTGATTCTAAAATTATTTTTTCCAAAATGCAATTGATAAATTGTGAAAGCGAAAGGTTTCCTTACGATGGAGAGATAAGCAAGCTAATTAATAAAGCATAAATCTTTATGCTTTATTAATTTTTATAAAAAACTCTCATATTCTTTTCCTATGTAAATTTGTCCATTTTTATCTATTATAGGACGTTTAATACAGCTTGGATTATTCAATACAATTTGTTTTAAATCGTTTTTATCTAAATTAATAATTTTATCTTTATTTAGTCCGAGCTTTTTAGAAGTTGTACCGGCTGTATTTATAAATTCTAAAATATCTCTTTTACTAAGCCAATCATCTAAAGTTTTCTCATCTAATTTTTTAATATCAAAAAAATCAAATTTAAGTTCTTTATTAGACAAAAAATCTTGTGCTTTTTTAACACTATTGCAATTTTTTATACCATAAAATTTTAACATTCTCTATTCCTTTTTAATAAGTCTGCAATTAAAAATGCAAGCTCTAAAGCTTGATCTGCATTTAATCTCGGATCGCATTGGGTTTTATAACGCTTGTTTAATTTTCTCATTGTAATATTACACGCACCACCTATGCATTCTGTAACGTTTTGACCTGTCATCTCAAGATGTACTCCCCCAGCATAAACTCCTTCACTAATTGCAATTTCAAAAAAATTTTTTATCTCTTGAGTAATTTTATCGAATTCACGCGTCTTATAATTACCAACTTTTGTAGTATTTCCGTGCATAGGATCGATACTATAAATTAAGTTTAAACCTTCACTTTTAAGCTTAGAAAAAATTTTTGGCAAATTGTGAGCGATTTTTTCAGCTCCCATACGAAAAATAATATTTAACTTACCCTCTTCATTATTTGGATTTAAGGAGTTTGCTAAAGCGATAATATCTTCAGCGTTAATATTTGCACCCATTTTAACACCTAAAGGATTTTTCACTCCACTTAAAAAATGAACATGTGCTTCATCAAGCGCTCTGGTTCTCTCACCAATCCACAGCATATGAGCAGAACAATCATAAATTTCTCCGCTTAAACTATCTACTCTAGTTAAAGCTTCTTCGTAAGGTAAAAGTAAAGCTTCGTGTGAGGTGTAAATACTAACCTCTTTTAAGCTGGGTGTATTTTGCGTATTAATACCACAAGCTTCCATAAAATTTAAAGCTTGCGAAATTTTCTCACTCATATCAGCATATTGTTTATGTAATTTATTTTTTTTCAAAAATCTCAAATTCCAGCGATGCACTTCATGCAAGTCCGCTAAACCACCCTTAGCAAAACCACGTAACAAATTTAAAGTTGCAGCACTTTGATAATAAGCCTCAATCATTCTATTAGGATCAGGAATTCTAGATTTTTGTTCAAATTTAAAATCATTAATAATATCTCCACGGTAACTAGGGAGTTGAACTCCATCAATCTCTTCAAAATCACTTGTTCTTGGCTTTGCAAATTGACCAGCTATACGACCGATTTTAACTACAGGACATCCGCCTGCAAATGTTAAAACTATAGCCATTTGAAGCAAAATTTTAAACATATCACGTATATTAACAGCACCGAAATTTTTAAAACTTTCTGCACAATCTCCACCTTGGAGCAAAAAAGCTTCCCCTTGTGAAACTTTTACTAAAGCTTTTTTAAGTTCTTTAACCTCTCCTGCGAAAACTAAAGGTGGAAGTTTTTGAAGCTTAGATAAAACTTTATCCAAATCCTTTCGATTTGGATAAATAGGTTGCTGCTTAACAGGATAATTACGCCAAGAATTAATATCCCATTTCATAATAAATTTTTAACTCTCAACTTCCTCTATAGGTAGAATAGCCAAATGGAGAAAGAGTGATTGGGACATGATAATGTTTTTGATCCTTAGAAAGCTCAAAACTAACCTCTATAAAAGGATAAAACGTATCAATTTTATGAGACATATAATAATCTTTAGTGTAAAATTTAAGCTTGTAAATTCCATTTACCCTATTTTCTGGTTTACTATAAGGTAAAAAATCGCCTATTCTTCCATCATCTTTTGTAAATTCTTCACCTATTTTCTGCCATTTTTGATTTTTTTCCATTTTATAAAGTTCTACCTTAACTTTAGGTGCAGGTTTTCCCGAAATAATATCCAAAACATGGGTACTCAATTGATACTGTGCAGCATTTAAAAATAATGGAACACTAATAATTAAAAACGCAACAATTTTTTTAACCGAAAACATTTTTTCTCCTTAATAAATAATTTTAATACATTTTGATTATAATAAAATATTCTTAACAAATATAATCAAATGATAAAAATTATTTAAAAAGATATTTTTTAGATGGGTAATATTAAATATTTACAACGATACAATCGCTGTAAATATTATTTTTTAAGTTCTTTAATACGAGCTGCTTTACCGCGTCTATCTCTAAGATAAAATAATCTTGCACGACGAACGCGACCTTTTCTTAATACACTTATATTTTCTAAGCTTTCACTATAAATTGGAAAAATTCTTTCAACACCTACATTATTAGCGCCAATTTTGCGAACTATAAAGGTTTCATCAACTCCATTACCTCTTCTAGCAATACAAACTCCTTCAAAATTTTGAATCCTTGTTTTATCTCCTTCTTTAATACGAATAGCAAGTTTTAAAGTATCGCCTGCACGAAAATCCGGAATATTTTTACCTTCGATTTGTTTAGCTTCAAATTGTTCTATATATTTATTTTTCATAAAAAATTCCTTATTTTTTGCGTTTATATTCTAAAAATAAATCTGGACGAAAAAATTTAGTTTTACAAAACGCTAAAGTAGTTTTTAAAGCTGTAATTTTAGCGTGATTACCCTTTAAAAACTCTGAAGGAGTATAAAAATGTTTAAATTTATTTTCAAAAACAAAAGGTTTTGCAAAAGATGGAGCTTCTAATAAATTATCTTCAAAGCTTTCCTCTTCTAAGCTATCTGCATTGCCTAAAACTCCACTTACATTCCTTAAAATTGCATCACACAATACCAAAGCTGGAAGTTCACCTCCAGTTAAAACAAAGTCTCCTATGCTAAAAACTTCATTGGCAAAAATTTCTATCACTCTTTCATCAATACCTTCATATCTGCCACATACAAAAACGATATGTTCTTTTTTGCTCAATCTTTTTGCATCTTTTTGCTGAAAAAGCTTTGCACTTGGGGTTAAAAAAACAAAATGCGATTTTTTTTCATTTTGTTTTATAAAATTTAAAGTGTTGTATAATGGCTCAATTTGCATCAAAAGTCCGGCTCCACCGCCTATTTTATAATCATCTACTTTATGGTAAGAATTTATAGTATAATCTCTTGGATTATAAAACTCTATTTCAAAAAGATTTTTTCTTCTTGCTTTTGCCAAAATAGAATCTTGAAAATAAAATTCAAGTAGATTAGGGAATAAAGAAACGAAACTAAATTTCATGAATTTTCCAAAATTGAAAAAGCATCTTGGGTGCAAAAAATGCTTTTTTTTCCTATATCTATATCAGTTATAAATTTGTCCATATAAGGAATAAAAAATGTTTTAGCATAAAGATCAACAAAAATTTCGCTTGTTTGAATTTCAAATAAAAATGAACTTCCGACCTCTAAAATATCGATTACCCTTCCTAAATTTTGTTCCTTATAAAATACTTGGCATTTTAAAATATCAAAATAAAAAAATTCATCTTTTTTTAATTTGCAGGTTTTTCGCGTAGTTTCAATGCTTTGATATAAGATCGTATTGACAAGATCTTTTGCTTTTTCAATATCCTCATAGTTTTCAAATAATACAGAAGAATTTGAAGGATTATAAAATTTTATTGTTATTTTTTTCTGACCCTTCTTAATAAAAAAAGAAGAGCCCTTTTTAAATTGAGATGCAAAATCGCTAAGATTATGAAGTTTTATATAGCCCTTAAGGCCGATAGTTTTTCCAAGCTTTGCAACTTGAACAAAATCGTTTTCACTCAAGCGCTTTAACCGTTACACGATAACTTGTTGCATCTTTACTCTTAAAAGCAGATACAAAAGTCTTAATCGCATTGATCATTTTTCCATTTTTACCAATGAGTTTTCCTGTATCGGCTTTATCAACATAAAGTATAATTTCAGCAAAATTCTCGCCAAGCTCAATTCTTTCAGTTGAAATTTTATTCGGATAATCTACTATAAGC
This sequence comes from Campylobacter estrildidarum, assembly GCF_005406205.1. Classification (GTDB taxonomy): domain Bacteria; phylum Campylobacterota; class Campylobacteria; order Campylobacterales; family Campylobacteraceae; genus Campylobacter_D; species Campylobacter_D estrildidarum. Next base: position 15,890 of record NZ_NXLZ01000011.1, read on the forward strand.
TTAGCATATTCTTTTAAAAAATTCTCAACCATAATTATTTACTAGTAATTGAAGCAACTTTATCGCTTAACTTAGCACCTACGCTTTTCCAGTAAGCTAAACGTTCAGAATCAAACTTAATCACTTCAGGTTCAACCATAGGATTATAATATCCTATACTTTCTATCCAGCCACCATCACGGCGTTTTCTACTATCAGTTACTACTATACGATAAAATGGCCTTTTTGTTCTTCCCATTCTTGTAAGTCTAATTACTGTCATTATTTCTCCTTAAAAATAAAATTTTATTTATAAATATTACAAAATATTTATAAATAAAATTTCAAAACTGTCTTCTAGATTGATTCATCATTTGCATTAAGCTATCCATGCCTTTTTTTCCCGAAAATCTTTTAGCAAGTTTCGCTGCATTGCTAAATTGTTTTAAAAAACGATTGACCTCCATTTGAGACAAACCAGCACCTTTTGCTATGCGACATTTTCTAGCATTATTGAGCAAATCTGGATTTTCTCGTTCTTTTTGAGTCATAGAAGAAATCATTGCCTTAATGTGTAAAATTTCTTTTGAATTATCAAGATCAAGATCTTTTATTCCAGAAGCCATATTAGAAAGTCCAGGTATCATACCAATAAGAGATTTCATATTGCCAAGCTTTTTAATACTTTCCATTTGATTTAAAAAGTCATTAAAATTAAATTCACCCTTTTTAATTTTTTGATTAAGTTTTTTGGCCTCTTTTTCATCGATTATAGTAGCAGTTTTTTCAGCTAAAGTTGCTAAATCACCCTCGCCCATAATACGGCTTACGATTCTATCGGGTATAAAAATTTCCAAATCTGGTATTTTTTCACCAACCCCTATAAATCTCAAAGGGATTCCTATTTGTTTAGCTATACCCAAAGCAATACCGCCTTTGGTATCTGCGTCAAATTTGGATAAAATCACACCGCTGATGCCTAAAGCTTGATTAAAACTCGCTGCTGTTTTAACTCCATCTTGACCACTCATCGCATCTGCAACATAAAATATTTCATTAGGATTTAAAACTTCTTTTATTTTTTTTAATTCATCCATTAAAATTTCATCAATAGCTAAACGACCTGCTGTATCAACTAGCAAAACATCTACTATAGAATTTTTAGCTTTTTCCAAAGCTTTTTTAGCTACTTCTATAGGATTTTTTTCATTTTCAATATAAAAAAGTTCAATCTCATTTGCACTGCAAAGCTGCTTAAGTTGCTCTACCGCTGCTAAACGTTGTAAATCACAAGCGGCAACTAAAACTTTTTTATTACGGAGTTTTAAATAGTTTGCAAGTTTAATTGTAGAAGTAGTTTTACCACCACCTTGTAAACCTGTCATCAAAACGATTGTTGGAGGTTTTGAAGCAAAAACAAAACCTTGATTCTTCCCATCAACATTAAGAATACGCTCTAAATTAATTTTAATAGCATTTAAAAATTGTTTTTGCCCTATACCATTTTTTTTAACATCTTCTTCAACAAAAATGAGCAAATCTTTAACTACTTTATGATGTACATCTGCTTTAAGAAGAGATTTTTTTAAGGTTTCTAAAGCGTTTTTCAGTGCTTTTTCGTCATCAATAAAACGCAATTTATTAATCGCTGACTTAAAAGATTCACCAATTAATTCAAACACTTAATCACCTTTCTATTCTAAATATTAATCAAAGCTTGTATTATATAAAATTTTTTCTTAAAAGCCTTTAAAAATCCAAACTTTTTAATTCAAAACCAAATTGTGAAAAATTATTTTCTAATTCTGCTTTAAATTTATAATCAAAAATTTGTATCTCATAACTATGCAAATACATTCTATTACTAGAAATCTTTGCATACTTCTCATCTCCTATAATTGCGTGCTTAATAAATTTAGCATGAACTCTAATTTGATGAGTTCTGCCTGTTTTAATAATCACCTTTGCTAAAGTTTTCTTAGCTTGTACCATAATAGGTATAAATATACTAGATGCATTTAAGCCTTCTCTAGAAATTTTACTCAAAGCACCTTTGTGAGTTTTTATGGTTAAAATTGGCTCATTAACTTCAACTTCTTCTGCTAAAATTCCATCTAAAATTGCTAAATAACTTTTATAAACTCTTTGTTTTTTAAACTCATCAATGCAAAGTTTTCTAAAATTTTCATCTTTACAAAGCAAAACAACTCCGCTAGTTTCTTTATCGATACGATTAAGCAATTTCGCACAAAATTTTTTTTCAAGATCTTCGCTAATATATGCATAGGGCTTATTTATAGCAATAATTTTATCATCTTCAAAAATCACTTTAGGTTCTACTATCTTTAAAATATTAAATTTTGTTTTATGATTCATTAAAGCTCTTGCAATGGTTACTTTTCTTCCGCTTGCAAAAACGCAACCCTTGTCTATCAAATCCTTTGCTTCACGATTAGAAATGTTTTCTTGTAAAGCTAAAATTTTATATGCTTTTTCCTGCATCAATTCCTTTCTCTATTGCTTGCAATACAATCGATAAATCATTGCTTTTTTTTATTTTTGCTTTTATACTGCTATGATGGATCTTATCATCTAATTCTTTTAATTTTTCACAAAAATAAACATTTTCAACTTCGCCAAATAGAACCTTTTGATTATGTATATAAATTCCAGATATTAAAACATTTTCAAAAGAAGCCACTTCTATAGGATTATGACCCCCTATATCTTTCAAAAAAGATCCTCCAAGTACAACTACATCAGAAATAGCATAAAAATTTACAAGCTCACCTAAGGCATCAAGCAATAAAATATTTTTATCAAATTTCTTATTTTGAGTATTTAAAAAACTAAATTTATCAAATTCTAAACCTCTATTTTTAAGTAAATTTTCAACCTCTAAAAAACGTTCAGGATGTCTTGGCGCAATAATAAGTTTTTCATTTGCTCTTAAGTTAAAATAATCAAGCAATAATTCTTCTTCACCTGCGTGAGTGCTTGCAAAAATAATTAACTTTTCTTTAGGTTTAAAATACTGTTCATTCGGTACAATTTCTAAATTTGCTTTAATATTTTTTATAATTTTAATATTTTTGGCACCCAATTTTTCCAGTCTAGATTTATCTATGTCGCTTTGAGCAAAAATTTCGTCTATATAAGAAAAAATTTTTCTATAAAAAAAACTAAATTTTTGATAATTTTTATACGACTTATCTGAAATTCTAGCATTAAGCAAAATGATTTTACTTTTTTGAAATTTTGCTGTAAAAATGAGCATTAACCAATATTCTGCTTCAAAAATAACTAAAACCTTTGAAGGTTTCAACCAAAATGGTATCCAATTTTCAAAAGCAAGATAATTTACCTTATTGCAAAATTCTTTAGCACACTCAAAACCGGTTTGAGTTATAGTGGTGATTCTTGAGTCAAAATTTAAGGCAAGTTGCTTAATACTTTTTGCTTCTCCATAAGAACAAACATGAAAATGCACATCAGATTTTTTCTGACATATATTTCGAAACAAAAAAAAACGAGCTTTTAGGCTATTTTTATATTTTTGCTTAAAAAACGAAAGTACAAAAATAGGAATGGCGCAAATTAAAAAAACCATCCATATTAAAATATAATAAAAAAAAATCAACTCTTATCTTGTTCTTTATATAAAATTCTACCACAATGTGGACAAGTTACAATTTCTTCACCCTTTATTACAGCTAAGTAAGTTTTATCATAAATTTTCATAAAACAACCATAGCATGCTTGTTTTTTAACTGCAACTACAGCTGTATTTTTAGCCCATTTTCTAACTTTTTCATAAAAACTCAAAACCTTTTGATTTATATCTGCAACAAGTTTAGTTTTTTTATTGTATATATCCATTCTTTCTTTTTCTAAAATTTCTATCTGAGAATTAACATTTTTTTTAATCTCGTCTATATTTTTTTCTTCCTTTGTTTTCTCTTCTAAAAGTTCTTTTTTGAAATTTTCTTTATTTTCTAAAATTTTATCCAAGCGAATTATCTCGTCATTAGCTGCATCAAGCTGTTCTTTGGCGATATCTTCTTCAATTTTTAAAGCATTTGCTTCTTTTTCAGTTTTAACCGCTCCACTTTTTTTGCTAAGCTCCTTAATCTTAGCGGAAAATTCAGCAATATGTGCATTATTTTGAATTTTTTGATTTTCTATATCTTTAATATCAGAATCTAGATCATTTAACTGAATATTTAACTTGCTTATTTTATTTTCAGCATCTTTTAAATTTTTACTTATACTCTCTATTTTTGGTTCAAAACTATCAATCTCTTGATCTATTTTTGATAAAAGCACTAATTGTTCGAGATATTTATTCATATAAATTCCTTAAAAATATTGAAATGGATTTTTTGAAACTGATATTATAACCTTTAGTGGCAAATTTTTCAAGTCTTTTGCTAAACATTGTGAAAAATAACGTTCGCTTTCAAAATGCCCTAAATCTATCAAGCTTAAATCATTACTTATTGCTTCCATAGCTTGATGATATTTAAAATCACCGCTCAAAAAACAATCCGCATCAACTTTAGAAATTAAATCTCCACCGCTTCCAGTGCAAACAGCAATTCGATTAATTTTTTCTTTTCCACAATGGCTAAACTTTAAAACAGATAAATTTAATTTTTCTTTTAAGTACTTGCATAAATCAAAAAAATCAATCTGCTTGTCAATATAAATCAAAAATTCATCTTTTAAAGCTATTTTAAAATTTAAAATTTCTTCAACAAAATAAGAATTTAAATGGCTTAAATCAAAATTAGTATGCATAGAAATTAATGCTATATTTTTTTCAATCATTTTTTTTATAAATGCTCTAGGATAATTTAAATTTGCTAAATCTTTCAAACCTTTAAAAATCAAAGGATGATGAGTAATAAATAAAGAATTATTTTCAGCTTGTTCTATTAAATTTTCATCTATATCTAAACTTAAATATACAGTATTAATCTCATCTTGATTATTTCCAAGCAAAAGACCGCTATTATCCCAGTTCTCTTGACTATCAAAGGGGCTTAATCGATCTAAAAAATTATAAATTTCAATCAGTTTCATTTGTCTTTTTGTACACTTGAGCACAATTTTTGGAAAGTTCGCGAATTTTTAACATATAATCTTGTCTTTGTGCTACAGAAATAGCACCTCTTGCATCAAGAAGATTAAAAGTATGTGCAGCAAGCATACAATAATCATAAGCAGGTAATGCTAATTCTTGATCTAAGATATTTTTACATTCCTTATAAGCATTTTCAAATTGTTGATTTAAAAAGTCAACACTACTTATTTCAAAATTATATTTACTAAATTCATATTCATTTTGCTTATGGATATCACCATAAGTTATTTTTCGTCCCTGAAATTCACTCCAAACTATATCATAAACATTATCAATATTTTGAAGATACATAGCTATTCTTTCAAGTCCATAAGTAATCTCTGCACTTACTAAATCTACTGATATACCACCAACTTGCTGAAAATAAGTAAATTGAGTTACCTCCATGCCATCAAGCCAAACTTCCCAACCAAGCCCCCAAGCTCCTAAACTTGGACTTTCCCAGTTATCTTCTACAAAACGTATATCATGATTTTTTAAATCAAAACCTAAATTTTCTAAACTTCTAAGATAAAGTTCTTGTATATTTTCTGGACTAGGTTTAATCAAAACTTGAAATTGATAATAAGCTCCTAAACGATTTGGATTTTCTCCATATCTTCCATCTGTTGGGCGGCGAGAAGGTGCAACATAAGCTACAGCCCAAGGCTGCTTTCCAAGACTCCTTAAAAAAGTAGCAGGATGAAAAGTTCCAGCACCTGCGGGCATATCATAAGGTTGCATAATAGCACAACCTTGCTCTTGCCAAAATTCTTGTAATCTTAATATCATTTGAGAAAAATTCATTTTAGCCTTCTTTTGTATTATCTTGATCTTTTTTCATCTCTAAATCAGGCTCACCTTTTGCTCCAAAGATTTCAGCAGTTTTATTCCACATAAGTTTATATTTGCGTTTTAAAAATTCAATCTCTTCTCTTGCGTGCTTTAATTCGTTATTTAAAGTATCTATTGTTTTTCTATCTTCATCATAAAGCTCTTGCATAGAATAAAGAGCGTCTTTTAAAAATTTATTCTCATTTTTTAAAGCTTCTAAGGTTTCATCTTTTGCATCTAAAACTTTTTCATGCAAATTTAAAATTGTGCCTATAGTTTTTTCTACAAAACTCTCTCCAGCTAAAGTCATAGAATTAACCATAGCAGATTGAGAATTAGAAGAGGTTGGAACGACACTGAAAGTACCCTGATTGGCCTCTATATAAATTTTTCCATCTTCTTCTTTAAAATTTAAAGCACCATTTGCCATCATACCCCTAACAACATCTTCATTTAAGTGAACAAGTTTACAAAACTCCTCAAGTTCCAAATATGTTTGCATTTTTATCCTTTATAATAAAACTTCCACGCTATTAGAATCAACTATCAATTTCTCTTCTTTTATTTCCCTATCTTTTTTTAAAGAATGAGCCAATTTATCATCATTTAAAGCAAGAATTTGCATAGCTAAATAAGCAGCATTTTGAGCTCCAGCTTTGCCTATGGCTAAAGTTGCAACAGGAATTCCACTTGGCATTTGCACGGTTGAAAAAAGAGAATCCATACTTGCTAAATTACTTCCTGGCATAGGAACTCCTAAAACTGGCTTAGTTGTATAAGCGGCAACCGCTCCTGCCAAATGTGCTGCCATACCTGCAGCTGCTATAAAAACTTGAGCACCCTTTTCTTCTGCTTTTTTAATATATTCTCTAGTGCGTTTTGGGCTACGATGTGCTGAAGTGATTATAAGCTCATATTTTACTTCAAAATTTTCAAATACTTTTGCGCATTCTTTCATTATTTCATAATCGCTCTTACTCCCCATTAAAATTGAAATAAATTTCATAAAACTTCCTTTCTTAGAAAACTAAAAGCACTAATTTTAATCGGCATTTTAACCTTATTTTCATTTCCACTGTGAATTTCTGTTAATTCTTTATTGTTTTTTGTAGTTAATTTTTTAAATTCTATAAAATATTTATCTTGTTTTTTATAAATTTTACCAATTTCATTGTCACAACTTTCTATTTTTTCACCTAATGGGGTTAAAATTTCATAAGGCGTATCTAAAACAATTTTACCCTTGCACTTAAAATGCTCTCCATCTTCAACAATAGCATGAACTTGATGCGTCCCTTCTTCTATACTAGAATAATGATTTTGAGTATCTATTTTTTCTAAAGGACGTGATACCAAATAACCATCTGTAAAGCCTCGATTTTTAAGAGTATAAATTTCTTTTTCATATTTATTAGAATCAAATTTCCCTTCTAAAACATCATTGACTGCCATTTTATAAGTTCTTGTAGTTAGTGCAACATAATATTCGCTTTTAGTACGTCCTTCTATTTTAAATGCACTGATACAATTTTCTTGCATAATTTTTTCTATATAAGAACATAAGTTAAGATCTTTGGAATTAAAAATATGGGTTCCGTTTTCATCTTCTTCAAGCCTAAAAAGTGTATTATTTTCAGGGTTTTTAGCATAAAGTTCGTAATTAAACCGACAATCATTAGCGCAAGATCCTCTATTACTCATTCTTCCGCTTTGAACAGAACTAATCAAGCAACGCCCAGAATAAGCAAAACACATAGAACCATGCACAAAAGCTTCAAGTTCTATATCACAGTTTTCTTTTAAAATTTTAGCATCTTTAAGCCCTAACTCTCTTGCAATTACAATGCGTTTAGCTCCCATATTTTTATAAACTTGTGCATCAAGATAATTTAAAACATTAGCCTGCGTAGATATGTGCAAAGGAATTTCGGGTGCTAATTCGCTTGCTAACTTCATAGCTCCAACCGAAGCAATAATAAAGGCATCTGGCTTCATATCACGAAGTTTTAAAATATGTCGCTTAAGACCCTCAACTTGACCACTTAAATGAAAACCATTTAAGGTAACATAAATTTTTTTATCTTTATCATGTGTGTATTTTACAGCCTCTTCGAAAGTTTCGTAGTTAAATTCTTTTGCAGTGCGAGAACGCAAAGAAAAATTATTTACCCCGGCATAAATCGCATCAGCTCCGTAAGCTAGGGCTATTTTTAGTTTTGTAAAATTCCCAGCAGGAGCTACGATCTCCGGAATAATCATTTTTTACCTAAATTTGCTATCAATGCTTCTATATCATCATTACTTACAACATCTGCTGTGCTATCACCTTCTATATGAACTGCGGAACCAACTCGCTTACTATCGTCGATTTTACCTTCAAATAAAGAATTCATATAGTGGCTCAATGCACGCATTACATTGATTACGCGTTCTATTTTTTGACGATGGATATCTTGGTATTGCATTGAATCCATAGCCAACATAACTTCATCTTGGCCACTTTGTAATTTTTCAGCAATTTCATCACTTGTTTTTTTAACATTTCTGTTTAATTCTAAAGCTTCTTTAAAACTCTCGACATTAGGAAACTTCTCATTTAATCTAGAAAATATTTCAATATTTTTATCTAAAATTTTACCAATCTCACTAAGCAAACCTTCAGAATCAGCAAAAAAATTATTAATATTTTCAAGTTTTTCCATCATTTCAGTAGCTTTTTGCTCACTATCTCTTGTTACATCATCTAATTGATGGACTACTTTATGTTCTTGACTCGGTGGTGGTGGTGGCCATGCAACATCAGGATTTGGTCTATATCCAGATACTTTGGCATCTTCTAATTGCTGCACTTCTTCTTTTTGTGCTTCATTACTTTGTAAATCAGATTCATTTCCAACTTCTAATTCTAAATTACTAGAGTCTATATCATCACTATCCATCAAAGCATCAAGTTCTTCTTGGGTCATCTCTTTCCTTCTCTATTTTCAAAAAATATTTCATAGTGGTAGAATTATAATAAAATTTATCTAAAATTAAAATAATAAACTTTTATGTTTTACAATAAAACCAACTGATACTATTTTTTAATTATGATATGATAAAATTTTATAAAATTATTACTTAAATAAGGAGATGAAAATGGGTAAATTTGTTAGCAATATAGATGAATTTTTTAATTTTTGCAAACAAAATGAAGTGATTTTTGTAGATTTTCGTTTTACAGATATGATAGGAACTTGGCATCATATTACCTACAATATACATTCAATTAGCAAAGAAACGTTTGATACAGGAATTCCATTTGATGGCAGTTCTTTGCAAGGATGGCAACCGATTGAAAAATCAGATATGATTTTAAAGCCTGATGCACAAAGTGCATTTTTAGATCCTTTTACAGCGGATCCAACAATTATAGTTTTTTGTGATGTATATGATATTTACAAAGAACAAATGTATGAAAAATGTCCAAGAAGTATTGCAAAAAAAACAATACAATATCTTAAAGATAGTGGTATAGCCGACACAGCTTATTTTGGACCAGAAAATGAATTTTTTATATTTGATAGTGTAAAAATAGTAGATGCAACCCACTGTTCAAAATATGAAGTAGATACCGAAGAAGGCGAATGGAATGATGATAGAGAATTTGTAGATAGTTACAATACGGGTCATCGTCCTCGAAAAAAAGGAGGATATTTTCCTGTTCAACCTGTAGATTCTTCGGTGGATATTAGAGCCGAAATGATTCAAACTCTTGAAAAAGTTGGAATTAAAACTTTTGTCCATCATCACGAAGTTGCACAAGGTCAAGTAGAAATTGGAGTAAAGTATGATACGCTTGTAGAAGCCGCTGATAATGTTCAAATTTATAAATACGTTATCAAAATGATCGCTCACCTAAATGGAAAAACTGCAACATTCATGCCAAAGCCGCTTTATGGAGATAATGGGAGCGGAATGCACGTACATATGAGTTTATGGAAAGATGGAGTGAATTTATTTTATGATAAAGAAGGATATAGCCATTTAAGTCAAACTGCTATAAATTATATAGGAGGTATTTTAAAAAATGCAAGAAGTGTCGCTGCTTTTACAAATCCTAGCTCAAACTCTTATAAAAGGATAGTTCCGGGTTTCGAAGCTCCTTGTATTTTAACCTATTCTTGTCAAAACAGGAGTGCAAGTTGTCGCATACCTTATGGTATTGGTAAAAATTCTGCTCGCATAGAAATCCGCTTTCCTGATAGCACCGCTAATCCTTATCTTGCTTTTGTAAGTTTATTAATGGCAGGCCTTGATGGAATAAAAAACAAAACCATTCCGGTTGGACCAATGGATGAAAATTTATTTGATTTAACCTTAGATGAAATTCGTGAAAAAGGCATCGAGCAGCTACCCCATACTTTAAGAGGGAGTCTAGAAGCACTCATTCGCAACAATACCTATCTAAAACCTGTGATGAGCGATCTTTTTATAGATGATTATCAACATTTAAAATTCGAAACTCAAGTATGGCCTGTTGAAGCACGACCTACCGCTTATGAGTTTAAAACTTGTTATTCCTGCTAAGATTTATTAAAAAAATAATAGGAGTTAAAAATACTCCTATGAATTTAAATGCTTAATTTTTACTACGTAAAACTTACAAAATTAAGCCTTAACATCTACACTTCTATGTTTAGTTTTAGAACTTAATTTACTAAGGTGATTAGAGTTGGAATTGTTATCATTAGAATTATTGTTATTGCTCTTAGAATTGTTATTTGTATTGTCATTATCTATTTTTACATTAAAAAGAATTTCTAATTCTTTTGCTAAATCAAATTTATTTTCAAGAAGTTTTTTTATGAGTTCATTTCTTATATTATCATCTTTATAAGTTTCTTTATTTTTGCTTTCTGCTTGGATGGGTTTGAAGGGTTTTTGAGTATTGTCATTTTGTGTTTTTTGATCTTGGATATTTTGTTCTGTAATTATACTTGAGATATTATTATTTTGGTTTTTAGTATTATTTTTTACCCATTCTTGGACAGCTTGTTTAAAATCTTCTATATTTGTATATTTATATGTTAAACTTTCATAATCCAATAATTTCTTAAATAATTCATTAATTGAACTAGGATCATTTAATACAAGAGTAGAATTACTGATATTAAGGTTGTTAGCAAAGCTATTTAAATCTCGCACCTCTTCTATGCTCATATTTTTATCATAACCATTGAGTTTTCCTGCTATAGTTGTTTCTCCCTCTATAAGAGAGTTTTGTCCCATCATACCTGATAAAAATGTCATTAATACACCACCCTTGCTTATAGTGCCATCATGATTTTTATAAAAATTTTCTCCTATATCTGTCTTTAAATTACTTGAAGCAAATATATTATCATTTTTTTTAATATAACCATTTGGATCACTATCTTGCCAACTTGGAAAACTTAAAGAGTGTTCTATAGGGTTTTCATAAATTGGAAGATTGTCAGTCTTTAAGGCGTTTTCAAATTCTTCTTTGGTGTGATAAATATTTGTTATTTGTAATGTTTTTTTATTGAAATCAAATCCTAAAGGAATTTTATTTATATCTTCAGTTGTAAAATTTCCTTTTGGATCATCAATAAGTTGTGAAAAAACTTTATAAGCATTTCCTATGGTTTTAGCTATATTGACATTATCAAAAAATTTATGATCGGATTTTGTAATATAATCAGCTAAATTTTGAACTCCTTTAGCATAAATCTTATAATCTTTAGGTATTCCTGCAGCTTCATTGAAATCACTTGTAAAAAAACCATCTTCATCTACACCATAACCTAGTATTTTATCTATAGCTTGTGATTTATCACTTACTAAATTTGAATTTGTTTGTTTAATTTGTTTTAAAGAAGTATTGTTTGAGATATTATTTGAATTTATGTTATTGTTTGAATTTATATTGTTATTTATTTCTTTATTATTATCTACTAAATCATTTGTTTTAGAATTCTTTTTAGAATTTAAAGTATTTGTATAGTAATTATAATTTGAGTAAGAATTTATACTATTTATCATTTTTTACTGCCTTTTGATTAGTGTAGTAGATAATATTTACCATTTCTACCCTGTATATCGGTAGATAATAACAAGAAGTTTATATGTTCAATAGCAAATTCTACTAAGATATAAACCATTAGGCGGAACTAAAATATGGTTATATTGTTTTTTAGCTCCAAGCTGATCTTTTAATTCTTCTATACTCATTTTATTTTCTAAAACTTTTAAAATAGACGCTATACTTAATCTTATTTGTCCTCTTAAAAAACCATTAGCTTTAAAATGAAAAATTGTCATATTTTTATAAGCATAAGCGTAAGATTTAAGCATTTTTCTAATAGTAGTTTTCGAATCTCCACCACTTTTACAAAAATATTTAAAATCATATTCACCTATAAAGTATTTTAAGATTTCGTTAGCTTTTTTAATATCTATTTGTGGATAAAAATAAACATATCGCGACAAAAAAGGATTAAATTTTCCATGATGAAAAATATAACGATATTCTCTACTTTTAACATCATATCTTACTTCAAAATCAAATGGCATAAATTTTAAATATTTAATATGTATATAAGGGTGTGCAAATTTGTTAAGCTGTTTTTTAAGATAATTTAAATCTTGAAAATATTCACCACATTCAACACAAGCAACGGCAAAAGTTGCATGAACTCCTTTATCAGTTCTTGAAGCCATTAAAATCTTAGAAAAAATTCCAAGATGGGCCAAGGCTTTTTGTAAAGTATCTTGAACACTTCTTTGATGCGGTTGGGTAGCTGAGCCTAAAAACGCTGATCCATCATAGGAAAAAACGAGTTTTAATTTCATTAATAGCGACTTAAAATCATTTTTTTAAAACAAATCATTGATGCAATAAAACTCACTATAAAAATACTAAAACACGCTAATAAAGGTGGTTTATAAAATAAGCTTAAAAGTCCAAAATATACAGCAATTACTCCAAACATTCCAATATAAACAAAACCTTTTTCATAACGATAAGTCACAATACCAAAAGAAAGTGCAAAAAGAGTACTTGCTAATGGAAAAAGTGCTATTGCTGTGTAGATTACAAATTCTTTAGCACGTTTTGTATTTGAGTTGATATCAAACCAATATTCATAAAATTTTTTTACTTTCAAATTACTATTATTAAACTGTGTGTTTAAAATAAGATTTTCAAATTCTCCAGTAAATATCATTTTAGTATTATCAAAATTATACATCTTTCCATTTATAAGATTGAAAGCAAAACCTGTAGCTTCTCTTTGGGCTGTAGCTTCTTTGGCGATAATAAGTTGTTCTTTATCGCTAACAGATTTTTTTGGATGATACATAATGATATTTTCATATTTATTATTTTCTTGCTTCTCTATAAAGATCATCCAGTCTAAGAATTTTTGTCCAAACTCTCCTGTTTTATAATTAAATTTTACCTGTGTTTTTTTATAGTCAATAAAATTATCTTGAAGTTCAAGCACCAAAGGTATCATAACTAAAGACGTAAATAACATCAAGATGCTAACCAAACTAGCAATTTTTAAAAACAATGCAGCTAAAATTTTTGGAGAAAATCCAAGCGTAAAAAGAACTATACTTTCATTTTCTCTAGAAAGTCTAAATAAAGTTAAAGTGAGAGCTATAAAAAAGGATATTGGCAAAGTAAAAATTAAAATTCTAGGCAACATAAAACAATAAAGTTCCAACAAGTCTAAAAAACCTATTTCTATACTTGAAGTTAATTTAGCTAATTGGATAAAAAATACCATAGAAACTATACTAAAAAGCACAAAAAAAATAGAAAGATTAGTGCTTAAAAACTGATTTAAAATATATTTTGAAACGAGTTTCATTTTAATTCCTGATTAAAAATTAAAAAAACTAAATATCCTATAAAAGCAGTATTTATAAAAGGCAAAAATGGGAGTTCATTTTTTTTGTTATAAATAAAAAAAGGTAAAGCCAACAAAGCAGAACAAAAAATAATCATAAAACTCTCTTTAAATCCGAAAATTCGAGCTATACTTGCACACACGATTATATCCGCATCTCCTAGATTTTCTTGTATGCCTTTTGATCTAAAATTCTTTATATAGGCTGTAAAACTTTTAAGTAAAAACAAAAAACCTGCAAAAGAAAATGCTTGCACTAAAAAGCCGCTCTTAAAGTCTTCAAAAATAAGAAAATGAACAAATTCATTTATATCCAACTTTAAAATTAAAGCCAGAAAAAATAAAAACCAAAGTAACAATTGCGGAACAGCTTTAAATTTAATATCTATATAAGAAAGTGCCAAAAAAACAAATAAATAAAATGTTAAAACTAGAAATTCTAATAAATTTTTACTGAAAAAATAAGCAATAAAAACAAAAATCGCACCTAAAATTTCACTTAAAAATACACGAATAGGAATTTTTTCTTTACAAAACCTACACCTAGCTTTTAAAAATATATATGAAAAAAAAGGTATAAGATCTAAAATTTCAAGCTTCTTATAACAAGAAAAACAATAAGACCTTGCGCTAAAAATTGGATAATTTTTATAAAAACGATCAATAAAACACATACAAAACGAACCTAAGCTTAATCCTAAAATAGTCAAAAAAGCAAATTTTAAAATATAACCTTGAATTAAAATTTCACCTTCCAAATGTTCTCTCTCTTTTTCTGTATTCTTTTATGATTTTTTTAAATTCCCTTTTTGTAAGCCCAGGAAATAAAGTTTCACTGAAATAAATTTCAGCATAAGCGCATTGCCAAAGTAAAAAATTCGAAAGTCTCTTTGCATTGCCTACACGAAGCATCAAATCCACATCTAAAGGAAGATCTAAATTTTCACTGATATTTTTTTCATTGATTTCCAAACCTTTTTCTATAACGCGACGCGTAGCGCGAACAATTTCATCTTTAGCACCATAGCTAATTGCTAAATTAACACAAAGCAAATTACAATGTTTAGTTTTTTCTTCTACTAATTTAATCTTATCCTTTAAAGGTTCACTAAGCCTTGTCAAATCTCCAATTGCCCTTAAACGAACATTGTTTTTTTCAAATTTTTCCAATGCTTCATCCAAACAACGATCTAAAAGCTCAAAAATAAAATCAATTTCATCTTTAGGTCTATTCCAATTTTCAGTACTAAAAGCAAATAAGCTCAAATTAGAAATTCCTTCTTCAACGCATACCTCCATCATTTTTTGCATAGTTTTAACACCTTGAGAATAACCTAATTTTGCTAAAAAACCTTTAGCCTTAGCCCACCGTCTATTACCATCCATTACAATTGCAAGATGTTTTAAATCATTCATTATTACCCTTTAAAATCAAATAATTTTTTAAATGTAAATAAAGGTTCAAACTTAGTATCCTGCATAACATTAAAATTTAAATGCTCATTTAAAAATTTTTGCACCTTTAAAAAAGGAGTAAAAATGGAAACTCCATTTTGATCGATTAAAATTCTTAAAGCTCCAAAAACACTAAAATAAAGATAAATTTCTAAAAATTTAGCTTTTTTCTTCATTTGAAATAAACAAGCTTTGTTTTCAAAAATAAAAGGAATATGGTAAATATTTTCAAAACTTGCAAAAAGCATTTCTTTTAAAATTTGATACTTTTCTCTATTTTTACATTCTATAAGATTTGAAATAATATATTCTTTATAATTAACCTTATTTTCCAAAATCGCTACCATCAAAGGCAAACCTTCTTCAAAAGGTGTAAAAACAGGTCTTTTAGACAAGTGCTTAAATTGTATCGCGCCACTTTTTTCTTTGTAAATTTCTGCTAAATATTCTGCTCCAATTTCTAATTCAATCATACTCTTAGTTTGGATTTTTTTATGATTTAAAAGCAAAGTATAATGCCCATATCCTGTTTTTCCTAATACTTTCATTTGAATAGGTAAGGTAGCATTAATCATAATCTTTCACACCAATCAATCAAATCAAAAGCCAAATCTTTTTTATCTTTTAAACCGCTTTTTTCACAAGCGTCTTTACTTATAAAATGAAATTCGTTTTGATCGCTTCCAAAAGTATTTTTTTCATTTAGGATATTTAAGCATACCAAATTTAAGTTTTTTTCTGCTAA
The DNA here is from genome assembly GCF_005406205.1 of Campylobacter estrildidarum. GTDB lineage: Bacteria > Campylobacterota > Campylobacteria > Campylobacterales > Campylobacteraceae > Campylobacter_D > Campylobacter_D estrildidarum. The sequence goes on from NZ_NXLZ01000011.1 coordinate 31,947, forward strand.
AGATTTTTTAGCGTTTTCTATGGCATTTTTTGCATCAAATTCCATTTTAAAGCCTATTTTTTTGCCTTTAAAATTGATATTTTTTAGCAAATCTTCATTAAGTTTTAAGTGAAGATCTAAGCCTTTTAAAAATTGATTTTTCTTGATTTTCCCTTTTTGAGATTGCGGGATAAAATCGCTCACAGCTGCCGCCATAATCAAAAAATCACTTTCACAAAATCTTTGCAATAACGCCTTTAAATCTTTTGAATCTTCAAATTTGTAAATTTCATAAGGGGTTTTAAAATCTACAGAACTTAAAAATATAACCTTAGCTCCTAAAAAATAAAAGGCATCAGCGATTGATTTTGCCATTTTTCCGCTTGAAAAATTACTTATACAACGCACATCATCTATTTTTTCTCTTGTGCCCCCACCGCTGATCACCACGCTTTTATCAAGCCAAAATTTCTTTTTAAAAAGCTCTCTTTTGGTGATATTAAATATATCCTCAACTTCTGCTAAAGCCCCTATTCCTTCATCCTTGCAAGCTAAAACTTTAGAAATTGGAGGGATGATTAAGGCTTTATTTTTTTGAAGTAATTTTAAAGAATTTTGTGTGCTAAAATGATGATACATCTTTGTATTAGCCGCTGGAGCTATGATTAAAGGTTTGGTGCAAGCGATTAAGGTTTGGATAAAAAGATTATCCGCTATACCAAGGGCTAATTTATTGATCGAATTGACACTCGCGGGTGCAAAAAGAACAAGATCGCAATCTTTGCTAAAATCTATATGATTTTTTTTATTTTCCCAACTTTCATTTTCTTCACATAAAATTTCATCTGCCAAAGCTTCAAAACTTAATTTATTTGCAAATTTTAAAAGCCCTTGGCTAAGTAAGACTTTAACTCTAATCTTTTCTTTTTTAAATAAAGAAATAAGTTCATAAGCTTTATAAAAAGCTATGCTACCGCTAACTGCTAAAAGTATAGTTTTCATTTTTTAAATTTTTTATAAAAATAATCTTTAACCACTTTTCTATTAGCTCTATTGATAAACAAAGAACCACTAGAAACATTACAATCAACCGAACTTCCAGCCGCAATAATAACATCATTTTCTATATTTACTGGAGCAATAAATTGTGTGTCTGATCCCACAAAAACATTTTTTCCAATAATAGTTTTATGTTTTTTAATCCCATCATAATTGCAAGTGATAGTCCCACAGCCTATATTGGTACCACTATCGATTTCACAATCGCCTAGATAGCTTAAGTGCCCTGCTTTTACGGTGTTTAATTTTGCATTTTTGCATTCTACAAAATTACCTATATGGGTATTTTTTATTTCACAATTTGGACGCAAATGTGCTAAAGGTCCTACATCGCTATTTTCAACGATAGAATTTTCAATTACGCTAGAACTTTTGATGACAGAATTAACAATCTTGCTTTTTCCTTCAATTCTCACATTTTCATAAACTTCACATTCTCCTACAAATTTAACATCCAATCCTATAAAAGTGCTATGAGGCGAATGAAAAATCACTCCTTGTTTCATCCAATGCTTTTTGATTTTTTCTTGCATTAAATTTTCAGCTATGCTTAACTCAAATTTATCATTAATACCCATAAATTCATTTTCATCTACATAGATAGCTTTAATGATTTTATTTTTATCTTTGGCTAAAGCTATCATATCGGTTAGATAGTATTCTTTGGCGGCATTATTATTATCAATTAAAGGCAATATTTCTGATAAAAGTTTTGATTTGATCGCATAAACTCCGGCATTGCAAATATTAATTAATCTTTCTTTTTCGTTGGCATCTTTAAATTCTATGATTTTTTCCACTCTATCATTTTCTATCAAAACTCGCCCATAAGTTTTTGCATCCTTAGCGCGAAACACCGCTAAGCTCAAATCAGCATCATTTTGCAATAATTGCTTTAAGCTTTCACTTTCAACTAAAGGCATATCCCCGCAAAGAATTAAAACTTTTTCTTTGCTTGATTTGAAATTTTTTAAAGCACCTGCAGTTCCAGGGTAATTTTGCAAATCCTGTTCTAAAATTTTTGTTTTTGGAAAAAAAGAGAGAATTTCTTTTTCAACAAGCTCTTTTTGATGAGACAAAACCACACTCACATCATCACTTAATTCATAGGCTTTTTCTAAAATATGTAAAATCATGCTTTTTTGGCAAAGTTCTTGTAAAACTTTTGGTTTTTGCGATTTCATCCTTGTACCAAGCCCTGCTGCTAATATCAAAATGGAAGTTTTCATGATTTTAAAGCCTTATTTTATAAATAAATTTTAATTTATTTTATCATTTTAAAGTTAAAATTCGTCCAAAGTTTAGATATTTTGGATAAAAGTTAAACTTTTTTTTAGTCATCAAAAGTTAAAATAAAATGCATTTTTATTAAAATTAATTGCTTAAGGTTTGGTTTTGAAAAAAATATTTTTTTTATTGATAATGAGTGCCTGTTTTAATACTCTTTTTGCAGCTCCTGAAGCAACAATTCCGACGGTTAATTTAAGCCTTGGTGCTCCAAATACGCCTAATCAGCTTGTTACAACCCTCAACATAGTTGTCGTTTTAACCATTCTTGCGCTCGCCCCAAGTATCGTTTTTGTAATGACTTCATTTTTACGTCTTATTGTGGTATTTTCATTTTTGCGTCAAGCTATGGGAACTCAAAGTATGCCTCCAAATACTATTTTGGTTACTTTAGCACTTATTTTAACTTTTTTTATTATGGAGCCTGTGGCAACCAAATCTTACAATGAAGGTATAAAGCCTTATTTGGCCGAAAAAATTGGCTATGAAGAAGCCTTTGCTAAAGGAGTTAAGCCTTTTAAAGACTTTATGCTTAAAAATACGCGAGAAAAAGATTTAGCTTTATTTTATCGTATTCGTCATTTACCAAATCCTAAAACAATAGATGATGTCCCTCTAACGGTTTTAGTTCCAGCATTTATGATTTCCGAACTAAAAACTGCTTTTGAGATAGGCTTTTTAATTTATCTACCTTTCTTAGTTATCGATATGGTTGTAAGCTCTGTTTTGATGGCTATGGGTATGATGATGCTTCCGCCTGTAATGATTTCTTTGCCTTTTAAACTTTTAATTTTTGTTCTTGTAGATGGTTGGAATTTATTAGTTCAAAGATTAGTAGAAAGTTTTGTGACTTAAAAAAGGCCTTTTTAGACCTTTTTTTTGAAAATATTTAAAAGAAAAATTGTAAATGATTCTTTTTAAAAGTGTCTTTAACATCTTTTAAGTATTTTTCTCCAAGAAAATCAAAAAATCCATCTTTTTTGCTTTTACCTATAAAATCATCAAGTTGTTTTTTAAGTTCTATATTGCCCTTTTTTACGGCTATACCCCAAAATTCTGGATTTTCCTGAAAAGGTGCTAAAATAGCTCTTGTTGCATCTTGATGTTTTTGCCAAGTACGATAAATCGTAAGCTGATCATAAAAAAATCCATCGGCTTTTCCCTGTATCACCTCCAAAATTGCCGCATTTTCTTTATCAAAAAGATGTATAGTGGCATTTTTAAGATTTTTATTTGCATATAAATGACCAGTAGAACCACGTTTTAAAGCTAAAATTTCTCCTTTTTTATCCAAATCTTTTATACTTTTAATCTTTGAGTTAATAGGAGTTAAAATTGCCAAATTAGCCTGTGCATAAGGGATGCTAAAATCCACAACCTTTTTACGATCATCAGTAATCGTCATAGAAGATATAATAAGATCTATTTTTCCTGTTTTAAGAGCAGGTATTAGACCATCCCAAGCAATATTTTTTACCACAAGATTATAACCATTTTCTTTAGCAAATTTTTCTAAAAAATCCACACTAATACCAGAGGCTTTACCGCTCTTATCATTCATTTCAAAAGGTGGATAACCAAGTTCCATACCTACTACTAGATCTTTTGCTGCTAAGTTTAAAGCAAAAAATACCATTAAAAAATAAAAAATTTTTTTCATTATTACTCCTTAAATTAAAATTTAAATATGTATTAAAATACATAAAATTTTAAAAATTTTTATAAAATTTCAAAGCTCTTTCATAGTCTTCTTTAGTATCTATACCCATACTATTAGTCACAATTTCAAGCATTTTGATTTTCTTTCCATTTTCAATCGCTCTTAATTGTTCTAGCTTTTCAGTCCTTTCAAGCATAGAATTTTTTAAAGTACAAAACTCTCTTAAAGCTTTTACACTATAAGCATAAATTCCTAAATGCCCTTTAAAATCATCTTGATAATCTTCTCTTTCATAAGGAATTTTTGATCTTGAAAAATATAAGGCAAAATTATCTTTATCACAAACTACTTTAACCAAATTAGGATCATCGGCTTGTTTTTTATCTATACTTTTATAGCAGCTTACCATAAAAGCTTCTTTATCTAAGCAAGAATGTGCAAATTCTTTAAATAAAAGCAAATTTTTACTTTCTATAAAAGGCTCGTCCGCTTGCACATTAATGATAATTTCATCATTTCTTAAAGCAAGTTTTTGACAAGCTTCATTGATTCTATCTGTACCGCTTTCATGTTCTTTACTCGTTAAAACTGCTTTAAAATGATACTTTGTAGCAAGCTCTAAAATTTCTTCATCATCAACCGCTATGCAAACTTCATCGACGCTTTGAACTTGCTTAGCAGTTGCTATAAACATAGGAACGCCACCTATATCACAAAGAATTTTTTTAGGAAAACGACTTGAGTTTAATCTTGTAGGTATAATAATCATTTTTTCATCCATTCTAAAATTTCATTTTCAACTTCTTCGCTTTTACAAACTCTTTTATCTTTTAAATTTAAATCAAAAAGTTTAGAAATTTCTTCTTTTATTTCTAGATTAAATTTCTTGGCCAAAAGTCTAAAGTCTTCTTTCTCATCAATACAATCTCTTTCAAAAATTGCCTTAATCATACTTGGGGTAAATTTTGTCCATTCAGCAGTTGAAGTGATAATGCTTGGTTTTGAAATATCTAGCATTTTAAAACAAGTTGCGGTGTGTGGATCGATTAAGGTTTTACTTTCTTTTATAAATCTCATACATTCATTATCTTCACAAAAATCAGCTTCAAAATCTTCTTGTAAACTTTGCAATTCTTTTTGATTAAGGGTAAAATAATTTTGATTTTTAAGTAAATTCATTAATTCATTTGTTCTTAAATCTCCAAATTTATCAAAAAGTAATCTTTCTATATTAGAAGAAATCAGTATATCCATAGCTGGAGATATAGTCTTTTTAAGAATTTTATCGCGTAGATCATAAACGCCTTCATTGAAAAATTCGCTTAAAATATTATTTGCATTGGATGCGATTTTTATTTTTGCAATTTTAGCACCCATTTTTTTTGCATAATAGGCTCCTAAAGCATTTCCGAAATTTCCACTAGGAACTATAATTTCAACTTTTTCTTTAAATTCATTCCATAATTTTAAACTTGCATAATAATGATAGATTATTTGAAATAAAATGCGTCCAAAATTGACAGAATTTGCAGCACAAAGTTCATAATCTTGTATTTTTAAATTTTTTCTAAATTCTTCTTTTGAAAGTAGATTTTTTAAAATACGTTGCGTATCATCAAAATTTCCTTCAATGGCTAAAACTTTTAAATTATCTTTATCTAAAGCTCTCATTTGAAGTTCTTGCAAGGAACTTGTTCCTCCATTTGGATACATACAAGCAACTCTAATATTCTCTAAATTCTCAAAGCTTTTAAGTGTAGCAGGACCTGTATCTCCACTTGTAGCGCACATGATTAAAATTTTTTTATCCTTTGAAAATTCATTTAAAAGAACTCCAAAAGGTTGCAAAGCCATATCTTTAAAAGCTCTTGTGGGTCCGTGCCAAAGCTCATTAATATAAATCTTATCATCTATTTTTTTTAATTCTATAGCAGAGTGATGATCAAATTTTTCATAACTTTGAAGAGCTTTTTTAAATAATTCTTCATAACCAAATTCAAAGCTTTCTATCAATTTTAAAGCAAAATCATTATAAGAAAGTTCGCTGTATTTCTCCCCATCAAAATAAGGCAAATTTAAAGGCGAATAAAGTCCTCCTTGTGGCGCATTAGGATTGATCAACGCTTCTTTAAAATCTGCTTTATTATTAATATTTCTACTTTCAACTAAAGTCAATCAAAACTCCTTACATACTGATGTAATCTTTCTTTAAAATTTTCTTTTAATTCTATATTTAATTCTATAATTTGACACTTAAAGCCAAAATCTTTTACTTTAACATAATCCTTAAAAGTAAGCATTAAAGTATCACAATTATGTTTTTTAAGCAAATCTTCAAGCTCATCTTTTTTAAATTCATAATGATCTTTAAAAAAATAACAAGCCCTAGCCTTTATAAAATGTTCATAAAGCCTAAAAGGTTTAGCAATGGCTGTTACTAATATAGCCTTAGGATTTTCCTTAGTATAAGAATAGCGGATAAAATCCCTACCTTCGAGTGCTATAAAGTCAGCTTTTTTGCTATAAAATTTTGGCAAACGATACACCCCACTAGGTAAAGTAAAATTAAAATAAGGTTTTACTTGACTCTCTAGTAAAATATCGAATTTTTGAATATGAAATTTAGAAAAAGCATCGTCTAGTAAAACCACCTTTGCGCCTAAATCAAAAGCTTTTTTTATTCCCTCTACCCTATTTTCACTTACAAGTACACCTGAAATTTTTTCTTCAAAAGCATACTCCATCGCTTCATCACCACTTTGTAAAACATCAACTAAAATTTCATCATTACACTTAACAACAACCAAACCTTTACTTTTCCTTTTGTAACCCCTAAGCACAATGAAAACATTCTCAAATTCTCCTGCGATTGCTTTACAAAGCGGAGTTTTGCCATTTCCTCCAAAGCTTAAATTACCTACGCTAATAACAGGCTTTTCAAAATTGATTTTTTTTCTAAAGCAGGTATTTAAAATAGCAATTAAAGCATAAAGCATACTCAAAGGCAAAAGTGTGTAAGCTAAACATTTTTGAAAAAAGCTAGGGTTAAAAAAATAACGATCTAGCCAAAGTTTATATTTTTTATCTTCACTCACTCTTAAAATCCATCAAATTGGCAATTTTAGGCATAGATCTTTTAAAAGCATTGTTAGCAATCCTTGACTTTAACATATCAAGTAATTTTTTATCTAATTGCTCCATAACTTGCCTATCATCTCTTTCTATCGCTTTCAAGCCTACATCTATTTGCTCGTAAGTAAAACCTAAATCTTTTTCATCGCTTTGATTTTCCCAAAGATCAGCACTCGGAATTTTTTTGATAAAATTTTCATGCAAATTTAAAAATTTAGCTAGTTTATACACTTGTGTTTTATAAAGCTCTCCTATAGGATTAAAAGCACAAGCTAAATCTCCATAAATCGTTCCATAGCCTAAAAGCAGCTCGCTTTTATTGGAGGTCCCTACCACTAAAGAATTTTTCATCATAGAATAATCATAAAGCAAACTCATTCTAATACGCGCAGCATAATTTCCTATACGAATTTTATCAATATCTTCACTTTGTTCTATAAAAGCATCAAGTATTTTTTGAATTGAAATGATTTTATATTCTATTTTCAAATCATTACAAAGCATTAAAGCATCATTTAAGTGTTCTTTGCTTGAAAATTGCGTAGGCATTAAAAGTGCAAAAACATTTTCATTTAAAGCTTTTTTACAAAGTGTCGCTACTAAAGCAGAATCAATTCCTCCACTAAGCCCTAAAACAACACCATTTTTTTTATTTTTTTGAATTTGTTCTTTAATAAAAGCGCATAAATTTTTAAAAATTAACTCGCATTGCATCACTTGCCTTTAAAATAATTCAGTAGTATAATTATATATAAATTTCCAAACAAAAAGGCTAAAAAATGCAAATTATCAAACAAGCTTGTGGCCCTTATGAAACAAATTGTTATATTTTATCTACAGAAAAAGGCGAATTTATAATCGATCCTGGATTTGAAGCTTTAAAATTTATACAAAAGCACGTTAAAAATCCTTTAGCTATTTTAAATACTCACGGACATTATGATCATGTGTGGGATAATGCTAAGGTAAAAAAAGAATACAATATCCCTATTTATATACATAAAAACGATGAATTTATGCTCAACGATCCATTTGAAAAAGGATTTGAACATAGCAAGGCTGATTTTTTGGTTCAAGATGAAAATATATTTGATATCAATGGGATTAATTTTAAATTTCATTTTTTGCCTGGACATACCCCAGGCTGTACTATGATAGAAGTTGTCGGTGAAGATTTAATGTTTAGCGGAGATTTTTTGTTTTATAGAAGTATAGGGAGATGGGATTTTCCATACTCAGATCCAAATCTTATGAAAGAAAGCTTGCAAAGAGTAATGAGTTATGAAAATGATTTTAAACTTTTACCTGGACACGGACAAGAAACAACTCTAAAAGCTGAGCAAGCACATTTGCCTTCTTGGCTAAGATTTTTTTAGGAGTAAAATTTGGATAGTTTGGACTTATTTTTAGTTTATTTTTTTATATTTTTAAACATTTTTGCTTTACTGGGCTTACTTTTTGGAAATAATAAAAAAAATCAATTCAATGAAAAAAAATTCTATAGAATTTGCCCCTGTAAAAGAATGGCTGAAAACGGTTCCTTAAGCACGATTTGTATGTATTGTGCAATAGGAGGATTTTTTTACAGTATGCTTTCGATTGGACTTATAGGGTTTGGAAACTGGGCTTTAAACGTGATTTTAATTCTTACGCTTTCATCTGCATTTTTGGGCTGGAAGTTAAAATTAGATTGATTGTAAATTCTGCTCCATTGTCTTTATTTTCTGCATATAAATTGCCTTTAAAATTTTTCTCTATAATTACTTTACTCATATACAAGCCTATACCCGTTCCCATATTGGCATGTTTTGTACTGATATAAGGTTCAAAAATTTTTTCTACAGGCGAAATAGTAATTCCTCCTCCATTATCTTTAATTTTAATAAAAATATTTTGATTTTCTCTTGTAAGTGATATTTTTATACAAGGATTTTTAATTTTTCGCTCTATTAAAACATCCTTAGCATTACAAAGTATATTCAAAATCGCTTGAGAAAATTGATTTTGAAATCCATAAAATTCAATTTCTTCTTTAAAATCTTTTTTGACGTTTATTGAGTGCTCTTTAAAAGAAGATTCTAACAATTTCAAAGTCTTATCTAAAGTTTTTTCTATGGAAAAAACTATTTTTTCTGTATTTGGCTTAAAAAAATTTCTAAAATCATCTATAGTTTTTGACATATAGGATATTAAATTTTCGGCACTTTTTTCTTGTTTTTTAAAATTCTCGCAATCTAATCTTTTTAATTCCATCATTAAACCTAAATGAGTAATGATTGCACTAAGTTCTGTTAAAGGTTGTCTCCATTGATGGGCAATATTCCCTATCATTTCACCCATACTAGCTAAACGACTTTGATGCATTAAAATTCTTTCTTGCTCTCTTCTTTTTTGGAGTTCAATTTGAATTTTTTGCTCTAAATTAGCATTTAAGTGTCTTAAAGAATTCTCACTAATCTCTAATCTTTTGATTAATACCTTAAAGCCATAATGTAAAATCAATAAAATAATTAAAATTAAAAATAAAGACAATATTAAAGCTTCAATAAAAGATTTCTTTATAATATCTTCTTGTTCAGTAATATCTTGATAAAAAATCATTTTTGCTTGTTTATCATCAACATCAAATAAAGTAAAAGAATGAAGTATAAAGGTTTGACTGCCTTTTGTTATTAAGTTTCCATCTTGATATTCTTTATTAAAAACAATATTCCCTTTTAATTCTGAAAAATCTTGTATTTCTTTTAAAAAATATTCTGCCGCTAAGCAAAATTCAATCCAACCAAGTAATTTGTTTTTCTCATAAAAAGGAGTTAAAATGTGATAAGTTAAGATATCTTTATCAAGAAAAAAATATTCATTTTTTGCATTTTTCGGATTTAAAGATCGATTTTTTATTCCTAAAAAAGTTAAAAGTTGTCCTTGATTGTTAAAAAATTTCATATTAAGTAAATAAGGATTTTCCTCTTTTAAGACTTTAAATCTTGCTTGAGTTAAAATTTTTATTTTTTCTATATCTTGATTTTTTATATAGTTTTTTATATTGTCAGATTCTAAATTTGCTTTCGCCCTACTTGTATAAAATTCTTTAGTACGCTTTAAAGTTGTAGTGTAAATATTTGCAATTTCGCCTTTAAATTCTTCTTTTGATAAACTGATTAAATTCCTTATATCAATCTGTCTTAAAAAACTAAATACTATGCAAGTTAAAATAAATAAAACTATAACTAAAATCATTGTCTTTGTTTTGGTTGAAAATTTTAAATACAAACGCATTTATAACCTATACCAAATACATTTTCTATTGTTTTATCAGGAACTTTTTTTCTTAATTCTTTAATAATAGCTTTCAAAGCATCTTTATGATTTTCAGCGTCATTGTAGATTGAAAGCTCTAGCTCCTCAAAACTGACAACTCGATTTTTATTTCTTAAAAGATACTCAAAAACTTGTTTTTCTTTTTTTGTAAGAATAGAAGTTTGATTATTATAAAATATACTAGACTTTAAAGGCTCATAAAAAACATTATTTTGCAATATTATCCTATAATCATCAGTATATTCATACATCCATTTAGCTACACTTTTTAAAGTATTTAAAAATTCATCCTTAGTAAAAGGTTTGATTAAAAATTTGCAAATATTAAGTTCAATAGCCTCTAAAAAATATTCTTTTTCACTATAAGCACTCACAATTACAATAGGAGTTTTTTTATATGTGGATCTTAATTCTTTTAAGACTTCAAGTCCATTTAATTTTGGTATACAAATATCCATAAAAATTACATCGGGATTTTTTTTATAAAATAAATTTAAAGCCTCTTCTCCATCTTTAGCCTCATAAACATTTTTAAAAAATAATTCCAAATTGGCACTTAAAGATCTTCTTACACCTTCTTCATCTTCAACATTTAAGACAGTCAAATTACCGAATAAAGCTAAAATCTCTTCCATGAGTATATTATACATAATTTTTAGCCAAATCAAAAAATCTCTCTATTTTCTCTCTTTATTTTTTTAAAATAATTTAGTATTAAAAACTTTAAGGATATCATATGAATAAAAGACGCTTTTTTCTTAAACAAGGAGTTACTACCCTAGCTTTATTTTCTAGCGCAAAGGCTTTTAGTTTAAAAAATCCTAGCAGGAATACAAAAAATCCTGGAGCATTAGGACAAAAAAATAAAAGATTTGCAATGGTAATCGATCTAAGAAAATGTGTAGGATGTCACGCTTGTACTGCTAGTTGTAAAGTTGAAAATCAAGTTCCTAAAGATCAATTTAGAACTAATGTTGCCGAATTTGAAATTGGAGTTTTTCCTGATGTTAGAAAAGCTTTCTTGCCTCAACTTTGCAATCATTGTGAAAATCCTCCTTGTGTAAGTGTTTGCCCAACGGGTGCAACTTTTAAAAGATTAGATGGTATTGTTGTTGTCGATAATGAAACGTGCTGGGGATGTGGATACTGCGTCAATGCTTGTCCTTATGATAAAAGATTTATCAATTCTCAAACCAAAGTAGTAGATAAATGTACTTTTTGTGCCCATAGACTAGATGCTGGATTACTTCCGGCTTGCGTTGAAACTTGCGTTGGAGGCGCAAGAATTATAGGTGATTTAAATGACAAAAATTCTTCAATTTCTAAATTTTTAACTCAATTTCCAAGCTCCGTTTTAAAACAAAAAAGTGGAACAAAACCTCAAGTTTTTTATATAGGTTTAAATGGAGAATTATCAGACAATGTAGTTTCTATGGATGATTTAGACGATACATTAAAATCAAAAAATGAAAAATTAACATGGCAAAGTAAAGGAGTTTAATATGGACTTTAATATTATTCATTCAATTATAAGTATTACCCCTGAAAGACCTTGGGGTTTAAATATAGCAAATTATTTATTTCTTACAGGTATTTCAGCGGCTAATTTTATTTTTGCTAGTTTATATTTTATTTTTAAGCAAAAAAACTTTAAAAATATTGCCTTTTTAGCTTTAATCATTGCTTTTATTTTTTTAATGGTAGCACCCTTAAATTTGATTGATGATTTAACTCAACCTGGAAGAATAGTCAATGTTTTTTTATATGGATGGGAAAATTTCTTTACTAGTCCTATGAAATGGGGAGTTTTGCTATTGATTTTCTTCTTTTTTACTATCTTTTTAGAACTTTATCTTAGCTATCAAGTAGTTTTTAAACAAAAATTAAAATATCAAAAATCACTTTTTTATTGTAGTATCTTAGGCTTTATTTTAGCTTTAGGAATAGAATTTTATACTGCTTATTTAATTGCTATTTTAACTTCCTTTATATTCTTACATACTTCGATAATGCCTATTTTATTTTTAATATCTGCCTTGGTAAGTGGAAGTGGAATGTTAATATTAATAGCTGGATTTTATATCAAATTTTTTACAAAAGAAAAATTAGATTCTAGCTTATTTACTACTCTTTCTAAATTTCTAGCTTGTTTTGCTTTACTCGATTTGATTATAAGAATTTTTTGGTTTAGCTTTTTATTGGTTTTTAACACAGAAGATAAATTTATAGCTCAAATTTTCTTTCAAAAAGAAGGATTTTTTATCATCTTTGTAGATATGGGGCTTTGTCTTCTTTTACCTTTAATTATAGGTTTTTCAAGACTAAATCAAAAATTACCTTTTATTTTTTTAGCTGGTTGTTTAGGTGTACTTGGAAGTTTATTGTTTAGATATACTCTAGTTATTAAAGGACAATCTTTTCCAAAAACCACACCTTCTTTTTTAGAATATCACATAGATTTTTCAAATCTTATAGGCATAATTTGCAATTATGGACTTTTAATTGCACTTTTTTGCCTTGTTTTGGCATTTTTTAATAAAAATATACTTATAAAAGGAAATTAAAATGAAAAGAAGAAAATTTTTAATCGGTTCAGGATTAAGCATTGGAGCGATTTCAGCACTTGGATATTCTGATACTTTAAAGCATACATTAACTTTTTCAGATAAAGGAACTAAAGCAAAAAATACTATCTATGCAAACGCGCAAGAATGCGAAGCGACTATAAATCAAAATGGAATTAATTTTAATGATAAATTTAACATAATGCCAAGCGTTTGTAATGGTTGTGTTACCTTTTGCTCTGTACGTGCTAAAATAGATAAAAAAAGTCAAAAGGTTCTTAGGGTAAGTGGAAATCCTTACAGCCTACTTTCAAGCGATCCTTATCTTGATATGAATACACCTTTAAAGGAAAGTTTTATTGCCTTATCAAATCATAATGAAAATGGTTTAAATATGCGTTCTACGTGTTGCGTTAGAGGCAATTTCGTCCATCATAAACTTGATGATGAATTTAGAATCACAAAGCCTTTAAAAAGAGTAGGAAAACGCGGAGAAAATAAATGGAAAAGCATTGGCATTGAAGAATTAATTTCTGAAATTGTAAATGGTGGAGATCTATTTAATGAAGGACATATCGAAGGACTTAAAACATTTTGCGATACAAAAACTTTAATTGATGAAAAAAATCCAGATTATGGTCCTTTAGCAAATAAATTGTGTATTTTAGGCACAGGAGATGAAGGAAGGCAAAATTTTATCACTCACAGATTTGCTCAAAGTTTTGGAACGATAAATTACTTAGGACATACTGCAATCTGTGGTCTTTCTATGCGTGCGGGTGAAGCTGCTTATTTGAATGATTTTCAAAAATACCCCCATTTAAAACCTGATTTTGAACACTGTAAATTTCTTCTTAATATAGCAACCGCACCCGCACAAGCTGGAAATCCTTTTAAAAGACAAGCGCATTTACTCGCAAAAGCTAGAAGTGAAGGAGAAATGAAATACGTTACCATAACTCCAAATTTAACCAACGCTGATACCTTTGCAGTAGAAAACAAATCAAGATGGATACCTATAAAACCAGGAAGCGATCTTGCTTTTGTTATGGGAATGTTAAGAGTGATCATAGAAAACAAACTTTATAATCTTTCTTATTTAAAAATTCCAAGTTTAAAATCGCAAATTGCCCTTAATGATGTTAGTTTTACCAATGCAACTCATCTTGTCTTGCAAGATGAAGAAAATTATGGCACTTTTTTAAGAGATGAAAATAATCAAATTTTAGTCCTTGAAAATGGCATTCTTAAAAATGCCGATGAAGTCAAACAAGCTGATCTTGAATTTAACGGGAATGTAGAATACAAAGGCAAAATGTATCGAGTAAAAACTAGCTTTGAAATTTTAAAAGAAAATATTTTTGAATATAGCTTAGAAGAATATGCACAAAAATGTGAAATTGAACCAAATATCATAGCTGATTTAGCAAAAGAATTTACTTCGTATGGTAGAGCTGTGGCGACTGATTGTCACGGAGGAACTATGCATACAACAGGATTTTATACCGCTTATGCGATCATGATGCTAGGAAGCATGGTAGGAAATTTAAACCATAAAGGAGGTATGAGTATAGGAGGTGGAAAATTCAATAGTTTTAATGGAAAAATGTTTAATCTTTTAGCCTATGAAGGTAAAAAGAAACCTTATGGAACAAGAATAGATCGCGCAAGAAAAGCCTACGAAACCAGTACGGAATTTCAAGAAAAAATCAAAAACAATCAAAATCCATATCCTGCTAAAGATCAATGGTATCCATTGAGTAATGCTTTAGAAAATGAAGTTTTAACAAGCAGTGCTAATGCTTACCCGTATAAACTTGGCACCTTAATAACCTGGGGAACTAGTCTTGTCTATGGGCAAAGTTTAAATTCAAAAACTATCGAACTTTTAAAAGATCCCAAAAAATCAATTCCATTATTTATAGCTATAGATCCTTTTATTAATGAAACAAGTTTATATGCTGATTATATCATTCCTGATAGTGTTCTTTTTGAAACTTGGGGAGTATTATCTCCTTGGGCTGGTTATGCTACAAAAACAACTCATTTAAGATTTCCTATTGTCCAAAGTCCAAATGAAAAATTTAAAAATGGTCAAAGTATATGCATGGATAGTTTTTTAATTGAACTTGGAAAAGCTTTAAATTTATCATCTTTTGGAAAAGATGCCATTAAAGATAAAGATGGAAATTATTATCCTTTAGATAAACCGGAAGATTTTTATTTAAGAGCTTTTTTAAATGTTGCATTGGATACCCAAAATCCTGTAAATGATATCAGCGATGAAGAATTTAAGATAAGTGGATTACAAAAATATGAAAAAATCTTAAAAGAAATTTGTAAAGAGCATTGGAGAAAAGTAGCTTTTATAATGAGTCGTGGAGGAAGATTTTCTAATAAAGAAAGTGCCTATAAAGGTAATGCTTTAAGTAATTCTTATAAAAAAGCTATCGCGATTTACAATGAAAAACTTGGGACTGCCAAAAATGCACTCAGTGGAGAAAGATATAGTGGAGCTATAAAATATTATGATGCAAGATATGCTAATGGGAAAAAAATTATCCAAAAAGAAGGTTTTGATCTTTTAGCGTTTAATTATAAATCTAATATTTTCTCTTCTTATTCCGCCACCCTTGAGTCTTTAAAAGAAATAAAATATAGCACCTATATAGATATTAATTCACAAAGTGCAAAAAAATACAATATCAAAAATGGCGATAAGGTAAAATTGAGCACTTATGAAAGTTCGATTATAGGTTATGTAAGAGTTAAAGAAGGCATCCATCCATCGGCTGTTGGCTTAGAATATGGGGATGGAAGAGGTGCGGAAGGTGCAAAAGATTTAAGCATAGACGGTAAAACTCTTAAAGCAAGAATTAGAAGAAAAAATGGGATTGCTTACAATCAATTAGGTTTAAGAGATATTACAAGACCCAATAGTCCAAATTTAAGTGATTTTATTATAGGATCAAATGCAAGACAAGCGTTTATGGTAAAAATAGAAAAAATCTAGTCTTTATCATCTTGAATATTCAAGATGATAAATCTTATTTAAAAGTAGTTCCTCCATCAACAATGAAAGTATGTCCAGTTACCCAGCTTGCCTTTGAAGAGCAAAGAAAAAGACAAGCACCCGCCAAATCTTCAGGCTGACCCATACGATTAAGTGGGCTTAAATCAATTGTGGCTTGCTTAACTTCTTCATAATTTGTAAAAGCTCTTAAAGCATCTGTTTCAATAGGACCGCCACTGACAACATTTACACGGATATTTTTTTCTCCAAGTTCGGTAGCTGCATATCTTGCCATAGCTTCAACCGCTGCTTTTGCTGTTCCATGCCCTGCATAATTTTCTATATAAACTAAATTTCCAGTAGAAGAAATAGAAATAATACTTCCTCCCCCTACTTTTTCCATTCTCTTAGCTGCCTCTTGAGCACCTACAACGAAAGCATTGACTGTAGCTGTAAAGATATTATTAATCCCTTTAGGTTTCAATTTCATAAATTTAGTATATCCGCCTACTACTGCACGGCCAGAAATAATTGCATTAGAAATAAAATAATCTATGCGATCAAAATCTTGATCGATTTTTTCAAAAAGCTCTTTATACGTTTCAGGTTCTAAAATGTTAAATTCGTAAGCTCTTGCTTTAATTTTATAGTTTGTTTCCAAATCTTTTATCATTTCTTCTGCGATTTGAACGTTGGAATTATAAGTAAAAGCTATATTCGCGCCCACCTTTGCAAATTCATATACAATAGCCTTCCCAATTCCACGCGTTCCACCGCTAATTACTAAAGTTTTTCCTTGAAATTCTTGATTCATTAAAATCCTTTAATATCATATTTTTTCATTACTTCTTGTATTTTAGCATAGTTTTCTTTACTAGGAGGACAAAGAGGGAGTCTAAATTCTAATTTTTCTATCAATCCAGCTATATACATAGCTGTTTTTATAGGGATTGGATTGCTTTCGCAAAATAAAATTTTATTGATATTGTAAAGCTCATCATTGATCTGTTTTGCCTCTTTATAATTTCCTTCCAAAGCCTTATGCGTAAGTAAGCTAATCTTATCGGGCAATAAATTTGAAGTGACGGAAATAACTCCCTTTCCTCCATCTGAAAGTATAGGATAATTAATCGCATCTTCACCACTAATTAAAACTATCTTAGGTTCGTGGGCAAGTAAATCTACGCATTTATCAATACTTCCACTTGCTTCTTTAATCCCATAAATATTTTCACAATCTCTAAAAAGATTAATAGCAGTTTCAGTTGCAATATCACAACCTGTTCTTCCTGGAACATTATATAAAAGAATAGGAATATCCACACTCATTGCAATCGCTTTATAATGCTCATAAAGCCCTTTTTGCGTTGGCTTGTTATAATACGGAGCTACACTTAAAATACCATCTGCTCCACAATTTCTTGCAAATTGTGCTAGATCAACCGCTTCATGTGTTGCATTACTTCCAGCACCTGCTAAAACTTTAACTCTTGTATTTTTACAAACATCTACTGCGATCTCGATACAAGCTTTGTGTTCATCGTGTGTTAAAGTTGCACTTTCGCCGGTTGTACCTACAGGTACTACCGCATCAATCCCATTATCAATTTGTCTTTGAATGAGTTTTGCATAACCTTGCTCATCGATTTTATTATCCTTAAAAGGAGTAATAAGCGCGGTCATTGCTCCAATGATGACATTACTATCCATTTTATTCCTTTCTTAAAATCAAAGTCGTGGAATTTTCTTCACTAAAGTATTTTTTAGCACATTTTTGCAAATCCAATAAGGTTAGCTTTTCAATTTTTTCTTCATAGCTTAGTAGCGGATTTAAATCTCCTCTTGCCAAATAAGATCCATAAATATTAGAAACTGCACTCGCTGTATCAAGCGAAAAAATAAAATCGCTTTTTATATTATTTTTAACTCTTTGTAAATCTTTTTCTGAAAATTTTCCTTTTTTAATTTGCTCTAAAATTTTCCAAAGCTCCTTTTCAACTTCTTCAGCTTTAATTCCTACATTGCAATTGCAAATAAAAATAAATAAATTTTCATCAATGCAATCATTAGCAAAAGCATAAAAATCATTGATTAAATGGAGTTTATCTACTAAAATTTCATTTATAATAGAACTTTTTCCACTTCCTAAAAGCTCTGATAAGGCATTTAAGGTTGGAATATCTTTGTGTTTAAAATTTGGAATTTTAAATCCTATTGCAAAAATTTGAGTTTGAGTTTCTTTTTTTACAATAATTCTTTTTGCGCCATCTTGTTTAGGTTCTTGTGTATGAATTTTTGGGATAGTTTTTGTATTTTTAATGTTTTCAAAATGTTTTCTAGAAAGATCAAAAACTTCTTGATGTTCTATATCTCCACTAACAAGTAAAATAGCATTTTTAGGTTGATAATATACACTATGAAAATCTCTAATATCTTCAATAGTCCAATTTTCTATATCTTTGTAAAATCCTATAGGAGTCCAATGATAAGGATGATACATAAAAGCATGATTAAAAAGTCTAAAGTATAAATAACCAAGCGGATTATTATCCGTTCTCCATCTACGCTCTTCTAAAACAACATTTCTTTCAGGCTGAAATTCTTCATCTTTTAAATTTAAATTAGCCATTAATTCAGCAAAAAGCTCTAAGGCTTTATCTAAATTTTTTTTAGCACATTTTATGTAATAATGTGTATAATCAAAGCCCGTGCTTGCATTATCTAAGCCTCCAAAGCTTTTAACAATTTCATCAAATTCACCGGCTTTAAGGTTTTTTGTGCTTTTAAAATTTAAATGCTCAAGCATATGAGCAATTCCGCTTTTACCCATAACTTCATTTCTTGATCCCACTTTATAAAAAATATCGACACTGATTACATCGCTATTTTTATTTATTGGAAAAGAATAAACTTCAAGTTTATTCTTTAGGCGAATTTTTTCAAAATGAATCATTTAAGATTAACTCCCACAGCTTCGCTAATATGCATAAAACCATCTTGCCTTAATAAAGAAATTAATTCTTGATTGATATTTTTAACTATACTCGGTCCTTTAAAGATTAAAGCAGTATAAATTTGAACTAAATTTGCCCCATTTTTAATACGCTCATACGCTTCTTTTCCACTATCAATACCCCCGCAAGAAATTAAAAGAGTATGAGAGAAAAACTCTTTGGCTAACTCTTTAAAGAAAAGGCCATTTTTCTTTTGAATAAGCTTTCCGCTGATACCTCCAAAGGTTCGCCCATTGTCAATTAAAGAATAATCTGTACTTGTATTGGCAATTATAAAACCATCAGCTCCCTTTTCTATAGCTTGTTGGCAAAGAGCTATAGCTATAGGAATTTCTAAATCAGGCGCTATTTTTATAAAAATAGGCTTTGAAGTGATTTTTTTTGCTTCTGTTAATAAATCATTTAAAAACTGATCGTTTTGTAAATCTCTTAAATTTTTAGTGTTTGGAGATGAAATATTTATAGCAAAATAATCACACAAATCTTTAAATTCTCTTAGCAAAATAAAATAATCCTCCAAAGCATTTTGACTGTCTTTATTTTTACCAATATTTGCACCCAAAGGCAAAGCAAAAGGATAAACTTTTGAAACATGCGAACGCACTTCATATGATCCTTTATTGTTAAAGCCCATAGCATTTTGAATGCTTTCTTGTTTTACCAAACGAAAAACTCTTGGTTTTTCGTTTCCTTCTTGCGGTCTAGGAGTAAAAGTGCCGTATTCTAAAAACCCAAAACCCAAGGCACTAAGAGGCTTAACCATAGTTCCATTTTTATCAAAACCACCTGCTATACCAACAGGAGAATTAAAATTAAGCCCTAGTAAATTTTGTTTTAAGCTTGCATCGTTGATGACAAATTTTTTAGCCATCAAACCTAATGCAGCTGGAAAAATAGCATTAAGACCTCTTAAAGAATGCTCTACTAAATAATGAGCGGACTCTGGTTCAAGTTTAAAAAGCAAAGGTTTTATTTGTTCATACATTTTTTTCCTTTAAAAATATAAAAAATAATGTAAATTTTAACTAAATGAAAATAAAGTTAAGCTTTTATTTCCTTTTCTTTATTTTTAAATTTACAATAAAGCTCACAAGTTTTCAAAAGCTCTTCATCTTTTCCTATAGCTAAAACCTTTCCTTGATCTATCATTACAATTTTATCGGCATTTTCAACTGTACTTAACCGGTGTGCGATCATTAAAATCAATCTCTCTTTTTTAAGATTTTCTATGGTTTTCATTATAGCTTTTTCACTTTCATTATCAAGCGCAGATGTTGCTTCATCAAAAATCAATAAATCCGGATTTTTATACAAAGCTCTAGCAATAGCAATGCGTTGTTTTTGTCCTCCACTTAAATTTTTTCCATGCTCTTTTATTTCGGCGTAAATTCCACCCATTGACTCTACAAACTCGTAGGCATTTGCAAGTTTTAAAGCTTCAACCACCCTTTTTTCATCCAAATATTCACTATAAGCTACATTTTCAGCAAAACTATCATTAAAAAGATAAATATTTTGAGTTACAAGTCCTATTCTATCTCTTAAGCTCTCGATATTAAAATCACTAATATCTAAACCATTGAGCAAAATTTTACCTTGTTTTTTTTCATAAAAATACATTAAAAGATTAATAATCGAAGACTTTCCACCACCACTAGCACCAACAAGTGCTAAAGTTTCTCCTTTTTTAAAATCAAAATCGATACCATCTAATACATTTTTAAATGAATTATCATAAGCAAATTCTACTTTTTCAAATTTTATATTTTCTATATTTTTTAATTCTTTTTTTCCTCCTTTAATTTGAGGCTCTAAATCCAACAAATAAAAAGTTCTCTCACTTGCTGCTACCGCTCCTTGAATACTTCCATATAAGGCTGAAAGCCTCTTTATAGGTGTATAAGCCCAAAAGAGTGCCGAAATAAAAGAAAAAAAACTTCCAACGCTCATAGTTCCATTAATAACTTCTCGTCCTCCAACAATGATAACAACAGCAACCCCGATAGAACCTACAATTTCCATCATCGGACTTGTTAAAGCATTAATTCTTGTGCTTTTTAAAATAACTTTGCAAAAAGACTCATTTTCTTGATCGAATTTTTGTCTTTCTTTTTCTTGTGCATTATTAGCTTTGACTAATTCTATATTTGAAAAAATTTCTCCCAAACGAGATAAAAGATCTGAATTTTTTTCTTGGATATTTCTTGCATAGAGCTTTAGTTTTTTAACAAGATAAAATAAAGGAATAATAGCAATTGGTAAAACAATTAAAGCAAAAAAAGCCAATTTTGGACTTTGAATCACAACTACAGCTAAAAGCCCTATAGCGGTAATTAATTGGGTTAAAAAATCTGGGATAATATTAGAAACAATGCTTTGTAAAGCACCTATATCATTAGTACAACGGCTAATTAATTCCCCACTTCTATGTTGCTTAAAAAAATCCATATCCAAACGCAAAATATTTTTCAAAACCTTAGAACGCAAAACCCTTAACATATCTGTACCAATATAAGAAATATAATAAGTTTGCAAATAAGAACCTGCATTTTTAAGAAAATAAACCAAAACGAACAAAAAAGGAACAAAATAAAGCATAGTTTCTTTTTTTTCTATAAAAATTTGATCCAAAATAGGCTTTATCATATAAGCAGTTGCCGAAGTTCCGCCACTTGCCAAAAGTATTCCAATTCCAACAATAAAAAATTGCTTCCAATACCTTTTATAAAAAGGTTTAAAGCGGATTAAAACCTCTTTTAAATTCATTTCTTTATGCATTTTCATACTCCCAAATTGTTCCATTTGGTGTATCTTGTAAAAAGATACCTTCTTTGATTAAATTCTCTCTTATTTCATCAGCTTTTTTAAAATCTTTTTCTTTTTTTGCTTCATTTCTTTTTAAAATTTCATTTTCAATCCAAGCTTTTTTATCTTCACTCACACCCCATTGAAAATATTCTTTTGTATTTATAAAACCAAAGCCAAAAATTTTAGCTAATTCATCTAAAGAATTCTTAATATCTTGTTTTAAAGTTTTATTTTTTTTATCTAATTCTAAATTAGCATTATTGATAAAATCATCCAAACAGGCTAAAGCTTTAGAGATGTTTAGATCATCATTTAAAATTTCTAAAATTTTTTGTGCAATATCGCTTTGAAATGTTGTATTTTGCACCATATCAAAATCTAAAATTTCATCCATATCCAGTCTCTTTTTAAGACGATAAAATTTATCAAGACGTTTTTTAGTAGCATACAAATCTTCCAAAGAATAATTAAAATGCGCCCTATAATGCGAATTTAAAAGATAAAATCTCAATGCCTCACCCATAAAATCTTTAAGTGCATCTTTTAAAAAAAAGCTATTGTTAAGGCTTTTGCTCATTTTTTCGCCATTGATTTTGACAAAACCATTATGAAGCCAAATTTTAGCTAAAGATCTTTCACAGCCACAACGACACTGCGCTGATTCATTCTCATGATGAGGAAAAAGCAAGTCAATTCCACCCGCATGAATATCAAGCGTATCTTTAAAAATAGAATCAATCATAGCTACACATTCTGTATGCCAGCCTGGACGACCTTTTCCAAATTTACTTTCATAAAAATTTTTATCAAATTTCCAAAGTACAAAATCGCTTTCGTTTTTTTTCTTAACATCATTTACAAGACGAGAAATATTTTCATCCAAACTTCGCTTAGAAAGACTTAAATAATCTTTATCCTTACTTGTATCAAAATACACACCATCTTTCAAAATATAAGTAAAACCTTTTTCTTCTAATCTTGAAATCAAGTCAATCATTTCCTCAATAAAATGAGTTGCCCTAGGTTTTAAATTAGGATCTAAAACGTTTAATTTTTTCATATCCTCTTCATAGCTTTGTATATAAAATTCAGTCAATTCTTTGATACTTTTCCCGCTTTCAGATATTTTTTTTAAAATTTTATCATCAATATCTGTATAATTTCGAACAAAATTCACTTCACAGCCTTGAGCAATTAAAACCCTACGTAATAAATCAAAGCAAACGCTACTTCTAGCATGTCCTAAATGCGCATCATCATAAACAGTAGGACCGCACAAATAAATATTGATTTTTTTTTGATCTAAATGAATTTTTTCTTTTTTAACACTATCCATCAACTTCATCAAATCACCCTTTAATACCCATATAAATCCAAATAAAAAGGTTTAAAATATAAGGTTTTGTTAAATAAAGCATTGCAGCAAAAATAATTAAAGCAATTATTGTTAAAAAACAAAATCTAAACGATATTAAACCAAAAAATTTCTTAAAACCAAATTCTTTAATATTAGCTCCAAGCAAATAAAAAGCACTTAAAGAACTAGAAAAAGCCACTCCTATAACTTTCAAATTTTCATCTTTGATTAAAATTACAAAAGCAATCGAACACAAAAGACTTATAAATAAAGCTTTAAAGGCAATTAAAGCGGCTGTTTTTTGTTTAAATTTCGCATAAAGCCATAATGAAAGAAGTTTTTGCAAACCAAAAGGTAAAAGCCCTGCAAGATAAGCTATTAAAACATAAGCTGTTTGAATACTATCTTCGCGGGTAAAATTACCTCTTTGAAATAAAAGTTGGCAAATTTCTAAAGAAAAAATAGAACCTGCTATACTAGAAACACAAAGTAAAATACTTAAAAATGCCATTGCCTTTTGCATAAATTTAGAAGCTAAAACTTCTTGATTACTTTTAATGTGTTTTAAAATCTTAGGAAAAGAAACTTGAGTTAAAGCTATAGCAAAAAGAGCCAAAGGAAGCTGAAAGACACGGTTTGCATAATACAAATAAGAAATACTTCCGCTGATTAAAAAACTCGCTATTGTGGTATCTAAAAGAGAGCTGATTTGGGTTGCAGAAGATCCTAAAACTCCATGAAAAAAATTCCCATAAAATGATTTCATTTTTGTTTTGGATTTTTTTAACCTTATGCTTAATATCATTGCCTTAATAACCGGATTATTTTTTAAGATAATTAAATGTAAAATCAATTGTGCCACACCACTTAAAACCGTTGCGTAAGAAAAATAATAAAGAGTTTTTAAAGGATAATTTTTATCTACAAAAAATGCGGCTATAACTATACTTAAATTAAAAAATGCTGCACTAAAAGAAGTAATAAAAAATTTTTGTTTATAATTTAAAATTGCACCTAAAAAAGTAACCAAAAAAATAAAAAACAAATACCAAAAATTAATTGCCACCAAAGGAGAAGCAATATTTATAGTTTCTTGATTGAAACCAAAAGCGAAAATTTTAGTAAAAAAAGAAGAAAAAAAGCTCACTAAAAGGCAAAATAGTAATACAATTAAACTAAATTGCATCATTATATTAACACAAAATGCCCCTTTTTTTCTTGCTTTTACAAAATTTGGCAAAAAACTTTGTCCAAAAGCGCCTTCCGCAAAGATTCTTCTAAAAAAAGCGGGCATTTTTAAAGCTACAAAAAAGATATCGCTATAAAGGCCAGCTCCTAAAAAAAGTGCTATTAAAATATCTCTAACTAAACCTAAAACTCGAGAACATAAAATTCCCAAAGCATTGATAATAAAATTTTTAAATACTAAATTTTTCATATTTTTTTGAAAATTTTTCATAATTTTTTAGATATTAAAGATTTTATTTTAACTAAAATTGATTAAAAATTGACTATAATTTTATAAAGATTAATTTTCAAAAATCAATTTACTATAATTAAGGAAAAGTCTTGGCACTAGATGAAAAAATTATTTCTTATACTGAAAGCCCGGATCAAGAATTACTTGAAGTTTCTTCAAGAACAAGCATTAATTTAAATGAGCTTGATTTTAATCTCTTGGCTTTCTCAACTCAATATTGTTTTGGTGATGGTAAATGGGAAAAAATTTCTGAAAAAGATTTGAACTTTTTCGAAAAAGATGAAGTATTTTTAAGAAATGATTTACAGATTAAACAAGAATATAAAATAGAAATTTTTCATCATGCAAACCAAGATAAAGTCGCTAAAGCTATTAAACTTACAGCTAATAAAAATCTTACAAAAATTGTTGCACAAATTGATTTTAGCGTATTGGATTTTCACGAAAAACTAGCTTTTGAAATTCTACAAAATATTTACAAAAAAATGCTTAAGCTTAAATTTTTAATAGGCATACGCATTTTTAATTTTAAAAAAGAACTTATTGCTATTTGCAATCAACATAGAAAAAATCCTATAAATAAGTTAATTCAAGTTGTTATAGCAAGAGGTGTTGAACCTATGCAAAGTCAAGATGAAAAGTTAATTTTGCTTTATAAAGAAAAAACAAAAGATTATACAATTGATGAAAAAAGATCAGGAATTATAGCTGTAGATGAAAACGAGGTAGTATTAAGACACGCTAAATTTAAACAGGGAAAAGAAGGTAAAGATCTTAATTTACGTACTTTAAAAGTATTAAGTGCAAATGAAAATAAAGTAAAATTTAATTGCTCTTCTGCTTTTAAAGCTATAGAAGAAGAAGATTTTACAGACTACGTTGCTTTAAAAAAAGGTTTTGTAGTTCAAGACGGAGATAAATTTGATATTAGTAATTTTTTAGAGTTTCGAGATGTTGATTTTAAGAATGTAGGTATTATACGTGCTGGGCTTGACAAAAATGTTAAAATAAATATTAAATTCATTTCAGATATGCAAGATGCTGTTAATTCAGGCGTTGGAATAGAGTGTGAAGAATTGAATATCTCTGGAAGCGTGGGAAGCAATACTCATTTAAAAGCCACAAAAATGACAATCGAAGGCGTAACACATTCTAAATCTCAAATTTATGCAAAAGAAGCTTATGTAAAAACACATAGGGGCACTATAGAAGGTGAAACTATAAATATAGACCTGCTTGAAGGAGGAACCGTCAAGGCTAAAGAAGTAAAAATCAAAAAAAGCTTAGGTGGTACTATACAAGCAGATAAAATTTACATAGATAATTTGGAAAATAATAACACCTGCATATTTTACGATTGTGCCATTGTTGAAAATATGAAAGGTCAAAATAATAAATTTAATGTTAGAGTCAAAACACTCGATAAAGATTATGATAAAGAATTTTTACAAATTAAAGAAAAAATATCTGCATTAAATCATAAGATAAATAAATTAAAGCATTTTATTTCATCTGGTAAAAATGGGATTTTAAATATAGAAAAAAAAGTTTCAGAGCTTAAAAATCAAGGAAAAAATATACCTTCCCAATATGAAAAAATTTTAAAAGAATTTTCTTTACAAAATAATGAATTAAATAAACTACAAAATGAAGAAAAAGAGTGTTTGGAACTTAAAAAGAAACTGCACTCTGAATTATTAGCACTTGAGCAAACATTATTTGAAGCAAAATTTATTAACAAAAGTGGAAAATGGAGCGAAATGAATGAAATTAAATTCTCGCTTATAGAGCCAAAAAAAGATGTTTTCTATTCCTCTTTTAAAAATGAAAGTGCTAAGGTTATAGGACTTGAAAAAAGAATAGAAAACAATCAAGAGTTAATAGAAATTTATAAAAAACTTGACTATGATAAAAAGGATACAGAATGGTTGTTGCCATCGAAGGAATAATTACCCAAAAAGAACCCACTTTTATTGTTATAAAATGCACTAATGGAGTAAGCTATGGAGTTTTTATATCGCTTTTTTGCTCAACCAAACTTCAAATTAATGAAAAATACGAATTCTTAATTACGCAAATTATCAAAGAAGATTCTAATAAATTTTATGGTTTTTTAGATAAAAACGAACAAAAAATGTTTGAAATGCTATTAAAGGTAAATGGTATAGGTGCAACTACTGCTATGGCAGTATGTTCCAGCTTGGATGTTAATTCTTTTTATCAAGCCTTAAATTTAGGCGATGAAAGTTCTTTAAAAAAAGTCCCAGGTATAGGAGCAAAAACCGCAAAAAGAATTATAGTAGAACTAAGCGATCACAAAAAAAGCCTTGATAATATAAGTAATGAAAAAAATGAAGCTCTTGCGGCACTGCTTTCTTTAGGCTTTAAACAAGATAAGATTTTAAATATTTTACACAATTGTACAGCATTAAATACTAGCGATCTTGTAAAAGAAGCTCTTAAAAAATTAGTATAAGGAGAAATAATGAATTTCGCAATACTTTTTGGAGGAAATTCTTACGAACACGAGATCAGCATAGTAAGTGCTGTAGTTTTAAAAAAAATACTTAAAGCAAATCTAAAATTCATATTTTGTGATGAAGAAAGAAAATTTTATCTTATTCCTAATGATAAAATGAATTCAAAAACTTTTAGCACAAAAGCTTACAAAAAACAAAAGGAATTAACTTTAAGACAAAAAGGATTTTACTCTAAAAATTTCTTTAATGAAAATAAAATTGAAATAGATTGCGTAATTAACCTTATCCATGGAAGAGATGGAGAAGATGGAAAAGTAGCTTCCTTAATGGAATTTTTTGATATTCCATTTATCGGTCCTAGACTTGAAGCAAGTGTATTATCCTTTAATAAAGAATTCACTAAGCTTTACGCAAAAAACATAGGCGTTAAAACCCTTGACTATTATATGCTTAGAAAAAATTCCAATGATAATTTTATGCCAAATTTTCCATCTATTTTAAAGCCATCAAGACTTGGCAGTAGTATAGGCATAAGCATAGTAAAAAATGAAAAAGAATTTGAGTATGCCAAAGACGTGGCTTTTGAATTTGATACAGATATTGTTGTGGAAGATTTTAAAAGCAATATTAAAGAATATAATCTTGCTGGTTGTATGATTGAAAATGAATTTATTTTCTCGATAATCGAAGAACCAAAGAAAAAAGAATTTTTAGATTTTGAGCAAAAATATCTTAGTTTTTCGGGAAATAATGAACTTATGGAAGCTGATTTAAGCGAAGAGTTAAAAACTAAATTAAAAGATAATTTTAAAAAAATCTATGATCCATTATTTAAAGGTGCTTTAATTCGCTGTGATTTCTTTGTTTTAAATAATGAGGTTTATCTTAACGAAATCAATCCAAATCCTGGATCATTAGCAAATTATTTATTTAAGGACTTTAACACTGTTATAGAAAAACTCACTAAAAATGCCAAAAATGAAAATAAAATCAAAATAAATTACAATTTTCTCCACTCTATCAATGGTCAAAAAGGTAAATTATAAACTTTTAAGTCAAAATATGTTAAATTTTATGTAAAATTTAACATATTTATTTGGGGAATCCTTATGCTTTCTTTTAAACAAGATGAAATTTACACAGCCACTGAAGTAGTTAGAAATTTTAGCCCCATTATGGAAAAACTTAAAAAAAGCGAAACGGGAAAAATCGTGATTTTAAAAAACAATAAATTTGAAGCTGTTATGCTTAATATGACAGAATACGAACGTTTGCAAAATGCTGTACAAATTTTAGAAAATATTTATAAAAATCAAAAGGCGTAAAATGGCATTGACTCAAATTAACTATGAAGGTAATGCTTATAATTTAAGTTATGAAATGATCAATCCTGATCAAAAAAAAACCTTGCTTATACTTCATGGTTGGGGTGCCAATAAAGAATTAATGAAACAAGCTTTTGAAAAACAATTTCATAATTTTTGTCATTTATATCTTGATTTGCCTGGATTTGGAAATTCAAGTATAGTTAAAGCTTTAAAAAGTAATGATTATGTAAATATAATCAAGGAATTTCTAAAAGAAAAAAAAATCAATATCGATGTATTTTTAGGTCATTCATTTGGTGGTAAAATTGCTGCCTTACTTGCATTGGAATTTAAAAATTCAAAATTAGTTTTGCTCTCTAATTCTGGAATTCTTGCCCCAAAATCTTTAAAAGTGCGTTTTAAAATTATTGTTTTTAAATTTTTAAAAACAATTGGTTTAGGTAGATTTTACCGCTATTTTGCAAGTAAAGATGGAGCGAATTTAAGCCCTTTAATGTATCAAACTTTTAAAAATGTGGTAGATGAAAACATGAGTCATCTTTTTTCTAAAATTGATACAAAAACTCTTATTTTTTGGGGTATAAATGATCAAGCTACACCATTAAAAAGCGGAGAAACAATGCATCATCTAATTAAAAATAGCCAATTTTATCCTTTAGATGGAGACCATTTCTTTTTTTTAAAACACGCTGCTTTTATTGCTGAAAAACTCAAGGATGATAATGCTGATTAATTCTCTTTATTTTATAAATTCATTATTTTTCAATTTTTGCATAGCTTTTTATCTTATAAGCGCTTTACAATGGTATTCTTATAAATTGAAACGTGTTTTTTTTCATTACCATAAACCTTTATGGCATTTGTATTTTTTACTTTGTCCTTATTTAATCTTTTTAGCCTTTCCTTTATACTCTTTAATTTATTTTATTATCCTTGCTCCAATTTTATATTTTTGGAATAAAAGTATAGATAAAAAACTCATCTTTACCAATAAAGTAAAATGGTTTTTTGTCTTTGTTTTTATTTATAACACTCTTTTTGCTATCTTATCCTTAAGATTTTCGTTTCTTTTTAATCTTTGCACTCTCATATCAGCTCTTTTAAGTCTAAAAATTTATGATTTATTTTCAAATTTGTATTATAAAAAACAGGCTAAGATAAAGTTAAAGTCTAATGAAAAATTAAAAATTATACTTATTACTGCTAGCTTTGGTAAAACAAGTATTAAAAATTTTCTTT
Source organism: Campylobacter estrildidarum (assembly GCF_005406205.1). Lineage (GTDB taxonomy): Bacteria > Campylobacterota > Campylobacteria > Campylobacterales > Campylobacteraceae > Campylobacter_D > Campylobacter_D estrildidarum. The sequence goes on from NZ_NXLZ01000011.1 coordinate 61,665, forward strand.
ATGAATTATTAAAAGATAAATTTAAAGTTTATAAAACTCCAAGATCTGTAAATACTCTTATAGGAATAGTTTCAGATATCAATAATAATTTAAGCAATGAAACGCAAATTTATATTGCAGAAGCTGGTGCAAGAGCAAAAGGAGATATTGATGAAATCACTTGCTTTTTAGAGCCTCAAATTTGTATAATCGGCGAGATAGGAAATGCTCATTTAGAATATTTCAAAAGTATAGATAATATCAGACAAACAAAACTTGAAGCTCTTAATTCTAAAAGATTAGAAAAAGCTTTTTTGCATACAAGCACTTTAAAACAAGAAAATGAAATAATCACTCTTTATGATGATAAAATAAGTAATATAAAGTCAAATTTAGAAGGTTTAGAATTTAAAGTATTTTTAGAACAAAAAAAATATGAATTCAAAAGTCAAATTCTAGGAGAATTTAATACTCAAAATCTTTGTGCTTGCATACTATGTGCTTATTATCTAGGCATAACAATTGAAACAATTAAAAATCAAATTTTAAAAATAAAATCCGTAGAACATCGCTTACAGGTTATTTCTAAATCTCCAAAATTTATTATAGATGATGGTTTTAATGGAAATTTTAAAGGAATGAGTACAAGTTATAGATTATGCAAACTTTATCAAGGTCGTAAAGTTTTAGTCAGTCCTGGTATTATAGAAGTTAGCAAAGAAGAAAATATTAAACTGGCTCAAATTATTAACGATTGCTTTGATTTAGCTATCATAACAGCAAATGTTAATGCTGAAATTTTTGAAAAAGAACTTACCATTGAAAAAATCATCTTAAAAGAAAAATCCGAACTTGTAAATATTTTAGCTAAGGAAACTAAAAATGGGGATTTAATTTTATTTTCCAACGATGCTCCTAGCTTTATGTAATTTAATTTAAAGGCAGAGTAAAATAAAAATTTTTAGGCTCTTTTTCAAAGCTTAATTCTCCTTTGTGAGCATTGATAATTTCTTTAGAAAGAGATAAGCCTAAACCATTTCCTTTGAGTTTAGTTGTCTTAAATGCTTCAAAAACTAAATTTTCATCTTTAATGTCGCAACCATTATCAAAAACTCTAATATATAATTTATCTTGCTTAATATTGGTTGTAATTTTTATTTTTGGTCTTTCACACTCATTTTCTTCTATAGCATCAATAGCATTATAAATTAAATTTTGCAAAACTAATCCTAAAAGTGCTTTATCTGCACAAATTTGTGTATCTAAAAAATTTAACTCAAAGTCAATTTGAGAAGAAAAATTATAAGAATTGATTGCACTTTCGCATTCTTCTTTTAATTCCAAAACATTAAAATTTAAAGCATTTACATGTACTCCTTTTGTAAAAAGTAAAGTTGAATTCACTATACGCTCTACCCTATCAATAGCTTTTTTAATCTCAAGGACTATATGTTTATTTTTAAGCTCACTTCTAGAAAAAAGAGTAGACGCCAGTAAAGAAATAGAACCTATTGGATTTCTTATTTCGTGTGCTAAATGTGCTGCAACACTTCCCATACTTGCGAGTCTTTCGTTGCGTTTTTCATCGCTAATATCCGTTGCTGAAATAATAGTTTTTTCATTATGAGCGATAATTTTAACAGCATAAAATCTTCCTTCAAATTCAAGCTCATCGCGTATTTTTGCAAGGCTAATATTACTTAATAATTTTGGATTTTTTAAAGCTTCTTGATTTTGCAAAATAATATTTTTTTCCTTATCTAAAATCCAAAGTGCGCTAGGCAAAACTTCGATAATCTCATCAACCATAGCACGCAAAGAATTATAATTTTCATTTAAAACTTTATACTCGTTTTCTATAACATAAGTTTGCTCTATTAAGCTTTCTAAGCCTTTTTGCAAGGTTTCCTTCTCGTTTGCATCTAAACTTTTTAAAATATTTTCATTCATTGTTCATCCTCTAATAAAATTTTAAAATCATTAAAGTCTAACAAAACTAAATTTTGTTTTGATATTTTAGAAAATTCCTTACTAAAACCATTCCTTGAAATAATAATATAATAATTAGGTATCAAATTTAAAGATTTTGCTTTGAATTTTAAAATATTTAAAATATTTTTACAAATTTTTTTATTTTTAAATTTTACTTCTCCAATCAAACTCAACCTTTCATCTTGATAATAAAGATCAAGTTCTAAATTTTTATTCCAAAAACTTTGCACTCCTTTGATACAAAATTTCTTTTCGATTAATTCTCTTGAAAGTTGCTCAAAACAAAAACTTTGATAAAATTCAAATTTTTCTTTAATTATTTTCAAAACATCATCGTATTTTTCTTGCAAGATTAACTTTTCATTAGGTTTTAAAAAATAAAAAAAGAAACGTGTAAAATGATTTTGAAAAATAATTTTATCTTGTATAACGTAAGATCTTAATTCTTTTTTTAATTTTTGTCTTTTGTTTTTAGGTTTTTTTATTTCTTTACTGTATTCAAGTTTCAAAATATTATTTTTTAAAAGATATCTAAGTGTAAAATATGCCCTAAAATGCTGTATATTTTTATTTATAGAAAAACGCTTGCGATTATTTTTTGCCAAAAGCATAAGAGCATAGGAAATAGTTTCATCAAAATCAAAATCGCTATAAATTCTCTTATAGTCTTTAAGTAAAAAATTCTCAATATTCTTAAAAATATCGTCTTCCAAATTTATCTTTTGTACATCTTTAAAACCATCAAAAACACTATAATAATCAAAAAGCTTTCCTAAAGTTAAAGTATTGCAAAAACTCGCAAAATGATTAAATTTAATATTTTTCCCTTAAACAAAATAATTTATAGTATAATTCTAGCAAAATTTTACAAGGATTGCATTTGCAAATTTCAGATTTAAAAAAAGAATTAATACTTAAAAAAGGAATTCTACATTTTGATTTTACTGCTAGTGCTTTAGCCTTAAAATGTGTAGAAAAACAAATTAAAAAAATACTTCCAACCTACGCAAACACGCATTCTGATAGTTCTTTAAATTCTTTTAAAACTCAACAATTTTATGAACAAGCTAGAAATGATATTAAAAAAAGTCTCAAACTTAACAAAGAATTTGCTCTTATTGCTTGTGGAACAGGATCGAGTAGTGCTATTAAAAAATTCCAAGAATTACTCGGAATTTATGTGCCTCCATTAGTCAAAGAAACTTATTTTAATCAATTAGATAAAAACACTCTACCTTTAGTTATTGTAGGCCCCTATGAGCACCACTCCAATGAGTTATCCTTTCGCGAGGGTTTGTGTGAGTGCATAAGAATTCCATTAAATAAATTAGGTGAAATCGATTTTGATTTTTTGGAAAAAATTTTAGAAAAGAATAAAAAAAGAAAAATCATTGCTAGTTTTTCCTTAGCATCGAATGTTACAGGGATATTAAGTGATTACAAACACGTCTCCACCCTAATACGCAAACATAAAGGCATAGTAGCTTTTGACGCTTCTACTTTTATCCCTTATAAAAACATATCTTGTAAATATTATGATGCTTTGTTTATAAGTTCTCATAAATTGATCGGGGGTATAGGAGGATCAGGGCTTTTAGTTATCAAAAAAAATCTTTGTGGAAGCAAACCAAGTTTTGCTGCCGGAGGAACAGTTGGTTATGTTTCAAGAACTTCTCAATGCTATCTGTGCAATGAAGAAATTTTAGAAGAAGGTGGAACTCCAGGAATTTTGCAACTTATCCGTGCAAGTTTAGCATTTAAAATAAAAGATTCTTTGAGTATTTCTCAAATAGAAAAAAAAGATGAAGAATTAAAAAAATATTTTTTAAAACAAATTGAGAAAATACCTGATTTAATTCTTTATGCAAAAAATTTAACCAACCGTTTGCCTATTTTTTCATTCAATATTAAAGGAATTTCTCCTTATGATCTTGCTTATGAGTTAAGCAAAACCCATCACATTGAAACTCGTGCAGGTTGTGCATGTGCTGGACCTTATGGGCATGATTTACTTGGTTTAAAAGACAATCAAGAACTTAAAACAAAACCGGGATGGCTAAGGGTTAGTTTGCATTATACCCACGAAAAAGAAGATATAGATTATTTCATCAAAGCTCTAAAACAAAGTATCAAAAAGTTAAAATTTTAAAGACCTTTAAGGTGGCGCAGCGGACGGGGCTCGAACCCGCGACCTCCGCCGTGACAGGGCGGCATTCTAACCAGCTGAACTACCGCTGCAGTAAAATGGTGGTCACTATAAGACTCGAACTTATGACATCCACCTTGTAAGGGTGGCGCTCTACCAACTGAGCTAAGCGACCTGAAATGGCGACCCCTAGAGGATTTGAACCTCTGTTTCCACACAGAGAGAGTGTTGTCCTGGGCCACTAGACGAAAGGGTCTAAACCCAAAAAAGTGGTGTCCCGTGTTGGATTCGAACCAACGGCCCCCTCCTTAAAAGGGAGATGCTCTACCGGCTGAGCTAACGAGACAAAAGGTGGCGCAGCGGACGGGGCTCGAACCCGCGACCTCCGCCGTGACAGGGCGGCATTCTAACCAGCTGAACTACCGCTGCAGTAAAATGGTGGTCACTATAAGACTCGAACTTATGACATCCACCTTGTAAGGGTGGCGCTCTACCAACTGAGCTAAGCGACCTGAAAAGTGGTGTCCCGTGTTGGATTCGAACCAACGGCCCCCTCCTTAAAAGGGAGATGCTCTACCGGCTGAGCTAACGAGACTTAATACAAAGCAAAAATGTGATTATGCCAAAATATATCTTAATTTGTCAAGAAATTTTTCTATTTTTGGTATTTTCCTTCTAAATAACGTGAAAATAAACTAATAGGCAAAGTTAGAACAAGATAAAGTATTGCTAAAATTATGTAACCTTCTAGCGTGGCAAAATTATATGAATTGATTTCTTGAATATTTTGAGTAAGTTCATTTACAGCAATCACACTCAATAAAGAACTATCTTTTATAAGATTTGCTAATTGACTACTAGTTGGGGCTAAAATATTTTTTAAAGCCTGTGGAAAAACCACATAAAATAAAATTTGCTTTTCATTCAATCCTAAAGCTCTTGCACTTTCTATTTGAATCAAAGCAATGCTAAGAATGCCTGTGCGAAAAATTTCAGCCAAATACGCCCCAGAAAACAAAGAAAGGATAAATATTCCTACAAAATATCTATTATCAAAACCTAAATTATTGGCAATAATATAATAAATCAATAATACCTGAACAAGCAAAGGCGTTCCGCGAATGATTTCTATGTAAAATAAAGCAAAGTATCTCAATATAATTATTTTATTTAAAGAAAAGAAACAAATTATAGCTCCAAACATAATACTGCATATTAGAGCAAAAAAGCTAATCAATAAAGTATTTAAAAATCCACTGACAATTGCTTTTTTATATTCCAATAACAAGCTAAAATCAAAATGATAAAGACTGACTTTAAAACTAAAATAAAAAAATAGCGACAAGAAACAAAATAAGAGTATTAAATTTAACAATACAGTTATTTTTGAAATAGATTTTACTGGTTTAAAATTTTTATATTTTTGAATAAACAAAATCCGATCTCCTTTTTTCGAAAAGCATTTTAAATTAAAATTGATTAATTTTTTCTAAGGATTTAAAAATGCAAATTTTTTTATAAGCAAAATTTGATTAAGATGTTAAAAATGTTAAAGGTGATTTAATAATGTTGATTTTTGGGCATCCTTTGTTGCGAGATTTAAATTTTAACTTTATAGAAAAAATTGAAAATTTACAAAACAATCAAATTTCTTGTTTTTTTTATGATGAAAAAATTATCCAAAAAGCAAAAAATGAAAAATTGGATTTTGCTATTTTTATACAAAATAAAAATGAAATTTTTTTAAGCAACGCATTTGAGGCAAAATTTTTAATCTTTAAAGATGAAAAATTAGCAAAATTTGCTTCAGAAGTGGCTGAATTTTACCTTTTTGATAGCAAAATTTTAATGATAGTGGAAAACTTTGATGATTTGGAAAAAGCTTATGATTTGAGAGTTGATGGGGTTATTTTAAAGGATTTTATAAAGAATTGTTAAAAATCAGTATTTTTAGCTTCTTTAAAAATAATATTAACATTATCAATAATTTTAAAAATACTTTAAATTTTAACCTTTAAAAATATAAACTTCTAAACCTTAATATTCACACTTCTATGTTTAGTTTTAGAACTTAATTTACTAAGATGATTGGTATTAGAATTAGAATTATTAGTGTTAGAATTATCATTGCTATTAGAATTGTTATTTGTATTTGTATTGTCATTAGTATTAGAACTATTATTATCTATTTTTACATTAAAAAGAATTTCTAATTCTTTTGCTAAATCAAATTTATTTTCAAGAAGTTTTTTTATGAGTTCATTTCTTATATTATCATCTTTATAAGTTTCTTTGTTTTTACTTTCTGCTTGGATGGGTTTGAAGGGTTTATCTTTTGTTTTATTAATATCTTGTGTTTTTTTATTTTTATTATTTGAAATGCTTTGTCCGCTAGCAATATCTATACTATAATCAATCCCTTTAGCTTTTTCTTCTTTGGTTAATTGTTCTACAAATTTATCGTGTCTTTCTTTAAAATCTAAATATTTAGTTTTAAACTCATTCAAACTCATATTAGAATTAATCATTTCGTTATATTCTTTAGCAAAATCTCTAGCTTGTTGTGCTAATTCAGTATTGCCTATGTTTTGACTTCTTTTGATATAAAGTTGCATTGAAAAACGTTCTTCAAAAGGATTCCATTCATCAGAACTGCTTGAATCTTTATAAAAAGCACTTTGAATTTTATTTTTATTCATAAAATTTTGAAAATCTTTTAATTCTGCTTCACTCATATCTCCATTAATATTCATTAATTTTCCAAGTAGGTTGGTTTCACCTCTTAAAAACGCTGCTCCAAAAGAAGTGGCTATATTAGTATTATTTAAAAAAGCCATTAAAACTCCACCTTTATCCACGCTTCCATCAGAGTGTTTGTATACACTTTTATCGATATATGTGTTATAATCACTATTAAAAATACTATCAGCATTAATAGGCATTAATCTTACCCCATAGCCAAAACCAAGATTTTTCATTGTATTAAATGTTAAATATCCTTCTTGCTTTACTGTCTTAAAAACTTCATTATATTCTTCAAAAGTGTAAGTTTTAGTAACATTTAAATTTTTATCGACGCTAAAAGCATAAGGCATATTTGCTAATTCTTCTTTACTAAGACTTGAATTTGAGGTTTGGGGCATAAGTTGTGAAAGAACTTTGTAAGCATTTCCTATGGTTTTAGCTATGTCTATTTTATGATACATAGATAAAATATCATTTTCTTGAAAATTCACAAAACTTTCCATATCTTTAGCATAAATCTTATAATCTTTTGGTATTCCTGCAGCTTCATTAAAATCACTTGTAAAAAAACCATTTTCATCTACACCATAACCTAGTATTTTATCTATAGCTTGTGATTTATCACTCACTAAATTTGAATTTGTTTGTTTAATTTGTTTTAAAGAAGTATTGTTTGAGATATTGTTATTTGAATTTATGTTATTGTTTAAATTTGTATTGTTATTTATTTCTTTATTATTATCTACTAAATCATTTGTTTTAGAATTCTTTTTAGAATTTAAAGTATTTGTATAGTAATTATAATTTGAGTAAGAATTTATACTATTTATCATTTTTTACTGCCTTTTGATCATTTCTACCTTGTATATCGGTAGAGATGACAAAAAGTTTATATTTTACCTTTTAGATCGATATGGGTACCAACCACCAAGAGCACTTTCCATTTGCTCTTTATATTTGTTAGCTATTTCTTTGATTATCATGTTGTTATTTAACATTGGACTAGAATTAAATTTATACAACTGAGAAGTATTAGGATCATAAGCTCCAACCCCATATGTAAATAAAACATAAGGACGTCCAAGATCTGATACCTTTACTTGTCTTTTGACTATATAACTAGGTAATAATTTTATAGATCCTTGTGTTACTTCAAAAAATGACGTTAATCTATTTTTACTAGGATTTGAGCATGATGTTTGATCTATGCCGCAAAGCCCTTGCGGTGCTTTGTCATTATGATTGAGATAATTTGCTATATATTGAAGCTCTCCTCCTGTATATAATGCTACAGCGTATGACTCTGTTGTCGGAGTCCATTGAGATCCATTATACAAAAATCTAACTTCATACCCACCCTTAACTTCTTTCATCTCATTAAGACTAAGAACTTTAACACCTGCACTATTATCACTGAGTGCACCATTACTGACTTTAGCTAAAAAATCATCCCCAAAAGCAGAACTTGCTAATAAAGCACCTAAAGCTGCAACGCTAAGTAACTTTTTAATCATAACTTCTCCTTTTTATTAAAGTGTATTTATTTTATCATAGTTGATTATTTAAATCAAATTCTTAAAAGTTCTATTTTCATAGATATTTGGATAATGTTTATAATGAATTTTTAGTGTTTTAAAAGTTTTTTATTTTTTTAATATATTTTAATGATAGTGTGTAAATTTGTAATATTATTTATATCAATAAAAAAATATAATATTCACTTAAATTCTAAAAAGATTAAAACTTTTATAAACTCTAAACTCTCATATCAACTTTTCTTTGTTCAGCTAGTCTTTTTGCTTTTCTTTGTTTCTCTAAATGTTCCAATTGTTCTTTTTGAAATTTTTCTATATCTTCAAACATTTTAGATATAGGATCTTTGTAGTTTTTAAACAATTCATCAAATCCTTTTGCAGAGTTATCATTTTCATTTGAAATTGAATTGGAAATTTTTAAACTTGGTTTAAAACTAATGCTAAATTCTCCTATAGCCTTAGGATCATTAGCTGGATTATATTTTTTTATATCTTCTGCAGACATAGATTTATCAAATCCCTGAATTTTTCCATTTGAAGAAGCTTCACCATCTATAATATACATATTAGCGTTAATCAAAGCAATTAAAAGTCCACCTTTAGTGATCGAACCATCAGAATTTGTGTATTTGGTGGGCGTGGTATTAAAATCATCTATGCCACCGAAAATATCATGTGTTGCGGCTTCGTTTTTTGTGAATTCTTCATGAGTATTATTAAATAAATAAGATATATCAATCCTTTGATTGATAATACTATTTTTTTCTTCTAGTGACATTTCATTAAAAGTATTTTTAATATTATCATAGGTATTTATCACTTGCATTGTTTGAGCATTATATTTATAACCTTGCGGGAATTTTGCTATTTCATCAAGTGTGAAACTATCTTTAGAATTTAAAACATCTTCGCCCACTACTTGACTTAAAATTTTATAAGCATTTCCTATAGTTTTAGCTATGTCTATATGTCTAAAAACTCTTAAAGGATCTTCATTTGATGCCCAATTTAAAACCAAACTTTCCATAGTACTAGAATGAATTTTTATATCTTCAGGAATTCCTGCTGCTTTGTTAAACTCACTGGTAAAATATCCATCTTTATCTACTTCATAACCTAATACTTTATTACTTGTGTTAGAACCTTCTTTTGATTCTTGTAAATTTTTAACATTACTATTAGAAGAATTTAAAGAACTTTGATTTTTTTTAACATTAATGTTTAAATTAGTAAAGAGATTATTGCCAAAGCCTGTATTAAAATTTAACATTGTTCTAATCCTTATTTTATTTTGGAATAAAATAGCAAATTCTATTCCAAAATTTAAAATTCAAAATATAATTGTTTCTTGCTATTAAAAATCCCTATAAATAGTTGTTATATTAATAGTAAGTTGCGAGAATATTATTAATTTGTTTTTGAAATCTACTTTTTATATCATATGCAATTGTGCTTGAGGTAAAAGTATTTCTAATTTTATATACATTTTCTCCGTATACACCTACAACTGCAAATCCTTCTGCAAACTGAATTTTCGGGATACCAAAAGGGGTTGCTGTGACGATTTTAGTTGCAGTAACTGCAAGATATTGGTTAAACTCAGGGTTAGCAGTATTTACCAAATCTCTATAATTAGATTTTGCATAAAAATCATTTTTTAAGTGATCACATTTATCACCTCCAAAACCGCAACTAATTTTATATTTTCTTTCAAAATCAGTCATCCCAATAATAATACCGATTTGTGTAAGTTTTGTCATTCCTATATTCATATTTTGTAAAGTAAATACTTGTTGCCCTGCATTAGTTTGCAATAATCCATACCCACCCTTAACTTCTTTCATCTCATTAAGACTAAGAACTTTAACACCTGCACTATTATCACTGAGTGCACCATTACTGACTTTAGCTAAAAAATCATCCCCAAAAGCAGAACTTGCTAATAAAGCACCTAAAGCTGCAACGCTAAGTAACTTTTTAATCATAACTTCTCCTTTTTATTAAAGTGTATTTATTTTATCATAGTTGATTATTTAAATCAAATTCTTAAAAGTTCTATTTTCATAGATATTTGGATAATGTTTATAATGAATTTTTAGTGTTTTAAAAGTTTTTTATTTTTTTAATATATTTTAATGATAGTGTGTAAATTTGTAATATTATTTAGTGATTAATTTTTAAATTATAATAAAGAAAATTTTTACTCATTAAAAAACTTGGAACAATCTTTGCTTAATCTTTTTCTAAGCAATAAAATTTGAAAGGGATAGTAATGAGAAAAATTTTTCTTATTTTGGCAGTTTTAACAAGTTCTTTGTTTGCTAGTGATGAGTTAAATATCGATACACTTTTTAAAAAGCAAATCGGATTAAGAAGTATCACAAGCTTTTCACTTCTTAGCACAGGTAATGCAAATTCATACTCACTTTACCCTAATATTACCATAGGCGGAGATCCTACAGTATGGAATGACACGAAACAAGTTTTTCTAACTCAAACTTTTATCTATACTTTAACTCCTAAATTCGACATATTAATTTCAGGAGGAGGAAGTTATGCTAGACAAGAATATACAAATTTTTTTACAAACGAGTATTCAGCTAAAAATCGTATAGGCTTTGATAATTTATGGTTAGGTTTTATTTATACAGGTGATAGCATAGCAGAATTAGTTCCACAAATTACTTTTCAAACTGCCATCATTCAAAGAGAAAAAGCGATCAATCAAACTAAAAACTTTTATTTAAAATCACAAAGTTTGCAAGCTAGTTTAAGAGGATATAGTGATCCTGTGGTATATAGTATTTATACAGGATTTGGTTATAATCAAAATAGAAAATTTAAACAATTTGATATAGAATATGGACATAGTATTTATATAGGTGGAGACTTATCTATAATCTTAAGTCCTAAAATCACTTTAGATCTAGGAGCTGAACAAAGATTTCAAACTGAACAAAAAATCAACGGCTATCAAAATTCTGAAATTCGTTCTATACCAACTCTAAGTTTGGGATCAACCTATAGCATAAACTCTGATACGGCAGTATCCGTAAGTGCTAGTTTTGGAGGAAGTTCTGCAAGTCCTGATAGTGTGTTTGGATTAAGCCTATGGAAAAAATTCTAAAATTATTATCAGTGCTTATTATTTTGCCTTTATTTTTAAAGGCAGACTTTATAGTTAAATCCTATTCTGAAATTAAAAATAAAAACGTCATAAGACAAAGCTATGAAGAATCTTGCGGTGCTTCATCTTTGGCAACACTTATTAATATACTTGATGATAAAAAATTAAGCGAACTAGATCTTTTAAAAACTATGAGCGGGCAAAAACTATATACAGATATGGTAAGTTTTGCAGACTTAAACGATGCAGTTAAAAAACTAGGCTATGAAAGCAAATCTTATAGGATAGATAGAAAGAGTTTAGAAAAACTTGCAGGAATTCCTATTTTAGTAAAGATTGAAGATGATCCACGTTTTCCACATTTTGTGGTGATTATAAATCATAGGGGT
>NZ_NXLZ01000012.1 GCF_005406205.1 Campylobacter estrildidarum
GAATAGATAGTTTTAAACTTAATCAAAATGGCAAGATTGATAGAAATTATTATAAAGAACTTTAAGGAGAAACAATGGAAGAGATTAAACAGTTTTTTAAAGAAATTGGAAAAGAAAACATTGATGAAAATTCTAAAAATTTAGTGACTAATGGCCTAATAGATAGCTTAGATATTATGAAATTAGTAACTAAAATAGAAGATTTTTACGATCAAGAATTAGACATGGATTTTATAATGCCTGAAAATTTCGAAGATTTTAAAACCATAGAAGCAATGATAAAAAAGGCTTTTAATTTATGAAGATTGTTTTACTTGGAACTTATGAATCTCAATGGAATTCCTATTTTGCAAAAGGTTTTAGGGAATGCGGAGCTGAAACAAGAGCTTTTGGACTAGGATCTATGGGCTCTTATGGTCAAATTTACCATCTTTTTAGAAACAAAATTGATAAATTTATAAAAGAAGCTGATTTAATTATATTTACTCTAGACAATTTACTTTTTCCAAAAAATCAAAATATATTTAAAGCAAACTTAACAGGAATTAATTATACATATAAGATTTTAAATAAATTACAAAAAAAAGTTATAATAATTCAATGGCATTTTTCTGTTGCTTTTGGTGAATACACATCTTTCTATAAATTTCAAAGTGAAAAATACGGCTTTAATTTTATAGATGCTTATCAATTTTGCTTAAAAGAAAATATTTTTAAATTTTATACCAATGTCCTCAACCCCTTACATCCAGTTGAATTTATTTTTACAAAAATGGCTCAAGTAATTTATCAAAATTTTAATTCCTTTAAAAAACCTAAAGAAATAAAGAATCTTACCATTCCTTCTTTTAAAACTTTAGATTTAGATGAAATTATAGATGTAAAAAATAATGAAAATTTTGTAAAAATTAGATCTTATCTTTGCAGAGAAAGCATTTATAAATTGGAAAATAAAAAAGAACTTGAATTAGTTTTACCCAAAAAATATCATAATATGAAAATTTTAGGAGTGCATGGTTGGAATGATTGTTTTACATCTACTTATTTTTCTTCATATTGTATTCTTGAAAATCAATATCAAAAAATTTTAATCCCCATATATAATCATGAATGTTTTGTAGACATAGAATATGATTTTACTATTATAAGGAAACATAAAAATTCATAATTATATAGATAAAGATGTTAAAAGACTAAAATATAATCAACTTTATCAAAAAGAATGGGAGGATAATAAACAAGCAGGAATCATAGGTTTCTTGCTTATGCCAAAAAATGAAACATTAGAAGAAATAAAAATTCCAGAAAATATAGATTTTGAAATTTCAAAGGAATATGATTTTACGCACCTTTGCAAATATTTAAAAGACTGTAAAATTATTATCGAGCAATATAATCAAAGAAAAGATCCTATAAAACTAGCGCCTTTGCAAAATCAAATCAATGTTTTAAATACTCAAATATCTAACTTAAGCAATGAAAAACAAATTTTACTCAATAAAAAAACAATCTTGAAAATAAACTCAACTCCATCCCTATTAAAAAACAACATTTAGAATTAGCTAATTTAGAACAAGATCTAATCATCAAAAAACTAGAAAGTAAAAAATTAGCTAAATCTTTAGGAATTAAAATGGATATTATTAATCCTAAAGTAACTTTTATCCAAGCTAATTCAGCTAAGGCAAGAATTCAAAACCAACTTTCTTATAAACTAGGACAAGCTATGATTATTAATTCTAAAAGTATATTAGGTTTTATAAGAATGCCTTATGTTTTATCTTATATAAAAGATAAACATAAACTAGAACAAAAAATTTATCAAGAAAAAATAAAAAAATATCCTTCTTTAAAATTACCTCCTTTAGAAACTTATTCAGATTATTATGAAGCCTTAAAAGAAAAAGAATGTTTTACTTATAAATTAGGACAAGCTTTAATAAAAGCCAATAATAATTGGTACGGGGGGGGGTATATCAAATTGTGGTTTGAGATAAGGAAGTTGAAGAAGGAATTTAAGAGTAAAAAACATAAATCCTTTATGTCTAAAGATTAAAATTTAATCATTTCTGAAAAATATTTTTGTTAGAATTTCTAAAAAGTATATTTTTAGGAAAATAATGGAAAATATTAGAAATTTTTCAATCATAGCACATATTGATCATGGAAAAAGTACTCTAGCAGATAGAATCATTTCAGAATGCGGAGCCATTAGTGATAGACAAATGAGTGCTCAAGTTATGGATACTATGGATATAGAAAAAGAACGAGGTATTACGATAAAAGCTCAATCTGTTCGTTTGGAATATGTTTTTGATAATCAAAAATATATTTTAAATTTAATCGACACTCCAGGTCACGTGGATTTTTCATATGAAGTGAGTAGGTCTTTGGCAAGTTGCGAGGGAGCTTTGCTTGTAGTAGATGCTTCGCAAGGTGTTGAAGCACAAACTATAGCCAATGTCTATATCGCACTTGAAAACAATCTTGAAATTATCCCAGTTATAAATAAAATCGATCTTCCTAATGCAGACGTGGAAAAAGTTAAACATGAAATCGAGCATATCATAGGCATAGATTGCAAGGATGCGATTTGTGTAAGTGCTAAAACAGGCCTAGGAATAAAAGAGCTTATAGAAACGATTATTACCAAAGTTCCAGCACCAAAAATAGATAATGAAGCTCCTACTAAAGCTTTGATTTACGATTCTTGGTTTGATAATTATTTAGGTGCTTTGGCCTTAGTAAGAATTTACGAAGGACAAATTTCTAAAAATGATGAAGTTTTAGTAATGAGCACTAATAAAAAACATATTGTTCAAGATCTTTTTTACCCTCATCCTTTAAGTCCAGTAAAAACGCAAAGTTTGAAATCAGGCGAAGTTGGGGTTGTTGTTTTAGGGCTTAAAACTGTTGGCGATGTGCAAGTCGGAGATACTATCACTTTAACCAAAAATAAAGCTAAAGAAGCTATAGGAGGTTTTGAAAAGGCGAAAGCTTTTGTATTTGCAGGACTTTATCCTATAGAAACGGATAAATTTGAGGATTTAAGAGACGCTTTAGATAAATTAAAGCTCAATGATAGTTCTATTACCTATGAGCCAGAAACTTCTTTGGCTTTGGGCTTTGGTTTTAGGGTTGGTTTTTTAGGTCTTTTGCACATGGAGGTTATCAAAGAAAGATTAGAAAGAGAATTTAATCTTGATCTTATTGCTACAGCTCCAACAGTAACTTATGAAATTTATCAAACCAATGGAGAACTTTTGAAAATTCAAAATCCTAGTGAACTTCCACCTGTAAATAAAATCGATCATATTAAAGAGCCTTATGTTAAAGCTACAATCATCACTCCAAGTGAGTTTTTAGGGAATTTGATCACTCTTTTAAATCGCAAAAGAGGGATACAGGTAAAGATGGATTATATCACGCCTGAACGTGTTTTGTTGGAATACGATGTGCCTTTAAATGAAATTGTGATGGACTTTTATGATAAATTGAAATCTTTAACTAAAGGATATGCGAGTTTTGATTATGAGCCGATTGAATTTCGAGTAGGGGATTTGGTTAAGCTTGATATTAAAGTAGCTGGAGAAAATGTCGATGCTTTAAGCATTATTGTGCCAAATGAAAAAGCACTTAGCAAAGGAAGAGAGCTTGTAAGTGCAATGAAAGAAATCGTTCCTAGACAACTTTTTGAAGTTGCTATTCAAGCAAGTATTGGAAATAAGATTATTGCAAGAGAAACGGTTAAATCTATGGGAAAAAATGTAACTGCAAAATGTTATGGCGGCGATATTACTAGAAAGAGAAAGCTTTTGGAAAAACAAAAAGAGGGTAAAAAAAGAATGAAAGCTATCGGTAAAGTCCATTTGCCTCAAGAAGCCTTTTTAAGTGTTTTGAAAATTGATTAAGTTTTTATAAATTTAAGTTTATTTAAAATTAGACTTGAAATTTGTTGATAATTTTAATACAATGCTTGAAAAATAATTTTTTGTATGCAAATTTTTAAGGAGAAGAAAGAATGATTAAGAAGTTTTTACTTTTTTTGCTTGTAGCTTTATTTTTAAATTCTTGTGCTAGCAAGAATACTTTTGATCAAGTTAATCAAATTTCTAAGGAAGCTGGGTGTAGTCCTTGTGATAGCCCAAACGGTTACGAGGCTAAAATCAAAGGTCTTTTATATATAAGCGATATTGGAATTCAATGTTGTGCAAATAAACGCACTTTAGATACTGCTGTAGCTTTAAAAAAAGTTTATTTGCATCGTTTTTATGATTTAAAAGAGAATCAAAAAGTATTTTTTACAAAAAAACAAAGACTACTTGTAGATCTTAATTTTAATGCTATTTTTTACACATATTTAAAACAAGAACTTGAAGCTAGAGGTATTATAGTACTTGATGATAATAATGCTGATTCTCCTTATGTAACTAAAGTCGATCTTGCTTTTGTTGGATATAATGCAAGACAAGATGGGATAGGGTTACATTCAAAACTTGTCGGAGTTTTAAATTTAAGCGATGTTAATAAAAATAGAAAATTTACTTTGCGAACAAAACAAGATGTGCAAGGTTTTGAAAATTTAAAAGATATTACTTTTTACACACATTTACTTATAAAGCAAATGGCCAATAAAGCAGCAAGTATTATTTCAGAACTTTGAAATGCTTAAATTGCGGAGCTTTTACTCTGCTTTGTTTTTGTCATAATTGTTCTCAAGAATTATCTGAATTTTCCTTAGGGGTAAGAATTCTTGAGGATAATTTTAAAGTGTATTCTTTTTATAAATATCACGAGATAAAACATTTATTGCATTCTAAACATCATTTTTATGGTTATTTTGTGTTTCATTTTTTAGCAAAGCTTAGTTTTGCTAAATTTAAAAATTTCTTTTCTCCTGATGAAAAAATTAATGTTATTGCTTTAGACGATAGGGTAGAAAATTTACTCTATTCTCATTCAGCTATTTTGGCCAAATATTTAAAAACTCAATTTATAAAGCCTGTATTTGGAGCCTTGCATTCTCAAAATTCTTTAAAATATTCTGGAAAAAGTTTAGCATATAGACAAAAAAATAAAAGAAATTTTAAACTTTTAAAAAAGATTTCTCATCCTACGATTTTGGTTGATGATATTGTAACTTCGGGTTCTAGTTTATTGGAAGCTAAAAAATTTTTAGAAAAAAACAAAATTTCTGTTCTTTTTGCCCTTGTTTTAGCTGATGCAAAAGTTTAATATGGTAAAATAAAAATTTCAATATTGTGGAAGGATTTTTATGGAAAATATTTTTAACAAAGATTCTGATATTGAGATTGTCGATATAGAAAATTCCATTAAAAGTAGTTATTTAGATTATTCTATGAGTGTTATTATAGGGCGTGCTCTTCCAGACGCAAGGGATGGTTTAAAGCCTGTGCATAGAAGAATTCTTTATGCCATGAATGATCTTGGCGTTGGGAGTCGCAGTGCTTATAAGAAATCAGCACGTATTGTTGGGGATGTGATCGGTAAATATCATCCGCACGGCGATACTGCTGTTTATGATGCCTTAGTAAGAATGGCCCAAGATTTTTCTATGCGTTATCCGACCATAGATGGGCAAGGAAACTTTGGATCCATAGATGGAGATGGTGCAGCTGCGATGCGTTATACCGAAGCTAGAATGACGATTTTAGCTGAAGAACTTTTACGCGATATTGACAAAGATACGGTGGATTTTATTCCAAATTATGATGATTCTATGAACGAGCCAGATGTTTTACCTGCTAGAGTGCCTAATTTATTACTTAATGGATCTAGTGGTATTGCAGTAGGTATGGCGACAAATATTCCTCCACATAGTTTAAATGAATTGGTTGATGGTCTTTTATATTTACTTGATAATAAAAATGCTACTTTAGAAGAATTGATGCAATTTATTAAAGGCCCTGATTTTCCAACAGGTGGTATTATATATGGTAAAAAAGGCATTATTGAAGCTTATCGTACTGGACGCGGTCGCGTAAAGATTAGGGCAAAAACTCATATAGAGAAAAAGTCAAATAAAGATATTATTGTTATAGATGAACTTCCTTATCAAACTAATAAGGCAAGACTCATAGAGCAAATTGCTGATCTTGTAAAAGAAAAACAGATTGAAGGAATTTCTGAAGTCAGAGATGAGAGTGATAGAGAAGGAATTCGTGTTGTCATAGAGCTTAAACGCGAAGCAATGAGCGAAATTGTTTTAAATAATCTTTTCAAATCTACAACAATGGAAAGCACTTTTGGTGTGATTATGCTTGCCATTCATAACAAAGAACCAAAGATTTTTTCTTTAAGTGAGCTTTTAAATCTTTTCTTAACTCATAGAAAAACAGTTATTATTAGAAGAACTATTTTTGAACTTCAAAAAGCAAGAGCAAGGGCGCATATTTTAGAAGGTCTTACCGTCGCACTTGATAATATCGATGATGTAATAGCTTTGATTAAAAATAGTCCTGATAATGCTAGTGCAAGAGATTCTTTAATGGCAAAATTTGGCTTGAGTGAAATTCAAGCTAATGCTATTTTAGATATGAAACTAGGTCGCTTAACTGGGCTTGAAAGAGAAAAAATCGAAAATGAACTTGCAGAGCTTATGAAAGAAATCGCAAGATTGGATGAAATTTTAAAAAGTGAAAAATTACTTGAAGATTTAATTCGCGATGAATTGAAAGAAATTAAAGCTAAATTTGATGTGCCGCGTATTACTCAAATAGAAGATGATTATGATGATATAGATGTGGAAGATTTGATTCCAAATGAAAATATGGTAGTGACTATCACTCATCGCGGTTATATCAAGCGTGTTCCAAGCAAACAGTATGAAAAACAAAAACGTGGTGGCAAGGGCAAACTTGCTGTTACGACTTACGATGATGATTTTATAGAAAGCTTCTTTACGGCAAATACTCATGATACTTTAATGTTTGTAACTGATCGAGGTCAGCTTTATTGGTTAAAAGTTTATAAAATTCCAGAAGGTTCAAGAACTGCTAAAGGAAAAGCTGTTGTGAATTTGATCAATTTGCAAGCTGAAGAAAAAATTATGGCAATTATTCCAACAACTGATTTTAATGAGAGTAAATCCTTATGCTTCTTTACAAAAAATGGTATTGTTAAGCGCACTAATTTAAGTGAATATCAAAATATACGTAGTGTCGGTGTAAAAGCGATTAATCTAGATGAAAACGATGAATTGGTTACAGCGATCATTGTCCAAAGAGATGAAGAAGAAATTTCTTTAGCTCCAATGGTGGATAATATTGAAGTAGAAAATGAAGAGTTACTAGAAGAGGAAGCAAAAGGAAAAATGCTTTTTGCAGTTACAAAAAAAGGTATGTGTATCAAATTTCCTCTTGCAAAAGTGCGTGAAATTGGCCGCGTAAGTCGTGGAGTAACGGCTATTAAATTCAAAGAAAAAAATGATGAATTAGTGGGCGCTGTTGTTATAGAAAATGATGATCAAGAAATTCTAAGTGTTAGTGCCAAAGGTATAGGAAAACGTACCAATGCTGGAGAATATAGACTTCAAAGTAGAGGAGGTAAGGGTGTTATTTGTATGAAACTCACTGATAAGACTAAAGAACTTATTAGTGTGGTGATTGTAGATGAAGATATGGATTTGATGGCTCTTACAAGTAGTGGAAAGATGATCCGAGTTGATATGCACAGTATTCGCAAGGCTGGACGTAACACAAGTGGAGTTATCGTTGTAAATGTAGAAAATGATGAAGTTGTTAGCATTGCTAAATGTCCTAAAGAAGAAGTTGATGAGGAAGTTAGTGATGAAAATCCAGATTTAAATTTAGAATAGTTTTGTAAAAAGTTGGAACGCTTTTTGCTTTGTAGATATTAATGACAAAAAATTTTGAAGGTGTAAATATGAAAAAAATTTTTATGATGCTAGTTGTAGCAGGAATTTTTGTTGGCTGTGTGCCAAGTATGAAAGGAGTTATAAGCAAAAGTTCAAATAAACCTAGCGAAACTTCTCAGACATCCGATATTATTGTGCAAAAAGTAGACAAAGATGACGTGCGCGATATCATCAGACAAGAAAAAATGTTGGCTCCAGATGCAACCGATAGTGAGCTTAGCTTTACGGCAGTTGGAGAAGGTATCGCTCCTATGAATACAGTTTCTTCAGCTCAAGCACTTGCATTAGCAAAAAGAGCTGCAATTACAGATGCTTACAGACAACTTGCAAGTAAACTTTATGGCGTGAAAGTTAATGGCAAAGATACTGTTAAAGATGCTATGCTTAGAAGTTCAACTATTACCGCTCAAGTAAATGGATTAATTAAAAATGCAAGTATTATTGATGAAAGTTTTAATCAGGGTCTTTATAGAATAAACCTAGAACTCAAGATTGATGCAGACAAGTGGAAAGAATTGTTTGCTTATTAATCTTAGCAAGTCTTAAAATTTTTGCCCAAGATGAATTTATATTTTGGGCAGAACTTTCTAGTAAAAATTTAATCCTTTTTCATCAGAGTCAAAATATATCTCCAGCTATGACTCAAAGTGAAAATGCTATTAGCGAATTTGTTTGCGAAATACCTTATAACGATAATGATTTAAAAAAATTTCCTAAAACTGAACTTGGAATGATTGATGATTATATGGCAAAAAATATCAAGCTTAATTTTTTAAATTCTCATAAAGAAGAATTAATTGATTGTTTTGCTAGTGCAAATATCTCTATAAAAGATATTACAAAAATAGAACTTATGAAAGCACAAAATGAAACTTATGTAAAAATTTTACCTTTACGCTTTTGTGTAGAATTTGGAGAACGGAGCGCTTTGATTTATCATCTTAAAAAAAAGTGATTTTAAGTCATTTTTTGCTATTATTCTGAAAAAATCAAAGGTCGATAATGAATTTGGTAATTGTTGAAGATGATATTAATATGAGAAAATCTCTAGAGATAGCTTTGGGTGAATATGAAGAATTTAAAATTAAATCTTACAAATCTGCCACAGAAGCTCTAAAAAAAATAGATTCTGATACGGATTTGATAATTACAGATATTAATATGCCAGGCATGGATGGTCTTGAATTTGTTAAAACCTGTGAAAATAAATATGACTTTATTATTATGACAGGAAATGCAACATTAAATCGTGCCATTGAAGCAATGAGACTTGGAGTTAAAGATTTTTTAACAAAACCTTTTGATATAGAAACTTTGGTTGAAGCTATCAAGCGAGCAAAAATTATTAGAGAAAAAACTGCTGATAAAAAACCTAAAAATCAAAATAACAATAAAAATACAGGTTTTTTTTCTACATCTGAAAAATTAGAACAGACTTTGAAATTAAGTAAGAAAGCTGCAAAAACAGATGCTTCAGTCATGTTTTTTGGAGAAAGTGGAGTGGGAAAAGAAGTTTTTTCCCGTTTTATTCATGAAAATTCACAACGTTTTGATAAGCCTTTTGTAGCTATTAATATGGCCGCAATTCCTGCTAATCTAATAGAAAGCGAATTGTTTGGGTTTGAAAAAGGAGCTTTTACAGATGCGAATGCGACTAAAATAGGTCTTTTTGAGGTGGCCAATGGAGGAACTTTATTTTTAGATGAAATTGGTGAAATGCCTTATGAGATACAAGCGAAACTTTTAAGAGCTTTACAAGAAAAAGAAATTACAAGACTTGGGAGTACTAAAAATGTTAAAATCGATGTAAGAATTATAAGTGCAACCAATGCTAATTTAGATGAAAAAATAAAAAATGGAGATTTTAGATCAGATCTTTATTATCGTTTAAATACTGTTCCTATTAATATCCCACCTTTAAGAGAACGTAAAGAAGAGATTTTGGGAATTGCAAATAAAGTTCTTGAGCAAACTTGTCAAGAATATAATTTTGAAAATAAATGCTTAAGCAAAGAAGCTGAAAAAACTTTATTAGAATATAATTATCCAGGTAATATTAGAGAGTTGATTTCTATAGTGCAACGTGCTTGTATTTTAAGTGAAGGAAATGAAATTTTATCTCAAGATTTGTTCTTAGAAGCTAGGACTTTTAAAAAAGATGTAAAAAATTTAGAAAAAGAATTATTAGAGCAAATTTTAAAAGAGCTTGATTTTGATAAGCAAAAGGCGGCTAATGAGCTTGGAATGAGTCTCGAAATTTTAGAGAAAAAAATCAAGCAGTATCAAATAAAGGAATAAAATGGTAAAAAAGCAGAAAATAGCTATAGTGGGTGTAACTGGTGCTGTTGGCGAGGAACTTTTGAATGTTTTAGAAGAACTTGATTTTCCAGTAGAAAGTATTTTACCTTTAGCAAGTGCTAAAAGTGTGGGCGATGAGATAGAATTTAAAGGAAAAATTTATAAAGTAAAAGAATTAAATAAAAACACTTTTAAGGAAAATCCTGTAGATATTGCTTTTTTTAGTGCAGGTGGAAACATAAGTAAACAATATGCTCAATTTGCTGTTGAATGCGGGGCTGTAGTTATTGATAATACAAGCCATTTTAGAATGGATAAAGATATTCCTTTAGTTGTTCCAGAGTGTAATTTTGAAGATATTAAGGATTGGAAAAAAACAGGAATTATTGCAAATCCAAATTGTTCAACAATACAAATGGTGCATGTTCTAAAACCATTAGATGATGTTTTTAATCTTAAACGAGTAGATGTAAGTACTTATCAAGCTTCTAGTGGTGCAGGTAAAAAAGGAATGCAAGAATTAGTTGAAGGAATGCAAAGTTTTTTTGCTTTCAAATTAGATGAGTTTAAGGCTCAAGTTTTTCCGCATACTTTAGCTTTAAATTTAATTCCGCATATTGATGAATTTACAGATAGTGGATACACTAAAGAAGAGCTAAAGATGATCAATGAAACTCAAAAGATTTTACATAAAAAGCTTCAAATTTCAGCAACTTGCGTTAGAGTTCCGGTCTTAAGAAGTCATAGCGAGTCTATTACTATGCATTTTAATCAAGAGGTTGATGCTGCTAAGGCACGTCAAATTTTGAAAAAGGCTCCAAATGTTGTTGTTTTAGATGATCCAAAAAATAAACAATATCCTATGCCTTTAACTACAAGTGATACCAATGAAACTTACGTGGGAAGAATTCGTTTAGATCAATACGATAAAAAAGTACTTCATTTATGGTGTGTTGCGGACCAAATTCGTGTAGGAGCAGCGACCAATGCTGTTAGAATTGCTCAAAAATGGTTAGAGTTAAAAAATAAGCAGGAAAAATAATGTTAGAAAGAATTTTTGAATTTTTATTGATTAAAAGTCGTATAGTTACTATTTTGCCCGTAATTTTTGGACTTATAGGTGCTTTCGTGCTTTTTGTTATAGCAAGTTATGATGTCTTAAAGGTGATTTTATATACTTACAATTATTTTTTTGGACTAAATTCTCATATAGATTTACATGAAGATGTTGTTGCTTTAATTATTGGAGCTGTTGATCTTTATTTGATGGCTTTGGTTTTGTTTATTTTTTCTTTCGGTGTTTATGAGCTTTTTATCAGCGAAATTGAAGAATTTAAACAAATGAAACAAAGTAAAGTTTTAGAGGTGCATAGTTTAGATCAGCTTAAAGATAAGCTTGCTAAAGTTATCATTATGGTTTTGGTGGTAAATTTTTTTCAAAGAGTTTTACAAATGAAATTTGTAACTCCTATTGATATGGCTTTTCTTGCAGGTTCTATTTTGGCACTTTGTGTTGGACTTTATTTTTTACATAAAGGAAATCATTGAAAATTAGTTATCTTTTTTTGATATAATCATTTTTTTAATTATTTTAGGATTTTAAATATGGTGAGATTGTTTATAGTTTTTATACTAATAGGTGGATTTAGTTTTTCTAATGCAACTTTTTTAGATAATACTTTTAAAAATATTGAAGTATCTGGAACCATGCGTTATCGATATGAAATGAATAAAAATAAAAAATTTAATAAAAAATACCAAAAGCATAATGTTATAAATCAGATGCAAATTACTATAAAATAAAAAAAGGTTAAGATGTATGTTTCGTTTATTATTTGTAAGTTCAGTTTTTATTGTTGCACTATTTGGGGTAAATTTAAAATCCTTTTTAACTTATACTTTCGATGCTAATAAACAATATAATTTGGCTGAAGCTAAAAAGATATATTTTAAAAATAAATGCAATGCATGTCACGGCGATAATGCTGAAAAAAATACGTCTCGTTTTAGAGCATTAAAGGATATGTCTGCAGAAGATATTAAATCAGCTTTAATAGGATATACTTTGGAAAATAGTTCCACTATAACTTCTCAAATGGCTTTATATTCTAAAAATTTAAGCCATGACGATATAGATAATATTATTGCTTATATTAAGGGTGATAATTTTGCTGTAGAATTGCAAGTTAAGGATTTAACAGAAGAAGAGCCAGCGCAAAAAACTAAGCATAATATTTTTTTAAAATAATCTAAATAAAAAAGGAAATTAACAATGAAAAGAATAGTTTTATTATTAAATATTTTTATATTAATTAATTGTAGCTTGTATGCAAAAACTATTAACATAGGTGTTGTTTTGCCGTTAACAGGAACAGTGGCTGCTTATGGGCAAGACGTTTTTAATGGAATTGATCTTGCAAATAAGCTAAATTCAAAACTTGATAATGGGGATATAGTTAAATTAATTGTTATTGATACTAAAGGCGATAAGCTTGAAGTAGCAAGTGGCATTAATCGTTTAATTACACAAGATAAGGTGTTGGGAATTATTGGAGAAACAACTACTCCAAATACAATTCAAGCAATTTCAATTATTGAAAATAAAAAAATTCCTCTCATAGCTCCAGTGGCTTCAGGAGATAAGCTTTTAGAAGGTAAAAAATACGCTTCTCGCGTTTGTTTTAATGATAGTTTTCAAGGAGATAAATTTGCTATTTATATTACCAAAGAATTGAATTTGAAAAATGCTGTAGTTATTATTGATCAGAGTAATGTTTATTCTTTAGGGTTGGCAAAAGCTTTTGAGAAATCTTTAAAAGTAAATGGTGGAAGGGTTTTAAAAAAACTTATAATTACTTCAGGCGATAAAGATTTTAGAGCTTTAGTATCACAGCTAAAGAGTTTAAATCCTGATTTTGTTTATATGCCAATTTATCATCCAGAAGCAGCGTTGATTGCTAGGCAAGCAAAACAATTAGGGTTTAATAAATTGTTAACTGCTGGAGATGGAGTTAATAATAAAACTTTTATAGAATTAGGTTCAACTGCAGTTAATGGTGTAATTTTTACCGATAGTTTTGATTCTAGCAATCCTTCAACAAATCGTGGTAAAAAAATTATTGCCGAGTATGAAAAAGGAAAAGGAGATAAAAATCTTCCTGCTTTTTCAGCAATGGGTGCTGATGCATACTTTGTAATGCTTAATGCTATGAATGCTTGTAAGGATAATCTAACAAGTGAGTGTATCAATGATAAAATTCATCAAACTAAAAATTATGAAGGTGTTGGAGGTTTTATAAGTATTGATGCCAATGGAAATGCTATTCGTCCTGTCGTTATAAAAGAGATTGAAAATGGCAAACAAGTTTATAAAGCTTTGATAAATCCTTAGGAGTATCGATGAGTAAAAAAATAATTTTAATTATGCTTTTAATCTTAAATTTAGAGGCTAAAGATGTTAATATAGGAGTAGTTTTACCTTTAAGTGGAGCCACAGCAGCTTATGGACAAAGTGCTTTAGATGGAATTGAGATTGCAAATAAAATGCAAGATAAATTGCAAAATGGCAATAAGATCAATTTGATTGTTTTGGATACCAAAGGCGATAAAATAGAATCTTCAACTGCAGCAACTCGTCTCGTTGTTCAGGATAAGGTATTGGGTATTATTGGTGAGATGATTACCACTAATACTTTGCAAGTGATGAGAGTAGCTGAAGAAAATAAAATTCCATTAATCGCACCTGCAGCGACAGGAGATAAACTTTTGGAAAATAAAAAATATTCTAGCAGAGTATGTTTTATGGATAGTTTTCAAGGATCTTCTTTGGCAAAATATATTAATGAGAAATTTGGTTTTAAAAAAGTAGTTGTAGTAGTAGATCAAAGTACGGATTATTCTTTGGGTTTGGCAAAAGCCTTTGAAAAGGAACTTAAAGAAAGAGGCGGAAAAATTTTAAAGGTGCTAAGAGTAAATTCAGGAGATAAAGATTTTAGAGCTATTATTACTCAAATTAAAATTTTAAATCCAGATTTTATTTATTTACCGCTTTATTATAGCGAGGCAGCCTTGTTTGCTAGACAATCAAAAATTATAGGTTTAAATATCCCTATGGGTTCTGCTGATGGTGTTGCAGATGCAACCTTTATAAAATTAGCTAAAGAAGCATCTAATAATTATATTTTTACTGATAGTTTTGATCCTTATAATCCTGTAACAAAATTAGGTAAAGATTTTATTTTAGCCTATG
This sequence comes from Campylobacter estrildidarum, assembly GCF_005406205.1. GTDB lineage: Bacteria > Campylobacterota > Campylobacteria > Campylobacterales > Campylobacteraceae > Campylobacter_D > Campylobacter_D estrildidarum. The sequence goes on from NZ_NXLZ01000012.1 coordinate 14,445, forward strand.
AAAAAGAGAAAAAAGACAAAGATGTTCCTGCTTTTTCAGCAATGGGTGCTGATGCATACTTTGTAATGCTTAATGCGATGAATGCTTGCAAAGATAATCTAACAAGTGAGTGTATCAATGATAAAATTCATCAAACTAAAAATTATGAAGGTGTTTCTGGAGTTATTAGTATAGATAAAAGTGGCAATGCAACTCGTTCTATCATTGTAAAAGAAATTAAAAACCAACAACCAATATATAAAGATATATTAAATCCTTAGGACTAAAATGGACTCTGTTTTATTTTTGCAACAACTTGTAAATGGTTTAAGTTTAGGAAGTATGTATGCTCTTATTGCTGTAGGTTATACTATGGTATATGGTGTTTTAAGACTCATTAATTTCGCTCATGGTGATATAATGATGGTTGGAGCTTATATAGCTCTTTTGCTTATTAATTGTTTATCTCCATTTGTAGATGCTTCTTTAATAAATGATGGGATTGGTAAATATATTTTAGCAATTTTTATAGTTGCTTTAATAGCTTCTATGTTTTTTTCTTCTATTGTTGGGATTATTATTGATAAAATTGCATATAAACCTTTAAGAAAAGCTCCTAGAATTTCGCTTTTAATTACAGCCATTGGAGTGAGTTTTTTGTTGCAAAATTTGTTTAATATGATTTTTACCTCGACAGAGCAACAATTTCCAGTTCCACCAATTTTTGAAAAAATGATCACTTTGGGTAAGGTTAGTATGACTTTAGGGTCCTTATTAGTTCCTTTAATGACTGTAATTGTTATGTTTTTTGTTCTCATTCTTTTGTATAAAAGTAAATATGGCATAGCTATTCGTGCTTTAGCTTTTGATATACAAACGGTAAATTTAATGGGAATTAATGCAAATCGTATTATAGCTATTGTTTTTGCTTTAGGTTCAGCTTTGGCAGCTTTAGCTGGAATTTTTTGGTCAAGTAATTATTATTCAGTTTATCCTACTATGGGAACTTTAGTTGGACTTAAAGCTTTTGCAGCAGCTGTTTTAGGTGGAATTGGATCTGTTGTTGGAGCGGTTTTAGGAGGATTGATTATAGGTCTTACCGAAGTAATGGTTGTTGCCTTTTTTCCAGATCTTTCAGGATTTAAAGATGCTTTTGCTTTTATTTTTTTAGTATTTATTTTGCTTTTTAGACCAACGGGAATTTTGGGTATTAATTTCGAAAAAAGTAGGTTTTAAATGACAAAGATAAAAATTTCTGTCTTAGTGTATATTATTTTTGCTATTGCTTTTATTATTATAGTGCCACGTTTTTTTGATAGCTATGGAATGGGGATTTTAAATCAAGTTGCTATTTATATTACTTTGGCTGTTAGTTACAATCTTATAAATGGAGTAACGGGACAATTTTCTTTAGGACCTAATGGTTTCATAGCTGTTGGAGCTTATGTCACAGCTTTAGTACTTTTAACCGCTGATCAAAAAAATGATTTATTTAGTTTAGAAGATCCTAGTCCTATTATTTTGGCTTTGCATACAAATTCGTTTATTTTAGCTCTTTTAATTGCAGGCATTAGTGCTTGTATCTTATCTTTAATCCTTTCTTTTGCGGTTTTTCGTGTTAGGGGCGATTATTTAGCAATTGTAACTCTAGGTTTTGGTATTATTATACAAAAATTAGCAATTAATTTTCCAAGTTTGACTAATGGTTCTATGGGATTAAATGGTGTTCCTTTATTTTCTAATTTATATTGGACTGGTGGTATTGCAATTATTGCAGTTATTTTGATTTTAAATTTAGTGTATTCTAAATTCGGCAGAGCTATGAAAGCTATAAGAGATGATGAAGATGCTGCGAGTGCTATGGGTATTAATACTTTTTGGATAAAAACACTTGCCTTTGGAACTTCTGCTTTTTTAGAGGGTGTCGGTGGTGGACTTTTAGTTTGTTTACTTGGTTCAGTTTCGCCTGAACAATTTGGTTTTGAATTTACCTTCATACTGCTAACTATTATAGTATTAGGTGGTTTAGGTTCTACTACAGGAGCTATTATTGGCACGATTTTGATTATAGGCGGTAGAGAATGGCTAAGATTTTTAGATGAAATACAAATTAAAATTGATTTTTTAAATATCGATATTCATTCTATGCCTGGTCTTAGGATGGTTGCTTTTTCTCTAGTATTGATTTTAGTGATGCTTTTTGCAAGAAGAGGAATTTTTGGAGATAGAGAATTAAATTATTTTTTAAATAAAAATTCCAAAAAGAAAGGATTTAAATGATACTAGAGCTTAAAGATATCACTAAATCTTTTGGAGAAGTGCAAGCAATCAATGAGACTTCTTTTTGCATAAAAAAGGAAGAAATTTTTGCCCTTATTGGTCCAAATGGAGCTGGAAAAACGACGCTTTTTAATATCATCACAGGAAATTATAAACCAACAAGCGGAGAGGTTTTTTTTCAAAATCAAAAAATAAATCATTTAAAACCTTATGAGATTGTACATTTAGGTATAGCGAGAACTTTTCAAAATATAAGACTATTTTCAAGCATGAATGTCCTTGAAAATGTTATGATAGGTTTTAATCGAAAGATGAAATATAGTGTTTTAGAGGCATTTTTACATTTGGGTCGTTTTTGCAAGATAGAAAAAGAATTTAAGCTTAAAACTTACGATATTTTAGAGGAATTAGGGATTGCTGATTTAGCAGAAGAAAAAGCTACAAGTTTGAGTTATGGACAGCAAAGAAAAGTTGAAATTGCTCGTGCAATGGCAACTAATCCAAAACTTTTATTATTAGATGAACCAGCTGCTGGAATGAATTCTAGCGAAAGTGATGAGTTGGCTGAACTTATTTTAAAACTTAGAGAAAAATACAAGATGAGTATTTTACTTATAGAACATGATATGAAATTCGTTAATCGGTTATGTGATAAGGTTTTAGTGCTTGATTATGGGAAGACAATTTTCGAAGGAAAATTAAGTGACGCGGTTAAGCATAAGGAGGTAGTAGCTGCTTATTTAGGGGATTTTGATGCTAGTAGTTAAAGATTTGCATGTGTATTATGGTTTGATTGAAGCCGTTAAAGGAATAGACTTTAAAGTTGATACAGGTAGCATTGTTTCATTAATAGGTTCTAATGGTGCAGGTAAAACTTCTACTTTAAATGCACTTTTAAATTCTGTTAAACGCACCGGAGAGATTAATTTTTTAGGCTATGATACCAAGAGACATTTAACACATACTTTAGTTCAAAAAGGAATAGCTTTAGTTCCAGAAGGAAGACGAGTTTTTATTAATCTTAGCGTAGAGGAAAATTTAAAAATCGGAGCTTATAACAATAGTGAAAATTATGAGCATTTAAGAGAACAAATGTATAAGCTATTTCCAAGACTCGCAAGTAAAAAGCATTCTATGGCTGGAAGTTTAAGTGGAGGAGAGGCTCAAATGTTAGCAATTTCTAGAGCTTTAATGAGTGAACCAAAACTTTTAATGCTTGATGAACCTTCTTTGGGGCTTGCTCCTAAAATCGTCGGAGAGGTTTTTGATATCATTATTCGCTTAAAAAATGAAGGTATAACAATACTTTTAGTAGAGCAAAATGCTTATTCTGCTTTAAAAATAAGTGATTATGCATATGTTTTAGAAAATGGTAAAATTGCAATGCAAGATAAGGCTAAAAATTTAATAGGAAATGATGATATCAGAAAGAAATACTTGGGACTATAAAAGGATATAAAAATGAATAAGATTGTTAAGAGTGTAGGGGATTTAAAGATTTCTATAGTTTTATTTTTGCTTTTTGCATTATTTTGTGCTTTAGCGACTTTTATAGAGAGTGCCTATGGGACTTCTACAGCTTGGGCTATGATCTATGATACTTTCTGGTTTGAATATATACAATTATTACTCGGTATTAATTTGTTATGTGGTATGTTTCGCTATAAAATGTTTAATTTAAAAAAAATTCCTTTGATGATTTTTCATATTTCTTTCCTTTTTATTCTTGTTGGGGCAGGAATTACAAGGTATTATGGATTTGAAGGAAGTTTATCTATAAGAGAGCATACTCAAAATTCACTTATAGAGAGCTCAAAAACCTCGCTTCGAATTTCTGCTATTAAAGATGGAGAGCGTTACAGTGTTGTAAATGACCGTTATATTGGAAATTTGCCTTTTGCCAATTCTTTTAAACTTAATTTAGATATGGGTAATGATAAAGCAGTTTTAAAATATAAAGATTTGATATTAGATGCAAATTATGTTTATAAGGAAAATAATACTTCAGATCCTTTACTTGTTTTAACTCTTTCTCAAAAAGATATGCAAGGCTCTACAATAGAGTTTAAAAAAGGAGAGATTCAAAATATTGGTGGAATCAATTTTTCTTTTATGAATGATAATGTTTCAAAACCTTATGTTAAAATAGATCAAAATTTAAAATTAAGTTCAAGCGAGAATTTGAACGTTTTTAATATGAATAAAAATGAAAATCTAGTTTTAAAATCTGGAGAAAATGAAAATGCAAAAGAACTTAGGCTTTATAGTTTAAATGATGTAAATTTTGTTGTCAAATTTGTTTCTTTACATGGAATGAAAGAAATTCAAGGCGTAAATAGGCCACAAGATGAAAGTTTTTGGCTATGGTTTAAGTCTGCTTGGTTGGAGTTGGCTAGAACTATGATGGTTTCTACTTTTGGAGAGCCTCAAAATTGGAAAACTTCCTGGCTTTTAAAATTTAAAAATTTTGCTATGAGCAAGGAGCATCAAGCTTTAAATTTAAAAGGTAATTATGCTTTAAAGCTTGAATTAAGCTATAAAAACCAAAATAAAGACTTTTATGTTTTTGAATATGATAAGCCAACGATGGTTGAGATTGACGGACAGAAATTTTTTATCTCTTGGTCGCTTTCTTATAAACAACTTCCTTTTGAAATTTATTTAAGAGATTTTATTATAGATCGTTATCCAGGTTCTATGTCTCCTGCTTCTTATGCAAGCGAAATTACAGTTCAAAATGGTAATGAAAATTTTGATTATAGGATATTCATGAATAATGTTTTAGACTATAATGGTTATAGATTTTATCAAAGTTCATACGATCAAGATGAAAAAGGAACAGTTCTTTCGGTCAATAAAGATCCAGGAAAGGTGCCAACTTATATAGGTTATTTTTTACTGATTCTCGGAATGTTTTTTAATTTTTTAAATCCGAATTCAAGATTTAGAACCCTAGCAAGACTTATTAATCAAGATGCACTCAAAAATGCAAGTGTAGTTTTATTTGTTATTTTTATATTATGTAATACTAGTGAAGTTTTTGCTAAAGATTTAAATTCAGACTTGCCTATGGTTAATCCAAAGCATTCTGCAGAACTTGGTTCGTTGGTGTTGCAAAAGTCAGTTGATGGCAGAATGATTCCTTTTGATACCTTAGCGAGAGAAATTTTAGAAAAAATTCATCAAAGTGAAAGTTACAAAGGACAAGATGCTAACGCTATAATGCTTTCTATGCTTATAAATGTAGACAGATGGGGAAATGAACCTTTTATTTTAATGCCTCAAAATAAAAATGTTCGTGAAGCTTTTGCCAAAATTTTAGGAATTCCTAGCCAAAAATATATTTCCTATAAAGATTTTTTTGATGAAAATAAACATTATAAACTTCAAAAATATGTTGAAAATGCAAATCGTAAAAATCCAAATGCAAGAAGTGTTTTTGATAAAGAAATTATTAAATTAGATGAAAGAGCTAATATAGTAAATTTGGTTTTTAGTGGTGAGCTTTTTAGGTTTATTCCTATACAAAATAGCGAAAATAATGTTTGGTTAGCACCTTTTTCTGCTGTTACAACCCTTAAAGGAGAAGAAGGTCAAATTGTTTTAACTTTGATTAGAAATTATTTTAATGCAGTAGATGAGGCTTTTAGGGATAACAATTGGACAAGGGCCGATGAAGCTTTAACATCAATAAAACATTATCAAGAAAAAGTAGGATATAAGGTTATGCCTAGCAAGACAAAAATCAAGATAGAAATTCTTTCAAATAAAGCTAAAATATTTGTAAAGCTTTCTCCGGTTTATTTGCTTGCTGGATTTTTACTTTTAATTCTTGTTTTTGCAAAGATGATTACACCGAATTTAAAAATTACTAAAATATTTAAAATAGTTTATATTTTAAATATTTTAGCCTTTACAGTTCACACTATAGGCTTGATTCTCCGTGCTTATTTAGCAGAACATGCTCCTTGGAGTAATGGCTATGAAAGTATGGTTTATATAGCTTGGGCTTTATCGTTATCTGGAATATTCTTTTCCAAAAAAAGTCCTATAGCTTTATCATTAACTTCTATTTTATCTGGAATTGTGCTCATGGTAGCATATTTAAGTGAGATGAATCCACAGATTACAAATCTTGTACCTGTTTTAAATTCTTATTGGCTAAGTATTCATGTATCTGTAATTACTGCTAGCTATGGATTTTTAGGACTTTGTGCCTTGCTTGGTATTTTTGTTTTATTGCTGATGTGTTTTCTTAAAAAAGATGGAAAATATAATTCTAATATTTTAAGAAATATTACAGAAGCAACTAGAATTAATGAAATGGCTATGATTTTTGGTCTTTGCTTGCTTACGGTTGGAAATTTTTTAGGAGCAATTTGGGCAAATGAAAGTTGGGGAAGATATTGGAGTTGGGATTCTAAGGAAACTTGGGCTTTAATAAGCATTTTGGTTTATGCTGCGATTTTGCATCTTAGAATGATTCCAAAATATTGCAATCAGTTTGTATTTGCTTTATGGAGTATGTTTGCTTATTGGGTTATAATTATGACTTATTTCGGTGTAAATTATTTTTTGAGCGGACTTCATTCTTATGCAGCAGGAGAAGCTGTACAAATTCCTGATTATGTTTATTGGGGATTTGGTTTTATGGTAATTTTAGCATTTTTTGCAAGAAAAAAACGTTGTTTTATAGGCAGGCTTTAATGAATTATATTTTTATAATAATTTTTTGTGTCGCTTTGGCACTTTTTTTATTTTTAAGTTTAATTGCTTATCTTATTACTAGCGGTGGTAAAAAAATATCCAAAAAAGATAAAAATACTTCTGCCGTCAAACAAAAAAAAGCTAAAAAGGTTTTTAATACTGATTTAGATAATATGATCGCAACAGCAACTGATCCAAATTTAAGTGATTCTGATCTACAAGAATTAGTTAAATTATATGTTGCTACACATAAATTAGGATCTAAAACTTCTAAAGAATTAGATAATACTACAAAGAAAAAATTAGAATTTGTTTCCGCATTAGCTTCAAATATGAATGCAAGTCCTCAAACTGTAAGTCTTTTAAATAAAGAACTTAAGAAAATTTCTGCTTCGTATAAAAAAGAGATTGATGCTTATGAGCAAATGGGACTAGCCAAAAGAAAAATTAAAGAAGAACAATAAAATGGTGCGCTCAAGAGGATTCGAACCTCTGGCCTTTTGAACCGCAATCAAATGCTCTATCCAGCTGAGCTATGAGCGCATTTTTAAAGACGCTATTATATAATATTTTTCTTAAAAATAAGTTATTTGTTTGATTTTTTAGAGATTTTATCATCAAATTCCAATTCTTTTTTTCTTTTTTTATAATAAACAATAAGTCCAATTGCTAAAATCAAACATATAAGTATAAAAATATACCAAGTAGCGTTTTTATCACCATTTAAAAATAATCCATCGGTATTCATTCCAAAAAAACCTACGATTAAATTTAGAGGTAAAAATATCGCAGAAAGCACACTTAAAAAATATAAACTTTGATTAATTCTTTCATTTTTGATCGCATTGATGAGTAAGTGTAACTCATTAAGTCTTGTTAGAATTTCTTTGCTATTTTTTAAAGCAATATTAACGCCAAAAATTAAAGGTTTTAAAGCTTTTTTATGTGGGCTTGATTCAGCAAGTAAATTTAAAGCTTCGTTAAGCAGAGAGAGATTTTTTAAATTTTTATTGATTTTTTGCTTTAAAATAAAGCTTTTTTTAAAAAAATTCTTGATCAAATTTCCTTTTAAAAGTATATTTTCTTTGTGCTCTATAATATTTTCAAAATGTGTATTCATTGCTTTATATTCATCTAAATTTGCACGGATAATGTTTAAAAAATCATTTAGATTAAACATCTTAAATTCTGTATTTTCTAATTTGAAAATATATTCTTCTTCAAATCCAAAAATATAAACTTTTTCTTTATTCATTTTGGTGTTTAAGGAAGATAAAATTAAAATTTTTTGCCCTAGAAAATCCATATATAGGGTATTGGAATTTTTGCTTAAGAATTTAGCTAAATTATCATCATATTGCATTATTTAACCTTTTAGAATAAAAATCTTTTTTAAATTTATTAAATTCATTCTTTTTAATCGCTTCTCTCATTTGTTTTACCAAATCAAGATAATAATACAAATTATGCAAACTTGCCAAACGAAAAAAAGTTAGTTCCTTAGCTTTAAAGAGATGGTTTAAATAAGCGCGTGAGAAATTGCGGCAAGTGTAGCATTGGCAAGTTTTATCTATAGGATCGTGATCGTTGACAAATTCTGCTTTTTTGATGTTAAATTTGCCAAAACTTGTAAAAAAAGTTCCATTTCTAGCATTTCTTGTTGGCATAACGCAATCAAACATATCTACTCCTCGTTCGACATTTTCCACTAAGTCTTCAGGGGTGCCAACTCCCATTAAATATCTAGGACGATTTTCATCTAAAAAAGGATTTAAATTTTCTACAGTTTCATACATAAGAGCATTTTCCTCTCCGACACTAAGCCCTCCTATAGCTAGTCCATCAAATTCCATTTCATTTAAAGCTAAGGCGCAACGTTTTCTTTCTTCATAATCAGTTCCGCCTTGGATGATTCCAAAAATATTTTGATCTAAACCTATGTTTTGTTTTTGCATTTTTTTATGATATTCTATGGCTTCTTTTGCCCATAAAATAGTTCTATCAACAGAAATTTTAACCCTTTCTTTGTTTGCAGGTAGGGCAACTAGATCATCTAAGATCATCATAATGTCTGATTTGAAAGTATATTGGATATCTAAAACGCTTCTAGGGGTGAAAAGATGTTTGCTTCCATCAATGTGACTTTTAAATTCTATACCTTCATTAAAATGTTTTGAGTTTTTACTTAAAGAAAAAGCTTGAAAACCGCCACTATCGGTTAAAAAACTTCTATCAAATCGAGTAAAACCATGCAATCCTTTAAAATTTTTAATAACCTCCAAACCAGGACGTAAATACATATGATAGGTATTAGCAAGAATGATTTTTGCATTGAGTTCATTTCTAAGATCATTAGTATCAAGGCTTTTAACCGCACCTACTGTTCCAACAGGCATAAAAATAGGAGTTTCAAAGGTGCTATGTGCTGTAGTGATTTCGCATACTCTAGCCATACCGTCTTTATACTTTAATTTAAATTCCATTTTGGTATAATTCCTTTTTTTGGAGTTAAATATAATGAATCATATCTTAATCATAATAGATGGTATTTTAGCAAAGCATTTCTTAGAAAGGCTTTGTTTTGAAAAAGGATTAGGCTATTTTTTTACGATAGTTTGCCAACATAAAGAAGAGCTAAATATAAATAGTGATTCTTTGGAAGTGCATTATTTTGATCCTACTAGTACAGCACGCTTTGAAACGATTATGGGTAAAAATTTTAAACAAGCTTTTATTTATATGCAAGATGAATTTGAAACAAAAAAAACTTACGAAGCTTTGCGTTTATTGGATATCAATTTAGAAATTGAAATTATGGATTTCTGGGGATTAAGTATTAGCGATTCTCGTGTAAATTTAATCGATGCAAGAATGACTTTAAGTCGTAGACTTATGAATTTTTTCCCAGATATTGCTCTTACTGCTCAATATATTGGGCTTGGAGAAGGGGAGATTATGGAGGTAAAAATTCCTCCAGGATCTATTTTTGCTTATAGACACATCAGCTCAATCCAGCAAAAAAGATGGCGCATAGTATTGATTTATCGAAATTCAAAAATTTATTTTGTAAAACCTAGTTTTGTTTTAGAACCCAATGATAGTATTTTAATCGTGGGAGATTCTGTAGTTCTTCAAAGTATTTTTCATAATATTAGAGATAAAGCAGGACAATTTCCTTTACCTTTTGGAAGCAATATTTTTACTCTTATAGATATGAAAAATATGAGTGAGAAAACTCAAGAAAATTTAATCAACACAACCTTGCAACTTGAAGAAAAAAGCAATGCAAAAAAAAGTTTTATAAGAGTGCTTAATCCTAAAATAAGTCCTATATTTTATAGATTAAAAGAATTATTTGACGAAAGAGAAGGGATATTTTTCGATTATTTTAATACCGATTTTACCAATTTAAACTCTTTTTTAGAAAATAATGATGTGGGAATGTTTATCACGGATTTTAAGCATTTTGAAAAAGAAAAAAAGAATTTATTTGATTTAAAAATTCCTATACTAAAAATCGGTGAGACTAGTTTTGAAAGCTTAAAAGAATCGGTTATTTTGAGTGCTAATGAAAGCGAACTTGAAAATAATGCAAATGTGATTACTGATTTTAGTAAGCAACTTGATTTCAATTTAACGCTTTATTATTATAATCCTAATTCTCAAAATATTACCGATATGAAAGAATATTTTAGAAGTTTATCTAAACTTTACGATAAAAATATCCAAATCATTCATAAAAGAGATGAAAATCCACTTTTAAATTTACAATACCGTAACGATTTATTACAATTTATAAGTTTTGAAAAAGAGCTTTTGGATGGAAATTTTAGCAAGAGTTTAAGCACTAATTTAAACAGACATTATACTAAATTGAAAGAAAATTATCAGCTCTTTATACCGGTTGAATAAAGCAATTTATAAGTAAAATAAGAGAATAATTAGTGCTAATTTGATAAAATAGATATAAGTTTAAAATAGAAGTGAAAAATGCAAATAAAAGTAAATTTAAAAGAAAATGCGTATCAAGTTTATATCGATGAATTAGAGAATTTAGAATTTAACACTAAGGTTTTTATACTTTCAAATCCTAAAATTTCTGGACTCCATTTAAAAACTTTACTTTCTAAGCTTAAAGCACAAGAGATTTTTATTGCCACTATAAAAGATGGAGAAGAATATAAAAATTTAAGCACTTTAGAAGAAATTTTAAACCAAATGTTTAATTCTAAGCTTGATAGAAAAAGTATTTTAATAAGCTTTGGTGGCGGAGTAATTAGCGACATGGGTGGATTTGCGGCAAGTGTTTATAAAAGAGGTATTGATTTTATCAATATCCCTACAACGCTTTTAGCTTGTGTCGATGCTGCGGTTGGCGGAAAAACCGGTATTAACAATTCTTTTGGGAAAAATCTTATAGGTACTTTTTATCAACCAAAAGCTGTGTATTGCGAGAGTGAATTTTTAAGAACTTTAGGAGAAAGAGAACTTGCCGCCGGTATGGCAGAGTTTATAAAAATGGCAGTAATCTTTGATAAAAATTTACTAGACTTTATAGAAAGCATAGACGAAAAAGCATTTTTAAATGCAAGGTGTGAAAATGAAATTTTTTCTAAAATCATTGCTAAAAGCGTAGAACTTAAGGCTAAAGTAGTAGAGCAAGATGAAAAAGAAAGTCATCTTAGAATGCTTTTAAATTATGGTCATACTTTTGCTCATGTCATAGAAAATTTAACTAAATATAGTGTATATTTACACGGTGAAGCTGTTGCTATAGGTATGAATATGGCAAATCGTTTAGCTTTAAACTTAAAACTTTTAAACGAAAAAGAATGCGATAGAATCGAAAGAATTTTAAAAAAATTTAACCTTCCAACGCATTATAAAATCGATAATGTTGATGCATTTTATGAAGTTTTTTTTATGGATAAGAAAAATTCTAATCAAAAATTAAATTTCATTCTTGCTGATTCTTTGGGTAAAGGCTTGATTAAAAGCGATATTGATCCAAAAGATATTATTAAAATTTTAAAAGAGTTTTCATGAAAAAAATTATTATTTTAGTTTTATTTTTCATCGCAAGCTTTGCAGATACTAATCGCACGGTTGCTAACAGTATTAAAGAAAAAATTGATGCTTTAAATACGATCATTAATGCAAGTATTTGGAATATAAGATATGAAAATTTTATAAAATACCAAGATATTAATGATGAAATTGTTATTTTAAATTTAGAATTAAAAAAAACTTCAGATATTTTAACTCAAGAAGAGATCAAACGCAAAATTGCTAATTTGCAAGAGCAATTAAATTTACTAAAAGAGTATAAGGATCTAAATTTTGCACAAATTCTTAGTGCACCCAATGATGTTGAAATTTTATCAAAACTCACCAATCCTTTAGCGATAATCGGAGCTTTTTCTCATATCAAAAAATTAAAAGGAGAAAAAGAAGAGAGTATTTCTAAAATTAATGAATTTAGAAATTTGGTAGATAAAATTAAAGAAAAAAATTTAAAACTTAAAGAGCTTGTTGAGTTTGATCCAAGCTCTAAAAATATACAAGCTTTAAAAGAATCTGATCAAAAATTAGAAGAATTTGAACAAGTGTTAAATTTCGTCAGCGTTTCTTATTCAGTTTATGAGAAAAAAATTGACGAAGAAATTTCACGAGTTAATGCTGAGATTAAAATTCAAAGTTTAAGAGCGATTAATATACTTGTAGCTATTGTTTTAGTGGTTGCGATTGCTTTTGTGCTTAAATTTATCGCTAGAAAATATATTAAAGATAATGAGAGATATTACACAGCAACAAAAATTATTAATTTTATTAATATAAATATTATTTTACTTATTTTACTTTTTGCTTATATAGAAAATATAAGCTATCTTGTAACTATACTAGGATTTGCTTCTGCGGGTTTAGCAATTGCCATGAAAGATATGTTTATGTCTATGCTTGGATGGTGCGTTATTGTTTTTGGTGGCAGTTTTAGAGTGGGTGATCGTATAAAGGTTTTTCAAAATGATACTACTTATGTAGGTGATATTATTGATATTTCTTTTTTGCGCATAACTCTTTATGAAGAGCTTACTCTTGAAACTTATACTAAAAATCGCCGTAGCGGTCGAATCATTTTTATACCTAATAATTATGTTTTTACAAATTTATTAGCCAATTATACCCATCATGGTATGAAAACCATCCTTGATGGCATAGATATCAATATAACTTTTGATAGCAATATCGATAAGGCACAAGCCATAATTGAAAATATTGTTATCCATCACGCAAAAAATTATACAGAACTTGCAAAAAAAACAATGCATCGTTTGCAAGATGAGTATAGTATAAAAAATCCCAAGGTAGAACCTAGGTTTTTTGTATTTTTTGAACATTGGGGAATGAGAATTTCTGCGTGGTATATGACAAATTCTTATGCAGCTTTAGTGCTTAGAAGCACAATTAGTAAAGAAATTATAAAAGAATTTAAAAAACATGATGATATAAAAATCGCTTATCCAGCACAGAATTTGTATGTGGATAAAATGGACTCAAACCACAAATTTAAAGATTTTCCCATAAAGGAATAAAGATTGAAAGAAAAAGTTTTTTTTAAAACCTTTGGTTGTAGAACAAATATTTATGATACAGAGCTTTTAAAACGTTATGTGAAAGATTATGAAATTACCAATGATGAAACAAAAGCACAAATTGTAGTTGTCAATTCTTGCACAGTTACAAATGGGGCCGATAGCGGGATAAAATCGTATATCAATGCTATGAAAAAACAAGGAATCAAAGTCATACTTACAGGATGTGGAGCTGTAAGTAAAGGAAAAGAGCTTTTAGATCAAAAGCAGATTTTTGGGGTGCTTGGAGCATCTAATAAAGATAAAATAAACGAGTTTTTAAGTGCAAAAACAAGTTTTTATGAACTTGGAAATTTAAATTTTATTGATAAAGATATAGTTTGTGAGTATGAAAATCATACCAAAGCCTTTGTTAAAATTCAAGAAGGATGTGATTTTGCGTGTTCTTATTGTATTATACCTAGTGTGCGCGGTAAATCAAGAAGCGTAGAAGAAAAAGATCTTTTAAAGCAAGTCGAAATTCTTGCACAAAATGGTTATTCTGAAATCGTTCTAACAGGAACCAATATAGGATCTTATGGTATAAAAACGGGCACAACGCTTGGAAAACTTTTGCAAAAAATGGGAAGAATTTCAGGGATAAAGCGTGTAAGACTTGGTAGCTTAGAGCCTGCACAAATCGATGAAAGTTTTTTAGAAATTTTAGATGAAGCTTGGATTGAAAAACATTTACATATTGCCTTACAGCATACAAGCGAGAAAATGCTACGTATTATGAGGAGGCGTTCACATACTGATAATGATTTAAAACTTTTTAATTATATTGCAAGCAAAGGTTTTGCCTTAGGAACTGATTTTATAGTTGGCCATCCTGGAGAAAATGAGCATATATGGAATGAAGCTTTAAATCATTTTAAAAATTTTTCACTCACTCACATACATGCTTTTATTTTTAGTCCTAGAAGCAACACTCACTCAGCTACTATGAAAGAAGATCTTGTAAGTGGAGATGTGGCTAAGGAAAGATTAAATCTTTTAAAAGATATCGTAGAAAAAAATAATTATGAATTTAGAAAGAAAAATAAAGTCCCACTTGAAATTTTAGTTGAAACTCAAAAAGATGGTGTTTTTGAAGGTTATGATCAATTTTTCAATAAAATAAAAATTAAAAGCAATAAAGATATAGCTAAAGAATGGTTGATAATAAACCGATATGAAATACAAGAAAAATATAATCTTGCAAATTTAGAGGTTTGAAAGTGAAAAATAAAAAAATTATATTAATATCATTTATTGTTTTATGTATGCTTTTTGGAATTTTATATATAAAAAACGAACCAGAATACATCGACGAAAGTCTTTATCAAAGTCTATTAAGTGAAAATTTGATTCAAAAGGCTGTAATTGATAATGAAAAAATTTTACTCAAAACCAAAGAAGGAAATTATGCCATTATAAAAGATGGTATTGATATCAAAACTCTTTTAGCCAAAGTTCCAGTGGAAATCAAAAAAGATAATACTTTATGGATATTTTTCATTATTATTATTTTTTTTGTTGCCTTTTTTTCGATTTTGGCTTTTATCCGCAAAAAAGAATTTTCTAAATATCCAATTTCATCTAAAAAAACTCAAACACAAAATTCAGTTACGCATTTAGAAACTTCAAATATAAAACCTGTAATTTCTAGTATCACTTTTGACGATGTTGCGGGTGTAGATGAAGTTAAAATGGAATTAAGTGAGTTGGTTGATTTTTTACAAAATTCCAAAAAATATAAAGATTTTGGTATAAAAATGCCAAAAGGTGTTTTGATGATCGGCCCTCCTGGGGTGGGAAAAACCCTCATAGCTAAAGCTGTTGCAGGAGAAGCTGGAGTTCCATTTTTTTATCAAAGTGGCTCTAGTTTTGTAGAAATTTATGTCGGAATGGGTGCTAAAAGAGTTAGAGAACTTTTTTCTAAAGCCAAAATGATGGCTCCAAGTATTATTTTTATCGATGAAATTGATGCAGTGGGTAAAGCAAGAGGTGAGATGTCAAACGTTGAAAGAGATAGTACCTTAAATCAGCTTTTAACTCAAATGGATGGCTTTGAAGACAATAGCGGTGTTATCGTTATAGCAGCTACAAATAAAATAGAACTTATGGATCCAGCTTTGTTGCGTTCAGGGCGTTTTGATAGGCGTATTTTTTTATCTTTGCCTGATTTTAAAGATAGACTTAAAATTTTAGAAATTTATATGAAAGATAAAAATAACAATGTCGATTTAAATAAAATCGCTAAGGCAAGTGTTGGTTTTAGTGGAGCAGGACTAGAAACTTTGGTTAATGAAGCAGCGATTAACGCTCTTAGAAGAAATAGCACTTTAGTGGAAGAAAATGATTTTTATGCAGTGTTAAATAAAGTACTTGTAGGTAAAAAGAAAATTCTAACTTTTAGCGATGAAGAAAAGAAAATCCAAGCCACTTATCAAGCTGCTAAGGCTTTAAGTGCGTATTATTTTGATATAGGATTTGAAAAATTTACTCTTATTGAAGATCGTTTTAAAGAGTATGAACACAATATAAGATCTAAATCAGAACTTATTAACCGCATAAAAGTTTATTTAGCTGGTTCTAGGGCTATGAATTTAATTTATAATGAAACTTATACAAACTCACAAAATGACTTTTTAAAGATCAAAGAATTGTTAGAATATATGACTAATTTCGATATGATAGAAGAAGCTAATTTAGATGGATACAAAAAAGAAGTAGATGAATTTTTGATTCCTATGAAAGAAAAAATTTTAAAATTATCAGAATTTCTTCTTGACCAAGAAAAAATTGAATACAAAGATATCAAACTTTTTATGCAAATTTAATCTCCAAAATTAACAACACATTGAAATTTCTATATTTTCAATGTGTTTTGACATAAGTTAATAAAATATAATTGTATAATACTAACTCATAAAACTTTAGTTATATAGACTAAATAAAATTAAGTAAATTTTTTTATGTATATACTTGACAAAATAACACTCAAAGTTGTATAATATATCTAGCAATTAAAAAAGAGAGTGCTAATTTAAAGAAAGGAATTCATGAAAAATCACGATAAAAAAGGTTTGATTTTAGATTCTATTATCGAAACTTATTTATTAGATAATGTTCCTATAGGCTCTAGTGAGCTTAATTTAAATTTATGCATTCCAGCATCAACAATACGTGTTTATTTGAAAAGACTTAGTGATGAAGGTTTGATCACTCAACTTCACATAAGTAGCGGTAGAATTCCTACTGTTTTAACGATGCAAAATTATTGGCAAAGCTTTTGGAAAGAAAAACAAAATGAAAATATAATAAATATAACAGATGAAAATTTCTTAAAGGAATTAAGCAAAGAATTTGAAATTTATTGCTTAGTTTATGGAGGTAGAAATTTAATCTTAAAAGAAATTTTTAATCTCAATACTAAATTTATAGTTTTGGATTTTAAAGAAGAAGAACTTGTTTTAAAATACACCAAAGAAGCTTGGGAATTTTTAAAAACTCTTATAGGTTTTGATCTTTTTAGTATAGAAAATATAGCTTTAAGAGTTGCTTTTGTGGAACTTGTAGAAAAAATAGCTTCTTTAAGGCAAAATTTGATTTATTATAGAAGTAATGAAGAAAGGGCTTACCAAATTTATCAAAATGATGAATTTGTTAAGCTCTTAGATTGCGGGGTGCATCATTACTTTAGAGATAGCTTAGAATTTGAACCTTTATTTAAAGAAGGTTTTATGGGGCTTAAAGTAGATGGGCAATTTTTGGGCGAAGATGTAAATATTATCTTAGCGGGTAGTGTTTATACGGATTATAAAAAAATACTAAAACAAATAAAGGAGGCGGCGTGAGCGAACAAAAGCAAGAAGTTGAAAACGAAAATTCACAAGATTGCGAAAATTTGCAAGAAGAAAATGTCTGTAATGAAGAAAATGAACAAGATAAATTGCAAAAAGAATTTGATGAATTAAAAGATAGATATATGCGTGCAAACGCTGAATTTGAAAATATTAAAAAAAGAATGGAAAAAGAAAAAATTACTGCAATGCTTTACGCTAACGAAGGCTTTGCGAAAGATTTGCTTGATGTTTTAGATGCTCTAGAGGCGGCTTTAAATGTTGAAGCAAAAGATGAAATCAGTTTAAAAATCAAAGAAGGAGTGCAAAATACTTTAGATTTGTTTGTTAAAAAACTTGAAAAAAATGGTATTAAAACCATAGAAGAACTAAAAGACTTCGATCCAAATCTACACGAAGCGATGTTTCATGTAGATAGTGCGGATCATGAAAGTGGAGGTATTGTGCAGGTTTTACAAAAAGGATATAAAATTAATGATCGCGTGATACGTCCAACAAAAGTAAGTGTAGCAAAATAAATTATAATTGAAAGGATAAAAAATGAGTAAAGTTATAGGTATAGATTTAGGAACAACTAATTCTTGTGTTTCTGTTTATGAACGTGGAGAAAATAAAGTAATTCCAAACAAAGAAGGTAAAAACACAACTCCTTCAGTGGTTGCTTTTACAGATAAGGGCGAAATTTTAGTCGGAGATAGTGCAAAGCGTCAAGCTGTGACCAATCCTGAAAAAACTATATATTCTATAAAAAGAATTATGGGTTTGATGATCAATGAAGAAGCGGCCAAAGAAGCTAAAAGCAGACTTCCTTACCACATTACTGAAAGAAATGGAGCTTGTGCGATCGAGATCGCAGGAAAAATTTATACTCCACAAGAAATTTCAGCGAAAGTTTTGATGAAATTAAAAGAAGATGCGGAAGCTTTCTTGGGTGAAACTGTGGTGGATGCAGTTATCACTGTTCCTGCTTATTTTAACGACGCGCAAAGAAAGGCAACTAAAGAAGCTGGAACCATCGCGGGACTTAACGTTTTAAGGATTATCAATGAGCCAACAGCTGCAGCTTTAGCATATGGACTTGATAAAAAAGATAGTGAAAAAATCGTTGTTTATGATCTAGGTGGCGGTACATTTGACGTTACTGTGCTTGAAACAGGTGATAACGTTGTCGAAGTTTTATCAACCGGCGGTAATGCTTTCTTGGGTGGAGATGATTTTGACAACAAGCTTATTGACTTTTTAGCAAGTGAATTTAAAAATGAAACAGGAATCGATCTTAAAAATGACGTGATGGCTTTACAGCGTTTAAAAGAAGCGGCTGAAAATGCTAAAAAAGAACTCAGCTCGGCTAATGAAACCAATATCAACTTGCCATTTATCACAGCGGACGCAAGTGGGCCAAAACACTTAACAAAAACCATCACTAGAGCCAAATTTGAAAGTATGATTGAAAGTTTAGTGGCTGAAACTATCACTAAAATCAATGAAGTGGTTGATGATGCAGGGCTTAAAAAAGACGAAATTAAAGAAATCGTTATGGTAGGGGGATCTACTCGCGTTCCTTTAGTGCAAGAAGAAGTTAAAAAAGCTTTTGGAAAAGATCTTAACAAATCTGTAAATCCTGATGAAGTTGTGGCTATTGGTGCAGCGATCCAAGGTGCGGTTATAAAAGGTGATGTTAAAGACGTGCTTTTACTTGATGTAACTCCACTTTCTTTAGGTATCGAAACTTTAGGCGGTGTGATGACTAAGATCATAGAAAAAGGCACAACTATCCCAACTAAAAAAGAACAAGTTTTCTCAACTGCAGAAGACAATCAAAGTGCCGTAACTATCAATGTTTTACAAGGTGAAAGAGAATTCAGCCGTGATAATAAATCTTTAGGAAATTTCAACCTCGAAGGAATTCCACCAGCACCACGCGGTATGCCACAAATTGAGGTGACTTTTGATATCGATGCAAATGGTATTTTAACCGTTTCTGCTAAAGATAAAGCAACAGGCAAAGCGCAAGAAATCAAAATCACAGGTTCAAGCGGCTTGAGTGAAGAAGAAATCGATAAAATGGTAAAAGACGCAGAACTTCACAAAGAAGAAGACAAAAAACGCAAAGAAGCTGTAGATGCAAGAAATGCAGCAGATAGCTTAGCACATCAAGTTGAAAAATCTTTAAGTGAGCTTGGAGAAAAAGTTCCAGAAGATGAAAAAGCAAAAATTCAAAAAGCTTTAGATGAGTTAAGAGAAACTTTGAAAAATGAAAATTCAAGCAAAGAAGAAATCGAAAGCAAAATGAAAGCTTTAAGCGAGGTTTCTCACAAATTAGCTGAAAATATGTATAAAAAAGACGACGCACAAGCGAACGATAAAAAGAAAAAAGACGACGATGTTATCGACGCTGAAGTAGAATAGTTCCTCCTTTTATCTTCATGCCAAGCTATTTTTAGCTTGGCTTTTAAAATTCAAAGGATAAATTTGTCTGATATTTTTAAAATTTTTGATCTCTGTGATGGCAAAGAAAGACTAAAAGCCAAAAGAGCGCAAGGTAAGAAATATGAAATATTTCTCAATGAAAATGAGGAAAGCTATAAGAATTTTAAAGTTCCTTTTAAAGAGGTTTTAAAGTATTACTACCTTTACCCTAAAAATGCCATTGCTCCTTTTAAACTTCCTTTTTATAAACCTAACTTAAGTGATTTTGACGCCCCGCATATCACTTGGCTGGGACATTCTTCGCTTTTTGTAAGTTTTAAAAAATATAAAATCTTAATCGATCCGATTTTCAATACTCACGCTTCGCCTTTTTCTTTTATCAACCGTGCTTTTAAAAATTCTCCTGTTTATAGTGCGGATGATTTTGGCGAAATTTGTGCAGTGATCATCACACATTCTCATTTTGATCATTTAGACACAAAAAGTGTAAAGGCTTTAAAGCATAGAGCGAAATTTTTTATCACTCCTTTAAAAGTGGGAAATTATCTTAAAAGTTACGGAGTGAGTAAAAAAAAGATCATAGAGCTTGATTGGTGGGATGGGATAGAATTTGATGACTTAAACATCATCGCAACGCCTTCACAGCATAGCTCTAGCCGTGGAGATGGTAGAAATAAAACCCTTTGGGCGTCTTTGTGATGGAATTTAAAAGCGTGGATAAAAAAGTATTTTTTAGCGGTGATGGTGGATATTTTACGCATTTTAAAAAAATCGGAGAATATTTTAAAGAATTTGATCTTGTTTGCCTTGAAAGTGGTCAATTTAACAAAGCTTGGCCTTTTTCACATTCTTTTCCGGATCAAATTTTACAAGAAGTAAAAGATCTCAATGCAAAGGCTTTGATGCCTATACATTGGGGAAGATTTTCAGCAGGAACTCATGCTTGGAATGAGGTTGTAGAATTTCTTTATAAAAATGTAAATATTCCACTCATAACTCCTAAAATGGGAGAAAGCTATAAAATAGGCGATGAATTCAAGCAGGATTTTTGGTGGAGATAAAGGAAAAATGATGAAAATAACTCAATGGAATACGACAAATTTTCTTTCAAAGGAAGTTAAAATCAATGTATTAATCGACAATGAAAGCGGCAAGGAGATTCAAATTTTACTTGCTAAAGATAGTATAATGAAAGAACACAAAGCCCCATTTACTATACATGTCCAGGTTTTAAGCGGCAAAATTTGGTTTGAAGTTCAAGGGCAAAAGTTGCAATTAAATACTTTAGATATGATCAGTTTAGAGGCTAATATCCCTCATTCTTTAGGCGGATTGGAAGATTCTATAATAAGACTTAGTTTGAGTAAATTTGACAGCATTCAACGAGTAAAAACTATACTTAAAAACTCTAAAGTACAAATTTAACAATAAAATTTGTTAAATTTGTAACAAGGTTATTTTTTGGATATTAATTATAATTTTTTATAAATTGGGCAATTCTTTCTAAGCCTTTTTTGATCAAATCTTCACTTGTGGCATAAGAAATTCTAAAATATCCATCCATACCAAAACCAATTCCTGGAACAACTGCTACCTTTTGTTCTTCGAGCAATTTTTTGCAAAATTTCATAGAATCTTTTTCGATTTTTTGGATATTGATGAAAAAATAAAAAGCACCTTCAGGTTTATAAAAACTGATATTTGGGATCTTTTCTAAAATTTCCAAAGCTATATCACGTCGCTTTTGAAAAGCTTGACGCATAGTTTCTATATCTTGATCACATCTTCCATCTAGTGCAGGAATAGCAGCGTATTGAGTGATAGAGCAGATATTAGAAGTGCTTTGCCCTTGTAATTTTTTAACAGCCGAAACCAAAGCTTTATTTTTACTAGCCATATAACCAAATCTCCAGCCAGGCATAGCACCACATTTGCTAAGTCCATTGATCGTTACAGTGCGTTTTAAAGCATCTTCATTTAAACTTGCAAATGCTGTAAATTTAATATTATCATAGCGGAGTTTCTCGTACATTTCATCGCTTAAAACTACGATATTTGTATTTTTTAAAACTTCAGCAAGAGCCAAAAGTTCTTCTTTGCTATAAATTGAACCTATAGGATTTGATGGAGAGTTTAGCATTAAAACCTTTGTTTTAGAAGTGATAGCTTTTTGAAGCTGATCGGCTGTGATCTTAAAACCATTTTTTTCTAAACCTTCAATAAATATAGGTTTTCCTCCAGCAAATTTAACCATTTCAGGATAACTAACCCAATAAGGAGCAGGGATAATTACTTCATCGTCTTTTTCAACCAAACATTCTATGCATTGAAAAAGAGAGTGTTTTGCTCCAACGTTTGTAATGATTTCGCTGATTTCATAATCTAAGCCATTATCTTTTTTTAATTTGGTTTGTATAGCCTTTAAAGTTTCCTTTATGCCAGCAACTGCGGTATATTTTCCACAACCTTTTTCTATAGCAGAAATAGCAGCATCTTTTATAATCTTAGGGGTGTCAAAATCAGGCTCTCCTGTTGAAAAACTGATCACATCTTCACCTTTGGCTTTTAACTCATCAGCAAGGGAGGCAATAGCAAAAGTGATTGATTCTTCTAAAACTTGAGATCTTTTGGTTAGCATTGTTTTCCTTTTATTTATTTTTGTCTATTTTATCTAAAAATCATACACTTTAAGAAAAAAAGTGAAGGAAAAGTAAAGAAGTGTGAAAAATGGTAATAATTAAAAAAGAAGATTGAAATATTTTTAATCTTCTTTTCCATCGATGCTTTTTAAATAACCATTGTCATTTAAAAACAAATAAAGCTCTCCTAGGATATGTTTTTTCTGCTTTTCATTGACGAGTTTAGAGTTAGTAATTCTTTCATTGAGTATATCCATAATTTCATGGATATCATAATCAAGATCTTCAAGTGTATCAAGTATGGATTGAGCTTCTATAATTCCTTCGATTTCATAGCCTTTTTCATCGATACTAATAATCGCTTCAGTAGGATGAGTAAAAAGATTGTGTTTCATTCCAAGAACTTCTTGATAAGCCCCTACAAGAAAAAATCCTAAAAAATAATTTTCTTTTTCTACATCGATATCGTGCAAGAATAAAGGTTTGTCTTTAGAATATGAAATTTCTCCATCGCTATCACAGGTGATATCCCATATACTCGCACTTCTTGTTGGCTCTTTATCTAGATGATCAAGCGGCATGATAGGAAAATTTTGCTCTAAACCCCAAAAATCAGGTAAGCTTTGAAAAAGCGAGAAATTAACCAAATATCTTTCTTGCACTTCATCTTGTATAGCGAGCAAATCAGCAGGGTTTTGCTTGTCTCCTAAAAGCAAAATGGCTTTTTTGATATTTAAGTGAGTTAAAATTTCAGCATTGGATCTATCTTGCAAATCCACATATCCCAAGTCAAAAAGCGTTAAAATGCTTTCTAAATGATCGATGCTATCGTGCAAATATTCTAAGGCATTTGAAGGTTTTATGCTTTTAAAAAGATCGTATAACTCATCGATAAGTTTTGGATTTTTTTCTTTAAGTAAAAGCTTATCTTCAGAATACTCTTGAGAGAAAAGTTCCAAAACAGGAGCGATTAAAACAGCGTGATTTGCTGCGATAAAACGACCACTTTCTATGAATATATCAGGCTCTAAGTCGCTTTTTTGTTCTGCTATATTTTTAAGGATAAATACGACATCATTTGCGTATTCTCTAAGCGTATAATTTCTACTATTTTCGTTTTTAAATTGAGAATATTCCACAGCCAAACCACCACCTAAATTGATCGCTTTTAAATTTTTAGCTCCCATTTTTCTAAGCTCAGTATAGATATTTCCAGCTTCATTTAAAGCTTTTTTTAGAGGATGAATTTCAGTAATTTGAGATCCTAAATGAAAGTGTATCATTGTAAATTGATCTAGCAATTTATTTTTTTTAAGTAAATTAACGGCCTCTATAAGCTCGGTTGAAGTGAGTCCAAATTTGGAATTTATACCTCCGCTTTTTGCCCAAATTCCAACACCAGCAGAATGCAAACGCACCCTTAAGCCTATATTTGGCTTGGGTTTAAAGCGTTCTTTGGCTATATCAATGATCGCTTCAAGTTCATTAAGCCCTTCTATGGTTAAAGTGATATTGTGTCCCATTTCTGCTGCGATAAAGCCTATATTGATGAGTTCTCTATCTTTAAAGCCATTTACAGTTATTGGAGCGTCTTCATTGTTAAAAGCCATGGCTAAAAGAAGTTCAGCTTTACTACCAGCTTCTAATCCGTAATTGTATTTTTTTCCAAGTCTGACAAGATTTTTAACAAAGCCAGGATATTGATTGACTTTTAAAGGATAAACCGCATTAAATTTGCCTTTGTAGTTAAATTCCTTACGAGCTTTATTAAAACTTCCATAAATACTTTCAATTTGTTTTTGGATTAAGTGCGGAAATCTTAAAAGCAAAGGCCCTTTATAGCCATCATTTCTTAAATCTTTTACGATATCAATAATAGCGGGTTTTTTTTCATGATTGATACAAACTTTACCATTTTTGATAATAAAATTTTCATTCCCCCAAATATTAATCCCATAATCCATCATAAAAACTGCTCCAAATCTAAAATTTTAATGGTTTTTTCATCTTTATTTTCTAAATTTTTATAAAACAAGCTTTCATTTTTAAATTCATTTTCCCCCATACAAAGAAAAATTTTAACTCCAGTTTTATCAGCATTTTCTAAGTGTTTTGCAAGTTTTTTTGCTTCATAACTTAAAAGAACTTTGTGGTTTTTTCTAAGTTTAGTTGCGATTTTAAAAATTTTTGAAATATAAACTTCATCCAAAGAGCAAAGATAAATTCCTTCTCTTTGTAAATTTTCATCTTTTTGTTCTAAAATAGCCATAATCCTTTCTATGCCCATAGCAAAGCCTATGCCAAAACCGCTTTTTCCTCCTAAATATTCTATAAGTCTATCGTATCTTCCCCCGCCAGCAATTGCTGATTGTGCACCGATTTCATCGCTTATGAATTCAAAAGCTGTTTTAGAGTAATAATCCAAACCTCTAACAAGCTTAGAATCTAAAGTAAAATCGATTTCATTTTCTTTTAAAATATTTTGCAAAAAAGTAAAATCATCCTTACAGCATTGGCATAAATTTTGCTCTAAAAGTGGAGCTTGGCTGAGTAAATTTTGACATTGTTCGTTTTTACAATCTAAAACGCGTATAGGATTTAAGCTTTTACGTCTTTTACAATCCTCGCAAAATCCTTCTTGATTGTCAAGATAGCAAATGAGTTTTTCGCGATAAGGTGGCATACATTTTGAACAACCTAAAGAATTAATGATAAGTTTAAATTTAATATCAAGACGTGAAAAAATTTCAGCCAACATTAAAATAATACTCGCATCTTCATAAACGCTACTTATACCAAAACTTTCTACTCCAAATTGATGAAATTCTCTCAAGCGTCCTTTTTGAGGTCTTTCGTATCGAAACATAGAGCCGTGATAAAACCAACGTTTAGCGTTTGTATTCTTATCGAATTTTTTTTCGATGTATGCACGAACTGCCCCAGCAGTTCCTTCAGGACGCATACAAACTTCATTACCTCCTTTATCTGTAAATTCATACATTTCTTTACCCACGATATCAGAACTTTCACCTACACTTCTTTTAAAAAGAATGCTTTGTTCTAAATGTGGCGTATTGATAAATTCAAAACCATAATTGTGAGCGACATCTTCACAAACTTCAATAATTTTTTTATAATATTTAGCGCTTTGATCGGTTAGATCTTTCATTCCTTTAAGGGCGTTAATCATTGTAAAAATTCCTTTATTTTTAGGTGTAATTCTTCTATAGTTTTACTTGCGTCAAGTTTTAAAATCTCTATTTGAATTTTATTTTGTAAAAATAATAAAATATTTTCTAGTTTTTTTTGAACATTTAAAAAATATTCTATTCCACGTTGTTCTATAATGTCTAGTTTTTTTTCTCCTAAACGTTGTTTAATCAAATCTGCATTTGCTTTTAAAAATATAATTTTTTTTGGAAAAAAATTGTCTAGTGCAAAAGAATTTAAGAGAAAAAGCAATTCATCATCAAAATCAACCGCATAAGCCATACCTGATATAAAACTTCTATCACTGATGATGAGTTTATCTTTATTTGGGCTTATAATTTCTTCATAATGCTGTGCACGATCGGCTAAAAAAAGTAAAACTTCGGCTCTTTTTTTAAGATTTAAATTTTGATGAAGTAAAATATCTCTTAAAGATTTTCCTAAATTTGTTCCACCAGGTTCTAAAGTAAAAACAGCTTCTTTATAAACTTTTTTTAATAGGGAAATTTGCGTACTTTTACCTACGCAGTCAATTCCTTCAAATGCTACATACAAGTTTTATCCTTTAAAAATGGTAAAATTTCTTTTGGAACTAAAGAGCTTACATCGCCTCCATGTGATACTATAGAACGAACTATGGAGCTTGAAATAAAAGCGTGTTTTAAACTCGGCATTAAATAAATTGTTTCAATATCTTCCCAAAGTGCGTGATTTGCATATCCAATTTGTAGTTCGTATTCAAAATCGCTTACAGCTCTAAGCCCACGTATGACGGTATTTATCTTAAATTCTTTAGCTAAATCTACAAGTAAATTATCAAAAGTTATAATTTCTATATTTGAGATATTTTTTGTAGCAAGTTCTGCTAATTTTTTACGCTTTTCTAAATTATAATAAGGTTTTTTATGGTCACTTTTTGCAATAGCAATGATCACTTTATCAAAAATTTTAAGAGCACGCTTTACTACATCTAAATGTCCATTAGTAATAGGATCAAAGGTTCCAGGGTATAAACAAGTCATCGTAACTCCAAAAATTCAAAATATAATAAATTTAGCCTTAAAAAATAGTAAAATATTTTCAAGGATTTGTTTTAATCATTTCCATCTTTGATATAAATTGTGAGAAATTTCTAGTAAATCAAGCCATTTTCCGACGATAAAATTTTCCATTTCTTCTAAATTCTTGGCTTTTGAATAGCTTGCAATAACAGGTGGAGCTATAATGACACCCATTTGGCTTAATTTTGTCATTTGTTCTAAATTTAAAGTAGAGAAGGGCATTTCTCTTATACCTAAAATCATTTTCTTTTTTTCTTTAAGTGCTACAGCAGCACAGCGAGTTAAAAGAGTGTCTGCTAAGCCTGTATGAATTTTGGCTAAAGTGGAGATAGAGCAGGGCGCAATGATCGTTTTTTCTATACCAAAAGAGCCACTTGCAACTCCAGCACTAAGATCAGAATCTGCCAAAAAATGAGTATTTTTAAAATTTTCTTTACATATTTTTTCTAAATTTTGTTTTGTTTCAGCGCTAAAACTAAGTTTTGCACCTTGAGTAAGGATGCAATAAGCTTCGCATTTATTTTCTAAATTTTGTAATAACTTTAATCCTAATGAAACACTACTTGATCCTGAAATTCCTAACAAAATTTTCATTGCAAGATTATCCTATTTTTACCTATTACTATACCTTGCATAACTTTACCTTCTTTATTTTTTGCACGAATTCTTTCTCCCATATTTGCGTTTTGTAAAGCCATCAATTCTATTAAAACATCCACATTTCCATCGCTTAAAATTCCTATTATAGAATCATTCTTTCGTATTAAAGCCGAAGTTTTAAACATATTTTCTTTTAAAATGGTATTTTTACTAATGTTGCTTTTGGCTATGAGATTATTTGCATCTTCTAAATTTAATGCATTAGGAGGAACTTTATCAAAATCCAGCAAAACGCTTTTGTAATCAAAAGCACCAAGTTTATTTCCTCTTTTTATAGCACGATTGCTTTTTAAAACTTCTAAATTTGCTTGAATAAAATATCTAAAAAATACATTTTTTTGTATATTTTGTGGAGTTTTAAATTCGGCTCTTAAAAATCCTTGAGCTTGGTTAAAACGTCCATTAGCAATTCTTAGAAATTCATATTGATTGAAATCTTTAGGTAAAGAAGTAATTTTTAAATCGATTTGGGTGATAATGATTTTTGGAAAATTATTTTTTATTTCTTTTACAAGAGCAAGTTTGATTTCTTCCAAACTTGCTCCATGACTCAAATCAAGAAATATAATAAATATAAAAAATAAAATTCTCATAATTAATCCAAAATTCTATAAAATGATGTTTTTAATTTTAACATGATAAATTAATTTTTATCGATTAAAAAGATGGTACTATAGAATTTTCATATTTTTTTAAAATAAATTGTTTAATTTTATCACTTTGTAAAGCTTTGATTAAAGCCTTGATTTTAGGATCGTTTTCATGTCCAGCTTTTACAACCAAAATATTTGCATAAGGACTATTCTTATTTTCTATAAATACGCTATCTTTGACAGGGTTTAGATTGGCAGATAGAGCATAATTAGAATTAATAACAGCAAAATCAACATCATCTAAAGCCCTTGGAAGTTGTGCAGCCTTAAGTTCAACAAATTTTATTTTTTTAGGATTTTCTGTAATATCGAGCGGAGTTTTTAAATTGCTATTTTGAAATTTTAAAGAACATTTTTGTGCGATTATATCCAAAGCTCTACTTTCATTAGTAGGATCATTTGGTATAGCTATTATAGCTTTTTCTTTAATGTTGTCTAAATTTTTATATTTTTTAGAATAAACAGCCATAGGCTCAAGATGGATGCTAGCTACCTTAACAAGATTAGTGCCTTTGTTTTTGTTAAATTCTTCTAAATAAGGCGCGTGTTGAAAAAAATTCGCATCAACTTCCCCGCTATCTACAGCTAAATTTGGTAAAGTATAGTCTGTAAATTCTTTAATAACAAGCTTATAACCCTCTTTTTCGAGGATAGGTTTGGCTTGTTCTAATATTTCAGCGTGAGGCACAGGTGTAGCAGCAACGCTAATGGTTTCTAGCGCATTTAAATTTAGGAATAAACCTAATAAGCTTGATATACATAAAATTCTAATATTCATTTTTTTCCTTTTTCAGATAAATAAATTATTTTTTATATCTAATTTTTATTCATATTTTGCTTAAAAATATAAGAGAATTATAAAAATAAATTTTGTTTTTTCCTTTTAAAAAACATAAAAATAAGCGATATAATTAGTAAAAAACAAATTATAAGCTGAAAAATGTAATTTTCTCCATTATTTAGGCTTGATACAGTACTTATAGTGAACAAAGCAATTAAAGAAATAATGATATTTAAAGTCTTATTGTTTTTTGACCAAGAATAAAAAAGATTTCCTAGAATTTGTATAATTTGAACTAAGGCTAGTAAAATGATAACGGTTTGTATCATGATTTCTTTATTAAATCGTTCATATCCATAGCGAATAGCAATATCGCCAAGTCCACCACCTCCAACTGTTCCAGCTAAGGCCGAAAAACCTATAGTAAAAATTAAAATTAAAGTTAGTCCATTGATGATATTTGGTAAGGATTCTACAAAAATAACCTTAAAAACGATTTGTGTATCGCTTGCACCATAGCTTTTGGCAGCTTCAATAATCCCTTTATCTACTTCTTTGAAAGCACTTTCTATCATTTTAGCTAAATAAGGTGCAATACCTATAGCTAAAGGTACTATTGCCGCATCGGTTCCTATGCTCGTACCAACGATTATTTTAGAAAGTGGCAATAAAATAACAATGAGTATTAAAAAAGGAAAGGCACGTAAAATATTAATAATAAAATCTAAAATACTATAAGCAATTTTATTTTGCTTGATACCATTTTTTTCCCAAATAGCAAGTAAGATTCCAGGCATAATGGCAAGAATAAAACCAAAAAATACAGCCATTAAACTCATATAAATGGTTTCATTTAAGGCCGGTTTTAAAACAAGATCATAATTTTGAGGAAAAGTAGAAATAGAATTTAATATAACCTCTTGCATGTCCTTCCAAGAAATTTCAGAAATAAATTGTGATATTCTGCTAAACAAGGCATCTAGGAAATTTTCTTCATTCATGATGCAAACTCCCACAAAACTCCATTTTTTTCTATGTAATTAAGCACTTTATCTTTATCTTTATGATCGATATTGATCACTAAATTTCCTAAGGCTTTGCCATTTAATTTTTCTATTTTTCCCCAGACTATATTAAAATCTATATCCAAAGTTCTAGCCATATGTGTAATGACTTTGTTTTCTACTATTTCTTTAGGAAAATATAATTTTATATTTAATCCATGTGTAGGTAAAAAGTCACTTTCGCCTAAAAATTCTTTCATTTTGTGATTTGGCTTTAAGAAAAGTTCATCAATGGCACCACTTCCTATAATTTTACCATGTTCTAATAAAAGCGCTTTTTGTGCTATATCTTTTACCACATCCATTTCATGAGTTACTAAAACTACAGTGATTCCAAATTCAGTATTGATTTTATTAATAAGTTCTAAAATATTTTTAGTAGTATTGGGATCTAAAGCTGAAGTTGCTTCGTCGCTGAGTAAAATTTTTGGATTTAAGGTTAAAGCTCTAGCAATAGCCACTCTTTGTTTTTGTCCCCCGCTTAATTCTTTAGGATAGGCATTAAATTTATGTTTAAGCCCTACAATTTCAAGTAGAGAATGCACTTTTTCGTTTATTTCTTTTTCGCTCATGTATTCTTTGTTAAAAATTTTAGAATGAATTTTACATTGAGTAAAATGTGTTCTAAGCGGCATAGCAACGTTTTCAAAAATATTTTTTCGCTCCATTAAAGCAAAATTTTGAAAAATCATTCCTATATCTTTTCTTAGATTTCTAAGTTTTTTAGGATTTTTTTGCTTTAAATTTTTGATTTCAAAATCTAGAACTTTTAGACTTCCTTCTTGATAGTCTTCAAGTCCATTAATGCATCTTAAAAGTGTTGATTTTCCAGCACCACTATGTCCTACAATGGCATAAATTTCACCTTTGTTGATTTCTAAAGAAACATCATCAATAACAAGCTCTTTATCGTAATATTTTTTTAAATTTTTTATTTTTATCAAGATTAACCTCTTAGATTAGCAAGCTCAGTGGATATTTTTTCAAGTTGTATTTGCAAATTTGATAAAGAATTTTTATTTTGCTCCACGACTTCTTTAGGTGCATTGGCTAGAAATTTTTCATTGCAAAGCATTGAATTTATCTTAGCACTTTCTTTTTCAAGTTTGGTTTTTTGATTTTCAAGTCTTGATATAATACCGCTAAGATCTACATTATCAAGGGTGATAAAAATTTCTAAATTATCGCTTACATCACAAATTGCTTTTTCTAATTTTTGATTCGTAAATTCTATATTTTCGCATTTTGCTAAAGTTTTTATAAATATAATGGATGAGTTTAATTCTTTTTCAAAAATAGAATTATTAAGTTTAATATAGGCTTTTTCTATTTTAGAATTTCCTAAATCAATAAGGCTTTTAGCTCTTCGTATGCTTACAATACTTTCGATCAATAAAGAAAAAGTGTTTTCTATATCATTTTCATTGTGTAAAATAATTTTAGGATATTGAGCGATCATGATGGAAGGGCTAGTTTCTAAGCTTGT
Source organism: Campylobacter estrildidarum (assembly GCF_005406205.1). Lineage (GTDB taxonomy): Bacteria > Campylobacterota > Campylobacteria > Campylobacterales > Campylobacteraceae > Campylobacter_D > Campylobacter_D estrildidarum. The sequence goes on from NZ_NXLZ01000012.1 coordinate 45,875, forward strand.
ATTGCTAAGCTCGTGATATAAATATTCGCTGATAAAAGGCATAAAAGGGTTTAAAAGTTTTAGAGCTTCTTTAAAAATACTTCCAAGTTCTTTTACGCTTGATTTTTCAGCTTTGCTAAGCTCTATTCCCCAGTCACAAAAATCATCCCAGAAAAATTTATAAATTGCATTAGCAGCATCATTAAAACGATAATTGTCTAAATTTTCTCTAACATTTTTAACACAATCTTGAAATTTCAAATAAATATATTTTGCAAGTTTTGATTCTAAATTAATGTGCCCCAAATCCTCAAATTTACTTTCATTTAAAAGTAAATAATTTGCCGCATTGACAATTTTATTGGTAAAATTTCTAACTTGTAAAAGTTTATCGTTGCTAAGTTTTATATCTCTTCCTTGTATAGCAAGCAAAGCTAAAGTAAAGCGTAAAATATCTGCACTGTATTCTTTAATGCTTTCATTAGGATCAATCACATTCCCAAGACTTTTACTCATTTTTCTACCTTGTTCATCTTTAACAAGAGCGTGCAAATAAATATCCTTAAATGGCAGCTCATTTAAAGCATTTGTGCTTTGAAACATCATTCTTGCTACCCAAAAAAACAAAATATCAAAGCCAGTTATCAATAAAGAATTAGGATAAAATTCTTTTAAATCCTCTTCAAACCAAATTTGATCTTTGCACCAGTTTCCATTACCCCAGCCTAAGGTACTCATAGCCCAAAGCCCTGAAGAAAACCAAGTATCTAAAACATCTTCATCTTGTTTGAAATTTTTACTTTGACATTTTGGACAAATTTCAGGAGTATTTTCACTTGCCCATTCATTTGCACATTCGCAATAATACACAGGAATTTGATGTCCCCACCAAAGTTGTCTTGAAATACACCAATCTTTTAAATCTTTCATCCAAGCGTTAAAGCTATTGATCCAATGATTTGGATAAAATTTACTTTCACCTAGAGCAACTTTTTCTATGCTTTCTTTGGCGATTTCTTTTTTAACAAACCATTGTTTTGAGATATAAGGTTCAACGACATTGTTACAGCGATAACAATATCCTACTTGATTGTTATATTCTTCTATTTTTTCTATAAAGCCTAGTTCTTCAAGTTTAGCAACGATTTTCTCTCTTGCGTCTAAACGCTCTAAACCTTGAAATTCTAAACAATGTTCGTTTAAAATACCTTTTTCATCAAAAACGGTTATAAAATCTAATTGATGTCTTAAACCAACTTCATAGTCGTTTATATCGTGTGCGGGAGTAACTTTAACCACTCCTGTTCCAAATTCTTTTTCAACATGAGTATCTGCTATGATCTTGATAGCTTTTTGGGTGAGCGGTAAAACTACTTCTTTTCCTATAAGTTTATTATAACGTTCATCTTCTGGATGGATCATAACCGCTGTATCGCCAAAAAAGGTTTCTGGACGAGTGGTAGCTACAACTAAGTATTTATCACTATCTTTTAAAAAATATTTAATATGATAGAGTTTTCCTTTGTTTTCTTTGTATTCGACTTCGATATCGCTTAAAGCTCCATCATGGGTACACCAATTGATCATATAATTTCCACGAACAATAAGCTTTTTATTATAAAGTTCAACAAAAGCTTTTTTAACAGCATTAACTAAACCTTCATCCATGGTAAAGCGCAAGCGACTCCAAGCAGGGGTTATGCCTAGAGTTCTCATTTGATCTAAAATTTTACCGCCACTTTGTTCTTTCCACTGCCAAACTTTTTCTATAAATTTTTCTCTACCTAATTCTTCTTTTTTAAGTCCTTGTGAAAGAAGTTGTTTTTCGACTACATTTTGAGTTGCAATTCCTGCGTGATCAAGTCCTGGTTGATAAAGAACTTTATAACCATCCATTCTTTTATAGCGAGTCATTATATCTTGCAAAGTGAAAGTTAAAGCGTGTCCGATATGAAGCACTCCAGTGACATTTGGAGGAGGCATCATGATGCAAAAAATTTTATTTTTTTCTTGTATGGATTTATTTCCATCTATTTCAAAATATCCACGTTCTTCACAAATTTTATAGTATTTTTCTTCGACTTCTTTATTATATACCATATAAATATAACCTTTATTTTATAAAAATTATTTAGATGAAATTTCTACCATTTCGCAGAATGGGAAGAAGTATTGTGCGAAATTAGTACCCGTTTTTAAACTTTTGATATGCTTAGAAAATTCACTCCCCTTACCTTCTTTTTTGATTTGGATACTAATTTTTTTGATTTTTTCCTCACGTGCTATGTGACTATCGATTTCTTGTGGATTATCCATATAAGGTTTGATTCTATCTACGCTTATATATTTGTAAGCTTTTCTCATATCTGAAAATATAATATCTTTATTATAAACAGTTAATTTCATTTCGCCTTTTGGAAGCATTTTTACAAAGATAGCTAAGTTATAATCTTTAGCATTTGTTTGTATAGGAGCTAATATCTCTTTTAATAAATTGATTCTATAATCACTTAAAAATTTTCCATCTAAAATATATACTTGCATACCTTCAGTGCTTAATTGAGGTTCTAAGCGACTATCTTTTCCGATGGTTAGGTATTCTTCAGCGACGCTAGGCTTATGTTTTTTAGTATTTTTACCTGTTGTATTTTTTAAAGCTTTTTCTTGCTCTAGAAGTTTTCTTTGTCTTTCTATTTCTTTGTTTAAAGCTTCTATTTTTGCTTTTTTCTCTTCTTCTGTGATTTCTTTTTTGTTTTCAACTTTTTTTTCTGTTTTTTTGTTTGATTCTACTTTATTTGTTGCGCTTGTATTTTGTTTTTGCTGATTGTTTAAGGTAGTATTGTTATCAACTTTGTCCTCTTGTTTTTGATTGTCTGTATAGTTTGGATAAGATGGGGTATTGTAAGAATTGTTTGAATAGTTACTATTTGATTGATTGGAATATGTATTTTGTTCATATGTGCTTGATTGTGTATTTGTTTCGTAATTATTTGTTGGAGTGTAAGAATAATTTGGTTTTGAGTATTCAAAAAGATAATAATACGTTCCTCCAAGTATTAAAATTACAGCTATTAATATTCCGACAATAACAGAAAAAACTTTAAAATTCATTTTTGATTTCCTTTATGTTAATAAAATTTTATTTTAAAAATTTTGATTCTATTCTACTACAATCAAATATAAAGAATATTTAAATTTTATATTTTTAAGTAAATTTTTTTTATAATTTTAACTTTTTAAGGAAAATAATGCCACTTTCTAGATTAAATGAAGAACAATATAAAGCAGCTACGGCTGATTTTGGACATAACTTAATTATTGCGAGTGCAGGTACAGGAAAAACTTCCACTATAGTTGCAAGGATCTCTTATCTTTTAAGCCAAGATATTAATCCGCAAAAAATAATGCTTTTAACTTTTACTAATAAAGCTAGTAAAGAAATGATTAGTCGTTTGAATATGTTTTTTGATAAAAGCATTACAAATAAAATTCTTGCAGGAACCTTTCATAGCACGGCTTATACTTTATTAAAGAATGCAAATAAAGATATTATTTTAAAACAAGCTAGTGAGTTAAAAACTTTACTTAGAAGTGTATATGAAAAAAGAACCTTTAGACATTTAAGCGATATAAAACCTTATCAAGCAAGCTATTTATATGATATATATTCTTTATTTCAAAACAAGGCACATAATCAAGATTTTTTCACTTGGTTTTGTAAAAACTATGAAGAACAAAGCATATATGCTGAAATTTATGAAGATATTTTTAAAGAATATGAAAATGAAAAAAAGCGTTTTAACTATGTTGATTTTAATGATTTGCTTTTAAATTTAAAAGAGCTCTTAAAAGAAAATAAATACGAATTTGATGAAATTTTGGTAGATGAATATCAAGACACAAACACTTTGCAAAGCTCTTTAATTGAATCTTTTAAAAGTAAAAGTTTATTTTGCGTGGGTGATTATGATCAGAGCATTTATGCTTTTAATGGAGCAGATATAAATATTATCGGTAGTTTTAAAGATCGTTTTAAAGATGCAAAAATATTTTCTTTAAATAAAAACTATCGTTCTTCTAGAAGCATTTTAGCTTTAGCAAATAAGGTGATTTTAAATAATGAAAGACTTTATCCTAAAGAGCTAATAGTTACAAGAAAAGATGAATTTAAAGCTCCTGCTTTATTAACTTTTGAAGAATTATTTGATCAATATCAAAATATAGCTAAAATGATACTAACTAGTGGGGTAAATTTAGAAGAAATAGCAGTTATTTTTAGAAATAATTCAAGTGCCGATGGGATCGAAGTAGCATTAAGGGAGCAAGGGATTGCTAGCGCTAGAAAAGGCAGTGGAAGTTTTTTTGAAAGTTTGGAGGTTAAGGCTTTTAATGCAATGTTAGCTTTAATTATTAATCCAAAAGATATTATGGCTTTTATCCACCTAATCCAATACACTAAAGGAGTTGGGGGAGTATTGGCAAAAGAAATTTTTGATGCGCTTTTAAAATTAGGTCATGGTAGTTTAATTAAAGGTTTTTTAGATCCGGATAAAAGCGTTAGTTTGCAAAATCATCAACAAAGAAATTATCAACTTGGTCTTTTTGGGGACTTGGAAGAATTATTAGATGAAAAACGTTTTACTTTAGAAAGTGAATTTAATTCTCATCCTATTTTAAAAATCTCAAAAATAAATGATTTATGCGCAAGGAATCTAGAAAAAATATATTTTTTTTTAAAAGAAGCTGTGAAAATTAAGCATTCTTTAGGATTGGTAAAATTAATTTGTCAAAATTCTTTTTATAGAGAAATTTGCGAAGAGCTTGCCATAAAAAGGGCTACAAATAAATCAGGGCAGGTTGATTTAACGCGAAAAGCTGAAAATTTAGAAAAAATAGAAAATAAGCTTAATGTTTTAAGGGAGCTTGCTAAAAATTATAGCGATATTTATAAGTATTATAATTTTCTTACCTTGGGTGCTAGTGAAATGGGTAATGAAAAAGGCGTTAATTTGTTAAGTGTTCATGCAAGCAAGGGTTTAGAATTCGATCTTGTTTTTGTCGTAGATCTTGCACAAGGGCGTTTTCCAAATCAAAAACTTATAAATATGGGTGGAAGTCTAGAAGAAGAAAGAAGGCTTTTTTATGTAGCAGTAACTAGAGCTAAAAATATACTTTATCTAAGTTATGCAAAATATGATAAAAATAAAAAAACTTCTTTTGATCCTTCATGTTTTCTTATAGAAGCAGGACTTTGCAAAGCAGAATTAAGATAGTTCTCTTGAATCTTAAAAAAAACATTAACTTTTTAAGGTATAATTTTAGTGTTTTAAAATTTTATCAATATTAAAGGAAATTATTATGAGTTCAGTAAACTTTAAAGGAAGTCCTGTAAATCTTAAAGGAAATATAGAAGTTGGAGATCAGGCGCCAAAAGTAAATTTAAAAGCAAAAGATTTAAGTTTGGTTGAAATTGGTGCAGCAGGCAAAACCCAAATCGTTTTAAGTGTTCCAAGTCTTGATACTCCAGTGTGTGCTGCTGAAGCGAGAGATTTTAATAAAAAAGTTGCGAGTTACAATGGGGCTGAGGTTATCGTTGTAAGCATGGATTTGCCTTTTGCGATGGGTAGATTTTGTAGTACAGAAGGTATTGAAAATTTAGTTGTGGCAAGTGATTTTGTCGCTAAAGAATTTGGAGAAAAATACGGCGTTTTAATTAGCGATAGTGCATTAGAAGGTCTTTTAGCTCGTGCTGTATTTGTGATTAAAGATGGCAAGGTGGTGTATAAAGATTTAGTAAATGAAATCACAGAAATGCCAGATATTTCAAAGCTTGATACTTTTTTTAGTAGTTGTGGCTGTGGTGGATGTGGTTGTCATTAATCTAAAATATTTTGGTCACAAGCTTTTGTGGCCATTATAAAAAATCTTTCGAAATATTAATTTTTGCTTTTATTGCTAGAACATTTTTTTATTAAAAATATTTTCAAAAATATTAAATTATAGGTATTAAATTATTATTTTTTATAAAGGGTAATTTATACTTAGTTAAGCTATAATTAAACGACTTTTTATTTTTTCAAAAAAGGAGAATAGTATATGAATAGAAGGGATTTTATTAAAAATACCGCTATTGCAAGTGCTGCTAGTGTAGCAGGATTGAGCGTGCCAACTTCTATGCTTGCTAAGCAAGAAGAGAATTGGAAATGGGATAAAGCTGTTTGTAGATTTTGCGGAACAGGTTGTGGAATTATGATAGCCAGAAAAGATGGCAAAATCGTAGCTACAAAAGGCGATCCTGCAGCTCCAGTTAATCGTGGTCTTAACTGTATTAAAGGATATTTTAATGCTAAGATTATGTATGGAGAAGATCGCCTTGTTATGCCTTTAATGCGTGTTAATGATAAAGGTGAATTTGATAAAAAAGGTAAATTTCAACAAGTTTCTTGGAAAAGAGCTTTTGATGAAATGGAAAAACAATTTAAAAAAGCCTATAATGAATTAGGTGTAAGTGGTGTAGGTATTTTTGGTAGTGGGCAATATACTATTCAGGAAGGTTATGCGGCTTTAAAACTTGCAAAAGCTGGTTTTAGAACTAACAATATCGATCCAAATGCAAGACATTGTATGGCTTCAGCTGTTGTAGGCTTTATGCAAACTTTTGGTATCGATGAACCATCAGGCTGTTATGATGATATAGAACTTACAGATACTATCATTACTTGGGGTGCTAATATGGCTGAAATGCATCCTATTTTGTGGTCTAGGGTAAGTGATAGAAAATTAAGCAATCTTGATAAAGTTAAGGTTATAAATCTAAGCACTTATTCTAATAGAACTTCAAATATTGCTGATATAGAAATTATTTTTAAACCAAATACAGATTTGGCAATATGGAATTATATCGCAAGAGAAATAGTTTATAACCATCCAGAAGCAATGGATAAAGAATTTATAAACAAGCATTGTGTTTTTGCAACAGGTTATGCTGATATTGGTTATGGTATGAGAAATAATCCAAATCATTCTCAATTTAAAGCCAGTGAAAAAGATACAGTTGAAAAAGAAAATGTAATCACTTTAGACGATGAAGAGGCAACTTCTTTAGCGTATCTTGGAGTGAAAAAAGGTGATCAATTGCATATGAAACACCAAAGTGTAGCGGATAAAAACTGGGAGATTACCTTTGAAGAATTTAAAAAAGGTTTAGCTCCATACACACTTGAATATACAGCACAAGTTGCTAAAGGTGATGATAATGAATCTTTGGAAGATTTTAAGAAAAAGCTTGAGCAATTAGCAAAATTATACATAGAAAAAAATCGTAAGATAGTAAGTTTTTGGACTATGGGCTTTAACCAACACACTCGTGGTTCTTGGGTTAATGAACAAGCTTATATGGTGCATTTATTACTTGGAAAACAAGCTAAACCAGGAAGTGGAGCTTTTTCTTTAACAGGACAGCCAAGTGCTTGCGGAACAGCTAGAGAAGTAGGAACTTTTTCTCATCGCTTGCCTGCGGATATGGTGGTGGCAAATCCAAAGCATAGAGAAATTTCAGAAAAAATATGGAAAGTTCCAGCTAAAACAATTAACCCTAAACCAGGTTCTCCTTATCTTGGAATTATGAGAGATTTAGAGGATGGCAAAATTAAATTTATTTGGGTGCAAGTGAATAATCCATGGCAAAATACTGCTAATGCAAATCACTGGATTAAAGCTGCTAGAGATATGGATAATTTCATCGTTGTGAGTGATTGTTATCCAGGAATTTCAGCAAAAGTAGCCGATCTTATTTTACCAAGTGCTATGATTTATGAAAAATGGGGTGCTTATGGAAATGCTGAAAGAAGAACTCAACATTGGAGACAACAAGTTTTACCAGTAGGTGCTGCTATGAGTGATACTTGGCAAATTTTAGAATTTGCAAAAAGATTTAAACTTAAAGAAGTTTGGAAAGAGCAAAAAGTTGATGATAAACTTACTTTACCAAGCGTCCTAGAAGAAGCAAAAGCTATGGGGTATAGTGAAGATGATACTTTATTTGATGTATTATTTGCCAATAAAGAAGCAAAAAGTTTTAAAGCAAATGATCCAATTGCTAAAGGTTTTGATAATACCGATGCTAACGGGGATGAAAGAAAGATCGAAGGTAGTGATGGACAAGAATTTAAAGGTTATGGCTTTTTTGTTCAAAAATATCTTTGGGAAGAATATCGTAACTTTGGCTTAGGACACGGACACGATTTGGCTGATTTTAACACCTATCATAAGGTAAGGGGGCTAAGATGGCCAGTTGTTAATGGCAAAGAAACCCAATGGAGATTTAATACTAAATTTGATTACTATGCTAAAAAAGCTTCTCCAAATTCTGATTTTGCTTTCTATGGTGGATTTGATAAAATGTTAGCAAATGGTGATTTAAAAGCTCCGATTGATGAAAAACCACATAGCATTAAGAACAAAGCAAAAATTTTCTTTAGACCATTTATGAAAGCTCCAGAAAGACCAGATAAAGAATATCCATTCTGGTTGGCAACAGGTAGGGTTTTAGAGCATTGGCATAGTGGAACAATGACTATGCGTGTACCTGAGCTTTATCGTGCAGTTCCTGAGGCGCTTTGCTATATGAGTGAAAAAGATGGAGAAAAATTAGGCTTAAATCAAGGAGATGTTGTTTGGGTAGAATCGCGTCGTGGCAAGGTAAAAGCAAGAATTGATATGCGCGGAAGAAATAAACCACCTGTAGGGCTTGTTTATGTTCCTTGGTTTGATGAAAATGTGTACATCAATAAAGTTACTTTAGATGCAACTTGTCCTCTTTCAAAGCAAACTGATTTTAAAAAATGTGCAGTAAAAATTTATAAAGTTTAATTTGGGATTTTATAATCAATGAAAGATAGAAGAGAATTTTTCAGCTCTATTTTTAAAAGCTTATGCCTTTGTACGGCAGGAGGTTTTTTAGCAAATTTAGCTTTAAAAGCTAGTGATAATTATGCTTTGCGTCCTCCTGGGGCTGAAGATGAAAAAAGGTTTTTAAGCAAATGTATTCGCTGTGGACTTTGTGTTAAAGCTTGTCCTTGGAATACTTTAAAACTTGCGAGTTTATTAGATAGCCCAAAAACAGGTACGCCTTTTTTTAAAGCTAGAGAAATTCCTTGTTATCTTTGCAAAGATATTCCTTGTATAAAGGAATGCCCAACAGATGCTTTAGATAAAAAACATTTAGAGCAGGGTATAGAATCTTTAAAAATAGGTATTGCAGTAGTGGATTCTTCAACTTGTATTTCTTTTTGGGGATTGCAGTGTGATGCTTGTCAAAGAGCTTGTCCTTTAATCGATAGAGCCTTAAAACTAGAATATAAAAGAAATGAAAGAACTGCAAAGCATGCTTTTTTAGTTCCTGTAGTGGATAATGAAGTATGTGTTGGATGTGGGCTTTGTGAGCTTGCTTGTGTTACCGAAGAACCAGCCATTCGTGTTTTACCACGAGAATATGTTTTAGGCAAGGCGGGTGCCCATTATGTAAAAGGTTGGGATAAAAATGATGAAAAACGCATAGAGCAAGCTGACACTTCAAAACATTTTAATACTAAAAAAGCTCAAGATTATCTTAATAATGGAGATGATTTGTGAGATATTTAATCGCTAGGCGTGTAGTTCAAATCGGAATCTTAGCTCTTTTTAGCTTTAAATTTACAGATTTTATTTTAAAAGGAAATTTAAGTTCATCTAAACTTTTTAATTTTATACCCCTAAGTGATCCTTTTGCGGTATTGCAAATTTTTTTAGCAAGTTTTAGTATAGACTTAATGGCACTTTTGGGTGCTTTGCTGGTTTTAATGCTTTATGGAATATTTTTAGGTAGAGTTTTTTGTGCGTGGATTTGCCCTGTAAATATGATTACGGACTTTGCCGCCTTTGTGCGTTCTAAAGCAAATTTTAAAAATAGTAAATTTTTAATTTTAAACAAAAATTTACGTTATTACATTTTGTTTTTGGTTTTAATCCTTTCTTTTATGCTGTCATTGCCTATATTTGAAAGTTTTTCTTATATAGGTATCATTCACAGAGGGATTATTTTTGGTACCGCTTCTTGGATTTTTATAGCGTTTGTAATTTTTTGCATAGATGCATTTTTAAGTCCTAGAGCGATTTGTTCTCATCTTTGTCCTTTAGGAGCTTTTTACGCTTTAATTTCTCGTTTTGCTTGGCTAAAAATCAAACATGATAGTAAAAATTGCACTAAATGTTACCATTGTGTTTCGATTTGTCCTGAAAAACAAGTTCTTTGGATGATAGGAAGAGAAAGCACGAGTGTAAATTCTGGAGAATGTATAAGATGTGGGCGTTGTATAGAAGTATGTAACGACAATGCTTTAAATTTTAATATTTTTAACTTAAGGAAAAAATAATGAAAAAGAAAATAGTTTTAGCTGTTTCAGTTTTTTTGGCTGCTTGTGGAGTTAATAATGATTTAAATTCTAATCAATTTGGACTTAGAAAAGCGGGTTTAGAAAATGAAAATAAAGTTTCTTTAATCGAGGCAAATTATACAAATTTGCAACCAGGTGAATCACATCGCTTTGAGCGATCTTATGAAAACGCACCTCCGCTTATTCCACATGCTATTGAAGATATGCTTCCTATAACAAAGGATAATAATACTTGTTTAAGTTGTCATGATAAAGCTATTGCTAAAGATGTAGGGGCTACTCCTCTTCCAGCAAGTCATTATTATGATTTTAGACGCAATAAAAAGACAGGAAATGCTATCAGCGATACGCGTTTTAACTGTACTCAATGTCATGTCCCACAAAGCGATGCTAAACCTTTAGTAGGTAATAGCTTTAAACCTGAATTTAAAAATGATAAATTAAAAAATCATTCTAATCTTATTGATGTAATTAATGAAGGTGTAAAATAAATATAAATGAAAAAAATATTTTGTATTTTAAGTTTTTTCTACCTTTTTTCTTATGCCTATGAGTTAAAGATAAACTCTAACATTACTGCTCTAAAATTAGGCGAACAAAATTTATATATAGGTACAGAAAAAGGTGAAATATTAAAATACAATATTCAAGATAAAAGCTTAAAAAAGCTTTTATCTTTACCAAAAATCAAAGATTATTACGGAGATAATTTTGCCAAAATCTATAACATAGATTTAAATCACAATACGCTTTTAATCCTTAGTGAAGGAGATTTTGGAAATAAAAATTTAAGCTTTTACAATAAAAAACTAACAATCAAAAAACTTCAAGAACAAAGCGTAAAAAAGGTTTTTTTTATAGACAACAATACTTTTCTTTTCGTGCTTTTGGATTCTGAAATCATTTTAGTAGATCATAATTTAAAAAAAATAAAAGAATTTCAATTTTCTCACTCTAGCTTGAGCGATGCTGTTTTAAATGAAGATAAAACCCAACTTGTTGCGGGTTTTGAAAGCGGAGAAGTAAAACTTTTTGATTTGAAAAAATGGAAGATATTGAAAAATTACGATGAAATACATAAGGATAATATTTATCAAGTTGATTTTAAGAAAAATATTATATTAAGTTGTGGAACAGATAGACGTTTAGGTATAGTTAAAAACAATAAGCAGTATTTTTTACAAAAAGATTTTTTGATATATACTTGCGCCTTAAGTCCTAGCGGAAAATTTGCAATTTATAGTGATAACGAAGCTGAGATTAGTGAAATTTTTAATACAAATAATTTTAATTCTATAGCTAAATTTCACAATGCAGGAATGATGAGCGAATTTATTATCTTTATTAATGAAAATGAATTTATAATTTCTGGTTTTGGTGATAAAATATTATTTAGGAGTGTGGATGAATCTCTCTAGTGTTTTGATTATGGTAAAAAAAGAAGAAATATCCAATTTAAAAGAAAAAATATCTAAAATTCCATTTTGTTCAGTAGAGCTTTGCGAAGGTGAGAAAATAATTGTTGTAATAGAGAGTGAAAGTTTAGAAGAAGAATTAAAATCTTATAAGATGTTGGAGCAACTGCCAAATATTGTTAGTATTAACATGGTTTTTTCATATCAAGATTTAGATGAAGATATACAAAAAGCTATAGATAGTGGCGCGATAGAAACTATAGAGAAAAATGAAAGTGCTGAAAATATAAAATATTATGGTAATATTTTTAATAAATTTTCATAAGGATAAAAAATGATTTTCTTAATTCCTTTGTTGTTAATTGTGGCTATACTTTTTGGAATTGATTATCTTTATTTTGGTGATGAAAATAGTAAGGCAAAAGCAAAACTTGAACTAAAACAAGAGTCTAATCCAAGCTTAGAACAAGAAAAGAAAAAGTATTTAGATCAACTTTTTAAACCTAAATCATAAATTTTTGAGTATGGATTATTTATTTTTTATTTTTACTTTTTCCTGTGTTTCCTTGCTACCTGGGCTTTGTATGAATTTAGCTTTTTCATTAGGGCTTTCTTTAGGATATAAAAATGCTCTATGGATGATGTTTGGAGAGTTATTTGGATTAGGCATTATCATAATTTGTTGTGCTTTTGGAGCGAATATGCTTGCACAATATGAATTATTGTTTAAAATTTTTAAAATTTGTGGAGCTTTATATCTTTTTTATATAGCCTTTGTTTTATTTCGAACTCATTGTCAAGTTAGCGAAAAAAAGATTACAAAAAAGGAAAAATTTTCACTAGCATTGCAAGGATTTATGACTTCTATTACAAATCCTAAAACTTGGATTTTTATCCTTTCTATCCTACCTTCTTTTTTAAAATTTCATACAAGTTTATTGGTTTTAGCAAGTATTATTTTATTTATAGAATTTTGTTCATTAAGCTTGTATGCTTTAGGTGGAAGCTTTTTTAGAGTTTTTATGAATAGACATTTAAATAAATTAAACAAGTTAAGTGCTTTGTGCATTGCTATTTTAGGCATTAGTATAATACTTAATTAAAGATAAGTTAAAATGCTTTTTGCTAAAATTAAGAAAAATAATTAGGAAAAATGATGAAAAATACGGTTACTGAAGCATCTATTTATGAAGCACAGGGACTTAAAAATGAGGCGTTGGAAATCTATAAAAATATTTTGAAAGAAGATCCTAATAATCAAAATGCAATTAATGCTGTGCGTCGTCTTAGCGGATTGAAATCTAAACATAAAGATTTAAATACTCAAATGCTTGATTTTTTTATTAATATGAAGAGCAATGAAGAAATCAATGAATTTAAAAGATGGTTGGTAAAAATATGAATTTAGAAGATTTAGCAAAAAAAACTATAAGTGAAGTTAGTTCTATTATGGAAGAACAACAAAGACAAGATAAAATTTTAAAAGAACAAGAAGAGGAGATTAAACAAGATAAGCCGTTTAAAGAAGCTGATGAGTTGGTTGTTGAAGAAGCACATAGTGTTTTAGAAGATAAAATTTCTATGGTGAAACTGGAAGAACAAATATTACAAGAGACTATTGAAAACGAAACCATGATTCCATCGGTTTTAGAAAATAAAACTATAGATGCTAAAACGAGTAAATTTAATGAAGATATATTTTTTAAAAATCTTAGAGAACGTATATTAGTCCTTTTTGAAGGTTTAAATAGTGTAAAAAAAGAAGATTTGGAATCAAGACTTAATCTCACAACCAACTTTTTAGAGTTTTTACTTGCAAATATCGAAGATAGACTTAAAAAATAACTCCGATTTAGCTTTTATTGCAAATTTTTTAAAACCTTACACCCAAAGGGCTTATTTAGTAGGTGGTAGCGTCAGAGATATGCTTTTGGGTTTAGAACTTTTTGATTATGATATTGAAATTTACGACATTGATGCAAAACAATTTGATGCTATTATGCAAAAATTGGGTGCAAAAGGTTTTGGTAAAAGTTTTTTTGTTTATAAATTTAAAAATTTTGATTTAGCACTCGCTAGAACAGAAAATAAAATATCCTATGGACACACAGGCTTTGAAGTAAAAATTTGCAATGATGAAAAACTAGGTGCAAAAAGACGAGATTTTACTATAAATGCTTTGATGATTAATATTTTTAGTGGAGAATTTTTAGATTTTTATAATGGCTTACAGGATTTAAAACAAGGAATTTTAAGGCACATTGATGAGAAAAGTTTTCAAGAAGATAGTTTAAGGATTTTAAGAGCCATTGTTTTTGCTTCAAGATTTGATTTTAAAATAGCCAATGAAACTTTAAATTTGATGCAAAATATGGATATAAAAGATTTAAGTCAAGATAGAATCAATATTGAGCTTTATAAATTCTTTAAAAGCTCTAAACTTGAAGTCGGATACAAATATTTACAAGAACTTCACTTAGAAAAAGAAATTTTTGACTTTAAAAGTGATTTTAAAAGTTTAGAATTTCAAAATTTACTTAAAGAAGCTAGAAAGATCATTAAAGATGAGGCTTTATTTTTATATCTGTATCTTAATTTTTTTGAACTAGATAAAGAAGTATTTTTCAAAAAAACTAAATTAAAAAAAGAATATTTAAAAAAAGTAAATCAAGTCTTCTATCTCGATGATATAGATGACTTTGAGTTAGCAAGAATCGCTTTTGATATGCCTTTAAAAAAATGGCTTGGACTTTGGAATGAAAAAAGAGTAGAGCAAGCTAAAAAACTTAAACTTTATGAAAATAAATTTGAGAGTAAAATTGTAACGCAAGATCTTATAAATATTGGATTTTTTGGAAAAGCATTAGGTATAAAACTTCAAGAAGTAAGAGAAAATGAACTCAAAGAATATATAAAAAATATCAAAATTAATTTATTTCGATGAAAACAAAGAGAATGACATGTATCAATTCTCTTTTTAAAATTTTTAAACTAAATCTTTTGCGAGTTCTTTCGCTCCTTTTAGATCTACTTTTCCAGAACCTAAAACAGGAATTTTTTCCACTTTAAAATAACGACTTGGCTTAAAAATAGCGGGCGTATTAGAACTCTTTATAGCTTCACATATCCCTTCAAAAAATTCATCATTGCATTCGACAAGTAAAACTATTTGTTCGCCTTTTTTTTCATCTTCTAAGGCTATAGCACAAAATTTAACCACTTCAGTATTGATAAATTTGGCTATTTCTTCTTCTAAAGTTCCAAGAGAAATCATCTCGCCGCCGATTTTTGCAAAACGAGAATAACGATCGACTATATATAAGAAGCCATCTTCATCTAAATGTCCTTTATCGCCCGTGTTATACCATCTAATGCCATCAATTTCTTTGATCACTTCATCGGTTTTTTCTTTATTATTAAGATAACCCACCATAACTTGATGGCCACCTATGAGTATAAGTCCATCTTCATTTGTTTTAAGAATTTCATAAGTATTTGGATCTACGATTCTTATCGCAGTTCCTGGCAAAGGCATACCCACACTTCCTTCTTTGCTTGCACGATGTATGAGCCAATAATCAACATCAAAGCGATTTGGAAGATTTACACTTGCTACAGGAGTTGTCTCTGTGGCTCCATATCCTTCAAAAATAGTCTTTTTAAATTTCATTTCAAAGGCAGTTCTTACTTCATTTTTAAGTTTTTCAGCACCCGAAACGACGATCCTTAAGCTTTCAAACATTAATGCATCTAATTTTTTATTTCTTGCGTAAATTCCTAAAAATGTAGAAGTTCCACACATTATCGTTACGTTATTTTTAGCGATGGCTTTGGCTATACCTAGGGCATCTGTTGGATCTGCAAAAGTGATGCTTTTAATTCCTTCAAGCAAAGGTAAAAATGTCGTAACTGTAAGTCCAAAAGCGTGGAAAGGCGGTAAAGATGAAAGCATAACATCGCTATTTTTTGTACATAAAACATCAGAAATTTGAGCGATATTGCTTAAAATGTTTCTATTATTTAGCATAACGCCTTTTGGAGCACCTTCGCTACCACTGCTAAAGAGTATAGCTGCTATAGCGAGATTGTTTTTAGAAGGGGTAAATATAGCTTTTAAAATACAAGATGGTAAAATGCTTACCATTATCATTGTTCTTATGACTTTACTTTTTTGTTTTTTGAAGTTTTCTACTATATCTTCCATATAAATTAAATGTATATTTTCTCCAAAGTTTAGGGAAATTCCTTTGTTTTCTAATTTTTCTAAAAACTTTCTAGAAGTATAAATTTGTGAAATTTGTGCATTTTCAATTGCTGCTTTTAAAGCTTTTTCTCCAGCTGTAAAATTAAGATTTACCACAACTTTTTGTGCAATAAGTACTGAAAGATTTACTAAAGAACTTGCAAAAGAGGCAGGAAGTAGAATTCCTATACATTCTTCTTTAGGAGCATAACTTCCGCGTTCAAAGCGAATATTTAATTTTTCGGTATTTTCTCTTATAAAAGTGCTCAAAATCAAACTAAGACTTAACATTTTTCTATAAGTAATTGCACCTGCTATAGTATCTATAATAGCAATATTGCTAAGATTTCTTTTTGCAGTACTAATCCAAACTCTTGCTATAGTATGCATTGCCTCGCATTGAGATTTCCAAGCCATAAAAGAAAGCTCAAAAACCTTAGCCTTAACTTCATCTCTTTTTGAATTTAAAGACATTGCTTTTCCAAAGGCAATGGCTATTCTTCTTTTACTTAAAGTTTTATTTCTAGCTGAAAATTCTTCATCGCTTCTAGAAAAAGAGCTTCCCCAGAGTCCCTTTATGTAAAAAGGTAAGATAATTCCATCATTTTCTTCTAAATTAGAGCAAACGTGTTCAAAACCTGCTTTAAATTCATTTAGTTGTCCGTGTCGAGAGAGCACACCTTCAGGAAAAAGACAAACTAAATCTCCATTTTTGATATGTTGTGCAATGAGTTCTAAGCTTGCTTTGCTTCCGGTGCTTGAAACAGGGATAACGCCGAATTTATCTAAAAAGAATTTAATATACCATTTAGAATAGATACTTCTTTCCATAACAAAATAAACTTTTCGTGGTATCGCCATTTGAACAATAGCCCAATCTATAAAAGAAACGTGATTTCCTAAAAGTAGGGCACCTCCTTTTTCAGGAATATTTTCAAAACCTTCTACAAGCAAGCGGTATCGTCCTAAAAATGCCATATTTAAAAGAATTCTAACCAAAGAAAAAGGTAGCTTTAAAACAACATAAATCGCTCCAAAGAAAGTTACAATCATAATAAAATAGAACAGATAGACAACATCTAGCTTAAAATTTGCAAATAAGGTTGCTAAAACAAGAAAAGCTAGCATAGTTATATTTTGTATAAAATTATTTCCAGCTAAAATTTTTCCAAGTTCATTTTCTCTCGCGTGAAATTGCATGAGTGAATTTAAAGGTATGATAAAAAGTGCGCCACAAAAACCAAATAAAAAGAACAAAAAGCTATAAAAAATTAAATTTGTAAAATAAGGTATTGTTAAAGTGATAATAAAAATTCCTAAAGCTCCAAATGGAATAAGGCCTAATTCTATATAATTTTTAGAAAATTTACCTGCTACTAAGGAGCCTAAAATGACACCAATTCCAGAAAATCCTAAAGAAATTTGCACAAAAAAGGTATTGTCGATTAAAAGTTCATTTTTACTAAATACTGGAAATGTTACTAAATAGAGTTGAGAAATAGCCCAGAATACAGAAATTCCAATAATACAAAGCCAAATGGTTTTGTTTTCAAAAATAAGTTTTAAATTTTTTGTCAATAACTTGGCGCTTAAGTATTCTTGTATGCTAAATTTTATATTTTTATCTTCGTTTTTAAGCTGCGGTAAGCGACAAGCTAGGTAAAACTCAAGCAAAGAAAAACCTATAAGCACAAATCCCAAAGGAGCAACTTGTTTTAAAACTTCTGATGGATTGGTATTGTTTATAGGTTGATACAAATTTTCAAAGCTAAGTGAAAATACACTCATTCCAGCCAAAATAGCAACAATGCTTACAGCATTGATAGCACCATTTCCTATAGCAAGCATTTCTTTGCCGACTAATTCCTTTATAAATCCGTATTTACTAGGAGAATAAAGTGCTGCTTGAATTCCCATAATAAAAGTAAAAACAAAAGCTGTCCAAAAAGCTCCATTGTAATAACAAGCACAAATAATAATGGTTAAAATCATACTAAAGCCAGCTGAAATTTTAATAATCCAGTTTTTGGGATATTTATCCGCTAAAAATCCCGAGGGAGAAAGCATTAAAACAAAAGGTAATAATATAAGTGCATTAACAATAGCTGTCAATAAAAGCTGGGTGTCGTCTTCATAAATTTTATAAATAGTATTTTGAATAATAATTTTATGTCCTAAATCAACGAAAGCATTAATAAAGCCTACAAGCAAAAAAGGTATAACACCTTTAACTTTTAAGAAAGATTTTTTTTGCATTTTGTTATCATCCTTTAGATTGTTTTAAGGAAGTATTTTATCATATATTTTGTTTGCTTATTGATAATTTTACTTCTATTTCTTATTTGTAAAAAATTAATTAAAAGTCAAAATTTTATTACATTTCGTAACGATATTTAAAGAAAAATATAAAAATGAATTACAAAATTTTTTACCTATAAAATTCACTGCAAATATTACTTAATTTCTTGGAAATTAGAACTTTTAAAAATTTGATTAAAATTATCATTTATGATAAAATGATTTTTATGTTATATTTTTACATAGAAATTAGGTAAATTATGATCAAAAAATTATTAAGCGTTGCAACTTTAGGTGCCTTATTAGCAAGTTCTGCTTTTGGGGATGATTTTTTAGCTAAAGTTAGTAATGGTGCACTCAGTGATAACAGTGTAGGTGTTAAAGTTCTTAGTCTTAATGAGATGAAAGATGTTAAGGGCGGTCTTTTAATACGACAAGCTTATCATTCAGCCTATGTTAATAGTTATGGACAGCGTTTAAATTATACAGAGTATTGGCAAGTGTTGCCAGATGCATACGAAGAAAAAATAGGAGTAATTAAAGTTTTAGATACTGACAAATACAGCACTACTGACTATCAAAGTTTTAAATGGTTTACTTCTTTAGATCCAAAAAATGAGATTGTAACAATTATGGGTACCTATGATTTTAAAACCCAATTAGTGTATGCACAATTTATTATCTATAATACAAAAACAAAAACGCATAGAATTGTCAGCAATCATCCACTTGCCAATAAAATATTTAATACTACTAAGCAAATGGTTGCATATTATGTTTACAATAATCGTTACATGCCTATAAAATAGTA
The DNA here is from genome assembly GCF_005406205.1 of Campylobacter estrildidarum. Taxonomy (GTDB): domain Bacteria; phylum Campylobacterota; class Campylobacteria; order Campylobacterales; family Campylobacteraceae; genus Campylobacter_D; species Campylobacter_D estrildidarum. Next base: position 65,054 of record NZ_NXLZ01000012.1, read on the forward strand.
AAGGATTAAAAATGAGTTTAGCTTCTAGGGTAGATCAATATAATCACGAATTTACTTACTTATGGGGTATAGGTCCAAAACCCGTTGAAAGTGATCCTAATAGTGTAGAATTTAGTCAGCTTTTGCAGGATTTAAATTCTCAAGCTTCTAAATCTTATGCTAAAGACAATTTTGATTATTTAAAATTAGGAACAATAAGTAAAGAACAGGCTTATAACTCTCTTAAAAATATTAGTGAAAAAATGGACGAAGTGATAGAAAATGCAAAAAATCAAGGCGATGAAGTTCTTTTTGAAAAATTAAGTTTGTTGAAAAATTTTCATTTTAAAAATACACTCGGAGGTTATACTACAACATTAGCTAGTCTTGAAAATTCAACAAATAAACTTACCTCTTTAAGTTCGCAAGACTTAGCCAAAGAACTTGAAAATATAAATAATAACCTATCGGTTGCAAATATGATATTAGGCGGCGTTGCTGATATAGCTGAAGTTTTCTTTGCTATAGCTGGTGTTACAGATGTACAAGATGATATCAATATACTTAAAAAATATCATATGGATAGTCAAACACAAATAGAACTTAATAATGGAACAATTTTAAGAGTAAGTGCTGTTCGTGAAATGGCAGAAAATGTAGATTCTAAGTTTTCAAAGATAGCCGAAGATAAGAAAAATTCTTTGTTAGAAACTTTACTTCAAACAATTTAACAATTTTAAATTTTGGAATAGAATTTGCTATTTTATTCCAAAATAAATAAGGATTAAAACAATGTTAAATTTTAATACAGGCTTTGGCAATAATCTCTTTACTAATTTAAACATTAATGTTAAAAAAAATCAAAGTTCTTTAAATTCTTCTAATAG
>NZ_NXLZ01000013.1 GCF_005406205.1 Campylobacter estrildidarum
GAATAGATAGTTTTAAACTTAATCAAAATGGCAAGATTGATAGAAATTATTATAAAGAACTTTAAGGAGAAACAATGGAAGAGATTAAACAGTTTTTTATCAATATAGGCAGAGCTGATGTTAATGAAGATATGCAAAATTTGGTTAGTGATAATATCATTGATAGTTTAGATGTAATGAATTTAATCAATGAAATTGAAAAACACTATAATAAAACTTTAGATTCTGATTTTATGCGACCTATATATTTTGAAAATTTTGAAAGTATCAAACAAATGTTAGAGCTTGCTATGAAAGATTAAAAAGTGATTTTGAATTTTTCAAAATCACTTGATAAAGGTTTATTTTACTAAAAAATTAATTTTAAATAATCTCAAGCTTAAACTCATCACCTTCATCTTTAAATTTAAATACTTTATCTTTACAAGGATAAGAGACAGAATTTTCTTTCATAGGTGAATTTCTATCTTTTAATTTTTCAAGCATTAAAGGAAATTCTTTTTCAAATAAAGCTCTAATGTTTAACCTCATGCCGTGATCTAAACTTTTTATAAATCTACCATCGATATCTTTTTCATCTTTGATTAGATGCAAAGTTGCATCAAATTTAAGTTGTTTAAAGCATTTGTAAAGTTCTATTTTATCTTGAGCTGGAGTATTTGCATCACTGAAACTATGATAAGAAATATAAATTATATTTGGATTAGCATTAACCTGAGCAATAAGATGAGAAGAATTTAAAATTGACCTTATCATATAATTTTCATCTGATAAATAATAGGGTGAATTAGGATCTTTACGAGTCCAATGAGTTTTAACATTGCATCCTACAATTGTATTTGGATCATCAAAAAAATAATCAGATTTTCCTATATCTTTTCCTATGAGATAAGCTAAAGAAGGTAAAGCTTCTCCTGAATTATCAATCACTCCATCCACATACCAAGGAGCAACTTTAGCTATAAGTAAAGACAGGTATCCGCCATAAGACGCTCCTCCGTAAATCTTTGGTAAATTTGCAAATTGTGGATAGTTTTTAGCGATATCTTTTAAAGCATTAATATGATCAATTGCAGCCATAATACCATAGTTTTGATACTCATTATTTGGTGGAACAAAAGTTGAAGTAAAATAAGCTTGATAGTTTTGAGGAATTTGATTGTTTGATTTAAAATTTGATATTGTTTGATTTAAAATTTGATAATAATTATTCGCATTATGGACACTTAAATCGTGTGCTTTTATGCCGATACCTTCTAAAGCTTTTTGCAAATTTTCTAAATCTTCTTCTATAAAAGTTATTGTAGCGCTATATTTTTCTATGTTTGATTTTCTTTGACAAAAACAATGATAAAAAACATTAACCGCGATTACATCAAATTTTTTAGCGATATATTCTCTATCAAAGTCTAAAAAATAAATGTCAGCATTAGCTCCATATCCTTTTAATATAAAAACTATAGCTTTCATTTCTTTTTCATCATCATAAGTGATGCGATATTCTAATTTTGAAGTTCTTTTGATATTAAGCTCTACATCATCACAAGAAGAAATTTCATAAGTTTTATTGACAAGCATTGATAACCTTTTTAATATTTAAAGATGATTATACTTAAAATTTGGTAAAATAAACCATAATAAAAATAATTTTAAGGCAAGAAATGAAAAATCTTTGCATTATACCTGCACGTGGAGGTTCAAAAAGAATTCCTAGAAAAAATATAGTAGATTTTTTAGGAAAACCTTTGATTTCTTATAGTATAGAAAGTGCTTTAAATTCACAAATTTTTGATGAAGTTATCGTTTCAAGCGATGATAAAGAGATCATCGAAGTAGCTTTAAAATTTGGTGCAAAAGCTCCTTTTAAAAGATCTACTCATTTAAGCGATGATTACGCCTCAAGCACCGCTGTGATCCAAGATGCGATACAAAATTTACAAAGTATGGGACAAATTTATGATTATGTTTGTTGCCTTTATGCTACAGCACCACTTATCAGTGCTAAAATTTTAAAGCAAGCCTTTAAAAATTTTATACAAAATAAAAGTCAATTTTTATTTAGTGCTTGTGAATTCGACTATCCTATACAAAGGGCTTTTTATTTGGATGAAAAAAAACAAGTTTATATGTTTGATGAAAAATACTACCAAAGCCGCTCTCAAGATCTTACTAAAGCTTACCATGATGCTGGAGCTTTTTACTTTGGTACGAGCAAAGCTTGGCTTGAAAATCATTTTATGTTTAAACCTCACTCAAGTGTATTTTTACTACCAAGAACTTTAGTTTGCGATATAGATACACCGCAAGATTTAGAATTTGCAAAAATACTTTATAAGGTTAATTATGAAAGTCTTATTTAGAAGTGATAGTTCAATTCAAATAGGCTTTGGGCATATCAAACGCGATCTAGTTTTAGCAAAGCAATACGAAGATGTAAGTTTTGCTTGTTTGCCTTTAGAAGGTTCTTTAATCGATGAGATTCCTTATCCTGTTTTTGAACTACAAAGTGCTAGTATTTATGAGCTTATCCATCTTATCAAGGAGCACAAATTTGATCTACTTGTGATTGATCATTATGACATTAAAGCCGATGATGAAAAATTGATAAAACTTGAAACTAAAATTAAAATTTTAAGCTTTGATGACACAATAAACCCTCATTATTGTGATATATTGCTTAATGTCAACGCTTGTGCAAAAGCAAGTGATTATGAAGGTTTGGTTCCTTTTAAATGTGAGCTAAGATGTGGATTTTCTTACGCTCTAATTAGGGATGAATTTTATATTGAATCCAAAGAAAAAAGAGAGAAAATTTGGGATTTTTTTATCTGTATGGGTGGGACGGATATAAAAAATCTTTCTATGGAGATTGCAAACGATCTGCCTCAAAATAAAAAAATTGCTATAGCAACAAGCTCATCTAATAAAAACATTAAAAAACTTCAAAGACTAGCCGAAGAAAACTCTAATATAAAACTTTTTATTGATCACGATAATATTGCAAAGCTTATGAATGAAAGCACTAAACTTATCATAAGCGCAAGTTCTTTGATCAATGAAGCTTTAATATTAAAAGCTAATTTTAAAGCCATATGCTATATTGAAAATCAAAGACCAACTGCTGATTGGCTTGCGCAAAAAGGTTATGAAGTGGAATATAAGCTTTGATAACATTAAAAATTTTTACCGAACTTAATGAACAAGAAATCACGCTTGTTTGGCAATGGAGAAACGACGAAAAAGTCAATCAATTTATGCATACTAAAAATTTTGATATTAAAAAACATAAAAATTTCATTCAAAGCTTAAAACAAGATAAAACTAAAAAATATTTTTTAGTTTTTGATAAAAATGAAAGCATAGGGGTGATTGATTTTATCAATATCAACCAACAAAGTTGTTATTTTGGACTTTATGCAAAGCCTGATTTAAAAGGAGTAGGACAGACTTTAATGGATGAAGTTAAAAAATATGCTTTTGAAATTTTAAAGGTTAAAGAACTAAAAGCTTGTGTTTTAAAACAAAATGCAAAAGCATTAAAACTTTATTTTAGAAATAATTTCACCATTACAAAAGAAGATGAAAATTTTTTTTATATAGCATTAGTAAATTCTATAAAATAAAAATTTATAATGATATATTTTCTCAATTTAAATTAATTTTTTACTCATTATAGATAAACATTATATTCTAAGTACATAATAAATCTTAACTCATTCTTACAGCAAAACCTTGTCTAGCTAACTCCTCTTTAACATCTTTTGGAGTGTATTGAGAAAAATGAAAGATATAAGCTCCTGCTAAAGCATCTGCACCCATACTTAAAGCTTTACTTGCATCACTTGGTTTTCCTAAGCCCCCATTAATAATAAGTGGAATTTTAAGTTTATCTTTGAAAAGACTTAAAAGTTCCAAATCATATCCTTGTGCTTTTCCTTCAAAATCCACAGAAGTAAGCAAAATTTCACCTGCTCCTTGATTTTCATACCTTAAAGCAAGATCTAAAGGATCAATATCCAATAAGTTATCTTTACTATAGATACAAAATTTGCTGTCCTTTCTTTTAACATCGATGGAGCAAACAATACATTGTGTCCCAAAACGATTTGCCGCCTTAGAGATAAAACTAGGATCCTCCAAGGCTTTAGAATTAATAGCGATTTTATCCGCTCCAAGATTTAAAATCCTTTGTATATCTTCAAGAGTTTTGATCCCGCCTCCTATAGTTAAAGGCATAAAACATTCTTTGGCAAGATCTTCTATACTTTCAAAATCTATTTGCCCATTTTTAGAAGCATCGATATCTAAAATAATAAGCTCATCAACATTACGTGCATTATAAATTCTCATCGTTGAAGTAAGATGGCCAATGATGCGAAAATCTTTAAATTCTATACTTTTAACCAGTTGTGCATTTTTTAGTAAAACACAAGGTATAATTCTCGTTTTTAACATTTTAAAACCTTAAAAAATTCTCTAAAAGTTTTAGACCTAAATTTTGACTTTTTTCAGGATGAAATTGTACGCCAAAAATATTATCTTTTTGAATACTAGCTACAAATTTATCGCCATATTGAGCTTTTGCACTGATAAATTTTTCATTGCATTTAACATAAAAAGAATGCACAAAATAAAAATCATTTTGCAAAGGAATATCCTGATACAAAGGCTCTTTCTTTAAAATTTCTAAATCATTCCATCCCATATGAGGAATTTTTAAATTAGTTTTTTCAAAAGGAACAACCTCACCTTCTAAAAAACCAAAACCATTACAAATTCCGCCCTCATAACCTTTTTCTAAAAAAAGTTGCATACCAAGACAAATTCCTAAGATAGGCTTTTTTACTTGCAAAACTTCTTCTTTTAAAGGTTCTATAAGTTCCATTTTTTCTAAATGCGTCATCGCATCTTTAAAAGAACCAACGCCTGGTAAAACAAGTTTTTGCGCCTTAGAAAAATCTTCTTTTTTTTGGACTAAAAAACTTTTGACCCCTATTTTTTCCAAAGCCTTTAAAACCGAATTTAAATTTCCAGCCTTATAATCAATCACACCTATCATTTTAAAACATACTCTTCTTTTCTAATCAAAGAGCCATCGCAATCTCTTAAAAACTCACCCTTTTCATTGCGTTTAAAAATTTTTTTATTGGTAAAAGAATCTACAATTTTTTGAAATTCTTCTTCACTAAAGCCGCTAAATTCTAGGTATTTTTTAATGGCTTTTTTAGGTGGTTTTCCATCATATTTTTGCACAAGTCTTACACCCTCTTCTCTGGTAATATACCCTAAACGAATATCTAAACACGCATTATCCGTTGCTCTTCCAAAACCATATTTGCAGTATTTTAAATAATCATGCACGTGATTAGAATAACAATCCAAATTTTCAAAATTTTCATAAGTAGTTTCAACCGGCTTAATACTTGTTTTAAAACCATTTCTTTGAGAGATTATAAGATTATTTTTATAATCCCATTTAAAATAATATCCTAAAAATAGTCCTGTAACTCCTACTCTTTTCAGTTCATCGTCGCTTGGATAAGTATAAAGATATAAATCTTTTTCATCTATTCCACCTACTCCTAGCATATCTGAAGCACGATTACCCAAAAGTCCTCCAAATTCTTCAAGCCACTCTCTTCCTAAAACATTTTTATCTTTAGAACTTGCTGGGCCACCATATTCTAGTTGCGGACTCTCACCCCATATAATTAAAGGTATATTAAAATTAACAGCAATACGTGGAACAGAAGTAAAAATTCCCAAATGGTTTTGCCACTCATTATCCCCAGTTCTTATAAAAGCTTCTCTTGCAAGTTTTTTATAAACTTTTGGATTTCTTTTAATATGAATAAGATCAACACCTAAATTATTAAGGTTTTTTAAATTTTTACGTCCTATTTTAGTAGGAATACTGGGTTCAAAACAAACGCACAAAGGATTAAGTCCAAGCTCAAGCATCTTAATCACTTGAAAAGTGGAATCCTTACCTCCGCTTACTCCTATAACACAATCATAAATAGGATGTTTTTTATATTTTTTAATGAGTTCTAAAAATTCTTTTTCTCTTTCTTGCCAATTGATTTCTTTATTTTTATTTTCCTGAGAACGACAAGCATCGCAAACCCCTTCTTCATCAAAATGCAAATCAGGTTTAGTATCTGGCATCACACATTTTTTACAAAATTTCATCACTTTCCTTAAAAAAATTATTTTCCAAATATCGTCTATATTTTTATTTTATTAATATTTTGCTATAATTAAAATAAATAATATAAGAGAATTTTTTATGAAAAACAAACATTTTTTTATTATTGGCGGTGGTGATTTACAAGCAGATTTGGTTCTAAGCGTAAAAAAAGACTTTATCGCTCATGTTTTTGATTACAATGAAAATTGTTTTTGTAAAGATTTAGCAGATTATTTTCACCCTATTTCTATAGCAGATAAAGAAAAAATTTTAGAATTAGCTACTGAATTTAACATCGTAGGTATTGCTACAGCTGCTACAGAACTTGGAAATTTAACAGCGTGTTATGTTGGAGAAAAACTCGGCCTTGGAACTAATTCTTACGAATGTGCTAAAAATACTACTGATAAAAGCTTAATGAAAAAAGTGTTTGAAAAAAATAATATCAATCATGCTAAATACTTTATACTCAAAGATGAAAAAGATTTAGATCAGATTACTGAATTTCCTATTATCATAAAACCAAGTGATCGAAGTGCTGGAAGGGGAGTTGTAAAGGTATTTGATAAAGAAAATTTAAAAAAACGTTATTATGAAGCTAAAGATTTTTCCTACAATAAAATCGTTTTGGCTGAAGAAGTTTTAAAAGGCAAACAATTTAGCGTAGAAACGATAAGTTCTTATGGCAAACATCAAATCGTAGCCATTACAGAAGAATACCTAAGAGAAGGCGAATTTGCGGATGATTTTTTAGAAACACAACACTTAGTTCCTGCAAGAATTTCCAAAGAAGAAAAAGACATCATCACAAAAACGATTTTACGTATTCTAGATGCTTTTAAAGTTCAATTTGGTGCTTCACATATAGAGATTAAACTTGATAAAATTAATACTAAGGAGCATAAATTTAAATTATCAGTCATAGAAATCGCAACCCGCGTAGGAGGTTGGCGTGATGTATTAGTTTATTGCTCTTACAATATTGATTATTTACAACTTTTAATTCAAAGTTCTTTAAAACAAGAATTAAAAAAAGTAAATACAAAAGCTGAAAATTTTTGTCTGGTTAAAATGATTTTTACCAAGGAAGATTACGAGTTTTACAAAAAACTAAAAGCTTTAAAACCTCAAATGATAGTAAAAGAAAGAATTTATGTTAAAAATGATGAAGAATTTTCTTATTCTTCATCACTAATGGATTCTAAGGGTTATTATTATTTGAGAATTTCAAAAGATGAAGATCCTGAAATTTACATTAATTGTTCTGGGCTATTAAGCATATAAAATAGTCATTTTCATTTTTAAAGGGTGCAAAACCTCTATCTTCTTTGGCGTATAAAATTTCTAAATTATCCGACTCAACTGATATAAAAGTTATAAATTTATTATGGAAAATATCAAATTCTTGATGATAGTGGATATTATTTCAGAATATTTGAGACAAAAGATTTATGGATAACAAAGAAAAATAAGCAAACAAAAAAAGATTATGAAAGTTCTTTTGTTTTAAATCCAAAGAAGTTATAAAGTTATGTAAAAAAGCAAAGTGATATAAAATCTAATTAAAGTATTATTTTATAGTATTTTGATTAAGTTTTTTTAGAAATCAAAGTGAAGGTTTATTCTTTACAAATTTTTACATATCACTTTACATTTTTTTTACAAAAGCTTTACATATTTTTTATATTCTTTTTAAAAATACTTTACAAAGCCTTTTAAATATACTTAAATTATATTACAGACCTTAAAACTTTACCTTTTATAAGAACTGAAATTTGTGATTCGTCTAATTTTACGCTGTAGCTTTTATATTCTTTATTTACGCTAATTATTTCTAAAATGTTTTCAAAAGGATTAAGTTGTAAAAGCTTTACCATAAGCTGTCCATTGTAATTTAATACATACAATCCATCGCCTTTAAAATCAGAGCCTTCTTCAAAAATCACCCAGCTATCAGGAAAAAGCATAGGTGTCATAGAATACCCATCCACACGAATAGCTTTAATATTAGTACTCGGAATTGTTTTAAAAAAGGCTTTATCTATAGCCATAAGCTCTCCACTCTCATAATGCTCTAATCCTTCAACTTCATTGCCACCTCCAGCAGAAGCATTAATATTAAGCTTAGGAATATAGTAAAAACTCTCCTCTTGCGGTTTTTTAAGCTTCGTTTGATTAGGAGACAAATTTTTATTTAAATTTGTAGATTGGGAGACATTTTTTTTACTTTTGGGAGACAAATTGGGAGACAAAAAATTAGATACATCAACTTCAAGTGCATCTGCAATTTTTTTTAAATTTGTTGTGGTTGCATTATCGTTTCCCGCCTCATATCTTTTTATGGTTGGTAATGATACTCCTGAATAGTTAGCTAAATCTTCTTGCGTCCAGTTTTTATAGAATCTATATTCTTTTAAAATTTTAGAAAGTATCAAAATATATCCTTTTTAAGTAAAAATTTATTGACAAGTATTAAAAATTATACTACAATTCTATTACTTTTAAAAGAATTGTATCACAAAAAGGCAATTTTTAAAAGAGGTTCGGGTGGGTAGGAAGAATGTCGCTTTTGAAGCTTTAAAATGGAAGTTTAAAGTGTAAAAAGGTGGTTGTAAAACTCAAAGTTTGGAAGTTAAAATCACTTTCAAGCTCGAGTTATAAAATCATCTTTATCACTCTTTTTAAGAGTGGTTTAGCTGATTATACCATAAAGGAGTGAAAATGCGTAAAAAATATACCGCTCTTACAGAGCAAATGAATGAAAAAGGGTTTAAACTTCGCACTTGGGCTAAATTTAAAAAGCTAAAAGAGAGTGACTATAGACTGCTTTTAAATATGAGCTATGGGAAAACAAAAGGCATAAGAGGTAGAGCCAAGGAATTAAAAGAAATGTTAGAAAAAGATGGATTTAAGGTGGCTTAATGTGGATAAGTAGCAAGGAATTTGCAATAGAAAATAACATAAATAAAAAGAGTTTAGAAAAGGCATGTTTTAGAGCTTCTATAAATGATAAAAAAATTTGCAAAATAAAGTATCAAAATTTATACTTTAAATATTTACAAGGTTGTCGTGGTGGTCACGCAGGTAAAACTCTCCAAATCTGGTCTAAACCTTTAAGCAAAGAAGAAGCACAGATAGTAGAACAAGGTTTTAATATAGAAGATATAAGCCATGAGTTTTTAAACAATAAAAGTTCTAACAAGGATTTAACGCACTATTATTTAAATAAAACAATTGTAGAAAATAACACAAAGCTAAGCAAAGAAGTTTTAAGCAAGCCATTAAATGATGATGCTTTGCTTAAAAATTCTAATGCTTTACAAGTACAAAACACTGACAAAACCAAACTTAGTGAAAATCAAATACAAATAAACAAAGATAGCTTAAGCGAATTTGCAAAAGCAAGTTCTAAAAAGCAAAATTTAGCTTTGCAAAAAGCTGCTGTGGTTAAAGAGTGGCTTCATGCTAAAGGCAAGATAAGCACTAATGATTTTATAAGCTATATCAATGCTAAGAAAATTTATGAGTTTAAACTCACGCAAAACAAACTCTTTGCTTGGCAAAAAGAATATTTAGCACATGGGCTTGATGCTTTAGTAGATAAAAGAGAAAATAAAAAAGCAGATGAGATCGAAAGACTTGGTATAAAAGAACTTTTTGTAAATACCTTGCTCGCACAAAAAGGAAGGCTTAATGCTTCTAATATCCATCGCATTATAAATTATGAAATTGCAAAAAATGGAAAATTAGATTTGAAAGATTTTCTAGGCAAAAAAGATGAGTTTATAAGCTATGAGTGTATTTTAAGAAGTATGAAAAAATACTTAAAAGAAAACAAGCTTATAAAAAATATCATCTTACATGGAGAAGATGGAGCCATAAGTCGTCATCTGCCTGCACTTGGGGTGAGCAATTGGAAAGCTTCTACCATTAATGAAATCGTAGAGATTGATGCAAGTCCGCTTGATGCCATTTGTAAAGTGGATTTTATTAATGAAAAATACGGCTTAAAAGGTGAGGAGTGCTCTTGGCATAAACGCTATACTATTATATCTTTAATCGATACCTATAGTGGTGTAGCCAGTTTTTATCTTGGCTTTAGTGAAGATAGTTTAAGCATAGCAAGAGCTATTGCAAAATACATTAGCACTTATGGCTTACCAAAATGCATACATTCGGATAATGGCAAGGCATTTTTAAGCAAAAATGTCAAAGCTCTTTTAGAGAGATTAAATATTGATTATAAAGCTATGCCAGCTTATAGCGGTTGGACTAAGCCTTATGTGGAAAATAAATTTAAAGATTTGCAAAACTCACTCACTGCAAACTTGGTTGGATACATAGGGGCTAATATCAAAGAAAGACAAGCCATTGAGTTTTTTTATTCTAAAAAGGAAAGACGTCTTAAAAAAGGCTATAAAACCAATCAAAGAAGACTTAAAACACTTGAATTTATGAGAGCTTGCATAGATGATTATAGTGCGTATTTTATGAATAATAAATGGCTCGACCGGCTAGGTGCTACTCCAAAAGAAAGTTATGAGACAAAAATAGAAGATGCAATTGCTATGGATGAGCTTAGTCTTAGTATGTATTTAGGTGGCGAGCTAAAACTAAGAAAGATATTAAATAAAGGATTAAGCTTAAACGGCACCCTTTTTTATAATCCAAAATTATACATCCATGAAGAAGTGTATGTGTGTGAAAATCTCAATAATCAAAATGAAATCTTTTGCTTTGATAAACAAAAAGAACTTATTTGCGTAGCTAACAATCTAGACCTTGAACTTGGAGTGAGTGTTGAAGAAGCCAAAGAAGCTAGAAAGCTTGTAAATAAAGCTATAAAAGCAAGTAAAGATAAAATCGATAAGCAAAGAGTGATTTTAGAAAAGAATATGGAGAAATATCTAGAACTTGGCACACAAAAACTAGAAAAAGTAAAAGCACCAAAAGTAAAAATCAGCAATAACGCTAAAGAAGAACTTGAATTTTCAAATACTCTTGTAAGCAATGGCGATGTGGAACGTTTTGCTAAAAAGAGTGAGGTAAAACTTGAACGCAAAATTCCTAAATGGGAAAATGCAGCGAAAAAGGCAGGATATTGACAAAAGTTTTTAAAAGCTTTTAAAGTCTATTTAAACACGCTTTGAAAGTTTTTAAAAGCTTTTTAAAAGGCTTTATAAAAAATATAAAAAGGAATAAATATGCAAGAATTAAGTCAAGAATTAGAATGTTTTTTAAAACAAAGTGGTATGAAACCAAGTGCATTAGCTCGTGCTATTGGAGCGAGTGCTAGTTTGATTTCACAGATTAAAAGTGCTAGCTATAAAGGTGATGTGGCTTTATGGGCTAAAAAGATAAGAGATTTTATAGCAAATTATCAAGGTAAAAATGAAGTAGAAATCAAAAAAGAAACTATCTTTAAAAGTAGAGATTTTTCTATGGCAAGTTTTGTTATGAGTGAAGCTGTGAATGAAAAAGAAATCGCTCTTATTTTTGGAGAGGCAGGAACAGGCAAAACGACTATTATAAAAGAATTTATCAAAAACAAACCCCAAAGCATTTTAATAGAAGCAACCTGCCATACAAGCGTAGGAGTAATGCTTGATGAATTACTTCTTGCACTTAAAATCGAAGCAAATAATAATAATGCCTCTAAATTAAAAGCAATTGCAAGATTTTTAAAAGCAAATGAAAAGATTTTGATTGTCGATGAAGCTGAATATTTGCCACTTAAAGCACTGGAAGATTTAAGACGTATTGCTGATTTTGCTAGAGTGCCATTGATCTTGGTAGGAACCGAGGTTTTATATAAAAATCTAATGGGTAAAAATAAAGAGCTTAAACAACTTTACTCAAGAATTTGCGGTAAGTGGATGATGAAAGGACTTAGTAAGGAAGAAAGTGATGAATTTTTTGGCAAAAGTTATTTTAAATTCACAAATGGCAATTTTAGAAGTAGTGCAAAACTTTTAAAAAAGGCTTTGAGACTTGCAGAACTTGAGGAATGTGAAATAAACGATGAGCTTATATTAAGTGCGAGTGAGATGGTTATATTATGACTTTTGAAGAGATAGCAAAAGAACTAGGTATTTCATTGACACGTGTTCATCAAATCTATAAACACGCTATTAAAAAATTAAAAAGTCCTAGAAATAAAGATAAATGGCTTGCTATCTTTGAAACTTTAGACTTAATAGAGCAAGAAAAAACAAAAAGAAACAATTTAATACAAGGAGTAGATCATGACAACAATGATTAAAGGCGAAAAAGCAGACTATAGTGCTTCATTGTTTGAAGTAAGAGGTGTGAGTATTTATTTTAAAGAAAGCGGTGCTTTTGTGGATGTTTTAAAAGGAATTTATCCTGATCATATTGCACAAAAAATTCTTAATTTTCACTTGAATAAAAAGCTGAATAAAAGTGCTTAATTTAAAAGCACTTTAATCGTGTTTTTTTCTTTTTAAGTCTTTTTTTAAGAAGACTTAAAAAGGGTAAAACCCTAAAATCATCAAAAAAAGGAGAACAATGCCATTAGTTTATATAGCCTCACCTTATAAAGGCTTAGCTGTGCAAGAAAGCAGACGCAAATCATTAGCTATAAGCGTTGCCGAGCAAGAATGCTTAAAAATTATACGTGAATGTGAAGATTTTACACCTGTTTCACCCATACTACAATTTAGCTATTTAGATGAAAACAAACACAGAGACAAAGCTTTACAAATGGGGAAAGAACTTTTAAAAGCTTGTGATTATATTTATCTTAGCAAACACAAAGATGCTAAAAATTCAACAAGTATGTTTATGGAAGCTGAGCTTGCTAAAAAGCTAGGCATTAAAGAATTAGTTTTGGAGTTGCCCTTATAAGGGTTTAAGGATAGTCAAGAAAAGAAATAAATATGCCATATCTTTAAAATATGGTGTGATTCTTTGGGATTATCAAATCGAAAAATATAAATTAAAGGAGATTTAAATGCAAATAAATAGTTTTGAAGATGTTAATTTAGCACTTAAAAAAGTAGCAGAGCTTAGTGTGCAAATAGAAAAAATCAATGGAGAGGTAACTTTAGCTTGTAATGAAATCAAAGAAAGCCGTGCAGGAGAGATTAAAGTTTTAAGCGATGAGCTTGGATATATAGAAGCTTGTATCACTACTTTTTGTGAAAATAATAAGCATGAATTTGCTGAAAAAAGATCTAAGGAATTTACCTTTGGCAAAATTGGTTATCGCTTAAGTAAAAGTGTATCTTTACCACGTGTAAAAGAAAAACTAGAAAGTTTAATTAAAGCCTTTAAAAGCTATGGGCTTAATGAGTGTATCACTTACAAAGAAGAACTTAACAAAGAAGCCATAGTAGAACTTGAAGATAGCACTTTAGTAAAACTTGGACTTAAAAGGGTTACAAAAGATAATTTTAGAATAGAACCAAAGATTGAAAGCTTAGAAATTCAAAATTAAAAATTTAACAAGTCCGCTAAGGCGGATTTGATTAAGTTTTTAAAACTTAATTTAAAACAAAAGGATAAAAAATGTATGTAAATGCAAGTATAGATGCAAGTGATTTAGAAGATATAGATGCTGATGATCTTGCTGAACTTTTTGAAGATTTAAGCATAAAAGAGCAAGAGGAATTCTTTAGAATGATTCATAAGGATACCAAGCCAATAGAAAGAATAAGAGCCATTCTTTCTAATTTGTCTAACGATGAAGCACTTAAGCTTTTAAAAGAACTTAATAGCGAGTTTAAGAGCGATGAAGAGTGGCGAGAGGTTACTAAAAACATAAATGGAGATAACAAATGAAATCAGTTAAAATTGATAATACTTATATATTAACAGAAACGATTATAAGTTTTAGAACATTTCAAGTTGAAAATTTTATTGCACTTGAGATTTTTAATGGAAAAAAATATACTAAATATTTTGAAATATTTCAAAGTAAAGAAGTGGAATATCATTATCTTTTTGGTGCAAAACAAAATTCAAAAACTATAAAAATACTTGATAAGATAGATATTTTAATGGAAAAACTTTGCGAATTTGTGGGTAATAATTTACTTAAAACACTTACTCTTCTGAAAAGTAGAAAAAAAGAAGACATAGTTTTTAGATTAGATGATGAGATTAGACAAATTTTAGAAAAAAGTGAATTAGTTGAAAATATTAAAAAACTTGCAAAAGAATATGAAAATGAACAAAGCAACAAAGGCTTTTTTAAAAAGTTTTTTTTAAAGGATAAATAATGAAATTAAAAGATTTTGATTTTAGGGTTTGGGATAAAGGAATAAATAAATATATTGAAAATCAGACAATAGCAATTTTAAATAATAGAATATTTGCAGGAAATACACACGAAGGTCAAATAGGCGAATTTGAGTTTATGAGCGAAAATTATGATAATGATATAGAAATCGAACTTTGGACTGGATTTTATGATAAAAATGGCAAAAAGATTTATGAAGGAGATATTATAAGATGTGAATATCATGATGGATGTATTCTTACTTATATAATCATTTTCAAATATGGTTCATTTTATGCATCAGAGTATAATAGTAGTTATATAGACTTAATAAGTGAAATTTCACTTGAGAATTATGAAATCATCGGCAATATCCACGAAAATCCTGAACTTTTGAAATGTTAAAAATATGAAAAATTTTTAACACAAAAATGAAATATGTTTAAAAAAGCCAAAAAATTTAACAAGTCCATTAAAACTAATGGGCTTAATTAAGTTTTTAAAAAGGATAAAAATGAGTACGAGAGAGTGTGCTTTAAAGAATTTCAAGTTGCTTTTAGAAGATATTTTAAATGATAAAAATGGTTTTTATAGATACAAAAATGGCAAATTAAATATCTCTAAGATATCCCGTGTAAGTGGTCTTAGCTGGAACTTTTTAAAAAGAGAACTTTATATAAGGGGGCTTTTATGAGCCCTAAACAAGCTACATTAAGAAAGCAACTTTTAGCTAAAATTCATATGCACAAAGAATATTTATATTACAAAAAACACAACGCTTGGCAGGATTTTTTAACCTTAAGGTTTGAAGTAAAAAGCTCTAAAGATTTAAGCATAAATGAACTCAAAATTTTACTGGGTATTTTTGATGGAAAAATTAAAGATAGTCTGTCTTTTATTCCTGATTTAAAAGGTAGAGTGATATTAAAACAAAATGGCTCTGTAAAACAATTTTTTTACTTAAAAGCTCTTTTAAAACAAAATAAAATGAATGTTTTTAGTTTTTATAGACTTTGTAAAAAAACTTTAAAAAAGGATGTATTTTCACTTTTAGATCTTAGTAAAAAAGACTATACAACCATGATAGTCGTTTTAGAGAAAATTCTTAAAACTGAAAAAAAATAAAAAAAATAGTTATAATTCTTAAAAACTTTCTTGATTAAGGATTGCTATTGTTCTGCCCAAGGTGTGCTAACGATAAAACAAGAGTTTTAAAAACAATAAAATCAGATATTAATGAGAGATTTAGAAGATGTGTTAAATGTGGCTATGCTTTTACTTCTATAGAACTTGTAAAGATAGACAAATATGCCGAACACTACATAAAAGAAACTCAAAAAGGTTTATTTGATGAAGAGTTTTACTCTTAAGGGTCTTGAAAATCTTTTGAAAAAATGCGAAGATTTGGAAGATGAAAAAAAGCAAATCATTTTAAGAGAGATTTTTGCTGAAAAACTCTACAAAGAAAGTAAAGAAAATTTAGAAAAAGAACAAGATTCTAATGCGAAAAAATGGGCTCCTTTAAAACAAAGTACATTAAATTCAAGAAGAGCACAAAAGATCATGCATACTAAAAAGCTTTTTGCAACTGGATCTATGCAAAGTTCTTTACACAATGGAGTAGAAAATGATAGAGCATTTGTGGCACTGAATGCAACTTATAAAGGTTTTGCTTATGCTAGTGTGCATCAATTTGGAAGCAAAAAAGTAGTAGCAAGACCCTTTTTACCTATAGATAAAGAATTGAATATGAATCAAAGAATAGCAAATGAAATGGAGGCTGAAGTAAAGGACATGCTTTGGGCTTTATTTAAGCAAAGTCTAAAATAAGATTTTTTATAATATCTCGTAATCAATCATTACGCTCTCTGGTCGCTTTAAGCGATGTTTGGGTAAATTATTTTACTTAAACCAAAACCCAGATGCGACGCGGGAACATCATGCTTAGGGCTTAGTCGCTGATTGATTATTACTTTTTATAAATAAGCTTTCCTTGGCTTAATATATTTTTAAAATACTCGCTATCTTCGCTTAGAAATATAGTTTTATTATTGATTTGATTTCCTTTTTGATTTAATACCATCACAAGTGCTTTTACACCCTTATCATAAAAGTATTTAATATAAGTTTTTTTCGTAAAACCTTTATAGTAAGGATCTTGTTCCATAGAAAGTCTAATCTCATCTGGATCATTAATAAGCTTTGGTAGATAATCAATATAAAAATGGCGATTTTGTTTCTTTATTTTAGTAATTTGTTTTTTCTTATCATAAAAAAAATCATCGTCCAAGCTTACCACATCACCAATTTTATCGACAAGTAAATCTCCTTTTTTAACATTAAAAGCTTCATAAACTTTTGCTATAAGTTCTTTATCGCTTAAATTTTCATAACTCTTTGTTTTTGGTAAATTTTCTAAACTCTCATCTAGACTTATTCTTGTTTCTTTTGGAATTTGTGTGTTTTCTCTTTTATCATAGGAAAAATTTTTAGAAGCTATACTTTTTGGATTTTTTAAAATTTTGTATTTAGCTTTCGCTTCTTTTTCGCTGACTGCTATAACCTTACATTTACAATTATAATCGTTTGGCGGAAAAGAAGTTCTCCAAAAAGGATCATCTTTATGTATAGCGACGTTATGCATTTTTTTATGCTCACTCCTAGAATCTTCTAAGAGTGCACATTTATAAACCCAGTAAGTTTTATATGTATATAAACTAAGTTGTTTAGCTCTTGCTTTTGCATAAGCACTTTGCATATTAGTGTGATAGATGGTTTTTAAACGATTCGCATTTATATTTATAATGCGTTTTTCTCCTGTTTTTGGATTTATGATCTCTTTTTTACCATACCAGCCTTTTTGTGTTAAAATATCCTTTAAATTGTTTTTAAATTCATTAAAATTTGTGCCTTCTTTCATTGCTTTTTTTATTTCTTCATGTAAATCATTTAAAATATCTGTTTTCATAATACCTGCTGCACTAAAGGCTCTATCGTGTGCTTGTTTTTTTGATCTCATGGTATTTAAAACTTGTTTTTAACCCCTTATTTTCCAGATAAGCATAAGCTTCATCGACACTTTTATTAAAAATATCACTCATTACCTGTATCCAAAAGAGCTTGCATAGATGCAAGAGTTATTTTTTTATCTAAGCTTTCTTTTAATTTTTCAAAACTAATATTAGGATATTCTTTAAAAATCCTTTCTTCTAATTCTTCATAACTCTCACATTCTTCCCAAAAGCTTTTAATTTTTTCATAAATTTCATCGCTGATTTCTTCTTCAGCATTTGCATTTAATTCTATTTTATCTTTTGTAAGTTTATTATTTTTTTCCAGTATCAAAGAGTTAAGAGCAAAATTATCGTTGTTTTGTTCTTTTTTCTTTAATCCTTCTATTTTAAAAACTTTAGCTAAAAATTCAGTTGGTATTTCATAGCCCATCCCTGAAATAGTGTTATAAACTCCTGCTAAATACTGCTCATCGATTTCTTTGTTTGTATCAAAAATGAACTCAAAATCACATGGATTAGCAAAATTAAGCTTTAAGATTTGTTCTAGTAGTTTTTGTATGCTTTTTGATAAAAAAAGCGTATCCATTTCGCCTACATTAAGTCTAACTTCTTCATGAACATTTCCTAAAGCTTGTGTACCATTTTGTACAGCATTTCCTGCCAAAACCTGTCCACTAATTAACTTTGAAATAGCTTCATCGCAGTATCTTAAAAAATCAGTAAAAGTAGAAGTTGAAAGCCCTGAATTTAAAAGTTCTATCATGTCTTCTTTATTAAAGACTCCAACACTCGCACTCCTTATATGACTAAGTTGTACTAAAAGTTCTTCGATTTCTTTAACATCTTTTGCATTTGTAGTTTTTACGATAATGGGTGGAACGCTTAAATTGTCAAGATAGGAGATATTTTTACTCATTGCGAGTTGTTTTAAAACGGCAATGTTGATGACATTATAAAAAAGAGCTTGTTCTATAAAAGAACCTGAATCGCTAGGATGTAAATGTAAAAATATATCATCACATTCATCTATAAAAAGCTTTTTGCCTTCACTATAAAAAAATAATCTTTCTTTGTTATCCATTGAAAAAAATCTAGGGCTTATGTATTTAAGATTTGGCAAAACGTTAACACCCTTAACTTTCCATTCAATCAAAAATGCTGCAAAACCATAAACAACCGCGGCACTCATTTCAAATACAAATTTTCTAAAATCACTCTTAGCCAAATAATCTTGCAAAAATTCCTTTTGTTTTTCGTCTTTACAGCTTATATACATAGGAAAAGAACACATCTTAAAACGTCTTTTCATTACCTCGCTTGCAATTTGTGGATCAAAACGCTTAAAATAATCATAAATACTTATAAGTTCGCTAAAATTTTCACTATTTAGAGCACTGATTATAGTATCGAAATCAACACTGTTTGCTACACTTTTTCTTGAAGTTTTGTTTAATATTCTCATAAAAATCCTTTTTTAAACTTTTTCTTGCTAAGTAATCTATTTATCGCTTTATAGTCTGCACTTCCTGCACTTGAAGCAATTCTAAAAGCCATCTCGGAAGCATCTAATAAATCATCATGTGCAGCCTTTGGATAAGTTAGCATTTCTTCAACAAGTAAATTTGAATTACTATCTATTAAAATCGTGCCGTCGTTAATATAAGGAGCTAAACTATCAATACGAAGTTCTTTTGTAACCTTATTTTTTAATTCACAAACACTTAAAACTATGCCGAGTTTTAAAGCTTCTTCTTTTAATTTATCTTTGAAAAACTCCTGAAAGGCTATAGTTTCAATAGCTATTTTTACTACTTTGCCTAAACTTAAATATTTTATATAAAGTTTTAATATCACATCTATCATTTTGCTTGGAGAAATTTTATAACCACTTGCTTTTAAGTGAAATTTATTTTTTTCTATTCTTTTGAGTTCTGCAATAGCAAAATAATCTCCTTTTGCTTTTCCAAGTGCAGGGTCAATTCCTAAAACTACCAAATCAAAATCTTGCTCTTTTTCTATGACTTTATATTCGTTAAAAATAGCAGTCTCGCTACTCAAAGCTTTATTTTGATATTCACTATAAAAACTTGATGTATCTGCAAAATATTCTTTTAAAATTTCTATTTTGTTTAAATTCTCATCATCAATTTTAAAACCTCTTAGATCATCTTTTAAGATATTATTTTTATCAATCAAATCAAGACTATCTGGAAAATTTAATACCAAAGGAAAATCATAGATTAAAAAGCGTTTATCATCGTTTAAACGATTTAATAAGCTATCTTGGTGTAAAATAGTGCCAACGACTAAATACAAATAATTTTCTGTAGTTCTTGCAACCAGTTTTAAAATCGCCTTATTGAACCATTTGTAAAGTTTATCTCTTTGGGTTTTGCTTTCTACGTTTTCATCATTTTCTATATCATCACAAATGATTAAGTCGGGTCTTTTTCCTAAATAATTAGTTCCCCTTATTTTTTTACCAGCACCAAAGGCTTTGATTTTTTTATATTCACCGCCACTTATAAAAACTATAGCCTCACTAGTCCATTCATCACCTAATTTAATCTCAAAATCATTGATTAATTTAGCGTTCTCTTCAAGTTCCGTTTTTATAGTAGCTATACTTTCACTTGCGATATCCAGTGTAGAGGAAATAATTATAGCGTATTGCTTTTTATTACTAAGAAGCGAGTAAATCGTCCAAAGTCTTACCAAAAGTGTTGTTTTAGCACTACCACGATAAGCTTTAAAACAAAGATGTTTGCTTGTTTTTTCTAGTTTTTCAATATTATCATAAATAAAATTTCTAAAAAGCGAGCTTTCTTTTTTAATAAAATTAATATGATGAGCAAAGTATTCAAAAACAAAAGCTTTGAAGCCTTGTTTTAAAATCCTTTCTTTTCTTGCTTTTTTATCCTCTTTATGGTTAAATTTCAATGCTTTTAATCTTGCTCTTATTTCGTTTAATTCCATCTTATCCATTTTTAATCCAAAAAAGTATTTTTAAAAAGCTTTAAAATGCGTTTAAAATCTTTTAAATCTAAATGATTAATACAAAGATATTACATTTTGTCTATTTTTCTATTTACAAGCTTTTCTACAAGCTGTTCTATCTTAAGCAATGCATCTGTTCCCATATAAGCTGCAAAACCTCCAAAAGCGACACTTAGTTTTAATCCAAAATCAAGATAACTTGCTATTTCAAATACAAGATAAGCTACAAACATAGAACCTAGCATTCCTTTTACAAAGGTTAAAAACTTACCTTTTATATCTTTGTAAGGTTTTAATTTGTCTTTTGTTACTATACCTACAAGTCCAGCAAATACACTCACAATACTTAAAATGCAATAGATAAATATATCTTCAAATTTCATATGCTAGTTCCTTGTTAAAATTTCAAACGCATAAAATAAAATCAAAGCAAAACTAGAAAATAAAAGAGCTATAAAGAGTTCTTTTATAAAATCTTTTTTAATTGATTTGTTACTTTCTTTCATTTGTTATCTCCGGTGCATTGCTTTGCTATATTTTCAACTTCAAGATAATAAGAACTGATTTGTTTTGCACTTTCTAAATCACCCTTATCAAAAGGCTTTAAAGGAAGTTTCAAGGGGCACTTTATAGGAATTTTGACTTCTTGATACTGCGTTTTAATTAAAAGCTCTTTAGGAGCACAAGCTGTAAAAACAAAAGGTATAAAAATATAAAAAAGAATTCTCATTGCTTAGCTCCTAAAATTTTAAAAAGCTCTTTATAAGCTTTAAGCTCACTTTCGCAGTTTTTGTCCTTAATAAAAATTTCTTTTACCTTTGAAACCTCCTTTAAAGCCTCTTTAGGTTTTAACTCAAGCTTTAAATTTTCAAATGCTTTATTTTGTTTTAAAAGTTGCTCTTTGTTTGTTTTGATTTCATTTTTTAAATATTCTTTTGTGAGTTTTAATTGATTGTTTTCAAGAACCAAAGAGTGATTCTCATAATACAAAAACCCACAAACACTTAAAAGCAAAACA
This sequence comes from Campylobacter estrildidarum, assembly GCF_005406205.1. Taxonomy (GTDB): domain Bacteria; phylum Campylobacterota; class Campylobacteria; order Campylobacterales; family Campylobacteraceae; genus Campylobacter_D; species Campylobacter_D estrildidarum. The sequence continues at coordinate 21,462 of NZ_NXLZ01000013.1, forward strand.
ATGATAATATTTGAAACACCAAAAAACTTTTCCAAAATAAAGCTAAACATTTTTATTCCTTAAGAATAAGTCCATCTGGCTTTTTTACCTCTGGTATCAATATGGACAAAACCACCAAAAGGATTTTCAAAATTATGTTTTATAGCAATTCCAAAAGGTTTATTACCATATTTTTCTAAAACATATTGATGCACATCTTCAGTCTTTACACCTTCAACCACAAAATCAGCCGCACTGCCGATGGTGTGTTGTGAGCTTTTAGCTCCACCTACTTCTGCGTTATGTTCTTTGCAACGATATCCGCTATTTATAGTAACAGGTGCATTATAGTGCCCTCTAATTTCACAAAGTACATCGACTAACTCATCACTTGGAACACCTTTTGGTAGTTCGCACTTACCACATTTGCATTTAAATTCATATTCTTTAAAATAAGGATTTTTTTTCATCTTGATCTCCTTCTGGCTTAGAAAAAATTTCTATATTAAATTTAAGTCTATAGGCAAATAATGAAGAGTTTATAAAACCACTTTCAATGCTACTTAAAAGTTTTTTTGTCGTATCAAATTCATAAAGCTTTAGTCTTAGTTCATCAATTTGACTAATAAGTGAGTTTTTATCTTTATTAAAAGTATGTGAGCTAAAAATCAAAGAAAAACTCGCACTATCTTTATGATGATTGATACTCGTGAGGCTTTCAAGCATTAAGTAAAGTCCACCTTGTTTTATATCTTCATAATTTGCTATACCTATGGCATCAAAATGCTTTAAAAGTTTTTTACTTGTGCTTTCTAGAGTCATTAAAATCTATCCTTTCTCTGTATTACTCTAAGCCTTAAAGAACTTAAATTTCCATCTTGATCTATCACAGGAGCATTTTGTATTTGTTTTAAAGCATTGTCTAAAAGCATTTTATCTTCATCATCTAAGACGATTTTAAGATAAATTTTTATACGAATATATGCAAAATCCTCCCAAATAAAACTAGCAACATTTTTATTTTTACAAACATCATCTGCATCTTTTGCAGCTTTGGCAACCACTTCTCTTGTGATTTCATCGATATTTGCTAAGTTTTGCTGTGCTCTTTTCATAAGTGCTAACTCTTTTAAAGTAAGAGCTAGCATCTTAGGAGGAGTTAGCAAAGGTATCATTTTTTGCCTTTTTTGTCATTAAGGTTCTTTATCTCTTCTTTTTCTTGTTCGAAACTTTCTTTCTCTTTTAAGAATTCTTCTTTTTCTTGTTCGAAACTTTCTTTCTCTTTTAAGAATTCTTCTTTTTCTTGTTCGAAACTTTCTTTCTCATCATTAGAATTTTCTATTTTTAAAACCTCATTTTGTTCTCTAAGCTTATTAGCTGAAGCAATATTATCCATTATTCCGCCTTTCCACTTGATTTGTATGCTAATTGCCAAAGTCCATAACCTGCATTATCTTCACTATCGATTCCATATTGAAAAGTTTTACGCATAAATGCAGCCTCATCGGTAGGATTGTCTTTAGCTACAAACTCTGCACCCTTGTTAATTTGTAAAATTAAAGGCTTAATAGGTTTAGTATTGTCAACCAAATACCAAGCATCTTGATCTTTTAAGTTTGAAGAGGTAAATACTTCTACTACACCTTTAAAAACATTACTTGAGCCATTAATCAAATCACTATTTACGATCTCAAGCGCTTTAGCTTCCAAACTCAAAGGAACTACTAAAAGTGCAGGATTAATATTTAAGGTGCGTCCGCTTTCGTTAGTCAGGGCACGCATGTTTTTTCTAGCTTCCATAAGACTTTGTGCACTTAATTTTTTGTCTCCAAGATTTGAAAAGGACACGCCACCTATATCATGATCGTTTGAGAAAAATGCTTTACCATCAAAACAAGTTTCATTTTGCTCTAAAAGGGTAAAAATAAGGTCATTATAATGATTTTGTACCTCATAAGCTAACATTTCAATTTGCGGTCTAACGATTCCTAAATTATCATAAGTTATCACATCTCGTGGCACTTCAATGGAGCTTTCCCAGTCTTTTTTAGTAATGGTATAGCCTTGTCCTTTGAGTTTGCTAAATTGACGATCGCCTATCCATTCACGCATTTTTGGTAAAGATGCTAAAAATTGGTATTCTACAACTAAAGAATTTGCATTAGTAATCATTGCAAATTTTTCATAATCTTTATTTCCATTCTCAAGAGCATTGTTAAAAATAGTACTAAAACCTTTATTTACTGCTTGCATATAAGCAGTAGTTAATTCTGTAAAAGCCATTATTTATCTCCTTTGATTCCAAGTTGTTTAAAAACTTTTGCTTCATAAGCGTTAAGTTCTTTTCTTTTGCTTGTAAAATTGATTTCTTTCTTACCTAAAACAATACTTGCTTCTTTTTCACAAACATCAAGATAATCTTCTAAAAATTTACCTTTCATGTTCAAAGCTTTTTGATAGCGATTAGGTAAAATAAGTCCATTTTGCAAAAGAGAGTCAAGGCGTTTTTTATTAAGCTCAGCTTGCTCCTTTTCATTATTGTTTAAAACTTCTTCTAATTTTGCACTGAGTTCTGCAAGCTTTGATTTTAATTCTTCATTTTCTTTTTTTAAAGCTTCAATTATAGTGCTAGGATCTTCCCCCTTGCCTACATTCTCTTCTGCTTGATTGGCTGATTCTTCTAAATTTTCAGCCTTAGTTTCTGCTTCATCTGCTAATTTTCGCAGCTCTTCTAATTCTTCGTTCATTATATTCCTTTCTTTTTTAATTTTATTCTCACTGATTTTTACCAGTGATTTAATCTTGTTTAAAGCTTTGTTTAAAAGATTGGGTTGATTTACTAGTCCCATAGCATCCAAATGGATAACATTTTTATCATCATCTACATAATATTCAGGACTTAAGTATCTAAAAGCTTTATTTTCAACAAGTTCCTTTCCTTTGGGTGTTAATTCTAAACTTGCATAAATGCCATCTTCTCTTAATTCTAATGAATTTCTATCAAACCAGCCATAAGCTTCTCCTCCTTGATGATTTAAATTAAGTACAATGTCAAGATCGTTTTTTTGTATATTTTTAATCAGTTTTTCTCCATCGATTTTAAATACACGTCCATCAAGACCATGAGCTATTCCAATAGGTGAAATTTTGATTTTTTTATCTGTATTTTTAGAATTAATTTCAAGCAATAATCCTTGCACTCTATTCCTTTCAATTTTTCACATAATCATAAAATAAAAAATGCTTTTTAAATACCTATTTAAAGCTTATATAGACTGATTTTAAAAAAAATAAAAAATATAATTTTTCAAGAAAATTAAAGGAAAAATTTTATGAGTAAAAGAGAACTTGCTAGAAATCTTTTTGTACAAGGAAAAAGTCTTGAAGATATATGTGTTTTAACAGGACTTACTAGACAAGGTATATATTATATGAAAAAAGATGATTTTGGTAAGGGTATTGATTGGGAAGGCTTAAAACTTGCTGCTTTAAGAGATGAAAAAGATTTGGAGAATAAAGAAGCTATCTTTTTAAATGCTCTTATAGCCGAATTTGATAAATTTTTAAAAGCTGCTAGTGAAAATGAACTTAGTATTGAAGTTTTAGAAAATTTGAATAGATATGCTAAAACATATTGGGCTATTAAAGCACCTCAAAAAATAGACATAAAGGCTTTAAATTTACAAACTTGCAAGAAAACAATAAGCTCTATTATTGAGTTAGCAAAAAATAATGAAGTGGTTTGCGAATGGCTCAGCGACAATAGCGATTTAATTATTTCAAAGGTTTTAAAATGAATGAACTAGGTATTATTTGCGATATTAAAGAGGGTAAAGCTAAGGTTGCTATTGGTGAAATGGTAACTGACTTTTTAAGTGTATTTCAAGCTATATCTAATTCTTATGCTGTGAGTTTTTCGCCTTTGCGTATAGGAGAGCAAGTTTTGGTTTTACCTATAAGAGGTGATTTAAATTCAGGTGTGATTTTACGCGGACTTTATCAGGAAAAACATAAGGCTAAAAATACGGATACAAATACTTTTAATGTAGATTTTGAAGATGGCACCCATTTAGAATACAACTCTAAAACAAGCACTTTAAAACTTAATGTAATTAAAGATATTAACATCACTTGTGAAAATGGAGACATAAAGGCAAACAAAAATATTAGTATTTCCTGTGAAAATAAAAGCATCCAAGCAAACAAAAATATCAATATCACTTGTGAAAATGCCAACATAAAAGCGAGCAAAGTAAAAGTCGATAGCCCTAGTATTGACTTAGGACTTGGTGGAAAAGGCGTGGTTACCACTGAATGCATTTGTGCATTTACAGGGAGTGTTCATCCGCATGGATCAAATAATACTAGGAGTAAGATATGAAAGAATGGTTTTTACTTTTTAATTCCCTTGTATTTTTTATACTCTTTTGTATGGCGGCATTTTATGCTTTTTTAAAATTAAAATTTTTTGCCAAAAGTATTTTTATTGGTTTTATTTTGGGTTTTACCTTTTTAGGATTTTTACAAACATTAAAAATAATTTTTGATTTTTATATAGGGCTTTAAATATGGCAATCAGTCAAAGTTCTTTAGTTTCAAAAATGGAAAAATATTTAGCAAAAGAAGGCTACACAAAAGTCCAAGATGAAGATAATGGTAGAGGTTATAGAAGATACTCTATGCCTTTTTTGAGAGCTATTGCTGCTGCAGTGGTTGAGGAAATACAAGAAAATGCCAAAGCAATTGATACAGCAGATGGCGGAGAATGGGATATAGAATGAGTTATTTAATCAGTATAGAAGAAAGCATTAAAGATATTTTAATTACTCCCTTAGGATCTCGTGTAATGAGACCCGAGTATGGTTCTTTGCTTTACACGCTTATAGATAGAAAAATCGATGATGATTTTAGAGTAAAACTTACTAGATATACAGCAGAAGCTATTTCAAAGTGGGAAAAAAGAGTAAAGCTTAAGGGCGTCAGGCTTAATAAAATACAAGAAGGTAAATTGAGTATTACTTTGCTTTTTGAAGATTATAAGGATTTAGATTTGGAGCTTAACAAATGAGTGAAATTTTAAATACTAATAATTCATATTTTAAACAAAGTTTTCTAAAAGATATTCCTTATCCAAAAATCATAGAAGAGCTTGATTATGAAAAACTTTTAAAGGATTATGAAGAGCTTTTTAAAAGCTTTTTAAAAGAGGAAGTAGAGCTTTTAGAATCTGATCCTTTCAAAGCTATTTTAGAAGCTCTTGCTTATAGAGAAATGATTATAAGGGCAAGGATAAATGAAAGCATAAAAGCGACTTATTTGCATTATGCTAGCGGGAGTGATTTGGATAATGTTGTAGCAAATGGGTATTTAATCCAAAGATTAAAAGGGGTTAAACCTACCGCCAAAGTAGAATTTGAATTAAACACTTTATTAAATTATGATGTCATCATTCCAAAAGGTGCCATTTTTTCAAATGAAAAAGCTGATATTGCTACCTTAAAAGAAGAAGTGATAATCAAAAAAGGAGAAAGTAAAGCCGAGGGTATTTTAGAGCTTGATGAATTTGTACAAAGTAAAGAAATTAAAACTGAATTTTTACAAACCCCACTTCCTTTTGTAACCAAAATCAAGCAACTTGAAAGTTTTAGTGGTGGAGCAAGCGAAGAGAGCGACGAGGCTTTAAGAGAAAGAGCTGTAATGAGTGTACATCGCTTTTCAACAGCTGGAAGCGAAAAAGGCTATATTTACCATGCTTTAAGTGCAAGTGCTAAAGTTGCCTCTATAAAAGCTTTAAATAATGGTGCTGGAAAAGTTAGAGTGATTATAAAAAGCGAAGATGAGGAAAGTGTTAATGTAGTCCGTTCTTATCTAAGTGCAGATGAAGTAAGACCTTTAACCGATGAAGTGAGTGTCGAACTTGCCAAAAAAAGAGAATTTATCATAAGTGCCAAACTTTTACTTTTGGAGCTTTCACGTGCCAATGAAATCAGTGAAAAGATCAATACTTTACAAAGTGATTTTGATTTGAGTGTGGATTTAGCACTTGGTTTTTTATATAAATGCTTACATCAAGATGGGGTTTATAAGAGTGAAATTTTAAGCATTAAAGAAAAAATCGACGAAGAACTAAAAGAGCTTGAGTTAAAAGATATTGAAATAGCTGATGATGAATTTGCACATCTTTCTTTTGAGCTTAGCTATGAAAAGGCGGTGCTATGAATAGCTTAGTTTTAAATCATCATCCACTCCAAAGTAAAGTCATTGATTTAAGTGCTAAAAAAAGATTTGAAGATTTAAATTTAGCTAGCATCACAAATCTAGCTCTAAATTGCGATGAAAGATTACTAAGTGTTCTAGCTAATGCTTATGATGTAAGCATTGATGGCTTAAATGAAAAAGAAGCAAGAAGGCTTTTAAGTAAGGCATTAATGCTTAAAAGACATGCAGGAACTACATATGCTATTAAAGAAGCTTTAACAGCGGTATTTGATACAGCTTTAGTGGAAGAATGGTTTCATTACAATGGAAAACCTTATTTTTTTAAAGTTAAAGTAACTACTACAAATAAACCCTTTGATGAAGCGAGTTATAAACAACTTGAAAAACTAGTTTATGAATATAAAAATGTTAGAAGTGTTTTAGAAAGCATTGAGTTAAGAGTGCAAAGCAATTGCGATAAATATAATGCTTGTGTTTATAGGGATACTGAAAAAATTAAAATCTTGCCACTTAGAATCAGAAAAAGAATTTTAAGAAGTATTAATTTTAACGCTTTTGGAACTTTTATAAGTGAAAGATTTAAAAGTAAATTTAGCTTAAAAGGAGTGTGCTAATGAATGAGTTTTATACCATTTTAACAAGTATAGGTTTAGCTAAAATCATTAAAGCCAGAGCAGAAGGCAAAGCTTTAATTTTAAAAAGTTTTAAACTCTCAAGTGCAGCTATTATACCCAAAGAAAATATGAAAAGCTTGAACGAGATTGTTTACGAAGCCAATATTAATTCTAGATTTGTTGATGAGAACAATCCAAATCATCTAATACTTGAATGCGTTGTAGGTGCTGAATATGGCGGTTTTAATATTAATTCTATAGGACTTTTTGATGATGAAGAGGAACTCATTGGTGTTGGATCTGTTCCTTTTACCTATAAACCAAAGCTTAGTGAAGGTGCAGCAAAGGAATTGATTTTTGAAGTAATTATGGAACTTGCCAATGTAGAAAATTTGACTATAGAACTAGATAATACTAAAGCTTTGGCAACTAAAGAATATGTAGAAAATATGAAATTAACATTAATGCGTCCTATTGTGACTAATGCTAATTCAATTATCAAGCTTACAAACAAAGAATTAATTAATATAAAGGAGAAAAAATGAACACTAATGCACAACTTGATTTGATTGCTAATGATTTGAGTGAGCTTGTTAAAAACTCACAAGAATTATTAGATAATTTTGCTTTAAATAAAGAAAAAGTCAAACTTCTTACTCAAAACATAGAATGGACTATAGGAAGTGGTGAAGAAAGTGATACACATTTTAATAGTTTAGAAAAAGCTATTAGCGAAGCTTTAAAATATTCTAAACAAAACAATTTAACCATAACCATAAAACTTACTGAAGATCTAACCTTAACTAAAGGTTTAAATTTATCGTGTGTCGATTGTAGAAATATCATTATTGATGGGCAAGGGCATACAATTAGAAAAGAAAATAATGGAATATATGACGCAGTTTTTAATTTTAATAACTGTGTTGCACCAAAGCTTAATGATATAACAATATCAAATCCAAATCCTGAAAATAAAATCGGATCTGCAATTACAGTTAGCGACGCTGCGATTTTTAACAACAGAAATTGCTCTTTTAAAATCGACGGTTTTAATTCTGGAGTGTGTATTAATAATATGGCTTTAGTTAATTTATTGAATGAAAGCAGTGAAACAAAAATTTCAAACTGTAATTACGGATTTTATAGCTGGAGCATGAGTTTTACATCTTGCCAAAAAATAAAATTTGAAAATAATAAAATCGCTATTAACGTGCTTGGTGGTGCATTTGTAAATTGCAATGCAGCTGATTTTGAAAACAATACATCTAACTGTAATATCGCATTTAACACTTTAACACCAAATGGAATATGTTTTAAAAATTAAATTAGGAGATTAAAATGAAGATTATAACTAAAAATGGAGTAATTTATAATAGTTTAAGCGTTTCAATTATAAGCGATTTAATAAATAGCGTTAAGACTTTGGTTGTAGTGGTCAGTGATGATAGAAAAATAAATTATGATAAAAACAATGAATTTATTGATGATATCACTCAAGACGAGCTTAACAAAGGACTTGAAGCAGTCAAAGAAATTCTTGCAAATGAAAATGAACTTCTAAAAGAATATTTTTTAATGTTTAAAGAAGTTTCAACACAAGAAGCAAGTTTGAAATATGCTAAAGAATTTAAAAAAGATGAGATTGATAAGGCAAGAGATAAAGCTATAGAAGGTGGAGTGAGTTTTAAAGATAAGATTTTTCAGAGCTCTGAAAAGGATAGAAACTTGCTTACAAGCACTGTTAGTCTTTTTTCAATCGCTAAGCAAGTTCCTGAAGATTTTGTTTGGATAACACAAGATAATACTGCTGTGCCTTTTACTTTGGAAGAATTGATACAGCTTGGCTCCATTATGGCAAATAGTGTTAACACTAACACTATAAAAGCAAGAGAGCTTAAAGACAAGATAGAACAGGCTACTTCTTTAGAAGAATTAAATCAGATTGCATGGGAGAATAAAGAATGACTAAAGCAGAATTAAAAAGAGTTTGTGTCAAGCCATACGATAAAGATAAATTCGAAGTGGTTTTAGATTATACTTTTATATTACCAAGTTTCAATGGAGTGGTGCCAAAAGGCTTTAAAACTGATGGTGCAAGTATCCCTCGTATATTTTGGAGCTTTTTCCCGCCGTATAGGAGTGAATATTTTTCAGCTTGCGTAATACACGATTATTTATGTGAAAGGGCAAATTCAAGAAAGGATTATAAACTTGCCGATCAAGCTTTAAAAGAAGCAATGCTATTGCTTGGATGTTCTAAGTTTAAATGTTTTGTGTTTTATCACGCTTGTAACGCGTTTCACTTTGTAAAATGCCTGATAAAAAGCAAATAAATAAAAAGGTGAGCCTTACCCACTTTAGTGGGACGGGGACTTTAGAAAAAGCGACTTTGGGCAGACTTGTTCGCACAAAGTAAAAGCATAAAAAGGAGTTAAAATGAAAGATTACGGAATTTCTTACATTCCAAGTGCTAATCAAAATTCAAAAGAACCAAGCGAACCTATAGTGAGTGATAAAGTAGATGTTGATAAGGTTAATGAACTTATCGATAAAAAAATAGGAAACCTAAATAATTTAAATACAAATTTAAAAAATAATGCAGTGAATGCGATCAATGAATTAGGAGACAAGATTAGTAAATTAGAAGACACAAAAGAAACTATGAGTTTTAAAAATACAAAAAAATCAAACAAGGAGTAAATTATGGCAGCACAATATGGAGTTAATTATAATATCAGTAATGGTGCGGCAAGTCCTATTAAGGTTCAAAGTGATACACCTATAGGAATTGCTGCTTGTATTAAAGGTACTAATAAAGAAATGCTTTATACAAAAGCAGGATATGAAAGCACAGATGAAATGCCAATCTTTGCTTTTTCAAATGCAAGCAAGGCGATTGATTTTACAAAAGATTTAATCAAAGAAAACAATTTGCAAGATTTTAGACTCTTAGATTCTTTAACTTGTATAGACAATCAAGATGTTGCTTGTGTGATTATTATTAGTTTCTTTGAAGAAAGTGATGAGGAAGCTACAAACTTAACAAATTGTTTAAATGCAATAGAAGCTTTTAAAAAAGCTAAACATCGCACAGGTTTTACTCCTGATATTATCATAGCGCCTTATTATTCAAGTGAAGCAGGCGTGAAAGCTAAACTTGAAAGCATAGCAAGTGCTATGAATATCACTGCTATTGTGGATTTATATGCCACAAATACGGGAGAGGCTATAAATGCTATGGAGGCTTTTAGTTCTAAAAGATTGGTTGCCACGTGGCCTCAAGTTCAAATTTTAAATTCGCAAGGAAAATACGCTTATGTTCCACAATCTCCTATCATCGCAGGTATGATAGCTCATACAGATGGGGATACAGAGTATGGCTTTAGTGATTCTTATTCAAATAGAGTAATGAATGGCGTTACTGGAGTGGAACATTTTATTGATTTTGTGGCTGGTGAGGATTGTGATGCAGATCGGCTTAGAAAAAATCATATTTCTACTTGCATACTTTGTGAAGGTTATCGCTCTTGGGGCGGAGAAACAAGTGATGAAGATACGATTTGGCAAGATTTAGCAAGGGTAAGAACTTTTGATCGCATTGCAATTGCTGCCCAAAAAGCAAGTTTTAAAGCGATTGATAAAAAAGCAAGTGAGCTTTACTTTATCAAAATAAGCGTGGAAGAACTTTTAAGAGATTTAAAAGGAGCAAAAGTTTTAATTGGTTATGAAGTGAGTTGGGATGAAGAGCGTAACACGGATGCAAACATCAGTGCGGGTAAATTTTATCTTGATATTAAGATGATGAATAATCCTATAGTTAAACAAATCACACTCGAGCTTATCTATAGTGATGAATGGGCTGATGATTTGGTTAAAATCATCAGTGCGGATTGATTTAAAAATAGTGAGTTTTGCTAGAAAGAATCTTTAAATAAAACCTCGTTTTTCACAGCGAAATCAAAAAAGGAGAAAAAATGTTTAATAGAATACCTCAAGTAATAGAACAAGCAAATTGTTTCATAGATGGATATGGTTATGCAGGAGTGGCAAGAGATATCGCCTTGCCTACTATAGAGCAAGAAGTATTAGAAAGCAAAGGGGCTTTAAGTGCAAATTATGGCACTGGAGTTTTTAAGGCAATGGAATGCTCTTTTAAAATAAGCGAAATGGGAATACAAGCCTTTGAAGCTTTTGGTTCTAATACTTTTTCTAAATTTAAAATTCCACTTGTTTTTAAAGCAAGCATTCATCAAAGTGGTTCAGGAAAAGAAGTGCCTTTTGTGATTGAGTTAAATGGAGAATTCACTTCTATTGTTTTACCTTCTATTGTTGCAGGAAGTGAATTTACAAATGAGATTAAAATCAATGTGCATTTTATAAAAATCACAATGGATAATCAAAGATTATTTTTAGCTGATGTCAAAAATCTTATTTTAGAGTTTAATGGCGTCGATAAAATGGCAAAAATAAGATCAAATTTAAGTTTATAAGGAAAATCAATGGCAAAAACAATTCAATTATCAAACGGCAACGAAATAAAATTTAATACTCCAACAGCTGGAATGTTACGCAGGGCTATGGATATACAAAAAGGAGAAGGTTCAAGAGCGTTTTATATAATCGGCGAATGCACTAATATGAGTTTAGAAGAGCTTGATAAGCTAAGCTTGGAAGATATCAATCTTTTAAGTGAGACATTAAATGAATATCAAGCTCCCAGTAGTAAGCAATGAAGCTATTGCATTGATAGCTCATTTTTTGCATTTTTCTTATAATGAGATTATGAATTTAAACATAAAAGATTATATGGAGTTTTTAGAAATCAGTTTAAAAATTTCTAAGGCTAATAATTTTTAGTTTTAAAAAATACATAAATAAAAGTAACTATAAAAAGATTTAAAGCAAAAAGTGCAAAAAATGAAGAGATATTAAAAAAGCTGGTTAAAAAATCGTCGCTTGTAAGAGATATTAAAAAAGCTACAAAAAAGCCAAGTGTTAAAAAGGCCTTAAAAACGATTTTAAAATGTTTTAAAAAGATTTTTGTTTTTAAAATATTGTCTATATTTTTCATAGACTAGATTTTACAATAAAAAGGAAAAATATGCAAGATTTAGGACTTAGTTTTGGTATATCTTTAGCATTTAAGGGTTTTAAAGAGTTTGCTAAAAACACAGAGGCTCTTAAAAAATTTAGCACTAATTTAGATCAAAGCACAAAAAGTGTTAAAGCTTTAAATAAAAGCATTGATGCCTTAGAAAAATCAAAGCTTAAAATCAAAGAAGTAAGTGAAAAATTAGGTTCTTTAAAAGGAGAGCTTATGGCTAAAGGTGCAAGTGTTTTAGCTATAAGCGTTCCTGTAAAAATCAGCGCTAATCTTGAAGATGATATGAATAATATCAATACCTTTTTAAATGCCGATAATGAAAGTTTAAAATCTTTGCGTTTGAATTTTTTAAAACTAAGCTCAAATATAAAAATGAATGTGAATGATCTTACAAAATTTGGCGAACTTGGTGCAAGGCTTGGCATAAAAAGTGAAAAGGAGCTTTTAGCTTTTAGTGAAATTGGTGCTAAATACAGCCAAGTTTTTAAGCTAAACAATGAAGAAAGTATTAATTTCATGAGCAAGCTTTCTAATATTTATAAATTAAGTACCAAAGATATGCAAGGCTTGGGAGATAAAATCATAAGCGTTGCAAGGGCTAGTAATGTTAGTGCTAGTAGCGTAGCTAAAACTATGAATGAAGTAGGAGGCGATGCAAAGCTTATTGGTATGAATGCAGAAGCCACCGCTGCTTTAAGTGCAGCTTTTGTGAGTGCCACTAAAGATGAGGGAGAAGCAGTAGGAACTTTTAAGGCAATGACTGCGGTTATGAGCAATCTTAATAATATAAGCGATGATATGAAAGCTAAGTTTTTAAAATTAGGTCTTAGCACAGAACAGCTTGGTGCTTATTTTAAACAAGATGCAAGCGAAGCAGTTAAAATGCTTTTAAACCAAATAAAAACTTTACCAAAAGATGAAATGACGGATTTTTTAAATTCAGTTTTTGGAACAGGTGCTGCAGGTATGATGCAAAATTTAGTCGACAATACAGACAAATATGAAAATGCTTTAAAATCTTTAAAAAATACAAAAATGGGTGCTTTAAATGACGAGTTTAAAAAGATAAGCTCGAGTACTAATTCCTCTTTTACACAGCTTAGCACTTCTATGTCTAATCTTAGCGCTAGTGTTGGTGAAGCCTTGGCGCCTGCCTTGGTAAAAATAATGGACAGCATTTCATCTTTAATCAATTTCGTAAGAGAAATGATCGACGCTTTTCCAAATTTAAGTAAAGTTATAGGTACTTTAGTGGTTGCTTTGACCACAGCTAGTGTGGCTTTAAGTGCTTTAAAAGTAGGTTTTTTAGTAGCAAAACTAGCAGGGGCACAATTTGCTTTTACTATTAATACTATAAGGATTGCTTTTAATATATTAAAAGTCGCTTTCTTAACTAATCCTATAGGACTTGTTCTTATGGCAATTGCTGCCATTGCTACCTTGGTAATAATGAATTGGGATAAAGTGAAAGCCTTTTTTATGAACTTTATAGAAAAAATAGGCTCTGCTTTTAGTGCGTTTGGTGATTTCTTTAAGGGGATTTGGCAAGGAATTGGTGAGTTTTTTAGCTCTTTGTGGGATTCTTTGTTTAACTGGTTTTCATCTAAATTTGAATGGCTTAGTAATGCTTTTTCTAAGATTAAAGATATAGCTAAAAGCGTAGCTTCTTTTTTTGGTTTGGGTGATAATGAAAAAGAAAATATTGCAAGCAATGATAACATTCAAACAAAACAAAGCGAAGTAAAAAACTCACTTACAAACAAAAAAAGCGTAGAAACAAAAACAAGCAATGCGATTAATGTTAGTGTGAATGGGACTTTTAATATAAGCTCAAACGATGGAGTATTTGATTTAAAAGCTTTTGCCAAAGAAGTTGAAGCTAGTGTTTTAAATGCATTAAATAAAAATGCTGATAAAGCAAAACAAACCACGATTTGGGGATAAAATGATATTTAGTTTAGGTGAATTTGAATTTGAAGCTTTAAATGTTGATGAGCTTGAAAGAAATTATGAATATGGCATTACAAGTATAGATCGTATCAATAATCATAGCGCTTTAATAAGCACCAAAAAAGAAAATGAAAGCATTAAAATAAGTGGTAAAACCTTGCCTTTAAGTAAGGATAAAAATACTTATTTAGATACTTTAAAACAAATGGCAAGTAAAAATAAAAGTTATACAATGTGTAGCGCAAATGGACTTTATTTTGGAAAATTTGTCATCTTGGGTATCAATGAAAAGCAAAGTGCTTTTTTGGAAGGAAGTGGCTTTTTGGTACAAAGTTTTGATTTAAACTTACAAAGGGATTTTAATGAGTGAAATTTACATTGCAAAAAACAATGAAAGACTCGATAGTGTAGTTTATAAACACTATGGAACGCTTTTATATTTTGATCAGGTTTTAAGGGTTAATCCGAGGCTAAATCCTATTTTAAAAACAGGAGATAAGGTTATATTACCAGAGATTGAAATTGAAGAAGACAAAGAAGAAGTGCTATGGTAGAAAACATAAAAGAAGGATAAAAATGGTCAAGAAGCCCAACTTCAAACTCATTGCAAACAATAAGAATATAACTCAAAAAATAAGCCTTAATCTGATCAGTCTTAGCTTCGATGATAAAGCCAAAGATGAAAGCGATGAGATAAGTCTTAGTCTAAATGGGCTTTATGCAAGAGCCCCTTTTGGCGATAAACTAGAACTTTGGCTTGGCTTTGATGATAAACTTTTTAAATGCGGAACCTTTAGCATTAATAGTTTTAGTAAAAACTATAGCACAAAATCGACTGATATCAAAGCTACAGCTATTAATTTTGCAAGCAATGTTAAAAATAAAAAATCAAGAACTTGGCAAAATACTAATCTTGGTGATATTGCATTAAAAATCGCTAAAGAGAATAATCTAAAAGTAAAGACTAATAGTGCAGGCAAAATTTACATCAAACATGAACTTCAAAACAATGTTAGTGATATAGAATTTATTTATATGCTTTGTGCTAAATATGGTTTTTTAGCTTGTGTAAAAGAACAAACCCTTATTATCATAGAGCAAAAACAAGCCGCACAAGAAGGTATAAAAGGTGGCAGCAAGCAAGAAGGTGGCATTAAATATACTTTAGATATAAGCGAACTTAGTGATTTAAGCATTAGTATTAAAAATCGCAATGATTATACAGGAGTAAAACTTTCTTATCAAGATATTGATCAAGGCTGTGTTAAAAGTGTATTAAGCGGTAGCGATAAAGGCACAATATATGAGCTAAAAATCGGTGGAGTGAAAAATGAAAGCGAAGCTTTAAATTTAGCAAATGCAAAACTCAATGCTTTAAATAAAGGAGCTTATGAAGGAAGTTTTAGTATGATAGGAAAAAATCTAAAAGCTGGGGGAAGTTTAGAAATAAAAGGTATTGAAGAAAAAGCTATTTTTAGCATTAAAGATGTAAAACACGACTTTTCTTTAAGTGGATATACCATAAGTGTTAATTTTGAAGGATAAGTAAGCGTCTTTGGTGTGCAACTTTGGGCGGATTTTATTTGCACAAAGTAATAGCAAGGAAAGCCTTAGCCTTCCTTTTTCTAAGAACTAACAAAAAAATTATAACTTCTTTTTAAAGAAGCCTACTTTTTTATTTTATTTTGAAAGGAGTTTGTATGAAAAATGCAGACAAATTTCTAAGAACTAGCACACTTACTAAACCTATTCAAACCAAACTAAAAGCTCCATTTGCTTGGATAGGAGGCAAAAACTATTTAGCTAAAGAAATCATTGCTTTAATGCCAGAGCATAAAAGCTATATAGAAGTATTTGGAGGAGCTTTAAGTGTGTTTTACCAAAAAAGTCCTTCAAAGATAGAAGTGATTAACGACATTAACGACGATTTAATCAATTTACATCTTTGTATAAGAAACAAACCGCAAAGTTTAGCTAATATTTTAAATTCTATGATAATAAGTAGAAAAATCTTTTATATGTTAAAAAACAAAGAAATCAAACCAAAAAATGACTTAGAAAGAGCGGCTTTTTATTTTTATCTTATCAATACTTCTTTTGGATCAAGCATGGGGCAATTTGCCATGAGTAAGCAAAGAGCACCTAAAAGATTATATAGAGACTTTAGTTTGCATACAAAAAGAATTAAAAATGCAAGCATAGAAAATAAAAGCTTTGAATATATTTTAAAAGAGTATGATTACAATGAAGCTTTATTTTATTTGGATCCGCCTTATGTTGGAACTGAGAGTTATTATAAAAATGTGCCTTGTTTTGGCTTAAAAGAACACGAGCTTTTATGCGATTTGTTAAAAAATATCAAAGGTAAATTTATGCTTTCTTATAATGATTGTGATTTAGTAAGAGAGCTTTATAAAGATTTTAATTTTAAGCAATTAAAAGTAAGATATTCTTTAAATAACAATGTTTTAAAAAGAAAAGAGAATAAGGAGCTTTTGATTATGAATTTTTAAACTATAATTAGAGAATGTTTTTTAAAATATTCTCTAGTTTTTAAAGCAAAGAAGTTAAAAATTCTAAAATTTCTTTGCTCGCATTTGTTTCATCTTCTAGATATTCTTTTTCTAAAGTAGCACCATATTTCATTAATAATAAAATGGCTCCGAAATTACCATGAGTAATAGCATAAAATATAGGTTTATCTCCCATACATTCTTTAGTAGCACTCATGCCATTTTTAAGATATTCTAAAACAAGATCATTATCATGATTGCAAATTGCACTTACAAATCTTTTAGTAAAACGTGCTTTGATATCATTTTGAATTAGTGTCATTTTTATCTCCTTTTGTTTTTATGGAGACAACATTAGCTTCGTTTAGCTGAATGTGTGCTGTTGTTTTTAAAATTAATCCGTATTAACCCATTCCATTACAACAGATAATAAATGAGTATAATCACTACTTGTGGCTTCCTCTTTAAATTTGTTTATTTCTTCTTTGCTCACGCCTGCTTTTTTTAAAGCTGTAGCCACCTTTGCTAAAATGCTAAAAGCATTACCATCTTCTCCTGCTAATTTTACATAAATATTAGGATATTTCATTTTTTACTCCTTAGAATTCACAAAAAGTGCTTTTTAATTCATATTTTTGTTTTTTATCATTGTATTTAACTACAAATTTTCTACCCATAAGATATCTTTCAAATAAAGGAACTTGTATGATAGTTTCATCTTCATTTGTTTCAAGTTTGTTAGCGATTAAATAAGAATGAATACCTAAATTATAAAGTGTCATAAGTTCTAATATATTATCCCTTGCAAGATAATCTTTTTCTTTTAAAAGCTTTTTGTATAAAACCTTAAATTCATTCTCTAAATCTTGTATGATTTTTTCTTTTAATTTATCCATTTTAATCTCCTTTTGTTTTATAAAGACAACCTTTGTTTTACACTCTCTGTGAGATTAGCTTCGTTTAGCTGAATGTGTGCTGTCATAGCTTGGAAAGTTCTCCAATTACAACACCAATTAACAAAAAATCTCCATTTTTATAAAAAATATCTTTATATAAAGGATTTAAAGAATGCAAAATCACTCCATCAACTTGTTTTAAAACTTGTTTTATGTATAAGCCATCTCTAGTATTAATCACGCAAATGCTTTTATGTTTAAAAGCCTTATTTCTATCTATTACACAAATGCTTCCATCTTTTATAATTGGCTCCATACTCTCTCCATAACAAGTGATAAACTCACATTCTTTGCTTCCAAAAAAGCTTAATAGTTTTTCATCTATGATAAGTTCAGAGCAATCTATTAAATCATTGATTCCACCACCACCCAAACTTGCATTAGTTTTATAAAGCTTTAAAATTTTATATTTATTCTCACACTCTAGCTGATTCTTAGGAGAGCTTCCATAAAAGAAATAATTTATACTTATATTTCTTTCTTGTAAAAAATTGAGTATTTGTGGATAAGGAATTGAATTTCTAAATTTCATAGAATTAAAAGTATCAGGATGAATTCCTAGTTCTTTGGCTATATCTTTTGTTTTTAAATCACGCTTACCTTCGCTAGCAAGTATATCTTTTAACTTTTCAATCACTTCTTGCATTTGCATAAAAATTCCTTGGTTTTAATTTCAAAGAATTTAAACATAAAATTTAAAAATACAATAAAAAGCTTTTAAAATGAAAGATTATATTTAACCAAAAACTAAATAACAAACTATTATAATATATAAATTTTTAGGCAAAAAGGAGCAAAAATGGATTTTGAAAATCAATTAAATGCTATCGTTGAAACAATATCTGAACGCAAAACACTTGTTAATACTGAAGAAGCTACAAAGATGACTTTTGTAATGCCATTTTTAAAAGTATTGGGCTATGATGTATTTAATCCTAGTATTGTCGTGCCAGAATATACCGCAGACATAGGAATTAAAAAAGGCGAAAAGGTTGATTATGCTATTTTTAAAGATGGAAAACCTTTTATTTTAATTGAAGCAAAAAATCATACCGAAAATTTAGACAATCACAACAATCAACTTGTCCGTTACTTTAACACTGATCCAAATATCAAATTTGCAATTCTTACTAATGGAATCGAGTATAGATTTTTTACAGATATAGAGCAGCAAAATCTTATGGATAAAATACCTTTTTTAGTGATTAATCTTGAAAAGCTTAAACCTAGAGATATTAAAGATTTAAAGCGTTTTATTTGCACTGACTTAAATTTAGATGAAATTTTAAATATTGCTATGGAGAAAAAATACTATAAAGCTATACAAGATATCTTTAAAAATGAAATTGAAAATCCAAGTGACGAATTTACAAGTTTTTTTGCCAAACAAATGACAGAAAAAAGAATGACTAGTGCTGTTTTAGAAGAATTTAAAAATTATATTAAAAAATCTTTTAAAGAAATTATTAATGATTTGGCTTATGATAAAATCACAAATATAAAAAATAATCTCCAAGCCATCAATGATGATGAAGATAATGAGCAGATTAATGAAAGTAGAGATATTGTAACAACAGAAGAAGAATTACAAGGTTTCTATATAGTAAAATCAATACTTGCGAGTGCTGGAGCTAATCTTGAAGATATAAATTATAAAGATACTTT
>NZ_NXLZ01000014.1 GCF_005406205.1 Campylobacter estrildidarum
AACTACTAAAGATAATGTAGAAATTGCTAATGAATCAGCTATTATTTCTAATGCAGTAAGTGATATAGCTAATAATATCTTAGAAGATGTTAAGAAGAAAAGGTTTTAAGAATCTTTTCTTTGAATAAGAATTGACAAACAATCAATTCTTATTTCTTATAACAATGAAATATTTTAATTGTTTTTAATTTATCTTTCTTTAATATTTGTTTTATTTTTTATTCCTTTATCATAAATGAATTTTGTTTTTTATTTTATAGACTGATTTAAATTTATCGCTTACTTTGGTTTTTTAGTATAAATTTATATAATAAAAAATTGCAACTTAGAGATTTTATCAATTTTTTGGAGAATAAATGTGAATTTGTGGGATAAAAAAGCTAAAAATTATGCAAGATATGGAAAATTAAATGATATTCAAAAGCAAACTTTTGAGAAATTAAATGATTTAAATATCGATTTTATAGATAAAAATATTGTCGATATAGGTTGCGGTAGTGGTGTTTGGACTTTGCATTTAGCACAAAAAGCAAAAAATGTTTTAGGTGTGGATAATTCTAAAGCTATGCTTGAAATTTTGCAAGAAGATGCCCTAAAAAATAATATTAACAACGTTAAAACATTTCATTTAGATTTTGAAAGCTTTTATAAAGAAAATCAAGAAAAATTTGATATAGCGTTTTTGAGTATGTCTCCGGCTTTGCAAAATGAAAATGATTTCAAAGCTTTTTTAAATTTGGCTTCACAAAGGATATATCTTGGTTGAGCTGATTATAGAAAAAGTGATTTTTTAGATCCTATATTTAAACATTTCAATACCGAATTTAAAGGTTTTTATAAAAAAGATTTAGAAAGTTTTTTGCTAGAAAATAAAATTGAATTTAAAAAATTTGTATTTGATGAAACACGCATAGTGGAAAGAAAAAGAGAAGAGGCTATAGAAAATGCTTTGTGGCATTTAGATATGAATGGAGTTAAGGCAAATAAAGATGAGATTAAAGCCTTTGTTAAAAGTGATATTACTGAAATTATAAAATCAAAAATAAAGCTTTTGATTTTATAAAGTTTAAATATATTCAAAAATTATTAAGTTAATTTTTATTAGAATAACCGCGTTAATGCAAAGAAAATTTACTTATTGTTATCAGATTTTTATTGAGCTTGATTACTGATTAAGATATATTTTGATTTGCAATAAAAAATAATTTTAAATTATTTCCAGGAGATTTTATGGATTCAAACGCGTTATTAATGACGATTTCAGATAAGATTCCATCTGAAAGTTTGCCGCTTGTGCAAGATAAACTTACGAATTTAAGCGAAGATAAACAAAACGCTCTCGCAGTTTTATCATTGAAAAACCCTATTATAGGTTTAGTTTTGGGGCTATTTGTTGGCTATTTTGGAGTTGATCGTTTTTATAAGGGTGATAAAACTTTAGGTATTGCCAAACTTGCAATTTGGGTTATAGGTGTATTAACTACTTGGATTTATATAGGTATTGTTTTTCTATTAGTTGTATATGTATGGACTATTGTAGATTTATTTTTGGTTTGGAAAGGTATTAAGAAAGATAATCTTAATAAAATTTTAACAGTATTAAGCTAAAAAATTTAAGCAAAACTAGTTTTAAACTAGTTTTGACTTATCTTAAATTTTAAATTTTTTCCCGACATAAAAGGTACCACATCACCATATTTTTGTGGAACTTGCCATTCTTGCTTTTCTAAATTTATAATCTTCTCTTTTTCAAATTTAAAATCATAAATTTCACAAGCATTATCTGAAATAAATTTTTGTAAATTTTTTTCATTTGAGTTTTTTTCAAAAAGTTCAGCTAAAACAGGCAAAATAACGGGTGCACTAAAAACTCCAGCCGCACAACCGCAACATTCTTTAGTATGCAGTGGGTGTGGCGCACTATCGCTTCCAAACATAGCTTTTTCATATCCGCTAAAAGCAAGTTCGCAAAGTGCGTCTTTATCTTCATAACGCTTAGCAATTGGCTTACAAAATAAATGTGGATCCATTTTCCCGCCTATGACATCATCTAAAGTGATCATTAAATGATGCAAGGTTATAGTAGCGTATAAATTTTCATAATCTTTAAGCAAATCGCATAAAACCTTAGTAGTAATGTGTTCCATAACTATTTTTAAATCCGGAAAATTTTTGGCCAATTTTTCATAAATTTTTGCAAAATTTGCTTCCCTATCCATCACAAAATCATTGGTTTCTCCATGCACCAACAAAGGGATATCAAGTTTACTCATCGCATTTAATGTAGGCTTTAATAATTCTATATCAAAGCTAGAAATTCCATTATCCGAATTTGTAGTAATCCCTGCCGGATAAAGCTTAATAGCAAAAATTTCATCTTTTGCATTTTCTAAAAATTTTTCATCATATTCTTTAAAAAATAAAGTCATCAAAGGGGTAAAATCTTCATTTTTACAAGCTTTTATAATCCTTTGTTTGTAAGCTTTTAAAGAATTTATATCTGTGATTGGAGTGATTAAATTTGGCATTATAACACCGGCTTTAAAATCTTTTGCGCTCAATGGTGCTACTAATTCAAGCATTTTTTCATCACGTAAGTGTAAGTGCATATCCAAAGGATTTTTTAGTGTCATTGTCTTTCCTTTTAGAAAAATAATTGTTTAAATTTATCAAAACATATAAAAAAGATAAATTAAACTATATTTCTTCTTTGATATAAATTTGATATAAACCATTTTTAAGACGTTTAAAAAGCTTTTTTTCTTCTAAAAATTTAAAAGTAGAAATAATAGTTGGTTTGCTTAGATTGAGTTTGTCTTGAATATCGCTAATTTTAACCATAATAAAACCATTTTCATCGGCATTTTCGCATAAAAATTTTAAAAGCTCATAACGTTTTTTGCCAAAAATAGCACATATTAAATTTTCAAAATTCATATCAAACTCACTAAAATAAAAATCCAAGCAAAAATGGCTAAAACTACACTAAAAAAGACTCCAGCACTAGCACAATCTTTGGCAATTTTTGCTTTTTGATGCCACTCATTAGTTATAAGATCAACACAAGCTTCGATAGCTGAATTAAAAGCTTCAGCGATTAAGATTAAAATTAAAACCACTATTAAAATAAGATGTTCTATCAAACTCACCTTTAAAAAAAAGCTGATTAAAATAGCAGGGATGATGATGCAAATTTCAATACGAAAAGCCATCTCATTTTTAAACAAGGCCATGATCCCTTCTATGGCGTATTTAGCATTGTTAAAAATATGGTATTTTGGTTTCATAGTTCTTATCTTTAATGTTTAGTAATTTATTTTTTATATCTAAACTAACCTAAAAGTGTGATAAAAGTTAGTTTATAAATTTTTAACGTCTTTTATTTGAATTAATTTAATTAACGATAACATTTAGAAATTTTCTTAATAATTTTTGTGCTATGATTTTGAAATTATTACTTTATTTAAGGATAAAAATGAAACTATTGTCATGGAATGTCAATGGCTTAAGAGCAATTTGTGATAAAAATGCTCTTGATTGGATAGAAAAAGAAAATATTGATTTTATAGGTTTTCAAGAGATTAAAGCTCATGAAGATAAATTTCCTAAAAGAATTTATGAATTTCCTTTTAAGCATATGTATTCTAATTCTGCTAAGAGAGCTGGATATTCTGGTGTTATGAGTCTTTGTAATTTTGATTGCGAAGTAAAAAAATGCGAATTTTTTGATGATGATGAAGGTAGGGTTTTAGAACACAGGTTTAAAAACATGGTGCTTTTTAACATTTATTTTCCAAATGGACAAAAAGATGAAGAACGTTTAAATTTTAAAATGAAATTTTATGCGGATTTTTTAATTTATCTTAAAAAACTTTTAGATGAAGGTAGGGAAATTATCATCTGCGGAGATGTCAATACGGCTCATCGCGAAATCGATCTAACACACCCAAAAGCAAATGCAAATACTTCGGGATTTTTACCTATAGAAAGAGCTTGGATTGATGATTTATTAAAACTTGGCTTTTTGGATACTTTTAGAGAGATTAACGGAGATATTAAGGAAAAGTATTCGTGGTGGAGTTATAGAATGAAAGCAAGGGAAAGAAATGTCGGTTGGAGAATCGATTATTTTTTTATTTCCAATAATTTAAAAAATAAATTAAAAAATGCTTTTATAAGAGACGATATTTTTGGATCGGATCACGCCCCTGTTGGCATAGAAATAGATATTTAATATCCTATTTTAAAAATAAGATATTATTTTTTAATTAAATTTTTAGCTTTCTCCCAAAGCCTGATACCTAGTTTTTTTGCTTTTTGAGAATTTAAATCTTTGTATTTTTCATTGACCATATTTTCCAATTCATAAATTTCTTGTTTGAAGCGATTAAGTTTGTTTTGAGTTAGTTTATTAAAATCATTAATTTTAGGATTTTTCTTAATATCATTTAAAACTAAAATAAGCTGTTCTCTACTTTCAGTTGCTAGACGTTTAAATTTAGCAAAAAGACTATCAAGTTCATATTCGAGTAAATTTTCAACTATTTCTTTTACGGGATTATTTTGTTTTTTAAGCTCTTCTTTTAAAAGCTCTATAAAATCATCTTCTATACCGATTAGTTCTTTGCTTTTTAGACTAATATCTTCTTCAAAGGTTGCATAACTTAGTGAAGATTTAAATTTTTCTATAGCTAAAGTGATGCCTTCTTGTGTTCCTTTGATCACACCTAAACAAAGATCTTTTGCATAAGCCATAGATTCGTTTGCTATTTCAAAAACTGTATTTAAAATAATGCTTGAAATTTTCAAAATACGTTCTTTTTCAAAATGTGCTTCACAAATAGCATTATATATAAGATTTTTAGCTATTTCATTGCTTGTAAGTTCTATATCTTCAGCCTTTTCTAAAGTAGTTAAAAAGGCACTTTCTGCCGTTTCTTTTAAAATTCCAAGCATTTCTATGTCAAACAAGATTGCATCATTTAAACTACCCTTAAATTCGTCATCAAATTTACACTCTTGTAAAATATTTTCAAATTCGAAAAAATGATTGCTAATTTGGTTTTTGACTAAGTTTTTTTGATTTTCAATTTTCTTATTTAGAATTTCAACTTCATTCATATAACCATAAAGAGTATTTTTAGTATCCTCAATACTAGCCTTAACTAAAGCCTTAATTACTTTTGTAACATTTTCATCACTAAATAAATTAAGTTTTTTTAGTACGGTTAAAAATTCTATCAAAAGAGAATTAAGAATTTTTTGTACATTATGAGGATTGCGCATAATTTGCTTGCAAGCAAGATTAAAGCTTAAATCTTCTAATAGATCTTTAGCTTCTTCTTTATTAAGACTTGACAAAGAATTTTCAAAAATAATTAAAGTGTTTTTCATGATTTTTCCTTAAATAACAAATTTTGCTTTAGATTTGAGTTTTTCAAAGATATCAAGACGATCTTGCTTGCTATCCACATAAACGCTTAATAAAAAGCTTTGATACTTTCCACTAGAACTTGCATTAGAGTGCTTATATTTAAATTCTCTCTGATTTAATAATTTTTCAAAAACTTCACCCGCATGTACATGGGCATCAAAAATGACTTTATAATCCCAAAATGTTGGATAGTTAATAATAGGTTCTTTGTTAAGATCGCACAAATTGACCACTTTTACCTCCTTCTTTATTTTCAAGAACAATTTCGCCTATTTTCATAGTTTTATCAATAGCCTTTACCATATCATAAATAGTTAAAAGTCCTATGCTTACTGCTGTTAAAGCCTCCATTTCAACTCCGGTTTTTCCTTCACATTTAACCGTAACGATGAGCTTAAAAGCAAATTCTTTTTCAAATTCAATCACATCCGTTTCAATTTTAGAAAGCATTAAAGGATGACACATAGGAATTAATTCACTTGTTTTTTTCGCCCCCATAATAGCTGCGATGATTGCGGTTTGCAAAACGGGTCCTTTTTTGGCTGTATTGTTTTTAATGCTTTCAAAGGCTTCTTGAGACATGCTTATTACGCCGCTTGCTCTAGCAAGTCTTTGAGTGATATTTTTCGAGCTTACATCTACCATCTTTGGACGATTTTTTTCATCTAAATGAGTTAAATTCATTTATTAACCTTATTAAAAAATTCAAAAAATTATATCAAAAGCAAACAAATTTAAGTTAAAATAGAGTTTATAATTTTAATTTTTAGGAGGAAATGATGTCTTATGAAGAAGATAATGAAGATATAGATTATGATGCCTATGAAGATGAGGAATATGGACAAAAAGATCATCATAGATCTTATAATTATGATGATGATGACTATGATTACGATGATGATTCAAATGATGATGATTTTTATGAAATGGATTAGAAATGAACAAAACTCTTAATGGAAAAGATATAAAAAATTTAGGGTTTTCATCATTAGGTGGAGCTTTAGAATTTTATGATTTTATTATTTTTGTATTTTTTGCAAATTATATTTCAACAAATTTTTTTCCGAAAGATCTAAGTGATTTTTGGCAAATGTCTAATACCTATGGAATATTTGCATTAGGATATTTAGCACGTCCTTTAGGTGGTTTGGTGCTAGCTCATTTTGGAGATAAATTTGGACGCAAAAGAATGTTTATGATTAGCATCTTATTGATGGTTATTCCAACTTTTACTCTTGCCTTTATTCCAAATTATGAAAGTATAGGTTTTTTATGCATTGTGCTTTTAGTTTTTATACGTATTTGTCAAGGTATAGCTATAGGTGGGGAACTTCCTGGAGCTTGGGTTTTTGTATACGAACACGCACCACAAGGACAAAAAAGAACTTACTTAGGAATTTTAACTGCTTCTGTTGTAGGCGGAATTTTATTGGGTAGTTTGGTCTTTTTAATTATGAATAAGATTTACACCCAAGAAGAACTTTATGAATGGGCTTGGAGAATTCCTTTCTTTTTAGGTGGAATTTTTGGAATTATTTCTGCTTATTTGAGAAATTTTTTAAAAGAAACTCCAGTTTTTGAACAAATGAAAAAAGATAAAGCTTTAGAAAAATTTCCTTTAAAAGAAGTATTTAGAAAAACTAAAATCGGAATTGTTCTTTCTATGATGATCACTTGGGTTTTAACAGGTTGCATTGTTATAATGATTTTGCTTATGCCTAGCTATATAACAAAAATACTTCAAATTAACGCTTCTTTGCAAACTTATCTTCAAATAGGTGGAATTGTACTTATTTGTCTAGGGTGTATTATAAGTGGAATTTTAGCAGATAAAATAGGTATTGTTAAATCTTGTGTATTTTTTAGTATATTTTTTGGAATTACAAGCTTGTTTTATTTTAATGCTTTATATAAACACGATACCGATTTTAACTCGGTAGCTTGCCTATATTTGCTTGTATGCTTTTTTAGCGGAGTAATGAATTTTTGTCCTTTAATAATGACTGAAGTGTTCGATGCAAAAATCAAATTTTCAGGACTTTCTTTTTCATATAATATTGCTTACGCTATAGCCGGAGGATTGACTCCGCAGCTTGCCTTTTTCTTGCATAGCTTTTCTTTAGATAATTTAAATAATTTTTGGCGTTTTTCTTTAGGAATTTATGTTTTTATTTTGGCTGTTATAGCTTTATTGTGTGCGTTTATTTTTTCCTATCTTAATAATACCCAACGCACATACTTTCGGTAATTTTTATGCGTTTTTCAAATGGAGTTGGACTAAAAAAATGACATTTTTCTATATAAATATGCTGATTATAACTTAATCCTAAAAAATCATAAAATTTTTTTAAATTAACAAATTTAATTCCACAAATTTCTTTAAGTTCTAAAAGCTTGTATATAGAAGAGTGATTATTTTTTACCAAATGCGAAGGAGCTAAGGTAGTAAAAGAACAAAACGCACTTGCTAATACAAAACCATTTAAACTTGTGCATTTTTTCAAAATCTCTTGATGTTTTTTTAAAATAGAATTTTTATGCAAAAAAACAACACGCGTTCCCTGATATCTCCCTATTTCCGCATTCTTCCAAAACTTATAAGCATTTTTAGAAATTCCTGCTAAACGATGAAATTCTGTATTTAAAATATAATGATCTAAAAATTCATTAGGAGGTAGAATGATACTTTTCATTAAAAAATAAAAATCATGTTTTATTTTTTCTCTTTTTCTAATTCTTCTCTAATTTCTTTAGGAAGCTTCGAAATAAAATTATCAAGATTAAATTTAACACCTAAAGCTTTAGCTTCTTCAATTAATGCAATGGAAGCCTTAACATTAAAAAGAGAAAATGTTTTATGAGGCATAAAAAGATGATCTATAATGGCTAACGCATAAGCCGATTTTTTAACCTCATCACGTGCCGCATGAGGAGTTCTTATAAAACATATGGTTTCAGTTAGAATTTCATCAAAATTCCAACGATAAAGTAAAAAACCTAAAAATGAAATATGATCAACACCTAAAAATTCATTTTCAGCCAAAGAAAGATCTCTAAAATCAATTTTTTTTAAATATTCTAAAAACTCAGCATTCTTTTTATTTTGAATTAAAAAATTTGAAAAAATTACAATGCCAAGTCTTAAAATCAGGGCGCAAGGAACTAAAAAATGAGACAATTTTTTATCTTCATCATTCAGCCAATCAGCAATAAAAGCTGTTTCTTCACTGCATTTATTCATGAAATCATTTGTGTTTAATCCATAAGGAGATACATCTACTTTAAAAGTATCTCGCACAGAATCTGCCATTATAGTATTAATAATATTGCCTATTCCAAGTAAAGACACAACTTGATTTAAAGAGGTAATTTCTCTTGAAAATCCGTAAAAAGGAGAGTTGGCTAGACGTAAAAGTTTGGCTGTCATTAAAGGATCGCTCGAAATAATATCTGCAACTTTACTGATTTCTAAATTATTTCTCGACTCTTCAATATATTTTCTTAATTTACTAATTGTATCAGGCATAGAAGGTAAAACCTCAACGCTTTGTAACAAAATTTCATTCATATCACTTGCCATAGATTTTCCTTGACTTGAAATTTTAAATTATTATAATTTTTTATTTATTGATATTATAACCAAAATTTAATTTACTTAATTTATAATTTTTAAATTTTTATGCTAGAATAAACATTAATAAATTTTTTATTATTTATTTTAAACTTTCAAGGAAAAATAAAAGCACAAAAATTTGTTTATTTGCATATAAATCGAGGTTAGTCAATGTTTAGCAATTTTTTTAAAAAACATACACGCACAAATATCACAACAAAGCCTTTAGAAGCTATTTATTTTTTAGAAAATGAGATAGAAGATAAATTAGGTCATTTAAAATTTAAACCTAAATTAGCCATTGGTTTTGCATCATACAAACTTGATTTTAAAAATTTAGGAACAAGAATTAAAAACGCTCTTCATCAAGATTGCGAATTGGTTTTAATTTCAGCCTCCGATTTATTATGCAATATCAATCAAGATAATCAAATTATAGACAATCCTTATTTGAATAATGTCCAAGGTATTACTCTTATGATTTTTAGCGAGGAGATGATAGAAAATTTTTATGCTCACAAGATTAAACTCTTTGGCGAAATCAAAGATCGTCAAGAAAGAAAAAACTATATTGAAAATGAAGTCGCATCTTTGCATATACCTTTCAATGTCAATATCAATAATACTTTGAATTATTTAATCCATAATGGAGTAAGTGGAAGCGAAAGCATGATAATTGAAATGCTTTATAAATATTCTCAAAATCCTTTACCTCTTTTAGGAGCTGGAGCAAGCGGGGATTTAGATAAGCTCGAAGGAACTTGCATTTTTTACAATAATGAAGTGCTTGAAAATTATGCTATAAATATGTATATTCAATTTAAGCCAAATTACCGTTTTAATTTTATGAAATCACAAAATTTTTCAGAATTTCATAATAAAAATGCAGTTTTTACAATTCTAGATGCTGAGCAACAAAATAGATTTATATTAGTTAAAGAATTTTTAAACCTAAGTAATTTTCAAGCTGTAAATGCAGTTGATGCTTTATGTGAATATTTTTCTTGTAGTTTTGAAGAATTAAAAATTAAGGCTGATGATTATACTCTTGGTATTAAAATAGGCAATGACTTATTTCTTTCCCCAATGAAGATTTTTTCAGATAAAGCTTTGTTGGGTTTTGGAGAATTAGCAATTGGTCAAGAAATTATTTTACTTAAGAAAACAGATTTTATTAAATCCATAGAAAAAGATTATGAAAAATTTGTTTCGGAACAATCTAGTGTAAAACCTATAGGAGCTATTTTTAATGATTGTATTTTAAGAAGATTTCAAAATAGTGAACATATTAAAGATTTAAAATTAAATCAATATCCTATAGTAGGATTTTCTTGTTTTGGTGAAATTTACGGAGTAGAAATTTTTAAAAGTTTAGTAGCTATATTTTTCTATAAAATTGATAAAAATGATGATTTTAATCCAAGATATTTAAAAACATTTGTTAATAAATACGCTGATTTTAAATATTATTATCTTAATATTAGAGCAAGAAAACTTGAAATCATTAATAAAATCAATCAAATGATTTTAAACCAACTTAAAAACACTACTTTAAATTTAGATAATAATTCCAATACTTTTAAAGAAACTTTTTTAGAATTTCAAACCATTAAAGAAAATCTTTTAACAATAAATGAGAATTTCTCAAATTTTATTGATTATTTAGAGTATAATTTATACCAAAGTGAAGAAAAAATGAATTTAGAAAAAGAAGTTCAATCTTCTTTAAAAAATATTGATCAACTAAATAGAATGTTAAATCTTATATCAGGCATTGTTGAACAAACTGGACTTTTGTCTTTAAATGCAGGTATAGAAGCTGCCCGTGCTGGAAAGCTTGGACGAGGATTTGCTGTTGTTGCAGATGAAGTTAGAAAACTTTCAGAAAATACCCAAACAAGCTTGATGGAAATGGAAACGGCAATAAAACTTGTTATCCAAACAATTCAATCTATTGCTAAAAGTTCAAATTCTAGCACTCAAGAGATGAATTTTATAAGAGATAAATCAAATGAATTTTCAAAAACTATTTCAGAACTTATTTGTTCAGGTAAAGAAATTTCAGACAAATTAGAACAAAAAAGTGAAACGGGAAAATATTTAGAACAAAGTTTGGATGAAATAAAATCTTATGAAAATGTTTTAACTAAACTAAGTCGCGGGGGGGGGGGATTTAAATAAAGAAACTCAAGATTGTTCTTTTACCCCCCCCCATTTTTGGAAATAATTAAAGAGCTTTTTTTACAGCCTCTACAATTTTTGAAAATGCAGCAGCATCGTTCATTGCTAAGTCTGCTAAAATTTTTCTATCAAGCTCAATACCTGCTTTTTTAAGCCCATTAATAAATCTTGAATAGCTTAAATCATTTAATCTACAAGCAGCATTGATACGCACGATCCAAAGACGGCGAAAATCTCTTTTTTTGCGACGTCTATCACGATAAGCATAGACGAGACTTCTTTCTAATTGTTCTTTTGCTTTTCTAAAATGTTTGTGGCGTCCGCTATAAAAACCACGCGCTAATTTTAAAACTTTTTTGTGTCTGCGACGTCTTACAACACCTGTTTTTACTCTTGCCATTTTTATTTCCTTTCATAAAGTGGCGTCCAAATTTTGGAGCTTGCCCTTAACTTTCTTTGCTTAAGGGGAGTTTGAATGACTTTGGTCAAAAACTTAAATTCCTAACATCTTTTCTACAGCTTTTACATTTGTACTATGAACGTATTTAGCTGTACGAAGATCACGCATTCTTTTAGCAGGTTTTTTAGTCAAAATATGGCTTCTAAATGCTGAACCTCTTTTGATTTTGTTTTTACCTACCTTAAAGCGTTTAACAGCGCTTTTAACGCTTTTCATCTTTGGCATACGCTTTCCTTTCGGATAAATTTTATTTTCCAAAAAATCAGAAAATGTTAATTATATCAAATCTTAGCTAATTTTTGACTGAATTTTTATGATTTTAAAACTTGGCACACCTTTTGCTTATAAAAAATTAGCAATATTTTTTGGAAAGATGTAAAATGACTATAAATTCGACAAACCCTTATCAAAATTTGGCTTTGTCTAATCCTTTATACAATAGTTCTACTTTGAATTTGATCAAGGATAGAGAAGTTTCAAATTTGAAAGAGGATAATCATTTAGAACAATTAAATTATATTTTTAACAATGTTACATATGCGAGTGAGTTTGGTTTTAGAACCGATCAAGAAGGTTTTTTTGACAAAGATTTAAATAAAATTTCTAACATTCCTGAGTCTTACAATATACATATTAAAAGTGTTAGAAGTATTGCTAAAGAATTAACAAAGCAAGATGAAAATTTAAATTATAATAAAATAGATTTGCCTTATATTTTAAATAGCTATTATAGTTCTTTAAAATCTATAAATTCCGAATTTCAACAAGAAGATAACGCTAATTTAAGTCGTAACGAAATTTCAAAACTTTCAGCAGGTTTTTCAACTCAAAGTGGAGAATTTTTAGGAGAAATTTCAAGAATTTACAACAATCAAGAAGAATTAAATTCAGTTTTAAATAAAAATACAAATTTAAATACTCTTATGCTTGATAATAAAATCGTTAATTTTCATTTTGATAAAGCTTTAAACAATACTTCATCTAATGAAATTTTAAAACCTTATCTTACAAAAAATTCAGAAGTTTCTAAATCAGGTCTTTTGATAAATTTTATATACCATGATATTAAAACACAAAATGATAATGAATTTAGTTTCTTTATGAAACCAGAAACTTTGGATCTTGGTTCGCACCAAAATTTGCAAAAAATTTTAAAAGGTGAAATGGACATAGAAGATTATATTAAGCAAAATAATGAAAAAAAAATGAGTTTTGATCTTTATCTTTATGTAAATGGCATTGATAAAAAGACGACTTCTAGAGATAAGCTTTCTGTTTTTTATCAACAATACATCAATTATCAAAAAGATATGGATTTAAGAGAGTTTGCAAATTCAAGTTCGATTTTTCAAATTTATATAGATCAAGTGAAAAATGATTTTAATGAGTTAAAAGAAGAGTATAAAAATCAAAGTCAAGATGTTTCTAGATTAGATGAAGCTAGCGCAATACGTTCTAATTCTATAGATCATTTTTTAGATCGTCGTCAAAAGCAGGCGAATTTAAATAAAATATTGAATTCCTATATGTCAGTAATGGTTTAATTTTTATATGAACGTCTTAAATATGGCTAATATAATTTTAAGTATTGAAAAACTATAATCTAATTTATTTGATCGATATTAATAGTTTTGATAATATTATATAATGAGAGATTTAAATATGATTTCTAATGAAAAAATTATTTCTATGCATAATGAAATTTTAGATTCTCAACACGAAGAACTTTTTGGGATCTCGATAAATCTTTCTTTAATGAATTATCGCCATATTAATCCAAAAGAGCTTAAAAACGTTTTGCGAGAATTGCTTGTAATGCTTAATAGACATTTTTTAGATGAAGAAGATTTTATGAGAGAGATTAATTATCCCTATATCAATGAGCATGTAAAAATTCATCGTAGTATTATTTTAGAAATTGAAGAAATTGTAATCAGTGAAGCTGGATCTATTAAGATTTTAACTGAAAAATTAGATCGAGTGGTTAGAGATTTTATTATAAACCACACTTCAAAAGAAGATTCTAAAATAGCAAGATATTATGAGCAACAAATAAAAGCTAAACTCATATAAAAATTTTATTTTATATTTAAACTAAAATTAATAAAATTCTGTTATTATCTATATTTAATTAAAGGATAAAAAATATCCTAATTATAAATTTACTTTTTTTAAGGAATTAAGGTGAAAGTATATTTAGACAATAATGCAACAACAATGATTGATCCGAATGCCTACGAGCTTATGTTGCCGTTTTTTAAAGAAATGTATGGCAATCCAAATAGTCTTCATCAATGGGGAAGTGCAACTCATCCGGCCTTAAGAGAAGCTTTAGATAAGCTTTATGTAGGACTTGGAGCGAATGATTTAGACGATATAGTCATCACATCTTGTGCGACTGAAAGTATCAATTGGGTTTTAAAAGGTGTATATTTTGATCATATTTTAAATAAAGAACGCGATGAAGTAATTATTTCTAGCGTAGAGCACCCAGCAGTTATTGCTGCAGCGTATTTTTTAAAAAGTCTTGGTGTTAAAGTTATAGAACTTCCAGTAAATGAAGAAGGTGTTTCAACCGTAGAAGACTTACGCAAGATAATCTCTGATAAAACCGCACTTGTAAGCGTAATGTGGGCTAACAATGAAACCGGTATGATTTTTGATATCAAAGCTATGGCTGAACTTACTCACGAATTTGGAGCACTTTTTCATACAGATGCAACGCAAGCAGTGGGTAAAATCAAAGTTAATTTAAGTGATGTTGGCGTTGATTTTGCGTCTTTTTCCGCACATAAATTTCACGGACCAAAAGGCGTTGGAGGATTGTTTATTAAAAAAGGCCTTAAACTTACTCCATTATTACACGGCGGAGAACATATGGGTGGACGCAGAAGTGGAACTTTGAATGTGCCTTATATCGTAGCTATGGGAGAAGCCTTGCGTATAGCCAATACTATGCTTGATTTTGAAGATTCTCATATACGTCGCTTAAGAGATAAATTGGAAGATAAAATTTTGGCTCTGCCTGATACAACGGTGGTTGGAAAAAGAGAACATAGAGTGCCAAACACAATTTTAGCAAGTATTAAAGGTGTTGAAGGCGAAGCTATGCTTTGGGATTTAAATAAAAATGGTATAGCAGCAAGTACAGGATCAGCCTGTGCTAGTGAAGCGCTTGAAAGCAATCCTATTATGGAGGCAATCGGTGCAGAGCATGATTTAGCACATACAGCTTTAAGACTTTCTTTATCACGTTTTAACACAGAAGAAGAAATAGACTATGCTGCAGAACAAATAAAAAATGCGACGCAAAGACTAAGAAAGATTTCTTGTACTTATGCATATAATCCAAATAATTATAAATAAAGGATAAAAAATGGGAAAAAATAGTTTAATTGGAGGATCAATTTGGGATGAGTATTCCCAAAAAGTTCAAGATAGAATGAACAACCCTCAACACATGGGAGAATTTAGCGAAGAAGATGCTAAAAATCGCAATGCAAAGCTTATTGTGGCTGATTTTGGAGCAGAAAGTTGTGGGGATGCGGTAAGACTTTTTTGGCTAGTTGATGAAAAAACAGATAAAATTATAGATGCAAAATTTAAAAGTTTTGGTTGCGGCACTGCTATAGCAAGTAGTGATACTATGGTGAATCTTTGCATAGGAAAAACTGTAGATGAGGCAGTAAAAATTACAAATTTAGATGTAGAATTTGCTATGCGTGACAATCCAGAAACTCCAGCAGTTCCACCTCAAAAAATGCATTGTTCGGTTATGGCTTATGATGTTATTAAGCAAGCTGCGGCTCACTATAAAGGAATTAACCCTGAAGATTTTGAAGATCAAATTATAGTTTGTGAATGCGCTAGGGTAAGTCTTGGAACCATTAAGGATGTTATTAAACTTAATGATTTGCATACAGTTGAAGAAATCACTCAATATACTAAAGCGGGTGCCTTTTGTAAATCTTGTGTGAAACCAGGAGGTCATGAAAAAAGAGAGCATTATCTTGTAAATATTTTAGCTGAAACAAGAGCTGAAATGGATAGAGAGAAATTAAAAAATGCAACGAAAAGCGATGTTGCCTTTGATGAAATGACTTTGGTAGGTCAGCTAAAAGCAGTAGAAAGCGTATTAGATAGCGAAATTCGTCCTATGCTTCACAATGATGGCGGAGATTTAGAGGTGATCGATATACAAAAAGCTGAAGGAAAGGCTATTGATGTATATATTCGTTATCTAGGTGCCTGTAGCGGGTGTTCTAGTGGAAGTGGTGCTACTTTATACGCGATTGAAAATATTTTACAAGAAGAATTAAGTCCAAATATCCGCGTTATGCCTGTATAAGAATAGCATTTTGCTATTCTTATGCTTTTGGTTTTAAATCAAGCGGAGGTAAATTTTCTATATAAATACTGCGACTTGGAAAAGCAAAAGTCAAACCATTTTTTTCGATAATACGCATAAACTCAAGCATTAATTCTTGTCTCGCTTCTCTAAATTCTTTTGCTCCTATAGATTTTGTGTAAAAATATAATTCTATATTGATGCTACTATCTGCAAAATCACTTAAAGCCACATAACAAGCATTTTTATAACCTTCAAGATCATTGATTGATACTAAATTTTGACGATATTTTGTTGTATGATCGCCGTATTTTAAAGCACTATCATCTTCATGTGCTACTAATGGACTTGTATATAAAAGCTCTTTTAAATCCTTGATACAGTTATCTAGTTTTTCTGGAGTAGCATCGTATCCTACACCTAAATACATTTTTATATGACGTCCCATACGACGTTTGCTCCAGTTTTTGATGTTCGCTCCCATTATAGTTGAATTTGGCAAAAAAACCAAACAATTATCAAAAGTTCTTATTGTTGTTTTTCTAAGCCCTATTTCAACGACAGTTCCTTCTATACCTGAAACTTCAACCCAATCTCCTTGATTGAAACTATTATCAAATAGTAATAAAATTGAAGCAAAGAAATTAGCAATAATATCTTTTGTTGCTAAAGCAACAGCCAAACCACCAATTCCTAAAGACGCAATTATGGCTGAAATATTAAATCCAAGTCGTGCTAAAACATAAAGTAATGCAATGATGATGATTACAAAATATAAAATTTTAATTACTAAATTTACAACTTCTTTTTTTTCACTTTTTTGTGCAAGTTTTGAAACCAAAATTACACCATAACCATCAAGTACCTTTAATACAAGCCAAGCAATTAAAATTGCATAAATTATATTAAAAAGATTACTTAAACTTACGCTTAAAGGTGCAGGATAAAATGTTATAGTAAGACAAAGTGAAAGTGAATAACAAATAAGCAAATTACCTACAGGTTTTTTGATATTTCCGATAAAAATGACTTTGATATCATCAGCTTCTTTTTTGTTTCGATAAATCAAACGCACAAGAAAAAAATAAACTATATTTGAAAAAAAGCGTCTTAAAGAGATAAAAAAAGCCAAAACTAAAGCAGAAATTACTACTTTGCCTACATTAAAAAAATCAAAATTAACAAAAGCATTAATCTTGTCAATCCAAATTTGAAGACCTAAAAGAGAAAAAAGATAATTACTTTCTAACAAGTGTGCATTTGATCGTAAATATTTTAAAATTTCTATATAGCTATTAAATGCATCTGTAATGATTTCTTCTTTATGTGTAATTTTTTCAAGTTCTTTTGGATCTGTAATTTTACTTTTATAAGTACTTAAATCAACATTGATTAAATTTTGTAATTTTTCCATTGTCTTATCGACTGCGGATATAATACTTTCGCTATTAGCTGTATTTTTAAAGAGTTTTTCGAGTTCAAATAAAGATGAAAAAAAACTTTCAACTATATTAAAATAAAGAAGATTTAAAGTTGTATCCGTATAAATAAAAGGTTTATTTAAGCTTTTTTGTTGTAATTTTAATAATTCTTTTTTGGTTTTTAAAAAATTTTCTATAGCTTTTTCATCAACTTTTTGTTCAACTATCATATCAGGTATTTGATCTAGTATTGATTTTTTATCTCTTTCAAATTCTTTTAAAATACCATTATATGAACTTGAATTTTCATCATTGTTTTTTTTAAATTCTTTAATTTGATGATCAATACTAATATATTTTTGGATCAACCCATAAACACCAGAATCTTCGCTCACATTAGCATCAATTAATTGCAACTCATCAGCATGAAGATAAAAAAAACTTAAAAAAATTAAAATTATTTTTTCCATTTATCATCTCCTATTTTGAATTAAAGTAAAGGTTTTTTCTTTAAAATTATATTCATAAATTTCACCTGTTTCTATGATGTAATACCACGCATGAACTTCTATTTTACCTTTGTCTAAAGCTTCTTCAACCCC
Source organism: Campylobacter estrildidarum (assembly GCF_005406205.1). GTDB lineage: Bacteria > Campylobacterota > Campylobacteria > Campylobacterales > Campylobacteraceae > Campylobacter_D > Campylobacter_D estrildidarum. The sequence goes on from NZ_NXLZ01000014.1 coordinate 18,060, forward strand.
AGGATAAGTTAGGATATTTTGCAAGGAATTGACTAAATTTAATTTTTCTGTAAACCAAGACCTCATAGCTGTATCATCTTTTGAGATTGATTTGATATCTTGTTTGATAGGATCAAGCAAAGTGAGCCATTTTTTTACATTTGGAATTTTATTTAATTCCTCATCAGAATAATAAAGTGCATTGCATCCTCCACAATTACTATGTCCACACACAATAATATTTTTAATATGTAAAGAATTTAAAGCATACTCTATAGCAGAAGTGGTTGCTAAAAAATCTTCACCTACACGATAAGGCGGGATAATGTTTGCAATATTTCGTATTACAAAAAGCTCTCCTGGTCCTGTATTGGTTATTAAATTTGGAATCACTCTAGAATCAGAGCAACCTATAAAAAGAGTATGTGGATTTTGTTTATTTTTAAGACTTTCAAAAAGCTCTTTATGCTCTTTAAAATCTTGCTCCATAAATTTAATTGCACCGCTAATAAGATTTTCCATTTTGATACAACCTAAAATATTAAAATAAAAATTGCAATTATAACAAAAAATATAAATCTTTAAAATTTTAAAGATTAACTTTTATTAATTCTATTATGTTAAATTTTCAAGACTTAAATTAAGAATAAAAATTACTTTAATAAAATAAGGAGAATTATATGAGTCTTTATAATAGAGACTATTCTAAATTAGGTGAATTTGAAAATACAAGAACTAGCGATCTTAGTGTTTTTATCAAGCAAACTTATCAGCTTTTCGCTGCTTCACTTTTAGCAGCTACAGTAGGTGCTTATATTGGGATTTTTGCTTTAGCATCATTTTTTATAAAATCTCAAATAACCTTTTGGGTTCTTTTTGCTGTAGAAATAGGGTTGTTTTTTGCTTTACAATTTAAAAAGAAGGAAGCTCCACTTAATTTGATTTTGCTCTTTGGCTTTACCTTTTGTTCAGGTTTAACACTCACACCTTTAATTATTTCTGTTCTTGCTTTACCTGCAGGGGGAGTTATCGTAGCTCAGGCTTTTGCTTTAACAACTGTAGCTTTTGTTGGACTTAGTGTATTTGCTATGAATACTAAAAGAGATTTTACAATGATGGGAAAAGCTTTATTTATAGTTCTTTTAGTTGTTGTAGCAGCTTCAATTCTTAATATTTTTATGGCAAGTGGTTTATTAAATTTGATTATTTCAGCTGTGACTGCGATATTGTTTTCATTTTTCATTCTTTATGATACTCAAAATATCATTCGCGGAAATTACGAAACTCCTATCGAAGGAGCTGTAGCACTTTATCTTGATTTTGTTAATTTATTTACAAGTTTGCTTAATATTTTAAGAAGTTTTAATAGTAGGTAAATTTTAGAATATCCGATAGTAAAAATTCTTATTATAATGAAGAACTTTGAGGAATATAAAGCCCCAACTTCTTAAAAAGTTTCTTGTTCAAGTTATATAGGAATTTCTCTAATACCGCTTTTCACTGAAATAGTTCAACGAATGGGGGGGGGGAATGTCGGATTCGATACAATCTAGAATAGCAACTTGATTTGGTAGAGCAATTTCAATTTACATTCCCTAGAAAATAATTTTTGTGGTAAATCCACAAAAATATAATCAATTTCAAATCTTTTCAAGTTTTATTTTGCTAAAATGCTTAACTCAAAAAAATAATTAATAGGAAAATTATTTATGATCACTCTTTTAACTATTTTACAATTTATTATCGTTGTTGTGATTTGTATAGCTGTTTTGCTTCAAAAAAGTTCGAGTATAGGGCTTGGTACATATAGCGGAAGCAATGAAAGTCTCTTTGGTGCAAAAGGACCTGCTGGATTTTTAGCTAAATTTACTTTTATTATGGGAATTTTATTGATTGCAAATACTATAGGTTTAGGGTATTTGTATAATAATACAAGTAAAGATTCTTTAGCAGAAAAAATTAAAGTTGAGAGCAATACAAGTACTCCAGTTATTCCTAGTATCCCAAGTTCATCAGCAGTCCCAAGTGTTCCAAAAATTCCAAGTGATACCAATATAAGCAAGTAAAGGGAAAATATGATCGGTGAAATTTTAAACAAACAAAAAGCTCAAAGTGAAAAAAGTTTAGAAGCGCTTAAAAAAGATTTTACTACTTTGCGAACAGGAAAAGTAAATATTCATATTTTAGACCATATTAGCGTGGATTATTATGGAACTCAAACCCCGCTCAATCAAGTTGCAACCGTTTTAGCGAGTGATGCATCTACTATCAGTATCACTCCTTGGGAAAAACCTATGCTAAAAATTATAGAAAGTGCAATAGCAGCAGCAAACATCGGAGTAAATCCAAACAATGATGGAGAGAGTGTTAAATTATTTTTTCCACCAATGACTAGAGAGCAAAGAGAAGAAAATGTAAAGCAAGCTAAGGCTATGGGAGAAAAAGCTAAAGTTTCCATAAGAAATAATCGAAAAGATGCCAATGACAATATTAAAAAACTTGAAAAAGATAAAGCAATTTCAGAAGATGAAGCTAAAAAAGCTTATGATGAAGTTCAAAAAATTACCGATTCTTATGTAAATAAAATTGATGAAAGTGTCAAAAATAAAGAAGTAGAACTCTTAAAGGTTTGATATGAATTTAGAAGAAGTTTATAAGGATTGTAAAGCCTATTTAGAAGGTCATTTTTTATTAAGCTCTGGAAAACATTCTCAATTTTATCTTCAAAGTGCTAAAGTTTTAGAAAATCCTGCTTTAGCTGAAAAGCTTTGCAAAGAATTGGCTAAAATAATTTCAAGCCATTTAGTCGAATTTGATAGCATTTGCTCTCCAGCTTTGGGTGGTATTTTAGCTGGGTATGAGTTGGCTAGATCTTGCAATAAACGTTTTATTTTTACCGAGAGAGTTAATGGTGATATGACTTTAAGACGAGGTTTTGAAGTCAAGCAAGGTGAAAAATTTATTATTTGTGAAGATATTATTACCACAGGCGGAAGTGCTTTAGAAAGTGCAAAGATTATAGAAAATTTAGGCGGGATTGTTGTTGGTTTTGCAGCTTTAGCAAATCGTGGTTTTTGTGCTGTAAAAAACTTAAATACTCAAGCAAAAACAAACGCTAAACTTCCTGATAATATCCCACTTTTTACTTTGGGAAATTTTGATTTTGAAATTTATGATAGCGAACAATGCCCACTTTGTAAGCAAGGAAGTAAAGCAATAAAACCTGGAAGTCGTGGCAATTAATGAAAGTAAAAGCAAAAATAGCTTCACGTTTTTTGCGATTTAAGGCTTTTATTATAGATGTTTTTTTGATTTATGTGCCTATTTTGTATTTGTTTTATTTTTTATTAGGCTCTAAAGACGCTTTTTTGCATAATGGCTTTGTTACGGCTTTGTGTCCTTTTCTTTTTGGTTTTACTCAAGCCTTATTTTTGCAAAAATCTGCGCAAAGTCCAGGTTTAAAAGCATATGATCTTTATTTGATTGATTTTAAAAGTGGTAAAAAACTTTCCTTTTTAAAAATTATATTAAGATATATTGTGTTTTTTATAAGTTTTGGTTTGTTAATAGGAATTATTTTTAGTTTTTTTAGAAAAGATACTCTCAATTTACACGATGTTTTGACTCAAAGTTGTATTATAAGAAAGGTTTAAAATGCAAAGAAAAAGAATTTATAATCCAAATTCAAATGAAACTTTAAATGATAGAAAAGTTTTTGATGGTAATCCGCACGGAATTCTTAATTTTACAAAGGCAAAATATGCTTGGGCTTTAAAACTTTGGGATTTGATGGAGGCAAATACTTGGTTTCCAAAAGAGGTTGATACCACCAAAGACGCTCTTGATTATCGCTGTAATTTAACTTCTGGTGAAAAGAGAATGTATGATTTGGTTTGGTCGCAGCTTATTTCTATGGATAGCTTTCAAACCAATAATCTAGCTGATAATATAAACCCTTATATAACTGCACCTGAAATCAACGCTGTTTTAGCAAGACAAGCCTATGAAGAAGCTAATCACTCAAAATCTTATGCAGTTATGGTTGAAGCGATTTGCGATAATACAGATTTGATCTATGAAATGGAAAAACACGATGCAACTTTAAGAGAAAAAAATGATTTTATTTCTAATATTTATGAAGAATTAGCCGGTGATGTAGATGATAATAAATTATTGCTTGCTATGGTGGCAAATCAAATTTTAGAAGGAATTTATTTTTATAGTGGTTTTACTGCGATTTATGCTCTTGCTCGTGCTGGGAAAATGTTGGGTTCAGCTCAAATGATTCGCTTTATACAAAGAGATGAAATCACTCACTTGCTTTTATTTCAAAATATGATCAATTCAACACGTAAAGAAAGACCTGATCTTTTTAACGAGGCTAATATTAACAAAATTTATGAAATGTTTAAAAGAGCTGGGGAGTTAGAGATCAAGTGGGGTAAATATATCACTCAAAATCAAATTATGGGTTTTACAGATGATATTATAGAAGAATATATTCATTATTTAGTAGATCAAAGACTAGTCGCTATCAATCTTGAAAAAATTTATAATGCTAAACACCCTATTAAATGGGTTGATGATTTTTCTAAATTTAATGATCAAAAAAGTAATTTTTTTGAAAGTAAGGTGACAAACTACTCAAAAGGCAGTATTAGTTTTGATGATTTTTAAAAATTAGGCATTTTATGGAGAATTTTTCTAAAAAAAAATCCAGCTTAACCTTGCTTTGTGATTTTTATGAACTTACAATGATGCAAGGTTATTTTTTGAATGGTTTTGAAAATAAAACTTGTTATTTTGATATATTTTTTAGAAAAATTCCAGATAAGGGATCATTTGCTATATTTGCTGGTTTAAATGAAATATTAGATTTTGTTGCTAATTTACATTTTAGTCAAGAAGATATAGCTTATCTACGTTCGCAAAATATATTTTGTGAAGATTTTTTGAAATATTTAGAACATTTTAAATTTAATGGCGAAATTTATGCTATACAAGAAGGAGAAATTATTTTTCCTAATGAACCTTTGATGGTTATTAAAGCAAATGCCATAGAAGCACAATTATTAGAAACTTTTTTATTATTAAATATCAATCATCAAAGCTTGATAGCTACAAAAGCAAATCGTATCGTAAGAGCAGCTAAAAATCGTCCTGTTTTTGAATTTGGATCTCGTAGAGCACATGGAAATGACGCTGCTATTAAAGGAGCTAGAGCCGCTATTATAGGTGGGTGTATCGCTAGTTCTTGTACTTTTGCTGGAAAAAAATACGGGATCAAGATCGGTGGCACTATGGCACATTCTTGGGTGCAGATGTTTGATGATGAATTTAAAGCTTTTTGTCATTATTTGCAACTTTATCCTAAAAATCCTATTTTGCTTATCGATACTTATGATTACAAACAGGGTTTAAGCAATGCTATAAGAGCGTTTAAAAAATTTAAAATCAAACAATGCGGAGTGCGTATTGATTCTGGAGATTTAGAAAAATTAAGCAAAGAAATTCGCACTATTTTAGATAAAAACGATTTATTAGAATGCAAAATTATCGTTTCAAATTCTTTAGACGAAAAAAGTATAGAAAAACTTCTTAAAAATAAAGCCAATATCGATGCTTTTGGAGTTGGTGAAAAATTAATCACCGCTTTTAGCGATCCGATTTTTGGTTGTGTTTATAAACTTGTGGCTATAGAGGAAAATCATATCATTGAGCCTAAAATTAAAATCAGTGAAGATAAACACAAGACAACCATACCTCATTTTAAAAAACTTTTTAGAATTTATGATAAAAAAAGCCAAAAAATGCTTTTTGATGAACTTTATACTTATGATGAAAAATTAACAAAACTTGATGAAAATTTAGAAAGACAAGAGCTTTTAAAATGTGTTTTCAAAGAAGGTAGGATTATTAATAAACAAGACAGCGTTAAAAAAATTGCCTTATATACCAAAAATCAAATTTCAAAATTAGATGAAAAATTATTAGAAAATAAAGAAAAATACAAAATCAAACTTTCTAAAAACTTAAAAAATTTAACAAAAAAATGTTTGCAAATTTACAAAAACACATTAAAATGATAGCAGTAAGTTTTATCCGATCTACTCACTCATTTTTCTCACATTGGTAAGGCTGATTAGCAAATCAGTCATTTTTTAATTAATTTAAAAAATGATTTTTCTTTCTTTAATATCGAATTAATTTTTTAATGTTATAATCGTTTATAATTAGAATTTTTAATAGATTATAGCTTACTTAACAAGGTTTTATTTTGGCTTTTAAGTGATGCTTTTTTAACTTTTGGCAAATATAATCAAACTTAGGATGATTTTGTAAGAAACGAATGAGACTATAGGGAAATTGGTGTAGTTATTTTAGGAGCTAAAGATAGATTTAATAATCAAGCATTTTTTCTTTATGACACAAATAATAGAATATTGTCTAATGCCTTAAAAATAGATACTTATTTGGCAAAGAGTATGATCAATTTAAAGGTTATTAAATGAATAGCGGTTTTATCTTGACAAATGAAGCACTTTGCTATGAACGTGGAGAGCTTACAACAAGCGGCTTAGGACAAAGCACTAAGGACTGGCAAAAAAATTTTAGATAAAGAAATCGAAACAATACTTCTTAAAGATGAGAACAAGAATTTAAAAAAAGATGAACTAGAAATGCTTTTTTGTGATAATTCTGATGATTATGTTAAAAATGAGCTTTCTAAATATCTAAAAAATATTAAAGATCTTAATGGAAACACGATAGATTTTAATTCTTTAAGCAAAAAAGAACAAGGTTTTATTATAGAATTTTTAAAACAACCTTTAGAAGATGTAAATGTTTATTGCAAGGGAGCATATATAAGCGATATAAAAATAGATTCAAGTGACACTTTTTATATACAAGCAGATATTCATACTATAGATGGTAAAAATTTAAGCTCCGCTGCCAATTTTATCCCAAAAAACAAATTAGACTATAAAAAATATGATTTACTTAATTTTGAGGATTTTGACAGAGATTATAAATTTCTCTTTACTACAGAAAAAAACTTAAGCACAGAAGAAAGAAAAGATTTTTTAAATAAAATACAAAATAGTGATTTTAAGGATTTAGAAAATCTTGATGCTTTCGTCAATATATCATTATTTCAAGTTTCAGATGATGGCACAGCAAGTAGCTTCTTTCCTACTTATTTTAAAAACAATTTAAAGCTTGATTATGCAAAAGCTGCAGAAAATGTAAAAAAACTAGACAAGGATAAAAAGGGTACAACCAATTCTAGCGATCCCACACTTTTAAAAATACTTTGGAACAATATTAAAGCGGATTTAGAAAAACTCAAGGATTTTAACAAGCTTAAGTTAGAAGAAGAAAGTGCTTTTATGCAACAAAATAAAGATCATTCTACGCTTTTAAAAGATTTACTTAAATAACATCAATCCATATTTAACACTTAAAAATATTTTTAAATCAACAAATTTTAATGCTTAATAAAAGAAATAAATTTTTTATTATTTAATTAAATTTCAAAACTTTATTCGTTACAATTTTCCTTTATTTAGGAGAGATAATGAACGCATTTGAACAAAAACGTTGTAAGGCAATGGCTGAAGAAATTACACAAAAAGTTTTTATCAATGAAGAACTTTTTAATGCTTTTTGTGAAGTTCCACGTGAGATTTTTTCCCCTTTAAAAGCTCACGCATATCGTTTAGACGCTCTACCTTTAGCCAATTCTCAATGGATTAGCTCTCCTTTAACTGTTGCAAAAATGACTATGGCTTTAAATTTCAAAGATGCCGATAGCGTTTTAGAAGTAGGATGTGGCAGTGGATATCAAGCTGCCATTTTAAGTCGTGTTATTCGAAGAGTTTTTACTATAGAACGTATAGAAAAACTAGCTAAAAGCGCTTCTCAAACTTTTAGAACTTTAGGATTTAGCAATATTAATGTTCGTTTTGATGATGGGCAAAATGGATGGAAAAATTATGCACCTTATGATAGAATTTTATTTTCTGCTTATGCAACGCAGATTCCAGAAATTTTGCTTGATCAACTCGTAGATGGAGGAATTTTAGTAGCTCCAATCTTACACAATGGAAAACAATTTATTACAAGAATTACCAAAAACGGCACAAATTTACAAAAAGAAATTCTCGAAGAATGTCTTTTTGTGCCTATAATTGATGGAAAAGAATAAAATAATCAATTTTATTTTACTAAAATATAAAGTTGTTCTTTAACATAGATTGCACGATTTTTTAAATTTCTACTTCCTCTAAAAGTATTGTATTTTTGCTCTATAATATGGCATTTTCCTAGCTTTTCAAGACGCTTTATAAAATTTTCTTTTTTGATAAAACCTTCACAATTATAAGAAAGTAAAATGATTTTAGCTTTAAGCTTACAAATAAGATCAAATAAAGCATCTTCAGCGTATTTAGCATTGTTATAAACACTGCGATTCCAATTTTTAGGAATTCCGCTGACTTGAGAAATTTCAACCGGTTTTTGGTAATTTGCAATCAAATTAAGCATAAAATAATTTGATCCATAAGGATGTTGGTTGTAAGGTGGATCAAGATAAACTACATCCAAAAGATCTATTTCTTGAGCTAAATCATTAGCATCTTTTTGCTCTACAGAAAAAGGACAGGTAAAATTTGAAAAGATTGGAAGTTTTAAATCAATTTTACCTTTGATGCGTTTTAAAGCATTTTCTCCTTCGCCACCAAATTTACCCACTCCATTTTTATCTTTATAAAATCCTTTAAAAACACCGCTTGTATTGGAATGCACACTTGCCTCATATAAAAGTGGTGCGATAAAAAAATGCTTAAGCTCACTTGGAATTTCTTGTTCAATTTTTTTTCTTAAAGTATCTAAATACATAGCGTTTTCTATGGTGTAAAAAACTCGATCATTTTTTTGAATTTGTTTTTCATCTTTTGGAGCGTATAATTTGCTTATGAAACCTTTTTCAAATGTGATATTTGATAAAAGTTTTTTATGAAAAGAAATTAAATGATTTTTTAAATCTTTGTTTTGATTGCTAAGATAACACATATTAATTATCTTAGAATAATCTTCTAAATCATTAGCGAGTATAAAATTGGAATGAGCCTTAGCAAAACGACTTACGATACCAGAACCGCTAAAGATATCGCAAAAGCTAAATTTATCCTTTTTGAGTTCTTTTTTTGCAAATTTAAAACCTTGTTCTAAAAAATCTAATAAAGCTCTTTTATTGCCAAGATAGGTTATAATTTGTTCTTTTAAAAAGGCAGAATTTTCTTTCATAATATTCTTTCTATCTTAAAATAATATTTTATAAACAAAAATCTGTCTTTTGTGTTTTTTCCTATCAAACTTTTTTAGGTGTTACGAGCATATTTACATAACGTCCTTCAAAATTAGGCTCTTTATCACGGCTCGCTTCATTTTCTATCATAGTCCAAATTTTTTCGAGCAAGACTATTCCAGCTTCAGGGGTAGCCATTTCACGACCTTTTAAAAATACACGAAACCTAACATGTTTACCTTGAGATAAAAATTCAAGTGCATGTTTGACTTTATAATTGATATCATTTTGAGCGATTTTAATAGAAAGTTTAATTTCTTTTACGTCAATAACTTTTTGTTTTTTCTTTGCTTCTTTTTGTTTTTTTTCTTGCTGATAACGGAATTTGCCATAATCCATAATCTTGCATACAGGTGGTTTAGCATCTGGAGCTATCATAACAAGATCAAGACCTAGTCTATTGGCTATCTCCAAACCCTCTTCACTACTAATAATGCCATAAACCTTGCCATCATCACCTATACATCTAATTTCACCCGCTTGTATATCTTCATTAAGCAACACTTCTTTTTCTTTACTCAAAAATGTACCTCACTCATTTTCTCCTTAACTAAATTTATAAATTCATCCAAACTAAGATTTTTTTGCTCCTTAGCTCTTCTATCTCTAAGCGCAACGCTACGCTTTGCTACTTCGTCATCACCTATAACTAAAATCATAGGCAATCTTTGTTTTTCTGCTGTTCGAATTTTTTTACTTAAACTTTCATTTTTTTCATATACCTCGCTGTCAATATCCCATTTTAAAAGCATAGTTTGTATTTCTTTAGCATATACAAGATGAGAGTCAGAAATCGGTATTATTCCAACAGCAGTTGGGGCAATAAAAAATGGAAATTCTCCAGCACAATGTTCAGTTAAAATTCCTATAAATCTTTCAAAAGAACCTAAAATAGCGCGATGAAGCATCACAGGTTGTTTTTTTTCATTATCACTATCGGTATATTCAAGCTTAAAGCGATTTGGCAAATTAAAATCCACTTGTATGGTTCCACATTGCCATTTTCGCTTTAAAGCATCAGTAATTTTGATATCGATTTTTGGCCCATAAAAAGCTCCACCACCTTCATCAATACCATATTTTAAACCTTGTTCATCCAAAGCTTCTTTTAAAGCTTTAGTGGCCATATCCCAAATCTCATCATCACCAATAGCCTTTTCAGGTTTTGTTGAAATTTCCATTTCATAACTAAAATCAAATAATCTCATCAAATTATCTACAAAGGCTAAAATTTCTAAAACTTGTTCTTTAATTTGACTTGGCATACAAAAAATATGTGCATCATCTTGAGTAAATTCTCTTACTCTAAAAAGTCCGTGTAAAACCCCACTTTTTTCGTGTCTATGTACAACTCCATATTCAAAAAATTTCAAAGGTAAATCTCGATAACTTCTTACATCGCTTTGATAAATCTTAATATGCCCAACACAATTCATAGGTTTTATGCCATATTCTTGCTCATCAATTTGAGTAAAATACATATTTTCTTTATAATTTACATAATGCCCACTAATCTTCCACGCATCTGCCTTTAAAAGCTCTGGACCTCTCACAGGTTCATAACCACGCAAACGATGAATTTTATAGAGCATATGTTCAAGCTTACTTCTAAGTCTTGCACCATTGCTAAGCCAAATAGGAAGTCCTCCGCCTATTTCATCATCAAAAGTAAAAAGCTTAAGTTCAGTTCCTAATTTTCTATGATCTCGTTTTTTAGCTTCTTCTATAATCGTTAAATACTCTTTTAAACTTTCTTTGTCTGCAAAAGCTGTTCCATAAATTCGTGTAAGCATTTCTCTTTTTTCATCACCACCCAAATAAGCTCCAGCTACACGAGTGAGTTTAAAAAAACGCAAAAATTTTGTATTAGGCACGTGAGGACCGCGGCACAAATCTTCAAATTCACCTTGTTTATAAATGCTAACTTGCCCATCGGGGATTCGGAGCAATACTTCTTGCTTTAAGTCGTCATTTTTGAATTTTTGCAAAGCTTCATTTTTACTTATTTCATATTTTTCAATTTCAATTTTTGCCTCAGTAAGCTCTTTCATTTTTTTTTCAATTTTTGCTAAATCTTCTTCACCAATCTTGCTTTCTACGCGAAAATCATAATAAAAACCATCTTCTATAACAGGACCAACAAAAAATTTAGCTTCCGGATATAAGCTTTTAATTGCTTGCGCCATCAAATGAGCACAAGAATGACGTATTACTTCTAAACTTTGTTTAGAATTATCAAAATAAATTTTTTCTAAATTTTCTGACTTAATGCTTTGAGAATCAATAATTTTTTCATTGTCTAAAAACGCGATAACTTCTTTTTCCATAAATAATTTTGCCTTTTTAAGCTCACTAACTCCGTGAGTTTTAATATTAAAGCACAATTTTATCTTTGTATGCCTTAATTTTTTTTAAATTCAGTTTTTCTTTAGAATAAATTTTTAAAAATAATATTTTTAAAGAAAATTATTGATTTAAAATTCATTCCCAGAATTTAAAATTCCACTATAATACAAATAGAAAAATAAAATTCCTAAAACAATCCTGTAAATCCCAAAAGGAATAAAGTCAAATTTTGTAATAAATTTTAAGAAAAACTTTATTACAAAAACAGCAACCACAAAAGCAGTAACAAAACCTATCGATAAAGGAATTAACGAATGAGCATCGCTAAGCAAATTAGGCTTTTTATAAATTTTATATAAAGTTGCTATAATCATAGTTGGAATAGCCAGTAAAAAACTAAATTCTGCTGCACTTTTACGATCTAATCCTAGCAATAATCCACCAATAATACTTGCCCCACTTCTTGAAGTGCCTGGTATCATAGCTAAAGATTGAATAATCCCTATACAAAAGGCTTTTGCAAAACTTATTTTATCAAGTGAAGTGATTTTGTAACTCTTATTTTTATGTTGTTTTTCTATAATAATAAATATTATACCCCCAATAATAAGCATAGTAACAACTATATAGCCATTGAATAATTCTTTTAAATATTTTTCAACAAAAAGACCAATTAATCCTGTAGGGAAAAAACCAACCGCGAGTTTAAACCAAATATCAAAACCTTGAATCAATCGTTGCCAAAAAACAAAAATAACAGCTAAAATGGATCCAAGCTGTATGATAATTAAAAAACTTCTCCAAAAGTCATTCATTTCAAGCCCTAAAATCGTTCCACCTAAAATCATATGACCGGTTGAAGAAACGGGTAAAAATTCAGTCAAACCCTCAATAATCCCTAGTATTAAAGCATAAAAATTTTCCATAAAATCACCCAATTTATTTTTTAACTATTCTTTTAATAAAATATAACACAACAGCTACAAAAAATATAAAAGCAAATAATTCGCTATCGTGAAAATATTGCGAATTTAAAGCTAAGATATTTTCATCTCCACCCATACTCACAGAAAAAACAGTGATTGCGGCAATAATAACTCCAAATATACTTTCTCCAACAATCAATCCCGAGGCAAATAAAATACCATTTTGCTTACATAAGGCTATTTTTTCCTCTTTTTTGGAATTTTTTTCATATTTTTTTTCTAGATATTTCATAACGCAATATTTCAAAATTCCCCCAATAACCAGAGGAGTATTAATTTCAGGAGGTAAATAAATACCAATACCTACAGCTAAAGGCGGTAAAGACATATTGCCCATTTTTTTTAGAATTTTATCTATTATTATAATTACTATACCTACTCCTATTCCAAAAATGATATAATTCCACTCTATGTTTTGATTAAATATTCCTTTGGCAATAGTACTCATTAAATTAGCTTGCGGGGCATTTAAAGCCAAAGATGTATCCATATTAGCCCTTGGCATTGCTCCGACAAAACCATAAGCTTGATAAAGTAAATTTAAAACAGGAACTATAGCTATAGCACCAAAGATACAACCTACAAGTAAAGCAACCTGCTGTTTCCAAGGAGTTGCGCCTACTAAATATCCCGTTTTTAAATCTTGCAAATTATCATTAGAAATTGCTGCAGTGGCTAAAATTACACTTGTAGTAAAAATCGCTAAAGCAATGGCAAAATTTGAAAGCATAGGATCTTTAAAAAGTTCAGATCCTAAAAGTAAGAATATAATCGAAGAAGCAATAATTCCAATTAATCCTATGCCTGAAATTGGACTTGATGATGAACCTACAAGTCCAGCCATATATCCACAAGCTGCCGCTACAAAAAATCCAATTAAAACAGCAATTAAAGTTCCTGCTATTGCGAAAAGTAAATGATAAAACATATTTAATTTTGCATCCGCTACAAAACTATAAAAAGTTACAAAAAGACCAATAACCATCAATAAAAAAAGTATAAAAATAATTTTTAGCGATAAATCTGTATTTTTTGCATCGTTATTTTTAATATGTGGATTTTTTATGTTTTTAACAATTTCTTTAATACCTTCAAATACTGGTTTTAAAAGTTCTATTAAAGTCCAAAGTGCGGCTATAGCAATAGTTCCAGTTCCTATAAGTCTAACCTTATCACTCCAAACTTTAGAAGAAAGTTCTGCTGCATTTTTTATTCCATCAAATTCAAAACTAGAAAGATAAGGAGTAAAAAAGCCCCAAGCTAAAAGCATTCCCGCTAAAAGTGCTATAGAACCTGCTAAACCCACAAGATACCCAGCACCTAAAAGTGCTAAAGAATATCCCATAGAAATTCCAAAAGCCATTTTATGCCATATAAAAGCAAAACTACTCCCACTTGCCATAAGCTTAAATCCGCTACTAAATAAACTGAAAATTGCTGCTACAATTCCACCTAAAGCAATTTCTTTAACCCCTTGTTTGCCTTTTTTTGCTTCTTGATCCCTATTTGCTATTTTCAAAATTTCAGCTGCTGCTCTACCTTCAGGATAGATAAGCTTACTTTCAACTATCATAGCTTTTCTTAAGGGTATAGTAAAAAGCACACCTAAACCTCCACCACATAAACAAATCATAAAGGTTTGCCAAAGAGGAAATTCACTCCAGTATCCACACATGAAAAGTCCTGGTATGACAAAAATGACAGCAGAAAGAGTTCCAGCTGCAGAAGCTTGAGTTTGAACCATATTGTTTTCTAAAATATTTGAAGTTTTAAAAAAACTTAATACAGCCATAGAAATAACAACAGCAGGTATAGAAGATGAAAAGGTAAGACCTACTTTAAGTCCTAAATATACATTTGAAGCTGTAAAAATAATTGTTAAAATACTTCCTAGTAAAAGTCCTCTAAAAGTAAGTTCAGGTAAATTATGTTTTTTATACATTATTTCTCCATGTTTAGAATTTAAAATTGATTTTAACTTAAAAAATATTTTTGCGAGTTTTAATTTATAATTTTCTAAAAGCAAAACAAAATAATACAAAAAAACACTTATATTTTTATAAATTCTTAATTATTAAGGTCGTCGTAATAAAAATTATTGTTGAGTTTTAATATAAAAGCCAAAATTTTTAATTTCACATTTACTTCACTTTAATTTTTTATCATTCTGGGAAATTTTTAAAACAAAGGAGAAAAATTTATGAAAAAAATATTGTTTTTGGCAGCTTGTATAGTCGGCTCAACACTTATGGCGGATAGCGTTAAACTTGAAGGTACTATTGCACAAATTTATGATAACAATAAAACCTTACTTATAGACTCTATTTATGGTGGACGAATGGCGATTAAAGTTTTACCAAATACTGAAATTGAAATGGATGATTGTGGGATTTTTGGCACAGATAAAGAAGGAACTTTTAGGGATTTAAAAGTAGGAGACTTTCTAGAGAGTAAAATTTTTTATGGAATGCCGATTACGCCAAATACTCAAGTTATTCCAGTAGCTAGAAAAATAGAAATTCAATGCTATAAAAAAGCTTATTAAGTAATTTATTTTGTTTGCTTTTTGCAAACAAAATATTTTTAAAACTTCCTTATTTGCTCTAAACTTTTTTTAACAAGGGATTTTGTAAAATAATATTAAATTTTATCAAGGGTGATATTATTGAAAAAATTATTTTTAATTCCTTTTTTTATCATATTTTGTTTTATTGTACAAGTTTTATATACGGGATATTCAAATGAAAAAATTTTTAACAATTTTGTTGAAAATCAAAATCCAGATTATAAAATTTTAAATCCGATTTTCAATAAAGGTTTTTTACACTCACAAGCAAGCTTTATAATTGAAGATAAAAGAAACTTAGGACTTTCATTTAAGTTTCATTTTGTTTTTAATAATAATTATTTTTCAAACTACGTTGTCCAAGGAACTTTAAGCAATCCTTTTAAATTTTTAGATGAAGGTTTAAAAAACCAGCAATTGGCTCAATTTTCAATTAAACCAGAACAAAATGATTTTAATCTATCAATCCAATTTCAAGACATTAATTTAAGTAATGAAGGTGGAGATACTTTATTGAAAAATGCTTCTATTGAAATTTTAATGGATCGAGATTTAAAAGCCAAAAATATTCTCTTAAATATAGATAAAATAGAACTTGCACAATTTTACACAAAATTTTCTATGCAAAATTTTATTTATAAGCAAAATTTTGATTATCCGATACTATTATCAAGTCTAATGCATCTCAAAGAAGGGCTTGAAGAAATAAGTTTTAATTCGTTTGCATTAAATAATAATAAAATAGATTCTTTTTACAACAAAAATACATTCCATTTTAACGATAAAAATAAATTAAAAATTCATTTTCAAGGTAAGGCACATAATATCACCCTTGATACAAATTCAAAGCTTTATCAAAATATAGATTTTGATAAAATAGAGTTTGATATAATTTGGGATGAAATAACTAAAAACTCTTACAATAAATTCGATATTGATTCTCTTATGAAAGAGGGTTTAAATTTAAAAATCATAGATTTAATTGTTTATAAAAATAAACAGAATATTGATATTAATGGGAGTGCTTTTGTTTCAGAAAAAAACAATAAAGCTTTAATTCAAATTTTTAGCACAGAAGAGCCAGATAAAATATTTTCTTGGGGAAAATTTTTTGGAGGTTTAAATCAATATTTTACAAAAAATGAAGATAAATTTATTATGAATTTTAATTATGATAGTAATGCAACTCCCCAACTTAAAATCAATGGCAATCAATTTTCCCATATAGATTTAAATTAATGAGTTTAGCGTTAGAATTTCGTCCTAAAAAATTAGATGAAATTATAGGTCAAAAAGATCTTGTTGATGTGTTTAAAAAATTTATTGCTATGCAAAAATTACCTCATAGTTTATTTTTTGGCGTAGCAGGATGTGGAAAAACAACTTTTGCAAGGGCTGTAGCAAAAGATTTTGGTCTAGATTTTTATGAATTTGATGGAGGAAATTTTAAGCTTGAAGAGCTTAGAAAAGTGCTCGATCTGTATAAAAATAGCCTTTATAAACCTTTAATTTTTATTGATGAAATTCACCGCCTTAGCAAAACTCAACAAGAAATGTTACTTATTCCTATGGAAAATTATCGTTGTATTGTCATAGGTGCAAGCACTGAAAATCCTTATTTTGTTCTTTGTTCTGGTATTAGAAGTCGATCAATGCTTTTTGAATTTCAAACACTAAAGGCAGAAGATTTAGAAATTTTGCTAAAAAAAGTTCAAGAAAAACTCGGTTTTGATATTGATGATGAGGCTAAGGGCTTTTTAGTTAAAAGTGCCGATGCAAGAGCTATGCTTAATTTACTTGAATTTGCACTTGTTTTAGATCCTAAAAACGTTAATTTGAGTAATCTAAAAAAACTTAGAAATGGTGTCAATAGCGAAGGCGTAAGTCAAAAAGATACGCATTATATTTTAGCTAGCGCTATGATTAAAAGCTTACGTGGAAGTGATGTAGATGCAGCACTTTATTATCTTGCAAGATTGATCGATGCTGGAGAGAGTGCCGATTTTATAGCTAGGCGTTTAATTATTTTTGCAAGTGAAGATATAGGAAATGCGGATCCAAACGCACTTAATCTAGCTGTTTCTACGCTTATAGCAGTGAAAAATATAGGATATCCTGAAGCACGCATTATTTTAAGCCAGTGCGTGGTTTATTTAGCGAGTGCTTTAAAATCAAATTCAAGTTATAAGGCTATTAATAAGGCTTTGGATTTTGTTAAAAATAATGAAGCTTTAGATATCCCAAATTATCTTAATAATAATCATGTAGAGAGGAAAAATTATCTTTATCCACATGATTTTGGAGGTTGGGTTGAGCAAAAATATTTGAGTCAAAATTTAAAATTTTATGAAAGTAAAGGCATAGGGGATGAAGCTAGATTATTGCGAAATTTGAATCTATTAAAAAATAAGTAATTATGTAGAAATTTATAGAATTAATGATAAAATAAAATTTTATTTAAAGGCAATCAAAATGGTTAATATAGGAATTTACGGCGCCAAAGGTCGCATGGGAAAACAAATTCAAGAATGCTTAGTGGATGAAAATAATGCAAAAGTAGCTATGCTTTATGATAAGGGCGATGATATAAGTGAACTTTTTAAGAAAAGTGAAGTGATTATTGATTTTTCTTCACCAAAAGGCACTTATGAAATTTTAAATTTTGCAAAAACAAATTCTAAGCCTTTAGTGATAGGAACAACAGGGCTTGATGTAAAAATAATGGATTTAATGTATGATTTAAGTAAAACGATGCCTATATTTTACGCGACTAATATGTCTTTAGGTGTTGCTGTTTTAAATCATCTTGTAGGCAAAGCAAGTGCTATGCTTGAAAATTTTGATATTGAAATTGTAGAAATGCATCATCGTCATAAAAAGGATGCGCCAAGTGGAACAGCTATGACTTTAGCTCAAAACGCGGCAAAAGCTAGAAATTTAGATCTTGAAAAAGTCAGAGTTAGTGCAAGAGATGGTATCATCGGAGAAAGAGATAAAAATGAAATAGCGGTTATGAGTTTAAGGGGTGGTGATATAGTGGGTCGTCATACTGTAGGGTTTTATGAAGATGGAGAATTTTTGGAATTAAGTCACGTTGCAACTTCAAGAGCAACTTTTGCTAAGGGCGCTATTA
This sequence comes from Campylobacter estrildidarum, assembly GCF_005406205.1. Classification (GTDB taxonomy): domain Bacteria; phylum Campylobacterota; class Campylobacteria; order Campylobacterales; family Campylobacteraceae; genus Campylobacter_D; species Campylobacter_D estrildidarum. Next base: position 36,440 of record NZ_NXLZ01000014.1, read on the forward strand.
AAATCGCAATTTGGCTTAAAGAGCAAAATCCAAAATTATATTCAATCAATGATTTTTTAGGAATTTAAATATGTGTGCAGTTGTTGGAGTTATCAATTCAAAAAATGCAAGCACTTATGCATATTATGCATTATTTGCTATGCAACACCGAGGGCAAGAAGCAAGTGGAATCAGTGTTAGTAATGGTAAAAATATCAAAACCATTAAAGCTAAAGGAGAGGTGAGTCAAATTTTTAATCCTCATAATTTGCAAACCCTCCAAGGAGAAATCGCTATAGGGCATAATCGCTATTCTACAGCGGGTAATTCTAGCTTAGATGATGCTCAACCTATAGCCGCAAATTGTGTTTTAGGTGATATTGCTTTAGCACATAATGGAAATTTAGTTAATAAACAAGAAATTAGAAATCAATTAATCCAAGATGGAGCGATTTTTCAAACTCATATGGATACTGAAAATGTTGTCCATTTAATCGCAAGAAGCAAAAAAGAAAATTTGCAAGATAGATTTATCGAGAGTTTAAATAATTGTATCGGAGCTTATTGTTTTGTTTTAGCAAGTAAAGATAAACTTTATGTAGCAAGAGATCCTTACGGAGTTCGTCCTTTATCTTTAGGGAGACTGAAAGATGGAGGATATATAGTTGCAAGCGAAACTTGTGCTTTTGATCTCATAGAAGCAGAATTTATACGCGATGTAAAACCTGGAGAATTAATTATTTTTACCCAAGGAAATGACCAATTTGAAAGCATACAATTAGAGGCAAAAACTCCTAGAATTTGTGCCTTTGAGTATGTTTATTTTGCAAGACCTGATAGTATTGTAGAAGGAAAAAGTGTCTATGAAATTCGTAAAAAAATGGGTGAATCTTTAGCTAGAAAATTTTCTTACAAAGCTGATTTTGTTGTTCCTGTTCCAGATAGTGGAGTGAGTGCTGCTATAGGTTTTGCTCAATATTTAAAAATTCCTCTTGAAATGGCCATAGTGAGAAACCATTATGTAGGAAGAACTTTTATAGAGCCTACTCAAGAGTTAAGAAATTTAAAAGTCAAATTAAAACTCAACCCTATGCGTAAAGTTTTAGAGGGTAAAGAAATTGTAGTGATTGATGATAGTATAGTTCGTGGAACCACTTCTAAAAAAATAGTTTCTTTACTTCGTGCCGCAGGAGCAAAGAAAATTCATCTAGCTGTTGCTTGCCCAGAAATTAAATTTCCAGATATTTATGGGATAGATACTCCAACTTTTGAAGAATTAATTAGTGCTAATAAAAACATAGAAGAAGTAAGAAAACATGTTGAAGCTGATTCTTTAACTTTTTTAAGTATAGAAGAGCTTGTTGGAAGTATTGGAAATGAGAGACAATATTCTTTAATAAGTTTTGATGGAGATTATTTTATAAAGAATTAAATTTTATTTTTATTTTTTTTTGATATAATACGAATCTTGTTTTTTAATATTTTCAAAAAGGTTTAATTTTATGAAAAGTGATAAGTCTTTTAGTGTATCTTTAAAACTGACCTTATATGTAGGTATATTAATCACAATTATACTAACAATTATAAGTGTATTCAATTATTTTGATTCAAAAAATAATACTAGTGAGTTGCTAGAAGATATTCAGCTTAAAACTGTAGAAGATGTTAGAACAGTTTTTGCTAGTTATGGCGGAAGTAGGCGACATGCTATGGAAGTTTTAGCTAAAGAAGTTCAAAGTAAACTAGATAATGGAGCTGGTGACGAGCAATTTTTTGCTTTACTAGAATCTTTTAAGGAAGCTTTTGGCTTTAGACTTGTTTTTTTAGGTTTTGAAAATTCTGGAAGAGTACTTTTATCAGACAGAAGAATATTTGATTCTAAAACCTTTAATTTGAAAGATGCAGGATGGTACAAAGAAGCTAAAGGAGCAACAAAAGCAATAGTTTATGGTCCTTATAAGTCCGCTACAGATGGAGTTTCTGGACTAACTTATTCAATGCCTATATATAAAAATGGAAAACAAGTAGGAGCAGTTGGTGGTGATTATGCTTTAGAACAATTTTCTAAAGATGTTTTAGCTTTAGGAAAATCTGCAAGTTCTTATGCTGCAGTTTATGGTCCAGATGGAGATATCTATTTTCATGAATTTCCAGATAGAATTTTAACAAAAAATTCATTAAGTATTAATATTACTAATGTAATTAATTCTAATCCGCAGTATTATCTTAATCCAAAAAATCCAAATGCCTTATTTCAAGTTTATGATGATAAAGGGAAAAAATATGATGTATTATGTAGCGCAACTATCAATCCAAAATTTAGAATTTGTACAATATCTCAAGATGAAGCTTATACAGAACCGGCTAAAATAACTCTTTTAAAACAGATTTGTCTAGGTATTATTTCTACCATTATCGCCCTAATCCTAATCAGAATTCTAATCTCAAGAGGCCTCTCCCCACTCACCACCATCCAAACTGGTCTTAACTCATTCTTTGATTTCATCAATCATAAAACAAAGAATGTCTCTACTATTAATATAAAAACTAAT
>NZ_NXLZ01000015.1 GCF_005406205.1 Campylobacter estrildidarum
TCCATCGCAAGATATTATCGGCTCTTCTTCGCTCTCCTTGCTGTAGCTGATTGAGTGCATTGATGTGCAAAAGCATTTGAGTTCGTTTTGTGTTAAAAACCATAGGCTGTTTGGACAATACTCGCATAGAGTTTCTTTCTTGGGCAACTTCTCTTCGGATAATTGATTTATTACCGAGCTCTTGTAAGACTCTCTGTCTATATTGTTTTGTATAATCTCTCTCATCATTTACTCCTTTCTTTTGTATAATCTTATATTTTTTCGTTGTTTTGGCTTTATTTATCTGTTTCAAATCTTTTTCTCTGCCTATTACTGATACGTCCCAAATAGGTTTTTTAAGTATTTTAGAAACTTCTTGCCATTTATTATTTATTTTAACTTTTTTTCTGATTTCATAATCTTCTTGTCCTACTATTTTAAATCTTGCATATTCACCCCTTAAAACTTTATTTTCTTTTATAACCCTTTCTAAATCTTGCCCCCAAATTGTAGTTATTCCTTTTTTGGTTTTATAACTTACATAATAACTTTTTTTAGCATTTTTATCTGTGCTAAATTGATAATTCGCTTCTCCAAAATCCATAATCTGATAGTAATGCATTTTTATTTTTGAAGTTTGATTAAGTTTATTATTTGTATTTAATTTGACTGAAAATTCTTGATTTATTTCTACTTCTCTTTGCTTTTTGCTTGTAGCTTTTGCTTCAACTCCTAACTCATTTAATGCTTTTGCAAATTCTGATCTTAAATTTGCCAAATCTGCTTTTTTTGGATTAATTCTTTTACCATTTTTATCTGCGACTTTCAAACAAATATGACAATGTGGATTATCTGTATCTCCGTGAAAAGCAAGGACAAAAAAATTATTTGGATACGATTTTTTTAAAGCAATAATTGCAGCTTGTTGTAATTTTTCTTTCGGTGTTGTAGAATGTTCTTTCATAGAAAAAACCATATTAATAGTATGTCTTTTTTCTTTAGCACCTTCTTTATATAATGGAATAGGAGCTCCTTCATTTTTAAAAATTCTTTTGACTTCTAAAATCTCATCTTTACCTATATATTTATCAAAATCACTGGTTATTAATTCTACATTTCCATCACGAGAAATATAATCGAGATGTTTTGAAAGTGCTTGAGAGTTTTTAGAACCTGAAGTAATTTTTACAACAACTTCTGTATTTTTTCTAAACATATTTTTACTAACAAGCTTACCTGTTTTTACATCTTTAGTATATTTATTTTTATTTTTATTGATATAATTTAGTGGTAATTTTGAAGCATTTTCTATTTTAGTAAAAACTTTTTTAGCAATTATTTCGTCATCAAATATTTTAACACTACGCGACATTAAATTCTTTCATTATTTTTTTCTATTATTATCCCAAGTTTATTAGACAATATATCAATTTTATCTCTAATATTATCGATTGATTTTTTTAAATTATTATCATTTATTTTTACAGAATTTCCACTTCTAAGAATTTTTAATAATTGATATATATTTTTACCTATTGTGTTAATTTCTGTTCTTGTTTTTATAAACTCATCTATTTCTATATTAGTAAAAAGTTTTTCATTTTTTATGGAGTTTAATAACAAAAATTTAGCTTGTTTAGTAATACTTGAAAATCCTGTTTTTTTAGAAATTTCTTTTAAAATATTTACTTCATTTTCTGTAAGTTTTAATTTAATTATTTTATTTTCATCGCTTGTATAAAATTTATTTTTAGATATTTCATCATTAATTTTATTTTTTTCATCTGTATCACAAGAATTAAATTTTTTTAATAAAATAGATATTATTCTACTATATGGTGCATTTGTTTTTGATTTTATATATTCTAAAATTGTTTTATCATCTTTACTAACTTTTATGACACAATTATTGTTTTTATTCATTCACAATTCCTTAGTGAGCCTCGCAGAGTTTCGCCTTTTATTTTTTTAAAAAGGTAACTTTTTAGGAAATAAAAGGCTATCCTGTAATTATTAAATTATTTAAATTGATTGGTATTCTACACTATTAAACTTTATAAAATATTAATATTATTTTGTAATAATAACATTTACAAAAATTATAAGGAGTTATTATGCTTAAAGAAAGCAAGTTAATAATAGAATTAAAGCGTGAGTATGATGAAAAATTAAAAAAATTACGCCAAAAAGAAAAAGAAAGTAAAGAGCGTATATATAAAAAACTTTCATCGGCATTGTTAAAAGACTTTGAAGAGAATAAAGATTTTAAAATTGAATTTAATTTATTGATAAAAAAATTTAATTGTAAAAATACTGAAAAAATTTTAGAAATAATAAATAACTTATATGATTTTAATCATAAAAATAATAAAATAAAAACTGCAAAAAAACAATAAAACAAAAAAATATTATAAGGGAATAAAAATGGAAAAAAATTATAAAATAAAAGTAACAGATGTAAGCGAACTTAATGAGCATTACAAAGAAGCTATACAAGAAGGAACTTACGAGGGAGAAGATGTAAATAAGTTTTTTGATACTATAAAAACTTTTGATGTTGCAGAAAGCTTATTGAAAAAAGATTTTTCAAATCAATATATTAAATTTGATATTATTACTGATAAAGAAAAAATACCATTAAATATAAGACTTGGAGATAAAAATTTTCAAAAAGGTATTGAACATTTAATTAATATTGGTAGCTCTAAATTAGTTAAAGAAAATATAAATCCAGAAGTAAAAAAAGATCTTAATAATCGACTTGGTATTTATAAGCCAAAAATATATGATGAAATGTTAGATGGAACTTTTAAAGCAATAAAAAATTTATCAGAAGTAGCAAATAAAGATGTAGGATTAATGATATTAGAATTTGCAAATTCTTACTCAGAAACTAGAGAAAAATTTGAAAAAAAACAAATTAATAAAATTGGCAAAAAATCATTTTTTAAAGAAAAAATGAATGAGTTTTTCAAAAAAAAACTAAATAAAATTTTGCCAGATAGAGAAATTAGCAATGAAAAAACATACTCACGATCAAGGTAAAAAATGAATTTTGATAATTTACTTTCTAAAACAAGACTAAAAAGGATACACAATGCCACAAAAAAGAATTTATCTTTATGTCCCATTTAAAGATAAAGAAAAAGTAAAATCATTAGGTGCGATGTGGGATGAAAAAGAAAAAAAATGGTTTGCTCCAAAAAGCTTAGATAAGAATATTTTTTCACAATGGCTTTATCCACACCAAAAAAAAGAATTTTTATTTGATGAAGGTGAGATTTTAACTACTTTTAAATCTGCTTTAGAAAATCAAGGTTTAATTATTGATGGCTTGCCTGTTATGGATGGTAAGATCCATAGAGTAAAAACCACAACAGATAGGGGTAGAGAAATGAGTGGGGCATATAGTGGATTTTTGGATGAATATCCTGCTGGTTTTATTCAAAATTTTAAAACAGGTATTAAAGAAAATTGGAAAATGCCTTTAGAGAATATAAGACAAAACATTGTAAGTTATCAAGCACCTAGCCCAAAAAACTTCAATAATTCTATAAGCAATAATACTAAACAAGATATTTTAGAACTTCAGAAAAAAACAGCATTAAAAATTGAAGAAGAATACAATCAAGCCAATTGGGCTCATTCAAATCATCCTTATTTAAAGAAAAAAGGTTTTGAAGAAAATTTTTATCTTAAGCAAGACAGCAGGGGGTCTTTACTCATTCCTTTAAAAGATGAAAATGGCAAGTTATGGTCTGTGCAAAGAATATTCCCAAATGGCGACAAGATTATTGGCATTATTAAAACCAAAGAAGAGAAAGAACAAGGTATCGAATATTCTGCAAAAAAAACTGGTTGTTTTCATATAATAGGTGCAAAAAGTTTAGAACATTGTAAAGAATTTATCATAGCAGAAGGTTTTGCCACTGCAGCAACCATACACAAAGCACTCAATAAACCTGTAATAATGGGTATAGATGCTGGAAATCTGCCGAAAATAGTTGAAATTTTAAAAGACAAATTTCAAAACATTCCTATTACTTTAATAGCTGATAATGATAAAAAAAGAGAATTAAAAGGATTATCAAACGTTGGTGTAGAAACTGTTAAAGACATTAAACAAAAGTTTTCAGATATTAAGGTTATTATTCCAAAAATTAGCGATCAAGAAGCAGAACAAGGAATAAGTGATTTTAATGATATTTTTTTAAATAAAGGGCTTAATGAAGTTAAAAAACAACTAAACTCTATTGATTTTCAAAACAAACTTAACACCTTTAAAAATCCTATAAAAACAATATCTGAAAAAGAAATAATAAGATAGTTTCATCAAAAATAAATAATTACCTCTTGTAATTATTTGTATAAAATTATATAATTTTAGTATTTAAAATTAATATTAGTAAATATTAGTATATAATAGTTACTATAAATATACAAAAGGAGTTTTATGAAAAATTTAATTAAACTAGGTTTATTGAGTGTAGTTACTGCTGGTGTTTTTTCTGCTTGTTCTTCAGAACCAAAAAGTGTAGAATATTATAAAGATCCAAAGAATGCCCAAGAATTAGAAGAAAAGGTTAAAGAGTGTAAAAAAGATCCTGAGTCTGAATTAAAAGATAAAGAATGTTTTAATGCTTATAAAGCACAATATTCTAAATCACTTGAAAAACTTCAAAATACAAAAATCACTGACGAAGAAGTAAAAAAATTTTTCAATCGATGATAAAAATTTAGAACTTTTCAATTTATCTTTAATTAGAACAAGGAATATTCAACTTAATCAATATTCCTTACTACTTTTTTTAAAATCTCTTTACGCTTTCTTATTCCCTTAAGAGTATCAAATAAACCTATTATCCCTATAATAAAAAAAATAAACATCAAAAAATAATCTCGAAAGAAAACTAGAATTTCATTATAAACAAAAAATTCAAAAACAAGAGTTAAGAAACTTATAAAACTTAAAATTGCTACAATTGCTAAATCAAAATATAACCTTTCTAGCTTATCAAGCTTAGAATAATTTAAATATTCAATAACCTTATATTTCATTGTCTCTTTTTTTCTACAATCAAAATCTTTATATCATATTAATTATATTATATTATTATAAAAAATCTATTTAAATTTCTAAATAGCAACCTCTCTTTTGGTGTTATTCAAAATCACAAAATGGTGATTTTAAGTAAAAGTTCAAAAATTTTAATTTTTGATTTACCTTATTTTAATATTATAAATTTAGTAAATTTAAGAATTTAGGAACCCTTACATTTAAGTCAATTAATCTTTTAAAGTCCCTATTTTCCATATATTATTTTCGTAAAAATGTCAAAAACCCTTACATTTAAGTCAAAAACCCTTACATTTAAGTCAATTTTATTTATAAATAATGAAAGTGTTTAACGATTTTTATTGACTTTAATGTAATAAACCCTTACATTTAAGTCAATTTTATTTATAAATAATGAAAATTTAGTGTATATTGACATAGGTGTAATAGTTTGGTATAATTTATTTTGAATTTTAAAAGATTTGTTACATTTAAGTCAATTACAGCAAGGAATCAAATGTTATTAAATATTATTATTGAAAAAGATCAAGATGGATATTTTGCACGTATTCTAGAACTTGAAGGTTGTGTTTCACAGGGTAATACTTATGAAGAGGCTTTGAGAAATATAAAAGAAGCTGGAGAGCTTTATTTAGAAAGCCTTAAAAATGAAGAAAAAAGAATTATTGAAAGTAAGATAACTTCAATTATTCCAATGGTTTTAGCAAATGCCTGAATTGCCAAGAATGACTGCAAAAGAAGCAGAAAAGCTTTTATTGCAAAATAATTTTTTTATCGATAGACAAAAAGGTAGTCATAGAATTTATAAAAAAGGACTTTATAGAATGGTTATTCCTCATCATAGTGGGGAAATCTTGCATCCTAAAATCATAAAACAACTCTTTGAAATTATTGAAGTAGCAAAGGATTAAAAATGCCTAAAAGAAATACTATTGATACTATTACACTTGGAATTTTTAGCGATGAGAATGTTTCTGTAATTTGCGAAGATACCATTAAACTAGAAAGAGGCTCTGTAGCTGTATTAAGTGGTAATAGTGAAGTAGGAAAATCTTTTTTAGCCCTAAAGGTTTGTGCAAATGCCATAAATGATGGCTTAAAACCTTTTTTTTGGAGTATAGAAGATAAAAATAAAGCAATTTTAGAACGTATTAAAAATGTAGAAAGTTTTTATTCTTTTAATACTGTAGAACTTGAATTTTCAAATGAACTTCCAAAGATTAATAAAGAACCTATAAGTAGTTTAAAAGAAGAGCTTAATGAATTGGCAGATTGTGATTTAATTGTTCTTGATACTTTTAGTGCATTTTTCTCAACATTAGGATTTAAAGATCAAAATAATCAAAATGATGTGCAAAATTTCTTTAATGTTCTAACTGATGTAGCTAAATTAAATAATCAAGCAATCTTATTGCTACATCACTTAGACAAAAAGGGTGAAAGTCTTATGGGTAGTTCTGTAATTATAAACGCTCCTAGATTGGTTTATAAACTCTCATTTGAAAAAGGGGAAGATAAAAGTTCTACTACCTATCGATTGCTTGAAGTTTTAAAAGATAATAACAATATTAACGCTGGAGAATTTCAAAAAACAATTAAAGTATTACAAAATTCTAGTATTGATGAGCCTTTAATTAAAAATATTAAAGCTAATAGTATTGATTCTAATACTTTAGAGATTATCAATAAACAAGATATATCCGCTGTAAGCGTTAATGAATTAGCAGAAGGATATGTAACAATGAATGAAAATAGGGGTGTTTTTTATTTAAGTTCGCGAAAACTTACGGATACTAATTTTTATAAAGTATTTAAAGAAAATGATAATAAAATAGATTTTGAAATGGTAGGTGCAAATGGCTCCTCTTATGCTATCAGTTTAAAGAATTCTTTGCTTACGCAAACACATAGAAATATTTTAGATGCTTTATTTTTATATATCAAAAAAAATGTAGATACAAATGTTATAAAAAAGTATCAAGAAAACTTCTGGGATATGGAAGTAAGACTAGAGCCTTATAAATTTTTAAAACAATATCTCAATAAAAATTCTAATAATTACTCTTGGTTAAAACAAAAATTTACGGAAATTTCTCGTTTCGCATACGATTTAGCTTTCACACAAAATATAGAGGATAAAGATAAAAAAACAATTACACAAAGAGATAAAGGCATTTTAATGTTTGATTCTGTAGAGCGTATCACAAAAGAAAATGGGACAATTGTATCTGTATTTGTGCTAACAGTTCGTAGAGAATATATTAAAAAACTTGAAACCGAGTCCACTCTTTCTTATGATGATGATTTATCAAAAATTCTTATTAATTTAAATTCTTTAGTTGCACAAGATCTAATAAGATTTTTAACAAGTTTTCCTGATAAAAAAATTCTTAGTTATAGTGAATTTTGCGAAATTAAAGCTTACAAATTTTATAAAGAAGGCTCTATTATCTCAAAACAAAAAAAAGAAATCATTAAATTAAAAGATAAGCTTATAGAATTTGGAATTAATGTATATGGAAAAGGTGTGGAATTTGCAAGTTATGATGATGAGTTTTTTTATAATAGATACAAAAATGAAAATGACTTATTTTTCATTTACCAAAGCAACAATAGAGTGAAAAGATATATTAAGCGTAATGATCCTATGAACCAATTAAACACCAAAAGCAATAAATTTATTTTAGAAAAATCTTTGTTTGATTAATATTTACAATCAAGGAGTGTTGTATGTTCGATGAGTGGGAATTAGAAAGACAAAGACAAATAAATTTGCAAAATCTCAGAAGAGAGGAAGAAGAAAGACTAAAAAAGCACGGAACATTAGAAGGAACTATGCTCGAAATAGTTTTTAATCTTATTGCACTTGCCATTAGTCTTGCCTTTATTATAGTCGTTACCACTTTGAAGTGGATTTTTTATTTCATTGTGTTTTTGCGTGCTAAATTTTTTATAAAATGGAATTGGTATGTTAAGGTAGAAAAAGCAGTAATATCAGCTTGTGCCACAATTTGTGCAGCACTTTTATATACAATATTTATCTTACCCATTATTTATCTTTTTAAATGGTGGGAACTATGGCTTGTAATTGGATTTATTTATTTAAACTATTGTTATGGAAAGGTTTAATCAATAAAAATTACAACGATAGAAAAATTGAGCGTTTTATTTTATTATAAAAATTTTTAGATTTTTCTTAAATAAAAATTTAGCTTCCTTTTAATTTTCGTTTCTTGATAAACCATAATAAACCATCATAGCTTTTTCCACTATCTCTATATAATAACTTCCAAATACTTTTAATAGATAAATCTTTATCAAGTAAGGTTTGTATCTTATCTATATCTTTATCATAAATACTACTCAATGAACCTTTAGGACGTCCTAGTTTTTTTCCGCTAGCCCTAGCATTTTCAAGTCCTGCTTTAGTTCTTTGACTTATCAAATCTCTTTCATTTTCTGCTAAGTAAGCATAAACTGATAAGATTAATTTAGAGGCAGGATTATTAAAATTACTAAGCTCCATTTGTCTCAAAAATAAGAATTTGATATTATTAGAATTAAACTCTAGCACTAAATTAATTATTTCTAGCATACTTCTACCGAGTCTTGAAAGTTCTGTTGCTATTAATAAATCACCTGCTTTTAGTTTTTGTTTTAAATCTTTAATTTTTCTTTTTTCTTGAGATTTTGTAGAACTTATTTTTACTTCCAAGATTTCATCTAAAATGATATTATTTTTGTGGCAATATTCCATAATCTCTAACTTTTGAGAATCTAATTCTTGTTTATTTGTTGATACTCTTATATATGCTATATTCATCGTTCTATTATTAATCCATAAGATTTTCTAGTATTATCAAAATATTTTTTAATTCATCGTAAATTTTAGTAAAAAATAACTGATACTTAAATAAAAGCTTTTGCATAATATTAATTTAATTATAAAACTAAATTTAATTTATTTATTAAATACAAATTTAAGACAGAAATAAAACGCTCAATTTTTTAACGAAAGGATATGAATGAAAAAAGTCTTATTGTTGTTAATTTTAATTATTCCTGTCTTAGCATTTGGGGCAGGTGGGATTGATAAGGTCAATACATTTATGGAAAATCTAAGTTCCGCATTATATGCACTTGGTGCTGTTTTGCTTACAATTGCATTTATGTGGGGTGGTTCCAAAATTATGTTTCAAGGACAAACTCTTAGAGAAGTTGCACCTATTTTTATCGGTGGCGTTATTTTTGGATCAGCTTCAGCAATAGCTGGTTATATCATTACATAAAAATTAGGATAAAAAATGCAGAAAAATCCACTTTTCAAAGGCCTAACACGTCCCCCTATGATTTTTGGTGTTCCAATGACGCCTTTTGTTATAGCAATGGGAAGTATCATTTTAATCGCATTTTATAGTCGAAACATTTTCTTAGTCGGCTTTTCTATTCCCGTATTTTTTATTATGAAGGCAATGACAAAAAGAGATGACTTTATTTTTCGATTAATGTTTTTGAAAATGAGATTTTTCTCCAACCCTGCCTCTAAGAATTATTATAAGGTTAAAACCTATAGCACAAACTCTTATAGACAAATGCCAAAAAATTCTAATTTTCCAAAAATATCTGTTTTCGGACTTAATGCAGAACCTAATTTTGAAAAGCTAATCCCTTTTTCATCACTCATAGATGATTCTGTAGTGATTACAAAAGATTATTTTCTGATGACAACTTGGGAAATTAATGGTATTAGCTTTGAAGCAGAGGAAGACGATGAATTAGATATTAAAAATGATCTTTTGAATATGTTATTTAAATCTTTTGCAAATGAACCTGTAAGTTTTTATTTTCACAATTGTAGATATTCTATTGAAGATAAATTAACTTCAAAATTTAACAATGCTTTTTTGGAAGAAATTGACAGAAGATACTATGAAAGTTTTAAACAAGGAACTCTTAGAAAAAATTCTTTGTATTTAACATTAATTTTCAATCCTTTAAAAGTTAAAATAGAAAAAACAACTTTTATAAAAAGTTCTTTTGAAAATAAAAGAAAAACAATTAGTATGTTTCTAGCTAAATTTAGCGAATTTACTGATAGATTGGAAGCAAATATTAAAGATTTTAATCCAAAAAGATTAAAAACATATTCCAAAGATGATAAAACATACTCTCAACAATTAGAATTTTATAATTATTTGCTTGGTGGCAAATTTAATCCTATAAGAGTATTACCAAGTCCTATAGATCAATATTTAAATGGTAACTTACAAAATATACAATTTGGGCACGATACTATTCAACTTAATAGCAATAATGGCACAAAAAGATTTGCAAGATGTATTGAAATTAAAGATTATACAAGTGAAACTTTTGCAGGAATTTTAGATATTTTGATGTATTTAGACGTAGAATATATTATAACTCAAAGTTTTTCACCTATTCCTAGAGTGGATGCGAAATCAGCAATCTCTAAACAAAAGAAACAACTCATTGCAACTGAAGATGATGGATATTCACAAGTAGAGCAAATTGACGAGGCTTTAGATCAACTTACAAATGGAGAAATTTCTTTTGGAAAATATCATTTTTCAATTCTTGTATATGGAAACACCGTAAAAGAGTGTAAAGATAATGCAAATCGCGTTATTACTGAAATGAATGGATTAGGCTTTGGTGTAACTTTAGCAACAATTGCTTTACCTGCGACATTTTTTTCGCAATTACCATCAAACTTTGCAATACGCCCACGTATTAATCTTATCTCATCAATCAATTATTCATCGCTAATTGGTTTGCATAACTTTTCTATAGGAAAAAGAGATAAAAATTGCTGGGGCGATGCCGTTAGCGTTCTTAAAACACCAAACAAACAACCTTATTATTTCAATTTTCATCAGAACTCTGGTCCAAACAAAAATGATTTTGGAGAATTATTTTTAGCAAATACTTTGATTTTGGGTCAAAGTGGTGGTGGTAAAACCGTGTTTATGAACTTTATTGTAGATCAAATGCTTAAATATGCAAATAAAGACACTTTTCCTGATGATATTCCTGAAAAAAATAGAAAATTTACGGCAGTATATTTAGATAAGGACAAAGGTGCTTTAGGTAACATTCTTTGTGCTGGTGGTAGATATATTAGTATTGAAAATGGTAAGCCTACTGGTTTTAATCCTTTTATGGTTGAAAGCACACAAGAAAACATAAGACAACTTCAATCTCTAATAAAACTTTTAGTAACTAGAAATAATGAAATTCTTACAACTAGGGAAGAAGAAATGCTTAACAATGCCGTTAATTCTGTTATGAAAGGCTTTGAAAAAGAAGAAAGAAAATATCCTATTTCTTTATTACTTGAAAATTTAACTGAGAATGTCGATGATGATAATTCCCTTAAGTCAAGATTAGCACTTTTTAAAAAAGGCAAACAATTTGGCTGGGTTTTTGATAATGAATTTGACAATTTAGATTTTCCTGATGATATTAATTTGTTTGGAATTGATGGCACAGAATTTTTAGATGATAAAGATGTATCAGGAATACTTAGCTATTACATTCTTTGGCGTGTAATGTCTTTAGCAGACGGCAGAAGACTTTGTATTGATATTGATGAAGCTTGGAAGTGGCTAGAAAATGAAATTGTGCAAGAAGAAGTTAAAAACAAATTTAAAACCATTCGAAAGCAAAACGGATTTTTAAGACTTGCTACGCAAAGTATAGAGGACTTTTTAAAACTCAAAAATGCAACAACACTTATAGAACAATCAGCAACAATGATATTTTTACCAAATCCAAAAGCCAAAGAAGAAGAGTATGTAAATGGAATAGGTTTAAGCTACGATGAATATATGATCATTAAAGGTTTTAAACCCTCTAAAAGACAATTTTTAATTAAAAGGCAAGATGAAAAAGTAATTTGCACTCTTGATCTTAGTTCTTTGGGTAATGAAAATTTAAAAATATTATCAACTGGAACAGCACATATAGACACTATAGAAAAGATTTTTTCACAAGAAAATAAAAATCTTGATGAAAAAGTAGCAGAGTTAAAAGAGTTTTATAAAAACTCATAGGAGAAAAAAGTGGGCGATATAAATGCAATTAATATCAATAATCAAAAGGTTAGTTTTGAAAATAAAAATAATCAAATCTTTTGCACTAGTATTGATGTGGCTAAGGTTTTTGGGAAAAGACATTTTCACGTTTTAAGAGATATCGAAAATATTTTGAAAGACCTAAGAGAAATAGGGGATTTGAAATACGCATCCAATTTTGGATTGGTTAAATATAAAGATTTAAAAGGAGAACTTAGAACAGCTTATCAAATATCTCGTGATGGATTCTCTCTTTTAGCAATGAGATTTACAGGTAAGAGATCTTTACGATTTAAAATCGCTTTTATTAATGCTTTTAATGAAATGGAAAAACTTTTAAGAAATGAAATCAAAAGTCCTAATAAATATTTGACAGATTTAATGGAAATAATCTATCCCAAATTACCTAAAAACGATTATAAGGTTAGTGTGATTATCACAGATAATCCCTATTCTAAAGAAGCTAAAAATATTTTTTCTTTAAACTATCTTGTCGATAATCGCACACCAAAAGATCCAAAGAGGTTAAAATGAGCGATAAAGAACTCCAAAAAGAAATATTAGCTTTAGAAAATGAAGTTAAACAACTTGAAACAACTATCAATGCAATTAAACAAAGAATTGTCAATCTTAAAGATATTGCTTGGGATAGACAATCTAAAAAAGAAAGTTCCCAAATGTATAAAGTGTTAAAAGAAAATAAAACACATACAATGGTTAAAAGCAATGTAGGAGATATTAAAGTAGATAAAGATTTTATGGATAAAGAAATTAAAAAGCATTTAGATAATCCAAAATTAAGAGGAATGGTTACTACACAAGAAATGCTTTCATTCCCTAAGGTAGCTAAGAATGTGGAGGCTAGCAACGAAGCAAGAGGCTATACTTGGCAAGTAAAAGCAAACGATGAAAATATTTTAGTTTATGGAAGTAGAAAATACGAAACTAATAACGAAAAAATTCATAGGTTAGCAACAAGTCATAGTAAAACAGAGAAAAATGAAAGACAAGCGGAAGTGGGTGGGCGTAGTCATCCCCACCATCCCATATTTAATGACTTCAATTTTCGCAAATCCGCTGAAAAAATTATACCACAACAAAACAAATCTACAAATGATTTTAAAACAAAATTTAAAGAATTTAACACCAAAAAAACAAATGTGGTTAAACCTATAAATAAGGAGTTCAAAAGATGAAAAAATATTACATCAATAAAAAGGAGTTAAACAATGAATAATGTAAATTTAATCGGATACTTAGGAAAAGATTTTGAAGTAGGCACTACAAATAGCGGAAAGCTTTATGCAAAAAATTCTCTTGCTATTACTAAGCGATGGAAAAATGAAAAAGGCAATGAAGAAAGTAGCACAACTTGGATACCTATTGTTTTATTTGGTAAAAGTGCAGAAAGTGCTTCAACTCATATTAAAAAAGGGGCACAGTTTGCGTGTAGTGGAGAATTATCCTCTAATCAATATCAAGATGAAGATGGAAATACTAAAACAATATTAAGTGTGATTGTATCCAAATTTTATTGGCTTGGTAAGAAAGATAAAGATGACAACAAAACACAAACACCGCAAGTTCCGCCGAAAGAACCAGATATTAATTATGAAAACACAAATATAGAATCTGAAGAAGCACAAGTATTTTAAGGCTAAGGACAAAAATAGATCTTTACAAAAAACAAAAAAATTATTTCAAAGGTAACAAAATGAAAAAAAATATTTTTAATACAAATGTAGCCACAAGGAAATCTCACCCCCATAAAAATGGGGCAAAGCTAATAAGCCTTGACTATAATTATACAAAGGAGTATAATTATAATAATGAGATTCATACAACTCAATTTCATCACCTCCTTTCGGAGTGTAAATTAAGCCACAAGGGTGCGAACCTTGTGGCAAACACCCCAAAAAATTATATCCAAAAATTTAAAAAATCTATCTTTATTTTTGTCTCTTTATTAATCTTACCTAGCTTAGTATTTAGTGCTGGTATTCCTGTGGTAGATATAACCGCTAATGAACAAATGGCTACACAAAACGCCAAAGAAATAGCAGAATGGGTTAAACAAGCTTCAAGATGGACTGAAACCGTATCACATTATCAAAAACAAATACAAGCTTACAAAGATGAACTTTTATCAAAAACAGGTGTAAGAGATTCTGTATCTTTTTTAAAAGATATCCAACAAATTTATTCAGACTTTGCAGAAGCTGGAGAAAATATTCAATCTTTTTATAACGATGTTTTAAGAGATCCGAAAAGCTTTTTAAGCGATAAAGGCAATGAAATCTTTGGAAAATATACAAGCTTTGACAGGTGTGATTTTGATTATATGAGCCAAAATGAAAAAAACATTTGTAGAATTAATCTTATCACTTATGCAGCACAAGTAGAAACTTATAATCAAGCTTCAAAACAAATGGATACCATAAGCCAAACACTTAAAAAATTGCAAGATAAATTAATCAATTCAAAAGATATAAAAGAAAGCACAGACGTGGGTAATGCAATTCAATTGGAAGTGGCAAAAATTCAAATGGTTAAAGGACAAGTAGAATTAGCAAATGCAAGTTATGAAAATCAAAGAAATATAAAAATAGATCAGGCTATGCAAGAGTATTCTAAGTCATCAAAAGAACTTCAAAATACAAAAATCACTGACGAAGAAGTATCAACATATTTTAAAAGAGATAAAAAATAATGAATTTTTTTCAAATTTTAAGCGAAAGCATACAGCAAATCGTTGATACTATTAGAAAAGTAGGCACAAATGATAAGATTGCTGAACTTAGCGTGTTATTTTCTATCATAATAACTTTAGTCATTATGTATAAAGGTTATGAAGTATTAATGGGTAGAAGTCAAAGTCCTATTAGAGAGCTTACTTGGGATATAGTAGGAAAGCTTTGTGCCATTACCTTTGCTTTAAATTTAGGCGGTTGGTTAGATTTAACGATTTCAGCAATGGATGGATTGTATGAATGGGCTGGAGGTGGTTCACAAGTGTATAAAAATTTAGACGAAATGTTTTCAAGCACTGCACAATTAGCGAATGCAATTTGGAATAAGACAAGTGGTATTGGAGATTCTATTTTAGCAATTGTGGCAATGATACTTTGTTATATAGGTTTTGCTGTTGCGACAGTTCCGACACTTGCTATCTATGTTGTTACTACTTTTACACAAACTTTGCTTGTAATCACTGCCCCTATAGTATTTTGGCTTTTAATTTTTAAAGCTACTAAAAATGTTTTCACTCAATACATAGGACTTTTACTTTCAAATACTTTAGTTATTTTACTTGTAGGTTTATTTTTAGGGGTTTTTATAAAAGAAATAAATGGGTGGATTTCTCTATTATCAAATAAAATTCAATCTGGAACTGAAGTATTAGGCATAAGTATGTTCTTTGTCATCGCTTCTTTAATACTAGTAATTATGATCCTTTCTGCAAAACTCTATGCTGAAAAAATAGCAAATGTATCGATGGAAGGTGCAATGGGTGGAGCAATAAACTCCGTCTTAAACCCTGTTGGAAGGTTAGCAGGTTGGACTGGAGGTAAAACTGCAGGAAAAGCTGTAAATGCAGCAAAAGTCGGTGGAAAATTATTAGGTAAAGGTGTAGGGGCTAGTATTAAAGGTGCTAAAGGTGGTTATAGTTTTGCGAAAAAAATGTATGAAAGGGCTAGAAATGCGAACTAAATTAATTTTCATTTTGTTATTTGGTGTTTTATTTTTTAGTGCTTGTAGCACTAAAAATCAGAGTAAATATGATTATATTTTTAATGATCAAACAGGATGGACTCCTGTTAATACTCAAAACAAAGATTTAAAAGGAATTGTGAATGAAAAATGACTTTAATACTGCAATAGACTATGAAGCAAGTTTTAGATATTTAATCGAACAAAGTAACAAAAGAGCTTGGTTAATTGCTTTTATTTCTATTTTTATAGCCATTATTTCTGTTATTGCAGTTGTTTTACTTACTCCATTAAAAACCGTAGAACCTTATGTAATAAGAGTGGATAATACTACAGGGATGGTAGATATTCTAACTATACTTGATGAAAAAGAAATTAAATCAAATGAGGCATTAGATAAATATTTTATTAGCACTTATGTTAAGGCTCGAGAAGGCTATTATTATGATCTTTTAAATCAAGATTATTTGCTTACTCAATTGATGAGTTCTGAAAAGGTGGCAAATGAATATAGAGCTTGGTATGAAGGTGATAATGCAAGAGATCAAATCTTAAAAAATTTTAATGAAGTCAGTGTGCAAATTTTAAGTATTGTTTTAAGTGAAAGTAACGGAGTTAAAACTGCTACAGTCAGAGCAATTATTACAACAAAAAATTTGAATTCTCAGGCAACAACTCAAACTACAAAAGTAATAACATTAAGCTATGACTATATTTTGGCAAAAGCTAGTGAAGGAAACAGAATTTTAAATCCTTTAGGATTTAAAGTATTAACTTATAGAATAGATGACGAGGTGCAGAAAAAATGAGAAAATTATTAACAATTTTATTTTTAAATTCAATTCTTTGGGGTTTAAATATCCCAAAGCCTTCAAAATATGATCCAAGAATTACTTATGCCATTTTTAATGCAAATGATGTATTTCAAATTAATGCAAAAAATGGCTATGTTAGCGTTTTAGAATTTGGAAAAGATGAGCGTATTATAAACACGGCAACAGGTTTTGCAGAAGGTTGGGACTTAATAGAAAAAGATAATCTTTTATTTATAAAACCAAAAGCTTATAAAACACAATTAATTCAACAAGATGAAAATAGCACTATGGAAGATAGCCAAACCTCTCAAGAATTTGTAGTTGATCCTAATCCACGTGATTGGAAAACAAACTTAATTGTTACAACAAATCTTAATTTTTATGTTTTTGATTTAGTTCTTGCAAATTCAAATAAAAAAACTACTTATAAGCTTAGCTTTTCTTATCCGGAAAAAGATTTAAAACGTGCTCAACAAATATTAAATTTACAAGAAGAACAAAATATTAAAGATACTTTAAATAAAAATACTATTCCTAGAAATTGGGATTTTTATATGAAAATTAATAAAGGTAGTGAAGATATAAGCCCAAATTTTGCTTATGATGATGGTGTTTTTACATATTTAGGATTTGATAATACTAAAACCTTTCCTGCTGTTTTTATGTATCAAAATGGCAAAGAAAGTATCTTAAATACACATATTAAAAAAGATGGAAATTATGATGTTTTAGTTATACATAAAATTAGTAAGCAAATACTTTTAAGAAGTGGCGATAAAGTGGTTGGTATTTTTAATCGTGGTTATGCAAAAAATCCTTTAGATAAAACAAGGGAAACCTCTAACGAAAATATAAAAAGAGAAATAAAGAAAAAATAGGAAGCAAGTATGCAAGATAAAGAACAAGATAATTTAGACAATGATTTTGAAAATCACACAAGCGATTTAAGTAATCAAAAAAATCATCTTAGAAAAATACAAGCTTATGCAATTTTTTCTGTGGGCGGATTATTATTAATTGTAATATTAGTCTATTTTTTAAAATCATTTTTAAGTAGCAATACAACTACTGAAGAAACAAAAAAAGAAGATAATAAAGATTTAGCACAAAGCGTTAAAACAAAGGAATTTATTGCACCGCCACCACAAAAAACATTTGATGAATTAATTGCACAAGAACCTGCAAAACCAACGCAAAATATAATATTTGAACCTAAGTCTCCAAAACCTAGAATTGTAAAAGGTGCTGGAGTTACTGTTATTGCTTCATCTGGTAGTAATGGTGGATTTGGAAATAATGGCAACTCAGGAAACGGGGTAGAATTTGGAGAAAAACCTAACACAGTGTTTGAATTTGGGCAAAATGGTGCAGGTGCTTTACAAAACTCTAATAACTCACAAAGTGGTGGAGATTTTGTAGGCGAAGTTTTCAGTCCATCAATTGCTAAAGTTAGCGAATTTGATCAAAATTTACTTTTACCTAAAGGAACTTATATAGGTTGTGCTTTAAAAACGAAACTAGTAAGCTCTATTAAAGGCGGAATTGCTTGTATTGTATCAAACGATGTTTATTCTGCAAATGGCAATACTCTTTTAATTGAAAAAGGTAGCACGATTACTGGAACTTTTAATACTGGACAAATGGACGATGGTATGGACAGACTTTTTGTCATTTGGCAAGAAATTAGAACACCAAACAATATCATCATACCTGTATATTCAGGAGCTACTGATGAACTAGGTGCAAGTGGCATTCAGGGTTGGGTGGATCATCACTATTTAAAAAGATTTGGCTCTGCTGTCTTATTATCAATGATAGATGATTCTCTTGCTATTTTAGCAGATCAAATTACAGGCAAAGATAACAAAACTAACTATGCTGATTACACTGAAAACACAAGGGATTCTGCAAAAGAAATTGCAAACACTGCACTAGAAAAAATGATTGATATAAAACCTACACTTTATAAAAATCAAGGTGATTTAGTTGGTGTTTATGTTAATCGCGATATTGATTTTTCAAAAGTTTATAAACTAATAAGGAAAAAGAATGTCAATAACGCTAGATAAATATACTCAAAAATTTTTTGGAGAATTTTTAAAAGATAATAATATCAATGAAATCTGCTATAACGGCGATAATAAAATTTGGGTGCAAAACTCCAAAGGACTATGGGAATCTGTAGATACCGAACTTGATTTTGAACAAGCTGGACATTTTGCAACCGCTTCAGCATCTTTTAAAAAAGATAAAATAGATGTATCACGCCCTATTCTTAGTTGTATTTTAGTGGGTGGAGAACGTATGCAAATTGTTATTCCGCCCGCTACTAAAAGTGATCATATTTCAATTACCATCAGAAAACCAAGCAAAACTAGATTTAAAATGGAAGATCATATTAAAAGCGGACTTTTTGAAGATTTAAACCCTGATGATAAGAATAAAATCAAGCCAAGTGATGAAGAATTAATTAAATTGTATAAAGCAAGGGATTATCAAAATTTCATTTCTAAAGCTGTCAGTTATGGTAAAAATATTATCATTGCTGGTGAAACTGGCAGTGGTAAAACTACTTTTATGAAAACTCTTATCGATTTTATAAGCCTTGATGACAGGATTATCACAATAGAAGATGTCGAAGAAATCAAATTTTACGAACACAAAAATTTTGTGCAATTATTTTATCCTAGCGAAGCAAAAAGCACAGATTTTTTAAATTCTGCAACGCTTTTAAAATCTTGTCTGAGAATGAAACCTGATAGAATTTTATTAGCGGAGCTTAGAGGTGCTGAAACTTATGATTTTATCAATGTTTTAGCTAGTGGTCACGGTGGAAGTATCACAAGTTGCCACGCAGGAAGCCCTGAAGAAACATTTACTCGACTTGCCTTAATGACTTTACAAAATCCACAAGGTCAATGCATACCTTTTGAAATTATCCAAAAAACGCTTAAAGATTTAATAGATATTGTCGTGCATATCCACGCTCATCACGGAAAAAGGCGTATCAGTGGAATTTATTTTAAAGAGATAGAGAATATGAAAAAGGATTTTAATGAGCGATAAAGAATTAGAAATTTTTGAACTTTGTGAAAGATTATCAGAGCTTTTAGGAGATAAAGAAGCAATTGCTGATTTGAAAACTTTACAAGAACGTCATCCTGAAATGTTTGAGAATAAAGAGCAGGTTGCAAATTTAATTAAAAAGGTTGTTAGCGATCCTGAAATTATAATCAACAATCCAACTCCAAAAAGTGAAAAAGATTATATAGCAGGGAAAAAACTTAATGAAGAAAAAATGGGTGAAGTAGGTATCCGTAAAGATGAAAATATCAACAAAATTTTTCACGCTAATGAAAAAAGATTAAAAAACTTAGATTTAATGGCTAAAAAAGATGTAGTAGCTGATGGTAGGGACGCCCACACCCCCTACACTCAAGCCCAAAGTCTTGACGGGCGACTGGTTCAAAAGAACATTTCATCAGCTGTTAATAAAATTATACCACAAAAAGACAAATCTACAAATGATTTTAAAACAAAATTGGAAGAATTTAACGCCAAAAATAAGAACTATACTCAAACTAAAGAAAAGGAGTTAAAACGATGAGTAAACCTATAATTATTAACAATCAAATAAAGGATAAAAATGAATATTTCTTTAAAAAATCTAAATAAAAAGATATAACATTGGAGCCACAAATGCAAAATAATAAAAATATTCAAGTTATTTTTCTTATTGTAGCTAGTTTCATTTTCACATACTTACTAACACCTGTTGTTTTTTTCTTTTTAAATAAAGTGAAAATCATAAAAGCGATTGAAATTTATAATATCAATTTTACTCTACAAGCAATTACTAATAATTACCCAAAAATATGGCTTTCTTTAGGTATTACTTTTGGTATTTGTTTTCTTATATTTTCTATTTTGGTGTTATCTTTAAAAGCCAAAAAATCTCAATTTGGTGAATCTAGATTTGCAAATTTTAATGAGATTAAAAAAATGAATTTATTTGGTAATAAAGGCATTATTATCGGTAAATACAAAAAAAAGTTACTAAGATTTGATGGACAGCAATTTGTAGCTTTAGGAGCTCCTACAAGAAGCGGTAAGGGCGTAGGTATAGTTATTCCAAACTTATTAGAATGGCAAGAAAGTGCTGTAGTGCAAGACATTAAACAAGAATGTTTTGACTATACAAGCAAATATAGAAAAGAGATTTTAGAACAAGAAGTTTATTTGTTTAATCCATTTTCAAGACAAACACATCGCTATAACCCTTTAACCTATATTGATATGAGCGATAAAGAACATTGTGATAGTCAATTAATGGACTTAGCTAATATACTTTATCCACTTGACGGAGATTCTACATCGAAATTTTTTAATGGCTTAGCACAAAACCTATTTATAGGACTTTGCTATATGTGGAGAGATTTAGAATTAACCGACAATGGAAAAGATTTTCAAAGTGAGTTTAATGTAGATGTAGGAAAATTTAACTTTTACAATATTTTACAACTCTCAAAAGGTTTTTCACTCAAAAATGAAAATCAAACTTTAAAAGGTTTTGATGATACTTATAATTTTTTAGTCTATTGTGAAATCTTAGATGAAGCAACTATAAGGCGTTTAGAAAGCTATTTTAATATTAATTCAGACGCCACTAAATCAGGTGTAATGAGTTCTTTTAACGCTCCACTTGTTCCATTTGAAAGCGAAACGTTAAGATTAAGCACAGAAACAAGTGATTTTGATTTGAGAGATTTACGTAAAAAGAAAATGACAATTTATATAGGAATTACGCCTGATCAATTAGCAAATGCACAATTTATTTTAAATATTTTCTGGTCGCAACTTATTTTATTAAACACCAAAGAATTGCCACAAAGTAATAAAGACTTAAAATATGCTTGTTTAATGGTTATGGATGAATTCACTGCACCTGGTAGAATTCCTATTTATCAATCTGCAATAAGTTTTATGGCTGGATATTGGTTACGCTCTTTGATGATTTATCAATCTAATTCACAGCTTGAAACACAACCGCCTTTAGGCTATGGTAAAGAAGGTGCTAAGACACTCTTAACAAATCACGCTTGTCAAATTTTTTACGCACCAAGAGAACAAGAAGACGCAGAGGCTATTTCTAGAATTTTAGGAAATACTACTTTTAAAACAAGTTCAAGAAGTATTAATTCAGGTGGCAATGGTGGCGGATCAAGAAGCATTAGTGAAGCAAGTAGAGCCTTAATGTTACCACAAGAACTTAGAGAAATGCCTTTTGAAAATGAACTCATTACTATTGATAGTGGCAAACCTATTTTATGCAACAAAGCGTTTTATTATTCTGATTCTTATTTTATGGATAAATTTAAATCCGTTTCAAAAAGTTTATCAACAATAAAAAGAATCCCTTCACGCAAACAATTAGAAAACGCTATCTTAAAAGGGGAATGTAAAATTCAAATTCAAATTATAGGAGAAAATAATGACAAAAAAATCGCTTAGTAGTTTAGCCTTTATGGCTTTTGTAATAGTAGGATGTTCGGCTCCTAAACCAATGGAACTAGATAATAGTTCTGCTTTGGCTGTCAATAATTCTATTTTAGAAAAAAAATATAATTTTGTCCCTAAAGATCCTTATTTGAGTGGATTTAATTGGACTTATCATATTGTAGTGGAGAAAAAAACAATTAATGATGATTTCATTAAAAATGATCTTATCACTAAAACTTTTTTGCTCGCTCATAATGCTACAAGAATTATTTTAGTAGGTAGAGAAGATTTGATCGAACAATATAAGCAGTATTTTAAAAAAAATCAAGTTTTAGCACCTATTGAATTACAACCTGTAGATCCGATAGAGGAAGACTTTAACAAAGTTAATATTTTATTTTTTAACAAAACTAATTTTTAAAAGGAGAAAAAATGAAAAAAACATTACTACCATTCTTTATTTTTGGTGCAATAAGTAGCGTAAATGCTTTAAATTTAGAAACGCTTACAGGTGATACTAAATTATCTTGTGAAGCCCTACTTTGTTTGGCAAGTCCTATTAAACCACCTGAATGTGGTCCTGCATTGGCTAGATATTTTGGAATAGATGCAAGACATTGGAGTGACGTTATTACTAAAAGACGTAATTTTTTAAATTTATGTCCTACAGATGATCAAAAAGATCCTGAATTATCTAAATATAAAAATGAAATTTTAGTTAATTTAGATGGTGAATGCTCCACGGATTCCTTAAATAAAAGAATTGAAAAGACTATATTAAGAACAGAAACTATTTGCACTTCAAATGGAGCAGGAAATGGAAGCACTTGCAAAGATGTTTCATATTATGGATATAGAATAAATCCACAACTTACAAATTCTTGTAAGCTTTTAGCTTCATCCAAATATACAGATTACCATTTAAAATATACTTGCAATAGTAAATTTTACGAAAAAAAGGATTGGGATAATGGGTATGAGTTAAAAGAAATATCACAAGAAATCTATAATGCTTTACCTGTTTCACAAAGAGAACAAGGAGAGAAATTAACTCCTATAAGTTATGTGGAATTTGTTAGATTACCTGCTAATAAAAGAAAACAGGAAGGATTTCGCAAATATTATAGAATTGATATTGGTTATTATCAAAAAATAGTTATCAAAAAAGATTGTTGGATAAATGAGAAATAAAAATGAATGAAATTAACCCTGAAGAAAACGATCTTTTTGAACTTGAATGTGTCAATGATGAAAATAACTCAAAAAATATAGTTGCACAAAACTATAATGAGTTATTAGAAAAGTTTGAAAATCTTATAAAGGTGATTATTGCCAAAATTAATATTGGCAAACAAAACTCACAAAACAATACAGAAGATGGTATTTTTAAAGATTTAGAAAGTAATATTATAGAGCTAGATAACACTTTTCTAGCGATTATTTCTTACTTTAAAAATCCGCCTAGCGATGAAGAGAAAGAAATTATCAATAAAACAGCTTCCATTAAAAAAACAATGGAAGATTTTGCAGAATTTGCTAATAATATTGAAAAAATATCGTTGGACGATAAACTTAAAAAATATAACGAACAAATTAGCAAATTTTGCGAGATAGTAGAATATAAACTTTCTCATAACGCAAAAAATTATAATACTTTTCTTGATCGCTTTGTCGAAGATGGAAAACAAAAATTGAATATATTTTCAGAAATTTTTATAAAAATGACAAAAAATGCTAAATGGTATCTTATATTTTTTAGTTTTACATCTATTGGAATAGGCATAATACTTGGTATTTTAATACTTCTTACCTATACGAAATATTCAGAATATGACAAATTAAGAGAAAGAATAAATACAATCACTCAAGGTTTAGCTACTATCTCTGTTAATGAAGATAATAAAAGCTTCACCTTGAGCTTTGCAAAAAACAAAAAAACTATTTTTAATGAGAATAAAAATGGTATTCAAATCACACTACAAGGAGGTGAATGAACAAGGAAATTATATACAAAAAAATGCAAAAAACAAAAAACAAATCATAAATTTTAAAAAAAGGATAAAAAATGGCATTTGGAAAACTAGTTAATGATAGGATTGTTATTGATACCAACAATGCTTTAAACTACAAGAATAAAGAAGGTGATATTCAACAAAGAAAAATAGATACTGCTTTAATCGACGTTATTAAAGAAGCTGGGCAAGTTGCTGCAATGGAACACGGAGCTGTGCTTTTTTCGGCAAAAATAAATGATGAGTGGAAAAACTATTTTGTCAATAGAGATGAAAAAACTCACAATATAGTTTTAAAACCTACAAATTCACAAAATAGAGATGATTTTATCTATATAAACTCTAATGTAAATGAACAGGGTTATTTTTATTACACAATTAATCAAAAGCGAGAATCTGCAAAAGAATTAATTGAAGGGGTTGGGGTCATAGAACGCCAAAACCAAGATGGAACTAAAAGTCATTATTTGGAAACTAATGTAAGACTTTATAATGAAGAGTTAAAACAAGAACTCAAAGAAAAAGGTAATGAGTTTATAGCCGTAATTTCAAATGCTGGAATTAAAATTGTCAATGAAGCTGAAATGAAAGCACAAAAACAAGAACAACAAATGCAGCAAACTCAAGAAATTAAAGAGCCTGAAAAAACTCAAAATCAAGAGTTTGGAAGATAAAAATATACACCCTTATGGGTGTATATTTATAGTTAATATTATTTATTAATATTTTCTAATATTTATTAATAGTATAAAGAAATAAATGACAGATTTAGAAAGGTAAAAAGTGAGATTATTTATAGCTGAAAAGCCTGAACTTGGCAGAGCAATTGCAGAAGGATTGGATGGCAACTATAAAAGCGGAGAAGGATATATACAAAAAGGTGATAATATTGTTACTTGGGCTTTTGGGCATATTTTAGAACTTGCTAAACCTGAAGAATATAATGAAAAATATAAATTATGGAAACTTGAAGATTTACCACTATCTATTAAAGAATTTAAATATTTACCCAAGAAAGATAGCGAAAAACAACTAAAAATTATTTGTGATCTTATTCATAGTAATAAAATTACCTCTATCGTAAATTGTGGTGATGCGGACGATGAAGGACAAATTCTTGTCGATGAAATTGTGCAATATTCTAAAACTTCTAAACCTGTATTTAGAGTTTTAATTAATGATTTAACACCAAAAGCAGTGAGAGAAGAAATAGCAAAAATTAAACCAAATACAGATTTTAAAGGAATGAGCGAAAGAGGTTTTGCAAGAAGTCAAGCGGATTGGATAGTAGGGATGAATCTTACAAGAGCTTATACCGCAATTGCACAAAAAAATGGTTTTGAGGGTGTTTTAAGTGTCGGTAGAGTGCAAACTCCTATTTTAGGATTAGTGGTAGCAAGAGACAAAGAATTTGAAACATTTAAAAGCATAGACTATTATTCTTTACTAGGAGATTTTGAAATTAATAGTAATATTATTAAAGCAAGATTAAAAACAGAAGAAAAAATTTTAGATGAGAATATAGCTAAAGAAATTAAAAATTCTTGTGAAAATCAAAGTGCAAATATAAGCTTAAAAATAGAAAATAAAAAAGAATATCCGCCACTGCCTTATAACTTACTTATTTTACAGGCGGAATGTGCAAAAATTTTTGGATTTAGTCCTGATAAAACACTACAAATTACACAATCTTTGAGAGAAAAACATAAAGCAATAACTTACAATAGATCTGATTGTCAATATTTACCTGAAACAATGTTTGAAGAAGCACCAAAAATTTTAAACTGCATAAAAGAGAATTTAAACAATGATGAAATCAAAACTCTCATTTCTAATAGCGATACAACAATAAAAAGTAAAGCTTTCAATGATTCTAATATTTCAGCACACTATGGAATAATACCTACTCAAAACAAAATTTCATCTCAATTAACTCAAGATGAGCTTTATGTTTATGATTTAATTGCTAAAAGATTTATTATTCAATTCTTTAATCCTAGAGAATATCAAACTTCTACAATTAATTTAGAAATAAATCAAAGAATTTTTACTGCCACACAAAATAAAACGATAAAAAACGGCTTTAGGAGTTTATGGCAAAATATAGATAATGATAAAGAAGAGCAAGATGGTGATAAGAATGAATATGATCTATCTAGTTTAAAAGATGGTGATATTGCAAAATGTTCTTTAATACAGATTGAAAAGAAACAAACAAAGCCTCGTCCTTATTATACTATGACAACATTACTTAAAGATTTAAATAGCGTTGCAAAATATGTAACAGATGAAAGAATAAAAAAACTTTTAATTGAAAAAGACAAAGATAAAAAAGGAGAGAGTGGGGGTATTGGCACTCCTGCAACAAGATCTAATCATCTAAAAACCCTTATCGATAGAGGTTATATAGAGGTAAGTAAAGACAAAAAACAGGTTGTTAAATCTACAAAAAAAGGTAAAAATTTAATCGCACTTTCTCCGAAATTACTTACTACGCCTGATATGACAGCTTTATGGTTTGAGCAACAAAAAATGATAGAAACATTGGAACTGCAAAGAAATCAATTCTTAGAAGAAGTTACAAAAGAAGTTATTAATGAAATTCAAAGAATTAGCAATAATGAAGACTTTAAAATACTAGAAGATGAAAATAAACCAAAAATTCAATGTCCACAATGTAATAAGGGATTTTTAACTAAGCGAAAAGGGAAATATGGATATTTTTGGGGCTGTAGTGAATTTAAAGAAGGCTGTAAAGCTATCTACGCTGATAATAAAGGCACACCAAACTTTGAAACAAAACAAACAAATAATGATACTACTCATAAGTGTCCACAATGTAATAAAGGATTTTTACAAAGAATAAAAAGTAAAAATGGAAATAAATGGTGGTGGGGCTGTAGTGAATTTAAGCAAGGTTGTAAGGCTATGTATTATGATGATAATGGGAAACCGAAAATATAAATTTACACAAAAATATATAACATTAATAAATATAAATATATTTTAATTTATTTAAATTAATTTAAATAAATAATATTATAGTTCTATGAGACAATGGTGTAATATGAAATTAAGTGATTTTGATTTTAGGATTTGGGATAACACAAAAAAAGTTTTTTTAAAACCAAATCCTTATATCTTTATTATAAAAAGCGATAAAGAAAAAATAAATGTCGGTGCAGGGATTAAGTATAAAGATTTAGGAGTTAAAGATGTAAAGGGATATTTAGATATTTCAAAGCCTGATGAATTAGATATAGAGATTGAGCTTTGGACTGGATTTTACGATAAAAATGGAAAAAAGATTTATGAGAACGATGTTATAGATACTCCTATTATGGCTTATTCTAGGCTTGTTAAGTTTAGAAAAGGAGTATTTAATCTTGTGCCATCGCTTAATCATTATATAAATTTAAAAGATAAAGAAAAAGTAAAAGAGAATTATTTTAAAGCCATAATGTCTCTTAATCAATTAGAAAAACTAGAAAAATTAAATGTGATAGAAGTTATTGGAAATATCCACAACAATAAAGATTTATTTGAGAATTTTTAAAAGGAAAAGAAAAAATGTCAAAAAAACTTTATGATTTAATATGGGATGAGGCTGAGTTATTAATGGAAAAACTTCAAAGAAAAAATATAGAACTTACAAAAAACGTCTTTTTAAATTTTTTATATGGAATTATAAACAAACACAATCAGCTTAAAACATACGATCTATTTAATAGTAAAAATACTTTTGCCTTTGTTTCAAAGGATAGAAAAAAATACATAATAATATCTTACGAAGAAGAACAAGAACGAAAAATAGATTTGACAGGATTTAATTTAAAAGGAAAGGATCGGACTTTTTATGAGCTAAAAAATTTTTACGAAACAAATTATAAGAAAATTAATTTGAAAGATTTTAAAAATAATTGATTAATAAGGATAAAAAATGAAAATAAAACCAAAAAATAACGAAGAATTAAGATTACTCGTGCAAGTAGGAAGTATCAATTTAGGTGATATCGATACTTCTGATATTACTGATATGTCTAGGATATTTGAAGGAAGCAAACGAATAAACTTTACAGGTATAGATAAATGGGATACAAGCAACGTTACAGATATGAGTTGTATGTTTCTTGGAGCAACCTATTTTAATGAAGATATCTCATCTTGGAATGTAAAAAACGTTAAAAATATGGCGTGTATGTTTTCTTATTGTAGAAATTTTAATCAACCACTAGACAAATGGGAAGTATGTAACGTTGAAAATATGGGTGGTATGTTTCAAAGTTGCTCTTCTTTTAACCAGCCATTAAACAATTGGAATGTATCTAAAGTCAGAGATATGAGTAGTATGTTTGAAGAAGCCATAAGCTTTAAACAACCACTAGACAAATGGGATATAAGTAACGTTGAAAACATAGATAGTATGTTTTTTGGAACAAAAAAAAGCAGTTTTTGGGATTATTTAAAAATAAAATATGATACCCAAAAGAAATTAAAAAATAAAAATTAAGGAGATAAAATGAGTAGCAGTATGTTAGAAATTCAAATGATGAATAAAGAAGAATTTTTTAATAAATTTAAAAACAATGACGACATCAGATTTTTATTTGGTTATGCAAATAAAGAAAATTATGAGAGCAATGATTATTTTGAAATGTCGCTTAGAGTATGGATAGATAGAAAATATTTTAATAATCCAAAAATAAAAAACTATGCAGAAATGATAAAATCATTTGAGAAAACTTCTTTTTTTGAAGAATTTAAAAAACAAACTATTAAAATTGATTTTGAAAATTCAACTTGGAATTTAATCGTTCCTGAATTTTTTGAAGAGCATAATATAGAAATAATCCCTTATTTTCAATTATGTGATGACGAAGACTTAAGTCCAAAACAATTTTTCAGATTTTTACAAGAAATGAAAGTTAAGGAATTAAAATACATAACTTATATTTTAAGTAGTAAATTTACCCAAGAAGAATACAAATATTTACATAAAAAATCTAAATGAAAGATTATAAATGAAAGAGATAAAAGGTTATTTTTCTATGAAAAATAAAGATTTTGAGAAAAATACAACCAAAGAAGAATATTATAAAAAATATGGAACCAAAGTTAGATTTTTGTTTGGATATATTAATCATTTAATTTGCAATGAAGTGGATGAATTTGAGATAAGTCTTAGAGTTTTTGTGCCAAAAAAATATTTTGAAAAATATAAAAATAATGATATTTTTACAACAATGGATTTATTTAAAAAAACTTCATTATTTGAAGAATTGACAATGCAAACCATTAAAATTGATTTTGAGAAAAAAGATTTTATAAAACCTGATTTTTTTATTAAAAATAATATAGAAATTATTCCTTATTTTTCAAAAGGAATAGAAAAACAAAAATGTTTAAGTAAAAATCAATTTTTTGAACTTTTAAAACAAAACGAAGTTAAGGAATTAAATTATTTATGCTTTTTATTTTTGGGTTTATTTTGTGAAGAAGAATATGAATATTTTGAAAGGGGTAAGTATGAATAATAATTTCATAAAAAAAGCTATGGGAAAAAACTATGAAAAGGTTATATGGGTTTTTAAAGATTGTATTGAAAATCGGATAGATAACTTTGGACTTGTCTTTGAATATAAATCAAAAATATGTTTAGATGATGTAATTTCATTAATAGAATTTGAAAAAACAAATGAAACACTTCTTGTGAGTTTATATTTTAAAATTAAAAAAGAGAAAAAGAAAATTTCAGAAGTAGATTTAAAAGAAAAAAATCCAGAAAAATTAATATTAAAAGCCTTATATAATGAAAATAAAGATGTTTTATTGGGAGATTTGTTTATTTTAGACAAAGTAATGATGTATTATACCCACAACAAAATGTTTGAAGAATTTAAAAAACTGATGATGGATAATAGAGAAAAAGGAATAATTTGAAAAACACTCTATATCTACTATAGTATTAATTAATGTATAATATTAATATATTTTAATTAATTTAAGTTAATTTTAATAAATAATATTTTATAATAATTCCAATGATTTTAAAATAAATAAAAGGAGCAAAAATGATTTCAATAGGACTTTTCTTTTTTCTTGTTGGACTAAACAAGCTAATGTGCGGATTTTTGTTTAATGCTAGAAATACAATATATAAACTATTAAGTTACACAAAAATTCACGCGATTTTCATTAATTTAAGAACTCTACTTTTTTTAATATTGGTATTTAATGCGGATCTATCTTATATGGGAATAGTTTTACTTCTAGTTGATTTAATGACAGCCATATCTATATTTTTTGCTTATGCTCAATTAGCTTATGGTTTTTCTCTCAAAGATTGTGTAATTTATCTTATGGGTGGAAAAATAGATAAAGAATGGTTAATGGAGATACAAAAACGACTGAAGAAAATTGACTAAAAAAATGTTTTTACTTATGCTATTTATATAGTATGTTGCTTTTATTACTATTTTCTCTAGAGAAGAGTTACCTGATTTTAATTTATTCATTTGTCTTTGCAAGTGAAGTTTATAATGAAAATATTAAATAAAAATAAATAATATTTAATTTTATTATTTATTAATAAATATTAGTATATAATATTATACAAAATTATAAAAAGGATTTCTTTTATGATAGTATCTGTTGTAAATAAAAAAGGTGGTGTTGGAAAAACTCCTTTTGCTTTTTCAATTGCTAAAGATTTAGGATGTTTTTTGCAAAGCAATGACAATTCCATTATAGAAAGAATTTATCCTGAAAAAGCAAAAATTTTACCAACCCCAAAAAAAATAGACAATTGTGTTTATGATTTTGGTGGATTTGTAGAAAAAGGAGTATTGGATATTATTAAAGAAAGCAATAAGATTATTATTCCTTGCACAAGTAATTATAACTCATTGCTAAGAACATTAGAAACTTTAAACGAAATAGGCAACGATAATAGAATTTGTATTTTGGTTACAGATTATAGAGATGAAAAGGAAAAAAACCAAATTTGCGAAACTCTTGAAAGTAATTTTACAGATTTAAATCTTTTTTTCTTTAAGTTTTCAAAAATAATTGAAAATTCTATGAGTAGCGGAGCTTCTTTCACTGAGCTTTATAACGAAAACAATCTTTCAAGATTAAGTTATACAAACTTTTTCAATGAATATCAAAGACTTTTAGATTTTATTAGAAAGGATAAATAACAATGGAAAAAAAACCATTTACAATAGCAGAAGCTTTAAACTCTGAAACAAGTTCCCAAAAAACCTATAAGAAAGCCGATAAAAAATCAGCTGGAAGAAAAACCATAGATCAAAAATTAAGAAGAGATAATTTAGTAGTTTGCAGACTAAATGAACAAGAAATGAATATTTTAAAAAAGCTAATGGAGTTAGAATTAGTTAGTGAATATGGCACTTATATAAGAAAATTGATTTTAAAAGAGGCTAGAGCTTTAAATATTAATAACTAAAAATGTTAAAATATCCTTGCAAAAAACAAAACTACAAGGATACAAATGCGTAAAACAAAAAGACAAATTGAAGATGAAAAATATTATGGTGGTCGAAATTTATTTGACTTAATAGAATTAGAATTTACACAAGGAGAAGAAAATGAGCAACAGAATAGAAAATTATCCAAACATAGAGAAGTTACAGACAATATTGAACGAACTGGCATTTCATCAAATACATCAAGCGTGGATAGACAAGAAAATACCACAATACAGCTTGATAATACTAGAGAGATGGGCAGAAATTTATCCGAACACAATCAAGAATCTAGGAATGTCAGATCTAATGACACTAGCATTACCACAAGCACAAATGGAATTAACAATCTTGGAGAGCAAAGAAGCAAACAAGAAGAGAGATCAGGGGCTAACAGATATGGAGATATTAGCAGAAGAAGAAATAAATCTCAATCAATATATAGCGATAGAACCTCAAATCTATTCTCCTCTATTTCAAGAAATGATGATAAAAGACAAACAACAGATACAGGAAGAAACGATCAACAATCAGTATTGGAAACTACAACAAGAAATGATCGACTTGAAAAAAGAGACGACAAATCTGGACAAAAATTAGATTTTACAAGCGATGATGAAATCTATCTTGGCTCTTTAAAAGATAGGTTTCAAAAAAACCTTCAAGCTATCAAACTTTCAAAAATTATCGAACAAGAAAATCGTTATGCTACTAAACAAGAACAGGAAATTCTAAATAAATTTTCAGGATGGGGTGGAATTCCCCAAGCTTTTGATTATCATAACAAAGAATGGGAAAAAGAATTTAAAGAACTTATTAATACGCTTAATTATGCAGAATATGAAAAAGCAAAAACTTCTACTTTGGATGCTTTTTATACTCCAAAAATTATCATTGATACAATTTATCAAGGGCTTAATCAGTTAGGGTTTAACAACGATGATCACACTAAAGAAATATTTGAACCAAGTGCTGGTATAGGCTCTTTTTTATCTTATGCAAAAAATTATAGTGATAAATATCATTTTACTTGCGTGGAGCTTGATACTATAAGTGCAAATATATTAAAAAACTTATATCCGAATCAAACAATATATAATAAAGCATTTCAACATCATTTATTTGATAAACCTTGCGACGCATTTATAGGCAATCCTCCTTTTGGTCAAAAAAAGATTTTAGATCCGAATGATCCCACGTTAAATAAGTCAAGTGTGCATAATTATTTTATCGGTAACGCAATTAAAAATTTAAAAGAAGATGGCATTGCTGCTTTTGTAGTATCAAGTTATTTTTTAGATTCTAAAAATGACACTATAAGAAATTATATAGCAGAACAAGCAACATTCTTAGGTGCTGTAAGATTACCAAATAATACTTTCAAAAAACGAGCTAATACAGAAGTTACTACTGATATTATCTTTTTAAAAAAGGGTAAAGATTTAAATATAGATAAATCTTGGCTAGAAAGTGTAGAGTTCTATAATAATTGTTTTGATGAAGCTGAAAAAAGAGACATAGATCCTGATATTTTTAACGATTTTAGAATAAATGAGTATTTTAAAAATAATCCACAAAATATCTTAGGAAAAATGGATATTAAAAGTTCTCAATATGGTTATAATTTAGAGTGCTTAGATGATGGTAGAGATTTAAAACTTGCACTAGAAAATTTTATAAAAACTTTACCAAAAGATATTTATAAATATCAAGAAACAAAAATTAAGCTATCTTATTACAGGATTGATAAAGAATCGCCTGAATACAAAAAATATAGTGAAGTTTTAAGCAAATTAAAAGATGGCAATTATTTTGAATACAATAATGAAATTTATATGAGAATTAGAAATGATAATGAAATAATCTTTTCAAAACCTACTCTGAATGAACACGATAAAAGAAGGATTAAAAAACTCATTGTTATTAGAAATCAATTTAACACTCTTATTGAATATGAAAAAAATGAATCAAACGATCTTTTAGTAGAAAATCAAAGAAAACATTTAAATAAACTTTATGATGAGTTTGTAGCTAAAGAAGGATATTTAAATAGAGAAGCAAACAAAAAAGCATTTAGAGAAGATATAGAAGCAAATAAAATTTTAGCTTTAGAAAAAAATTACAATGCAGGCATTTCAAAAAATGTCGCCTTAAAAGAAGGTATCGATCCTATAGCTCCAAGTGCAAATAAAGCCGATATTTTTTTCAAAAGAACTATAAATGCACAAAAAGAACTTAAAATTTCAACTCCAAAAGAAGCACTAATCGCTAGTATTAATGAGTATGGAAGAATTGATTTACAATTTTTAGAAACTAATTTAAAACAACCATTAGATAAAACACTTAATACTTTAGAACAAGATAAATTAATCTTTAAAGATCATAATAATCCCACTAATTATGTTTTAGCTGAAAAATATCTTTCAGGTAATGTTAAAGAAAAATACAAAAAAGTAAAAAAATTAGTAGAAGAAGGTTTTAGTGAATTTGCTAACAACTTAGAAAGCTTGGAACAAGTCTTACCTAAAGATTTAAAAGCGGTTGATATTTCAATAAGCTTAGGAACGACTTGGGTGCCTATAAAATATTACAAAGAATTTATAGAAAAAACTTTACAAATTACTGCTAATGATTATGACTTATTCTTAATAAAAGAAACAGGAGAATGGAATCTTAAAGGTTTTGGTTATTCTTTAAGTCCTTACATCAGATCACAATATGCTACCGAGAAGATAGGTTGTTTTGACTTATTTGAACACGCTTTATCAAGAAAACCTATTCGCATTTACGATAAAAAACAAGATATATCTGGCAAAG
Source organism: Campylobacter estrildidarum (assembly GCF_005406205.1). Taxonomy (GTDB): domain Bacteria; phylum Campylobacterota; class Campylobacteria; order Campylobacterales; family Campylobacteraceae; genus Campylobacter_D; species Campylobacter_D estrildidarum. The sequence goes on from NZ_NXLZ01000015.1 coordinate 34,492, forward strand.
AATATAGAGAACTTAATCCTAAGGAAACTGCAATCGCTAATTCTAAATTAGAAAATTTAAAAAATGAATTTATAGAATGGATTTATAAAGATTATAATAGACGCACAGATTTAGAAAATATCTACAATGAAAGGTTTAATACAAATATAGAACCCCAATATAATGGAGAAAATTTAGAACTTCCAAATTTTAATAGCAATATTAAATTAAAAAAACACCAAAAGAACGCTATATATAGAGCCATTCAGGAAAATAGTATCATTTTTGATCACCAAGTAGGTGCTGGTAAAACTTTGGTAGCAATTTGTTCTGTAATGGAACAAAAAAGAATGGGGCTTTTAAATAAACCTTTAATTGTTGTGCCAAATCACCTAGCTAGACAATGGAATGATGAATTCTATCACGCTTATGCAAATGCAAATATTTTAGTTGCTACAAATGATGATTTAAAAAAAGATAATAGAGAAAAGTTTTTTTCAAAAATTGCTACAAATAATTATGATGCTATTATTATGACACACTCTCAATTTAAATTAATCCCTGCACCTTATGAAATTATTAAAAAGCAATATGAAGCAGATATTCGTATTTTAGAAAAAACTTTAGAAAAAAAACAAGATGATAAAAATACTATGCGATACTCTGTCAAAGAATTAGAAAAACGCATTGAAAATTTTAAAGTAAAACTTGGAGATTTACAAACAACGCATAAAAAATCTAAAGCGATTGATTTTTCAGAATTAGGAATTGATGCTTTAATAATTGATGAAGCACACGAATTTAAAAATTTACTTATCACAACTTCAATGGGAGATATAAGTGGTCTTGGAAATTTAAAAGGCTCTCAAAAAGCTTATGATCTTTATTGTAAAACACAATATATTCACGAGCAAGATAAAAAGCTTTACTTCTTAACAGGAACACCTATCAGTAATTCAATTACAGAACTTTTTACCTTGCAAAGATATATACAACCAAATGTATTAAAAGAAAAAGGAATAGAAAGCTTTGACTCTTGGGCTTCCACTTTCGGTGAAGTTACAAACGCTTGGGAGCTTGATAGTTCTGGAATTAATTATAAAGTAGTAGCAAGATTTAATAAATTTAAAAATGTTCCTGAACTTTCTACTATGTATAAAAGTGTAGCTGATATTGTAACAAACAATGATATTATGAAATATCAAAAAGATTTCGTGCCAAAACTTTATAATGATAAACCTATTAATATTGTTGCTCCAAGAAGTGAAGCGATAGCAGAATTTATAGGTATTCAAGATGAAAATGGGAATTGGAATAAAGGCTCTATAGTATGGAGAATGGAAAATCAACAAGAAGATATTGCTAGAAATAATTTACTTGCTTGCACCACAGACGCTAGAAAAGCTGGACTAGATTTTAGATTAATTGATCCGCATTGTGATGATTACGCAGATTCTAAAATCAATAAACTTATTGAAAATGTTTATAGTGAGTATAATGCTTGGAATGATGATAAAGGCACACAATTAATATTTTGCGATTTGTCTACTCCAAAACAACATTCTCAAAAAATTTCTTTAAATAACAACGATACTACTACAATATTAAAATTAGAAAAGGAAGAAGAATTCGTCAATATTAATGAAACAATAGAACAAACAGAAGAAGAAAGTAACAAAAGTCTTGATGAAATTTTAGCAGAACAAGCTAAATTTGACGTTTATACTGATATTTTAAAAAAGCTTGTTTCTAAAGGTATTCCACAAAATGAAATTCGTTTTATTCACGATGCAAAAACAGATTTACAAAAAGGACAACTTTTTGCAGATATGAATTCAGGAAAAGCTAGAATTTTAATTGGATCAACACAAAAAATGGGTGCTGGAACAAATGTGCAAAAAAGAATTGTAGCTTTACACCATTTAGATTGTCCTTGGCGTCCTAGTGATTTAGAACAAAGAAGCGGTAGAGTTATAAGACAAGGCAACGAACTCTTTATGAGAGATCCGCAAAACTTTAGAGTAAAAGAGTTTAGATATGCAACTGAAAGAACCTATGATGCTAGAATGTGGCAAGTTATTGAAAGCAAAGCAAGATCTATAGAGCAATTTAGAAAAGCTGGTGCTGATGTAAGAACTCTAGAGGATATTACAAGTGGTGCAGCAGATGCTGCTGAAATGAAAGCGGAAGCTACAGGTAATCCTCTCATTTTATTACAGGTGCAATTAAATAGCGATTTAAGACAAGAAGAAATGCTTTATAGTGGCTATAAAAGACAAATACACAATAATGAAGAAAGTCTTAGAGATAATCTTTCAAAGATTGAACTGCTAAAAAAAGATATAATCAAAATGAAAACTTTAAATACAATAATCAAAGAAAATAATAGCGAACACTTTCAAGGGAAATATTATGTCAATGATAATGAAAACGTTTTCACAAAAGATTTTATTATTTTTAAAGACGACACTAGCGATTTAAATAAAAATAGACAAGAAAAACTTATAAAAAATTTTGAAGAAACCATTAAAATGATAGCAAATGATTATCAACAAGAATATAAAATTTTAGAGTATAAAGGACTAATTATTAGTGGTGAAAAAACTGGATTAGATACCATAAATTTTTATGTTTCAACTCCTGATGGCAAAACAATAATGGAACCTGAAAATATGATCTATGAAAGAGACAAGAAAACTTTTTTTAAATTGGAAAATTTAGTCAGTTTTGGTGGTTTTATAAAAAAATTAAACAATTTTTATAATAATTTAGAAAAATTTAGCCAATTTAATCAAAATAAGATAGAAAACCTCGAAAAAGAAATCGCAGAATTAAAAAGTATTACAGGAGATAACACTCCAAAATACAAAAGAAAAGATTATTTAGAGGCATTAAGAGAAGATAATCGTATTGTTATGGATGAAATAGAAAAAATGAGCACACAAAAAGATTATAAAAGCGATTTTATACCAAAATCTGCAAAGATTTTAGAAAATTTAAATAAAAACAATAATATTCAGAAAGAATATGATATTAAAATTAATTAGCAAAAGGTAATTACCTTTTGCTTTGATAAAATTCTTTAATATTTTCTTTTATTGTTTTTTCTTTTTTTGTTTTTTCTTCTTGTTCTTCCTTATTTTTGTTTTCAAAGTATTTTAGATAATTTAAACACGTCTCGCCTGTATAATTATCTCTATAGCAAATTCCAAATCCTAAATTAGTCATATAAAATCTGCTAGAGATATTATTTGGAATTTTTAAATTATCTAAATAGGTTGGATTTGGTTCTTTTGTGTTAAATAAACAAACTACTAATACAATAAAGTATAATAATATGCAAAAAGCTGGAATTTTTATTACCATTTTCTTTTCTATCTTTGTATTTTTATTTTTTATTAAAATAATCAATAAAATCATAATCAAACATATAAAAATTCCAACTAATCCAATTAATTCCATAATATTGAAATCTAGCATCGCATAATATAAATTTTCCATTTTTTATATTCCTTTCTCTTATAAATTACTCATCTCTTGCAATCTTATTATTCCTAGCACTTGTCCATCGCAAGATATTATCGGCTCTTCTTCGCTCTCCTTGCTGTAGCTGATTGAGTGCATTGATGTGCAAAAGCATTTGAGT
>NZ_NXLZ01000016.1 GCF_005406205.1 Campylobacter estrildidarum
GATACTACGCCTTACTGGCAGGGGGAAAGTAGCTCATTGCGGACTTGTTAATTTATTCTACTTCTTAATCTTCTTAGAGTATTTAATCTTTTATTTTTTTTAATAATTTATTTCGTGTATGACTATATTTATTTTATAATGTTAAATCTTTGGGTTAGTGTTATTATTTATGTTTGAGTTTATTAGTTTTTAGTTTAGTCCTTGAGAGATAAGGTTAATTTTTTAGAGTAATTCTCAAACAAAATAATATAAGAAATAAATTTAAGAATCTGAAGTAGTGTATTATAATAATGCGAGAACCTTACCGACATCTAGGGCATCTTCAGAGACAAAGCAAGTGCCGTTCTCTGACAAATATTCTACCCAAGCTAAACCTAAAAAAAGCTTAATGGATAATTTAAAAGAGAATGTTAAGGCTAAAAAAATAAAGAAAAAGAATAAGAAAAGCGTGAAGCAAAAGTTAGATGAGAAAATAAATATGAATGATAAAATCATGGAAAAATATTACGAAAAAATAATAAAAAATGCTACAATATCGCTTTTAAATCAAGGTAATAAAGTGGATATAGAAAAGCTAATATTGACATTAGAAACACATCAAGAACGTGGTAAAAATGCACTAGTTATAGGTAGAAACAATTTTAATAAAGAATTGTTAGAATGGTTGCACACTAATAACAAAATAATCAATATTGAAAAAATAGATGAAAATTTAGCTTTAAAAATGGGATTTAAATATCCAAAAGATACTAAAAGGAGTATTGATAGTAGTGCGATTAAACATATTTTAAAAAGACATGGAGAAAATAGCAAACTTGCAAAAAATAGTTCTATGCCGATAGTTAATATTGAAGATATAAGTAAATATCTAGATTATATTGACAATGCAAATGAACAAATTATCACAACAGATAGAAACAATAATAAAGTTTTAGTGAGCTTTAAACAAATTAATGGACACTTTATTGTTGTGGAACAAATGAGAAATAAAAATAATTCTTTGTCTCTAAAAACAATGTTTAAAGAACAAGGGGACTATAAAAATTCTAAAGCTTATAAAGAAAGTATAAAAAATAAATCCACCTAAGTCAAACGCTATTCATCGGTTATAAGCCGAGTGCTAATTCTTTTCTTAGGTGGCAAAGCAAAGCTTTAGTAAAAAATTTTGTTTTCTTACTAAAACTTTGCATTTGTTAGATTTTAATAAAAAAAACCTAAAATAAAAATAAAGTAGCAAGTTTTAATAAATACCATATAGAAAAATTAATTGCAATCACTAGCCAAAAAAAGTATAAATAAGTGAAAAGTTTATATACATCTTTCACAATTACAAAGGGCGAGATTCTGCCCTTAAACTCTTAATTAAAATTCTAACAAGCAAAACTAAAAACAAAATTAATGGTTTTACTTAATTTTAATTCTTGAAATTTTTTACAAAAAATCTAATTTTGTTTCAAAATCACCTAGTTTTGAAACAATTATTTTTAATAAAATTCTCCAAAACTAAACTAAGGAGAATTTTAAAATGGCATTACCTTCATTTGGTTATACACCATCAGAAAATATTAAATTTTATTATAAAGAAATTCAAAAAGAAACTAAAATATAAATAAAGTATTTAAGATATTTTCAACAAAAAAGAATTTAGAAAGATTTTTGTATTAAAAATTTAGAGGTAGAGTCGCCATACTCTACACAGCTCGTATTGTCAAAAGAGGTAGAGCCAACGGCGATTGGTGTAAATGCACATTCTCTAAATCATTCTCAATTTTAGCGATGATTAAATTAAACTTAAGAAAAAGATTTTTTGCTAAAATTATAAAAACCAAAAGGAAAAACGATGCGTTTTAAACTTGAGAGTCTGAAAGATTTCGCTAAAAAATATCACATTAAACCTCCGACTAAAGATATAATTGAGAATTTTAAAAATCAAATCAAAGATTTTTTAAAACAAGCATTAAAGCAAAACCAAGAGGAATTTCAAAAAAACGAAATTTCCAAGTTCTTAAAAAATGTATATAACTATGAAACAAACACAAAAGATAGAATCGATCTCGCCATTTATCAAGAAGATATAGTTAATGTCATTTTCGAGGTAAAATCCACCACAAACAAAAAAGAATTTCCATCAAGCGAAAATCTACTTTCCAAAGCCTTTTATGAAAGCATACTTTATTTTTTAAGAGAAAGAAAAAGCAAAAGAAATAATTTTATCAAACATATCATTCTTTGCAATGCTAAAGAATTTTTTATCATCGATGCAAAAGAATACGAAAGACTATTTTACAATAACAAAGAAATCAACAAACATTTTAAAAATTGCGACAAGCAAGAAGGTACAAGCACAAAAACAGAAGTATTTTTTGAAAAAATTGCAAATTATTTATTAGATTTTGATCAAGAGCTTTTCTATACCTATTTTACACTAGATGAAAATTTAAACGATAAAGATTTATCACAAATTTATCAGATTTTATCCCCGCAGGTTTTGTTGCGTCAAAAGCAAAATTATGATGCCAACACCTTAAATTCAAATTTTTACAAAGAACTGCTTTATATTTTAGGTTTGCACGAAAACGATAAGAAAAATATCATTTTATCCGACACTCCAAACACCCTAAGCGATGCTATAAAACAAGCCTACAAAGATATAAGTTTTGATGATATTTTTGCACTTTTGATCACTTGGAATAATAGAATTTTGTTTTTAAGGTTGTTTGAGTCTATGCTTTTATCCTTTGAGCATATAAAAAAGCCGTTTTTATCCAGTGAAAAAATTCCAAATTTTCTTAGATTGTCAGAACTTTTCTTCGAGGTTTTGGCTAAAAAAGAAGATCAAAGAAATACTCAAGAATTCGACTTTATACCTTATATGAATTCATCTTTGTTTGATAAAAATACACAAGAAATGCAAGGCAAAGACATAAGATCTTTAGACTCTAAACCACTTGAAATTTATGCCAATTCTATACTTAAAAAAGATAAAGATTATGAAAATTTAAAGTCCTTGCCGCTTTTGGAATATCTTTTTGCATTTTTGAGAACTTATGATTTTACCACTACAAGTAAGGATATACAAAACAATCAAAAAATAAACCACGACAAGCTTATAAATTCAAGTGTTTTAGGAAATGTTTTTGAAAAACTCAACGGCTACAAAGAAGGAAGTTTTTATACGCCAAGTTTTATCACTTCTTATATGTGTGAAGAGAGTATAAAAAGGGTTGTTTTGGATCGTTTTAACGCACATTATGGCTTTAAAGCTTTAGACATAGAGGAGTTAAGAAAAGAGTTAAGAGCGGATCGAATTTCTAAAGAAGATCAAATCGCACTTTTAAATTCCATAAAAATTTGCGATCCAGCTGTAGGAAGCGGGCATTTTCTAGTTTCGGCTTTAAATGTTATGGTGAAGATTTATGAACAGCTGAATTTATTTGAGAGTGAATTTTACTTAAAGATAGAAAATGATGAGATTTTAATCCAAAATAGTGCCAATGAGTATATATCTTACAAGTGTCCGATCAGAGAAGATGATAAAACTCATTTGATACAAAAAGAGCTTTTTGAGTGTAAAAAAGACATTATAGAAAATTGCCTTTTTGGAGTCGATATCAATCCAAATTCTTGTGAGATAACCAAACTTAGGCTTTGGATAGAGCTTTTAAAATATAGCTACTATATCTTTAAAGAGAGCAAAAACACTCACACCCTTCAAACCCTACCCAACATCGACATAAACATAAAATGTGGAAATTCTTTGATCAGCAAAATTCCTATCAATGAGCCTTTACACCTTCAAACTCAAGAGGAAATAAGACTATACAAAAAGCTTGAAGATGAGTATTATAACGGCTTATATATGGACAAAAAAGAACATCTTGGTAAAATTCATAAAATCAAAACAAATTTCATAAATTCTTATATACGTGAAAAATACAAAAAAGAGATCAATGAACTTCATAAAAATTGCGAAAAATACGCTAAAAATTACGAAGAATTTGGACTAGAGGATTTGCCTTTAGATTATGATTATATAAAGACTTATATCAAAAATATTTTATTAATGAGTATGAATTTTAATCCCTTAGAAAATATCGATCAAGCCAAGGCAAAAGAAGCACTCGAGTCTTTAAAAGAAAGTTATGATGAAATTTTTGGCGGTTTTGAGTGGCGTGTAGAATTTTCTAAAATTTTATATTCTAGTTTAAGCAAGGAAGAAATCACACAAAACAATCTTTCAAAACAACAAGGAAATTTTAAAAATTTACATAAAGACAAAGAAGGAAATTTTCAAGGCTTTGATCTCATCATCGGCAATCCACCTTATATCAGACAAGAAGAGATAAAAGAACTTAAACCCCATTTAGCAAAAAATTATAAGGTTTATAAAGGCACGAGCGATATTTATACGTATTTTTACGAGCTAGGTTTTAACGTGCTTAAAGAAAATGGTGTCCTATCTTTCATCACATCTAACAAATACACTCGTGCAGGATACGGCGAGGCTTTGCGTGAATTTTTACTCAAAAATACTCAAATTTGCGAATACATCGATCTAAACGGAGTCAAAGTTTTTGATAGTGCTACAGTGGATACAAGCATACTGAGTTTTAAAAAGCTAAAGCCTAAAGATTCTTATTTCAAATACCTTGCCTTAGATAATGAAAATTTAAAAGCTTGTCAATTTCATATCGCTTTAAATACAAATTTCAAAGAACTTCCGCAAAAATCCTTAAGTAAAGAAAGCTTTACTTTTAGCGATGAAAACATCAGTGCCCTAAAGGCTAAGATAGAGCGTATAGGCACTCCACTTAAGGATTGGTATGGGCTTAATATAAATTATGGTATCAAAACCGGTTACAATGAAGCTTTTATCATCACCACTGAAAAAAGAAATGAGATTTTAGCAAATTGCAAAGACGAAGACGAAAAAGAACGCACCGCCAAACTCATACGCAAAATGCTACGCGGACGCGATATAAAAAGGTATGCTTATGAATGGGCAGGACTTTGGATAATAGCTTTTGAATTTGGAAGTTATAAAATTTTAGAAAAAGATTATCCAGCTATATATAATCATTTGAAAAAATATAAAGAAAAATTACAAGCTAGAGGACAATGCACCAATAAACCTAAAACACAGCAAAAACCATATTTAGGGCAGCATCATTGGCTTGAATTGGATAATAATCCAACAAAAGAATATTTATTGCAATTTGAAAAAGAAAAGATTGTTTATAGTGAAATAGTAAGGGAGCCTCAATTTTATTTAGATACAAAATTAAATTTTTATGCAGAAGCTACAAGTTTTATCTTAACAGGGGAAAACCTAAAATATTTAATTGCTTTTTTAAATAATGAATTTGTAGCTTATATTTTCAAGGAGTTTTATGCGGGTGGAAATTTGGGAGAAAATGGCTTTAGATATAAGAAAGCATTTTTAGAAAAACTTCCTATACCAAAGATAAATTCTAAAAATCAAAAAACAGCTGATGAATTAGTAAGCCTAGTCGATGAGATTTTAAAAGCAAAAGAACAAGACAAAAACGCAGATACCAAAATTCAAGAAGACAAAATAAACACTTTAGTTTATAAACTCTACAATCTCACCGAAGACGAGATAAACATAATAAAAAATAAGGAGTGAAAATGAAATTTGCAGAATGTAATTTATTAGTAAATGAGCAAACGGTTAATAATTTTAATATTTTTCACAATATTTGCGAGGATCAATTTTCATATGAGAATACAGAGTATATTATTAATTGTGAAATTATTAATCAAAATATTTTTTGGATATATGCTAGATTTGGAAAAATAAATCCGTATTCTAATGAAATTTTTGATATAGAAACTAAAAAATCTGGAAAAAATCCAAAACAAAAGAAACAGGTGGAATTAAACAAGCAACTTTTTTGCATTTATGATTTACGCAATCTTGTTTTATATATGTCAGATTTTCGCAAACAAAATTTTTTATCTTTTTATTTAAAAGAAAAATTCGGACAGAATTTTTTAATAAAAAAATATTTTATCAAGCCCGAAGAATTCATAGAAACTATCACTTCTATTGAAAAAATTTCTTTTACATTTAAGAAAAATATTTTTACATCAGATATTTTTAATATGGTAGAAGATGAATTAGGGTATGGAGCAACAGAATGTTTTTCATTAGAAACAAAAATAAGCAAAAAAAGTATTTTTGATAGTGTTAAGAGTTTAAATTTTTTATTAAAAGCGCAAAAAATGAAAGATAATCATCAAATAGAAAAAATGAAATGTATAGGTAAAAATGATGACGGTATAGAAAGCATTTTTAATCTTGATAGTTATTTAAAAAAAATCGAGTTCAATTTAGAATTAGATGAAAATGGAATTTATGATGTGCAAAAAGTTAAAGATATGGTTTTAAGAAAAATTAACTTTAATCAAGGATAAAATTATGCTAGGTAACATTTATGATGAGGATAAAATAAAAATATCTATTTCTTTTATCTTAATTATTGTTTTGGTTTCTATGAGTATTTTTTATTTAAATTTTGAATATAGCAAAATAGAAAAACTTATAGAAAATTTTATTAGCAATGCAATTACTTTTGTTTCAATATGTTTTGGTTTTTATCTAACCACTCTTTCGATTCTTTTTTCATCAAGATACATTAAATTATTAAACAATGAAGACTCAAAAAAGAAAACTCAAAGACAAATTCATACTTTAAAAGAATATTTTAGATTGGCTATATATTGTGCTTTAATTACTATTGTTTTTTGTTTTTTAATTTTAATAACACTGAAGTTAGAAAATAAAAACATAACATTTATTCTTTTTTCCTTTTTTTTGGGATTTTTTGCTGAGAATTTTATTTTTATTTTTTTATTACTCAAGGTTTTTTTAAATGCTCTTGTTATTCAAGCAAAAAATGATAAAGAATAATTCAAATATGTTTATTTTAAAACACGATTTTAAAAAAATTCCATAGCGCCTAGCTAAAAACAAATGAAAGTCAAGGAAATGCGATCAAATATAGGAGATTAAATGGATAGTGGAAAATTTATTGAGAAATTAGAAGATTATGGCATTTTGGCTAGAGAGGGTTGCGAATTTAACCTACCAGAAGAAGCTAAGATAGAAATATCTGATGCTACTATAGAAAGCATAGATTTTGACGTTTTGCAAGAAAAAGGTATAAAAGAGCTTACCATAGCGTTTAGTAAAATTTTAAACATAAAATTTTCAAATCAAAATGATCTAAGAATTTATTTTTTAAAATGTAATTTTTTAGAACAAGTTTTTGCTTTAGAATGTAATTTTGAAAAAGAAGTTGAATTTGTCGGTTGTAATTTTGAAAAAGAAGTTTATTTTAGCGGAGCAAAATTTCAAGATAAAGCGAGTTTTAAAGAAGCAAAATTTCAAGATAAAGCGAGTTTTTTTAAAACTAAATTTTTAGCCAAACAAGAAGATAATAAAACAATAGAAAATAATTTTAGAAGAACAAATTTTGAAAAAGAAGTTTATTTTAGCGAAGCAGAATTTCAAGCTAGAGTAAATTTTAGTATTTCAAGATTTAAAGGTGAAGCTAGATTTCTAAAAACTAAATTTTTAGCCAAACAAGAAGATAATAAGATAATAGAAAATAATTTTAGAGAAGCAATTTTTGAAAATAAAGTTGATTTTAGCGAAGCAGAATTTCAAGCTAGAGTAAATTTTAGTATTTCAAGATTTAAAGGTGAAGCTAGATTTCTAAAAACTAAATTTTTAGCCAAACAAGAAGATAATAAGATAATAGAAAATAATTTTAGAGAAGCAATTTTTGAAAATAAAGTTTCTTTTGGCGGAGCAATATTCCAAGCTAGGGTAAATTTTTATCTTTCAAAATTTAAGGATGAGGTTAGATTTATAGATACAGTTTTTAAAGATAATGATTTTATCTTTAAAGATGTAGAATTTTATCATGCTGAATTTATTTCTAGTGAAAAAGAAGATATAGAATCCGATCAGGAACAAAACTATCATTTTAAAAATGTAATTTTTAAAGATGTTACAAGTTTTGAAAACTTAAATATCAGTGAGTTAAATTTTGAAAATGTGATATTTAATAATATAGTCGTTTTTAAAGATGTTAATTTCGTTTTAAATGATAAATCAAAAATCAATAAACCAAATTTTATAAATTGCACATTTTCTAATCAATTTAATATAGAACACAAATACATACAATATGATTTTGATGAAATCAAAGCTAAAATAAATTCAGATACCGAAAAAAACTATAAGAATTTGTTAAACTATAGGGATTTATTTAGAAAATTAAAGAGTAATCGCATAGCCCATCATAATCAAATCGATGCTTCAGAATTAAGAACACAAGAGCTTTATGCTAGAGAATTGGAACTAAAGTATAAAAAAGACAAAAGTTTGAAAGAAAAAATCGAGCGATGGCAGCTTATATTTTATAAGAATCTTTGCGATCATCATACGGACTTGATTCTAAATTTAAAATGGTTGATTATAGTTATAGGTTTATTTGCCCCGTTATATTTTATTTTACAAGTAATTCAAAATTTTGATATATTTCTTGCTTTAAATAAATATGGATTAATATTAAGCTTAACAGGTTTTATTTTAATAACAATTGTATATTATTTTCAAGATATTAAAAAATTTGATTTTTTTGCATGTGTTGCTTCGATTTTGGTTTTAAATGTGATTTGTTATAAGCCAAAATTAATTTTTGGTATAGCAAATCTTATCGGAGATAATACTCATAACGGTTTTGAAAATTTTTTGTTCACAGTTTATACTATAATTATAGGTTTAGTTGTCTTTTCACTCCAAAAAACCGCACGTAAAAATTCCATAGTGCCTAGCTAAATTTTAGGTTTAGCTAGGAAATACACCCCATTAGCGATCAAAACACAAAGAAACATAACAAAAGCAAGGACTATAGGTGTGTTAGCATCTATAGCACCAACGATAAAAGATATAATACCCGCAAAGCCAAATTGCATAGTTCCAAGTATAGCTGAAGCCGTTCCGCTATTTTCTTTAAATCTTGCCATAGCCAAAGTTACGGTATTTGGTGCGATAAAACCAAACATAGCTATACTTGTTAAAAGACTAAATTCAAAAAGAAAGAGATTTGGATACAAACTGGCATTTACAAGTAAAACAATCGTCGATATAAGCATGATCACTAAAGCCTTAGAAAGTATCTTTTTGCTTTCAAATTTTAAAACTAATTTCGCATTGATATTTGCACAAAGGACAAAACTTAAAGCATTGGCTCCAAAAATCAGTGCAAATTTTTGCTCACTGATGCTAAAAAATTGTGTAAAAACAAAACTAGATCCAGTGATATAAGCAAACATTGCAGCGAGTGCAAAAGATACGCAGATAACGCAGGTTAAAAATGCTTTATCGCTAAGGACAATTTTGTATTTTTTAAAAGCTTCATAAGGACATAATTGTTTTTTATCGGTGATTTTTGGTGCGGATTCTTTAAGTCCAAAAAGTATCATCAAAAAAAGTAAAATTCCAAGAGCAAATAGAGTAGCAAAAATACTATGCCAAGAAAAATACTCTAGTAAAAATCCGCCAAAAGTAGGTGAAAGCATAGGTGCAAGAGAACTAAAAATCATCATCAAGGCAAAAATTCCTGTCGCTTCTTTGATCTCAAACAAGTCATTGATGATCGCTCTTGCGATCACGACTCCAGCACACCCTCCAAGAGCCTCGAAAAATCTTAAAGCGATAAAAGCATAAATATTGTCAATGATCACGCAAAAAAAGCTAGAGAGTATGAAAAACAAAATTCCTATTAAAGCAGGAATTTTTCGCCCAAAAACATCGCTTAAAGGCCCATATATAAGCTGCCCTAAGGCAAAAGCGATGAAAAAACTCGCAAGGCTTAATTGGGTTAAAAAAGAACTCGTTTGAAAGCTTTGTTGCACGTGAGAAAGCGCAGGCAAATACATATCCGTAGAAAGTGGCGCTATGCTTGACATCAAAGCAAGGATGATAATAAGTTTTAATTTTTTAAAGCCGTGAATTTGTGTTTGTTTTTGCATAAATTCCCTTTTTAAAAAGTAAAAAGCTATAATTTAATATAATTTTTATAAAAAATCCATTTAACAAAAGGAAAGAATTTGCAAAATTTTCAAAATGAAAAAATAAAATGTCCAAATTGCGGAAATTTTATCGATATTAGCTTGGCTTTATACACTCAAATTTTAGACAAAGCTAAACTAGATATGCAAAAACAAAAGCAAGAATTTGAAAAAGAAGTCAATGAAAAAAGGGCGGAGTATTCTAAAATTTTATCCGAGCTAAAAGCACAAAAGGCAGAACAAGAAAAACTCATCAGTGAGCAAGTTAGCCAAAAGCTTGACATCGAAAAACAAAAAATCGAACAAGAAGCACTTTTGCAAAAGCAAATTTTTCAAAAAGAATTTATCGAAAAATTTAGCAAAGAACATGAAAATGAAAAGAAAATCATGCAAGAAGAGCTTGATAAAAAAAGCAAAGAATTAAGCGAACTTTTGACTTTAAAAGCTGAAAATGAAAGACTAAAAAGAGAACAAAAAGAAAATGAAGAAAGATTAAAATTGCAAATCAAAGAAGAGGTGTTTAGGGAATTTAAAGAGCAAGAAAGAAAGAATTTAGAACTAGAAAAAGAAAAAATTCGTCTTGAATTTCAAAGCAAAAATGAAGAGCAAGACATAAAATTTAAAGAACTTGAGATCAAATTTAAAAGTGTTACTCAAGAACTTGATGCGGCAAAACGTAAAGTCGAGCAAGGCTCACAGCAACTCCAAGGCGAAGCGGCGGAACTACTTATAGAAGAATATATCCAAAATGAATATTTTAGTGATGAGGTTAAAGAAGTGCCAAAGGGTGTTAATGGGGCGGATTGTTTGCATATCGTTAAGGACGCCTTTGGAAATACTTGCGGCAAGATTTTATACGAGAGCAAACGCACCAAAGAATTCAATAAAGAATGGCTAGATAAATTAAAACTAGACAGCATAGCTGCAAAAAGCGATATTGCGGTTTTGATCACAAAAACCATGCCTAAAGATAAAGAAAAAACGCATTTCAAAGAAGGAATTTTAATCTGCACTTTTGCCGAATTTAAAGGCGTTTTAGCTGTGCTTAGAGAAAGTATAATCAACGCTTATAAATTAAAAAATGCCTTGCAAAATAAAGATGAAAAAAATCATATTTTATACGAGTATCTAAATTCTAAGGAATTTAACACTCAAATCACTTTCATACTCAAAACCTATCAAACCATGAGAGAAGAGCTTGAAGCTGAAAAAAGAGCCTTGCAAAATATATGGAAAAAAAGAGAAAGAGCTATTGAGAATTTAAGTTTTAATTCCACGGCTATAGTGAGTTCATTAAATGCGATATTTAGTGATTTAAAAGGTGAAAATTTAATCGGTGAAGAAGGGATAAAAAGACTTGAAAATTTAGCAAAAGAAGATTGATTTGGGAGAGCCCCAAATCAATTATTCTCCTGGAAAATAGTTTGGATTTTTCCAAGGTCCGTATTTGACTTTGATGTATTCTTTAGGATCTAAATTTTGTTGCGGTGAAGCAAAATACTCAGGCTTTAAAGATGGGGATTTGCTATAGGCGGTATCAAGTCCTGCGCGGTTTTCTGTTGTAACGATCGGCATTCTTACAAAGCCTGTATTAACATAAGCTGCGATATCTAAAGCATCTTCATCACTTAAGATCGGATTGTCAGCACTTGCTCCAAAAGGCATAGCGGATTTTAAAAATCTTGCTAAAAATGGAATCATAGCCATATGTCCGCCATCGGGATAGATAAGCAATGAAGGATATAAATGTCCCGTGCCTTTTTCATAGTTTGCATTTTTTACCCCTAGTCCTCTTTCTCCATGACAAGCGACACAATTTTCTTCAAAAAGTTTTTTACCACGAACTGGATCAGCAGGACGATTTGGGAATTTCATTTCAGCAAAGAATTCGCCTTGCAATTTAACTCCGTCTTTGATACCATAAGCACTTTTTAACCATTTAAGATAAGCTACGATTGCTTTCATTTCTTTAGAATTATCAGGAAGTTTATGAGAATCAGTTCCTCCCATACCACGAATTCTATCCTCTAAGGAAATGATTTTCATAGTTTCTATGTCTAATCTTGGATAATTATTGATCGCATTTAAAAATGGAATCACATATTTTTTTGTCCCTGGTAAGCCATTACCATCATTATCCATGTGACAAGAGATACAATTAACTTCATTGCTTGTTTTTTTGAGTTTGCTATAAGGCCCTAAGGTGCTTTCTGTTTTGCTTAAAAGCTTGATACCATAACGGATCAAATCACCTTGTTTGCCTTTTGGCACGTCATTGATGCTTAAATTTTTATTTGGCCATTCTTGTTCAGGTCTTTTTGAAAGTTCTTCAAAATAAGCAACACCTTCTTTGTCGTTTAGTTCTTCGCCTACTTTATAATCGCTTACATTTTTTGCATTTAGGCTTAAACCTAAACAAAGGCCTAACAATAAAACATGTTTTTTCATGAGTTTTCTCCTTAGTTTTGGTTATTTTATTCCATTTTATCACATTAAAACTTAAATGTTAAGTTTAAGTATTTAATATTACAGAATTTTGTATAGATTATATCGGCTAAAGAAATTTATTTTTGATGGAATTTAAATTTTTTTCTAAAATTTCAAAATTGTCATTTAAATTTTTATTTAAGTCAATAAAAAAGGGATTTGTTAGAGTTGCTATAAGAAAATAATTATTTTTAGAAAAAATATAATCTAAGCTAAATTCTTTATTTTGAAGTTTTTTATAAATGGATTTTTCATCATCAAAATTTTTATTTGAATTTAAAGAGTGTAATAAGATCCCGCAAAAAAAATCTTTGTTTTCATTGATAAATTGCACATCATAGATTTTAAATTCCTTAAAATCAAAGCAATTTTGACTTTTAAAGTCTTTTAAATTTTGAACAAATTCCAAATTTAAAAAATCTTTTTGGCTTAAGCCCTCCTTTTTAAATTTAGCTCCGTAGCGTTTAAGAAAAAGATTAAGAGCGTTAATTTGTAATTCTTTTTTAGCAAGAATAATTTTTTTAGAAGTGAAACGAAAGAAAAAAATACCTACAAACACAGCTAAAATAAGAGATATCACCGCATCTCTTATAAAAACAAAAGCTAAAAATAATACGATCAAAGACTCAAAAACGCTTAAAATTTTTAAAATTTTTAAGCGTTTAAGTATGAGAATTCTTTGATTTTCTAAGCTTTTTAAATCCATTAGGATTTTGCTTTTTCCATTCTTTTTCTTTGAGTTGGATCAAGATAGCGTTTGCGAACGCGAACATTTTGTGGAGTAACTTCTACGAGTTCATCTTCTTCTATCCACTCTAAAGCCCTTTCAAGACTTAATTTTCTAGGCGGAACAAGTTTTATAGCGTCATCGCTTCCACTGGCTCTAACATTGGTTAGATTTTTACCTTTGATAGGATTAACATCTAAGTCATTTGGACGAGAATGCTCACCTATAATCATACCTATATAAACTTTAGTTTGCGGATCGATAAAGAGCACTCCTCTATCTTGGAGATTAAATAAAGAATATCCCAAAGCCACACCATTTTCCATAGAAATCAAAGCACCATTGTTACGTTTTTCAACTGCACCACTAAAAGGACGGAATTCTAAAAAGCTATGATTCATCACGCCTTCACCTTTAGTGTCGGTTAAAAATTGAGATCTAAAGCCTATAAGTCCACGAGCTGGAATTTCAAATTCAAGTCTTGTTTGTCCATCTCCTGTTGGTGCCATTGTTTTCATTTCAGCTTTTCTTTTACCTAGTTTTTCTATCACGGTGCCGCTAAATTCATCTGGAACATCAATTACTAAATGTTCAAAAGGTTCGGTTTTGACTCCATCTTCTACTTTTACAATAACCTCTGGTCTTCCCATGCAAAACTCAAAGCCTTCTCTACGCATATTTTCAGCTAAAATAGTGATTTGAAGTTCTCCCCTACCGCTGACTTTAAATTTACCCTCGCCTGTGCTTTCATATTTCATCGCGATATTAGTTTTCATTTCGGCTTCTAGGCGTTCTGCGATCTTATTTGAAGTAACGTGTTTGCCTTCTGTTCCTGCCAATGGTCCATCATTAACTGAAAAAACAATGCTTAGTGTAGGCTCTTCTATATGGAGTGGATCAAGTGGCATAGGATTATTTGGATCTACAACACTATCTCCCACATCTAAGGCTTCAAAACCTGCAATAGCAACTATATCTCCACTTCCAGCTTCTTCGATATCCATTTTTTCTAAACCCATAAAACCTATAAGTTTAGAAATTCTACCATTAACTTTTGTTCCATCAGCCTTTGCAAGCATTACATTTTGGTTTTTTTTCACCACGCCGTTAAAAATTCTAGCAATTCCTATTTTACCTACGAAATTATCATATCCAAGGGTAAAAACTTGAAGTTGTAAAGGGTTATCATTTGTGCCACTTGGTGCAGGAACTCTTTCTAAGATCGTTTTAAAAAGAGGCTCCATATTGTCACTTTCATCATTAAGATCTAATTTAGCATAGCCATTTTTAGCCGCTGCATAAACGATAGGAAAATCAAGTTGTTCATCGTTTGCATCAAGTGCCACAAAAAGATCAAAAATTTCATTGATTACTCTTTCAGGATCGGCTGCTGGTTTGTCGATTTTATTGATCACGACTATAGGTTTAAGCCCTAAAGATAAAGCTTTTTTTACCACAAATTTGGTTTGTGGCATAACGCCTTCTTGGGCATCGACTAAAAGTAAAACCCCATCAATCATTTTTAAAACACGTTCTACTTCTCCACCGAAATCGGCGTGACCTGGAGTGTCTATAATATTAATTTTTGTTCCCTTGTAATTTATAGCAGTATTTTTTGAAAGTATAGTAATTCCTCTTTCTTTTTCTATATCATTACTATCCATTACACGTTCTGAAATTTGTTCTCTTTCACTAAAAGTCCCTGATTGCTTAAGCAATTCATCTACCATTGTTGTTTTGCCATGATCAACGTGAGCTATAACGGCAATATTTCTGATATTTTCCAATAAGATTCTCCATTATTAAATTCAAAGCTAAGATTATATAAAAATTTTGCTTAATTTTATAAAAATAAAAAGTTGGAACACTTCTTGCTTTATCTTGGTAAATATCATTTTTAAAAAGGAAGTTAAAATGTCAAAACCATTAAATGAAGAGTTCTTTATAGAATTAAATACGGATTTAGTTGATAGAAAAAATGAAGTTTTACTTCAAGTTTTAGATCTTTTAGAAGTTTTAAAAGCAAACAAAGATGAAAAAATGGCAAGAATTTCAAGCGAACTTACAGAAATTCTAGAGAGTGAAGAGAATCTTGAAAAAATTATGCAAGCAAAAAATTTAGATGAGCTTTTGGAAATTCTTATTCTTTTAAATGACAATAAAATGATTAAAATTTATGAAAACTCATACTTAGAAGAAAAATTTCCTAACTTAGCGGCGGATAAATTTTTAAAATAATCTAAGGAAAAATTATGTCAAATGTAACTCCACAAAATGATGTCTTAAGTCTTGCTCCGAGTAAAACTTCATCAAGCGATTCTTTTAGCAAAACGACAAAAACGAGTCATAAAGCTAAAGAATCAAATACCAATGACAAAAATTCGACTCAAGGCACACAAGATCAAGAGAATGATAGAGAGAATTTTTTAAATTCTTTACTTAACTCAATCGATGAGACGAATGAATTTTTACCTGATCATATGAAGATCAGTGAAAAAGAAGTGGTAAATGAAGCGATCAATAAACTTCAAAAGGGTTCATTTGATGATAGTGATAAAATCAGTATTTTTGAATCAGCGTCTTTTATGCAAATTCTTTCATTGCTTGACAAATTAAAAACAGATACCGCAGATATTAAACTCGCAAATCTTTCTAGCCAGTTAAGCCAGCTTGTAAAAACTGAAGCTAATTTTAATGCTTTAAAGGGTGCTTCTAATTTAAATGAGCTTTTAGATATTGCTAAAGATTTAGGTTTAAATGTAAAAAATATCAAAGTGGATCGTTTGCTTGATCTAAAAGCTACTTTTCCAAATCTTGATAAGGCGGATTTTTTTAAGGGTGTTGTGGATAATGTTTTTAAAGAAATCATTAACAATAAAATCGCCCACGTGAGTAAAAATTTAAATCAAAATTTGCAAAAAAATAATTCGCATAATGTCAAAAAAGAAGATCATTCTTTGCTTTCCCAAACTTTGAAAAATTTAGATTCAATTATCAATACTAAAGAGAGTAAGCATGAAAAACTTAAAATTAAAGATAGTGATAAAAAAGAGCTTGGTACCGAAAATTTAAATATCAAAGATAAAAAAATTCAAATCGAAGATAATGTAAAAGATTCTAAAAATTTAAATATAGAACAAGATAATATTAAAGATGTTTTACAAAATTTAGATGAAAATGTAAATCATAAAACTGAAAAAAAACAAGATAATATGAAAAAAGATGATTCTAAAAATTTAAATATAGAACAAGATAATATTAAAGATGTTTTACAAAATTAAGATGAAAATGTAAATCATAAAACTGAAAAAAAACAAGATAATATGAAAAAAGATGATTCTAAAAATTTAAATATAGAACAAGATAATATTAAAGATGTTTTACAAAATTTAGATGAAAATGAAAATCATAAAACTGAAAAAAAACAAGATAATATTAAAGATTCTAATAATTTAAATGAGTTAGAATCTCAAAATAAACAAATACAAGAAAATACAAAGGAACAAATTAAAGATATAAAAAATGAAAATATGGCTTTAGATAGAAATTCAAACAAAGAGATTCTTAAAGATTCTCAAAATTTAAGCTCTAATTTAACTACCAAAGATATTACTTTAAAAGATGATAAATCAAGTAAAGATATAAAGCTAAATTTAAATGAGCAAAAAATAAATTTTGAAAATTTAAATAAAACTCAAGTGGTTCAAAATAAAGATAATACGCATTTTAGCAATTCTAGTAAGGATAGCTTTAAAGAAATTTTCAATTCAGAGCAAAATAAAAATCATAGCGATGATACAAACAATAAAGTAGGTATAGAAGATTTAAATTCCTTGGTTAAAGATTTAAGCAAAGTTAGCCAAAATAATACAAAAAATATTACTCCAAAAGAAACTCTGCAACATTTTTCAGCAGATCTTAAAGAAGCGGTAGAACACTATAAAGCACCGATTACAAAGCTTAGTATCACACTCAATCCAAATAATTTGGGCGAAGTTGAGGTTACTTTGGTGCAAAGAGGAAGCAATCTTCATATAAATTTTAATTCCAATACTAATGCTATGAATTTATTTATTCAGCATCAA
Organism: Campylobacter estrildidarum; assembly: GCF_005406205.1. Lineage (GTDB taxonomy): Bacteria > Campylobacterota > Campylobacteria > Campylobacterales > Campylobacteraceae > Campylobacter_D > Campylobacter_D estrildidarum. The sequence goes on from NZ_NXLZ01000016.1 coordinate 17,407, forward strand.
TCTGAATTTAAAAATTCTCTTGTAAATATGGGATTTACTGGACTTGAAATGAATTTTAGCGATCAAGGAAAAAGAGAGCAAAATCAAAATAAAGGCAAAAATCGTAATGGTTATGGTTTTAAAGATACTCTAGAAACCAAGAATGAAAATTCAAATATCAATTTAGAGCTAGTTTTGGCAAAATATTTTTAAAGTTGGAACACTTTTTGCTTTAAATTAAAAAATACTTAAAAAGGATTTTATCATGGCAATATCAGCAAATAACTGGACATATAATAATAGTAGTTCTACAAATAATTCAAATTCTACTTCAACAAAAACTGATAGTTCGAGTTCTACAAGTAGCAGTAATAGTTCCGGCATAGTTAGCAACCCAAATGCAACTCTTGATAAGGATGCATTTTTAAAACTTCTTTTGATCGAATTGCAACACCAAGATCCGACAGATCCTATGGATAGTGATAAAATGCTTACACAAACTTCTCAACTCAGCGCTCTTGAGATGCAACAAAATACAAATACAACGATGCAAAAAATGGTTGAGACTATGGAAAAGCTTTCAAATTCCTTTTCAACAGCTCTTAGTACTTCTGCTATAGGAGCTATTGGCAAAATGGGAACCGTTGAAGAAAACACGGTTAAACTTACAGGTTCTGATGAGGTTATAGCTTTAAAGATGTATTTGCCTGAAGATTCCGATGATAAGGGTCTAACGCTTGAAATATACGATAAAGATAATAAATTAGTCTATTCTGAAAAGAGTAGTGAAGGAAAAGAAGTTTCAAAAGGATTATTTACCCTAGAGTGGCCAGGTAGAAATAATGATGGCGTTTATGCTGGAGATGGTAACTATACTGTTAAGGTAGTGTATAATAACAAAAATGGAGAAAAAGTAACTGCAAGTTATGGATCGTATCCTATTGAAGGAATTATTTTTAAAGAGGGTGTAGCTTATGCTAAGATGGCTGGTAAAGAAGTTCCTTTTGATCAGATAAAAGAAATTACTGAATATAAAAGTTCAAGCAGTTCTACTGTGCAAAATCCATCTAGTGATGAAGATTCTTCAGATTCTGAAGGTAGTACATCTAGTGATAAAGATTCTTCAGATTCTGAAGATAATGCATCTGATGATACTAGTAATGCTTAGGAGTTTTAGCCATGATGAATGCATTTTATAATGGAATTTCTGGGGTTAAAACCAATAGTTTTGGTATAGATATCACCGCTAACAATATAGCCAATGTCAATACAACAGGTTTTAAATACTCTGATGCCCAATTTAAAGATATATTTTATACTACAATAACTAGTCAATCAACCAATCCAGCTCAAGGTGGATATGGTGGTGGTGCAGCATCTTCTCAGGTAGTGTTTGAGCAGGGTTCTGTTACAGAAACAGGTGGAGAATTTGATGTTGCTTTGCAAGGTAAAGGTTTTTTTGGTGTTTTAGGTGCTGATGGAAATGCTTATTATACAAGAAATGGAACCTTTAGAAGAGATGCTAATGGATATTTGGTAGATTCTTATGGAAATTTTATTTTAGGGACAATGAATCCTGCTTTTGGTGGAATCACTTATAGTGATAGAGTTGCAGATTTGATGGGAGATTATCTTCATACAGGAAGTCCTGTAAATAGTGGTTTTACGGTAAATTCGGACAGTGGTTTCGATATAGGAACTACTACAAATCAACAACCTATACAAGTTCCAACTAACATGTACTTAAATCCAGAACCGACTAAAAATGTTAAATGGAGTGGTAATTTAAGCACTAACACTACTACAGAAGTTGTAAAAGTTGATCTAGATCCAAATAAATTTAAGGTTGCAAAAACAGAAGATGGAAAGTATATAGTAAGTGGTAGTGTAAATAAAGAAGATGTTTTGAGTGCTAAAGCAGGAGATAAAATTATTTTAAATTTTTCAGATGATAATGGCGTTAGAACAAGTTTTGAAGCAACTTTAGATGAAAATTTAAATTTTGAAAGCAAAGAGCTAGATTTAAAAGGTTTAGATCCAGATAGTGTAAAATTAAGTTCTGTGCAAATTTCAACAGAACAGCAAAAAGCAAATAAAGATATCTTAGAATCTCCAATTTACAATGCAGATGGAAGTAAAAGCGTTTTAAGATTAACTTTAGAAAGAGTTTTTCCTGAAGGAGGCGGAGATAATATCACCTATAAAGCTACGGCGCAAATTTATGATTCTAGCGGAAAGCCTGTAGGAGGCTCAACAGAAGGGAATATAGTGTTTGATAAAAATGGAGCTTTGTTGCAAAACAATATCACTAGTGTAGCAAATCCTAATGGTGGTAATATCAGTATAGATTTAGGAACTCCTTATGATCCTAGTAAACCAGGTTCAGGGTATAGTGGAATTTATGTGCAACAAGGAAAAGAGAAAAATGTTCTTACTCAACAAGATGGTTTAGCCGAAGGTTTTTTTCAACAATACCAAATTACAGACGATGGTAGTGTAGTAGCACAATTTAGCAATGGAAAAAATGCCATTGTAGGAAAGCTTGCGCTTTATAATTTTATCAATGAGCAAGGTTTAGCCGCTATGGGAGATAATATTTTTGCAGCTACTGCAAATAGCGGGGATGCAAGTTTTATTATGAAAGATGGAAAAGTAGTCAATACCGCTAAATTTAAAGGTGGTTATTTGGAACAATCCAACGTTGATCTTAGTGTAGAATTATCAAATCTTATTGTAACCCAAAAAGCTTTTGATGCGAGCTCTAAGAGTATTACAACAAGTGATCAGATGATACAAAAAGCAATTAATATGAAAAAATAAAATTGCAATTTAGACTTTAATTAAAAATATCAAGGGTTTTTAAGGCTATTATGATAGAATTCTTTCGCCTTTTCTTAGACCTGTGCAATGCTATTTTAAAGCACCGCTTCAGGGTGGGAACACAGCAGAGCACTTGATTATAGCGTGTGCCGCAGTTATCTGGGAAAGGGTTTTTTAAATTTCTCGCTCAAAAAATTTTTGAAATATAATTTAGAGTTTTTATAAGCCTAATTATTAAGGCTTATATTAGTTAATTATCAGAATCTGTATCACTTGAAAGATTTGCAACAACTTGTTTAGCATTAGAGCATTCCATAAATTCTATGCTAGGTATTTTTCCAGAAATTATTTCTTGCTGTTCTTTGTCTAATGCATCCTGTTTTGCTGCACATTCTTTGACTTTGGCTTTAGCTTCTTCAATATTTTTACTATAATACTCTATACTTTTAGAATTTTTTACAACATCTTCTACGTTGCTACCACCACAACCGATTAGAAAAAATAAAGCGACTGATCCTAAAATTATTTTTTTCATAATACTCCTTTTATAAAAAATAAAACAGAGATTATAATAATTTTTTCTTAATATTATATAAAGCGGACTTGTAATATTTTTGCGAATCATTCTATAAAACCGCTTGCTATAACTTTATCCCCATCGTAAAATACAGCCATTTGTCCACTTGCTATACCATAAACGCTTTCCTTGAGTGTGATTTTTGCACTATTGTCTTCAAAAATTTTAACTTCACAAGGCGTGGATTTGGATCTGTAGCGAATTTTTACCTCACAATTTAGATTTTTTGCTTCTATAAATAAATTTATATTTTTTAATTCAAATTCATCGATTTTTAATTCTTCTTTTTTGCCCACGACAATTTGATTTTTTTGAGGATTGATTTTTAAAACAAAATGAGGCTCATGCGCTCCTTTGACTTCAAAACCTCGTCTTTTTCCTATAGTATAGTGCATATAACCTTCATGTTTGCCTACAATTTTTCCACTACTGTCTAGCACTTCACCAGGAATTTTTGTATCCATAAATTGATCTAAAACTTGGACATAAGTATTTTCTACAAAGCAAATTTCAGAACTTTCTTTTTGGGTAGCAAAAGATTTTAAAACTTCAATTGAAGAAGCAAAAGCTTTAACATCTTCTTTTTTCATTTCTCCTAATGGAAAGATAAGATATTTTAAGGCTTCTTTATCAGCACTTGCTAAAAAATAACTTTGATCCTTGCTTTCATCAACTGCTGTGCGAATGAGTCCGTTTTCAAGCCTTGCGTAATGTCCTGTGGCTAATTTTTCACAACCTAAACTTTTTGCAAATTCAAGAAGTTTTCCAAGTTTAATAAAACGATTACATAAAGCACAAGGATTTGGAGTTTTACCTTCTTTATAGGTATTGACAAAAGGCATATAAACCTTGTCTTTAAAATCTTCTTGCAAATCTAAAATATGATAAGGAATTTGTAAAAAATTAGCTACCTTTTCTACTTTTTTGATATTTTCTTCGTGGTAATTAGGTTTGCCATGAAGTTTCATATAGCAACCTATGATTTCATGTCCTGCATTTTTTAATTTATAAGCTGTGACTGTGCTATCCACTCCCCCGCTCATTGCGACTAGAATTTTCATTAAAGTTCCTTTAAAATGTTAATTATAAAATCTAAGTCGTCAGTGATTTTATACTTTAACTCATCTCCTTGTGAAATCACTCCTTGTTTGAGTAAAGAATTTCTGACAAACTCATCAAAACCTCGCCAAAATTCAATCCCAAACAGAAAAATAGGAACATTTTTTTTAAATTCAAGTTGCTTAAGCGTAAGAACTTCACAAAGTTCATCAAGTGTTCCAAAGCCGCCTGGGAAAATCACAAAAGCGAGACTCTTTTCAATAAGAGCCATTTTGCGTATGGCTAAGCTCTCAAAAGTAATGCTGTATTCTATAAAATCATTTAATCTTTGCTCATGAGGCAAAAGTATGTTAAAACCTACAGATTTTATAGAATTTGCATCGGCACTAAAAGCACCTTCATTAGCTGCTTGCATAATGCCACCACCACCACCACTGATCACACAAAAATCATTTTCAGCGCATTTTTTTGCAAGAATTTTTGCTTGTTGGTAGTAAAAATCATCTTTCTTTAATCTTGCAGATCCAAAGAAAGTTATGGTTTTTTTTAAGTCTGGTATATTAACAAATTTTTCTAAATCTTGGCTTATTTTTTGATTCATTTTATAACCTTTAAAAAATAAAATTCATTCTAGCTAAAAATTCAATAAAAAGTGCTTTATTGACTCAAAGTGATATAAAATTTATAAATCAAAACCTAAACCCTAGTTTGTCCTATAAGATTATTAAGTCTATCCATTATAGAACCAACATAAGAATTGATACTTTCACTACTTGCTTTCCAACCGTTAG
>NZ_NXLZ01000017.1 GCF_005406205.1 Campylobacter estrildidarum
CTAACGGTTGGAAAGCAAGTAGTGAAAGTATCAATTCTTATGTTGGTTCTATAATGGATAGACTTAATAATCTTATAGGACAAACTAGGGTTTAGGTTTATAAAATTTCAATATCAATTTATGATACCCATGAAGTGCTTTTTATTAATTTTTAAAAGATTGTAGAAATAATTTGATTTAAGAATAAGCACATGGTGGTTAGAGGCAGAATCGAACTGCCGACACGCAGATTTTCAGTCTGCTGCTCTACCGACTGAGCTATCCAACCACTATAAAATCTTTATTTGTTTAGAAAATGTAATTCTATCTTTTTTTCTTTAATTTAAGTTTAAATTTTAAGATAAATTTTATTTATCTTAAAGTTTTAATCAGATAAAATGCCGGTTTAAATTAAAAAATTTAATGAGGTTTCTTTGAGACAATTTGGACTAGATAGAAGAACTTTCAAAATTTTATTAATTGGTTATATTATTATCGCTCTAATTGGAGCTGCTCTTTTACATTTAAATTTCGCTCATACAACTCCGATTAATTTTCTTGATGCATTTTTCACAAGCACTTCAGCTGTTAGCATGACAGGATTGGTTGTAAAAAATACCGCAACTGATTTTACTTTCATTGGACAAATTATTATCCTAATGTTAATCCAAATTGGTGGTCTAGGCTATATGAGCATAGGTTTTTTTGTTTATATACTTATACGAAAAAAAGTGGGCTTTAGTGGAAAAAATTTACTTAAGGAGTCTTTATTTTATCCGACTATGGATGGGCTTTTCAAATTTTTTAAAAAAGTTTTACTTTTTATATTTATCATAGAACTAACTGGGGCCGTATTTTTAACAATGCGATTTACGCTTGATATGGATTTTAAGCAAGCTCTTTGGTTTGGAATATTCCACTCTATCAGTGCTTTTAATAATGCTGGTTTTAGTATTTTTGAATACGGACTTTCCGGATATAAACATGATATTGCTATCAATTTAATCATTACTGCTCTTATTATCATTGGTGGGCTTGGATATTTTGTTTTAGTAGAACTTTATTTTTTTCAAAGAAAACGTTTGCAAAATCTTAGTCTCCATGCAAAAGTTGTTGCTATGGCGACTATTTTTTTAATTATTTTTTCAACATTAATCATCTTCGCTTTAGAGTATTCTAACTCTAAAACAATAGGTAATTTTTCTTTTTTTGACAAAATTTTAAGTTCCTATTTTACAGCAGTTAATTATCGCACAGCCGGATTTAGCACGTTAGATATCAATCATTTATATGATGCGAGTTTATTTTTTGGATCTTTATTTATGGTTATAGGTGGAGCACCTGGAGGAACTGCTGGAGGTATGAAAATTACGACAGTGGTTGTGCTTTTATTGTATGCTTATTGGAGTATTCGCGATGGTAGAGTTAGAATATTTGGATACGAAATTTCTCAAGAAACGATATCAAGATCATTTATTATAGCTATAGGTTCAGCAGTTTATATCGTAATAGCTGTTATTTTACTTTCTTTACTAGAGTCTCATTTTGATTTTCTTCCTTTGCTGTTTGAAACTTCTTCAGCATTTGCAACCGTTGGGATTTCAGTAGGTAATGGAGGAACGCTTTCTCTTTGTGCTTTATTTAGTAATCCAAGTAAAATTATCATAATAATAATGATGCTTAGTGGAAGAATCGGCGTTTTTGCGTTTTTTATTTCAGTCTTTAAACAAGATAAAGCAATTCATGTTAAATTTCCAGAAGGAAAAATTAATTTATAAGGATAAATTATGAAAAATATTAGTTATGGGGTTATAGGACTTGGAAAATTCGGATCGGTAGTAGCAGATGAATTAATTATTGGAGGAAACACGGTCATAGTTGCTGATAAAGATGAAGAAGCTTTAAAAAATATCCAAAACCCAAGTTATGCTTATATTCTTGATTCAACAAATATTACAGCTTTAAAGGAAGCGGGTTTTCATGAAGTTGAAGTTGTTATTGTTAGTATTGGAGATAATGTTGAAAAATCAATACTTACTCTAATGGCTCTTAAAGATATAGGGGTTAATAATATCATCGCAAAGGCTACCTCAAATATTCACGGACAAATTTTGTCAAAACTCGGTGCTACTAAAGTCATTTATCCTGAAAAAGAAAGTGCAAAGAGACTGGTTAAAGATTTTCTTGCTAAATCAATTGAATTTGAAATTTTTGATCTTTCTTCAAATACTATTCGCGCAATAAAGCTTAATATAGATGAGAAACTAGCTGGAAATTCTCTTAAGCATATTGCTCAAAATATGCGAGTTATTGCATACAAAAAACTTAATAATGATTGGGAAATAATGCCAGATCTTGAAACAACTGCTGTTTATAGTGGAGATGTTGTAATTCTTTTAGGAACTGCAAAAGAATTGAGAGATTTTGAATATTAAATTTCTTTTTTAAATTTTACTGCATCAACAAAACGCTTTAAGGCTTTTTTTTCCTTATAAGCAATATTGTAGTAAATAACTTCATTTAAATAATACTTAATATCCTTAGTAGATATATCTTTTTTGTGAGCATATTTTTGAAGCATATATTGTGGAATTTTGATTTTTTGTCTAGCAAAACTTTTTAAAATTTTAGAAAAATAAACCTTTTTTTGCATACACGAAAAACGCGCAAAAACAAAAGGTAAATTTGTTTTTTGATACCATAAATAACATAAATCAATATAAGAGCTTGGATCTTGTATATAGAGTTTTAAAGCCTTATCGCCTATGATAACCCTACCCTTTAAGCCTAAAACTTGAGATAGGGCATTTGAAGTAGCAGAACTAGGATCTTTAGCTCTAATAGAATCTTTTTCAACTAAAACACTTAAAACTCTTTTATTTGCACAAATTCCAACATCTAAATTTTTATATTTTTTTCTAACACTCTCAATGCTTGAAGTCATTGCTCCATCAATTCTACGATAAAATAATTCTTTATTAAAATGGCTTGGCTCTCCTTTTTTATAAAAAATGACCGCTTTAAAGCCATTCGGCAAAGGATATTTTTTAAGATATATGGTTAAAGGTAATAAATTAATATAATCAAATTTACCAAAAATCATTCTTATCCTAAGGTATTAAAAACCCTATCTCCGGCATCACCAAGCCCTGGTACTATATAACCCTTTTCATTTAAATTTTCATCAATAGCAGCCACATAAATTTCTATATCTTTATGCACTTTTCTAAAATTTTCAATCCCTTTAGGCGTGACAAGTATTGAAATAAATTTAATTTTTTTCACGCCTTTTGATTTTAAAAATTTACAAGCCTCTATCGCAGTTCCACCCGTAGCAAACATAGGATCTATAACAATAGCTACGCGTTTAGCTGCATCTTGTGGAATTTTTTCAAAATAAAAATCTGCCTTAAGAGTTTCTTCATTTCTTGCAAAACCCAAAAAACCTACACTAGCATCAGGAATCAATCTAAAAACACTCTCAAGCATACCCAAAGCGGCTCTTAAAATAGGGCAAATCATAATTTTTTCATTTAATTTTTTTACCTTGGCATTTGAAACAGGAGTTTGGATTTGAATTTCTTTTAAATTCAAATCCTTAGTTGCTTCAAAAAGTAAAAAAGTTGAAATTTCATCAATCAACATTCTAAATTGAAAAGGCTTAGTACCTTGATCACGCAAAAGACCTAATTTATGTTCTACCAAAGGATGGTTTGTGCAAAAAACTTTGTTCATTTTAGACTTTCAAAATAGGCTTTTTCATCAAATTCCTTAATCAAAGCCACCCCATCCTTAACGGCCGCTGTAGCTACTGCAGTGCTTACTGCTGCTTTTACTCTTTCATCAAAAGGTTTTGGGATCACATATTCTCTACCAAATTCTAAAAAGTCAATTTCATAAGCCTTTTTAACCGCATTGCTCACAGGCAATTTTGCCAAATCAGCCAAGGCTCTTGCTGCGGCTATTTTCATATTTTCAGTAATTTTAGTTGCTCGAACATCTAAAGCACCTCTAAAAATAAAAGGAAAACCTAAAACATTATTGATTTGATTAGGATAATCACTTCTTCCAGTACCTACGATCGCATCTTTTCTAAGCCTTGCAACATCTTCAGGCATAACCTCTGGAATAGGATTTGCCAAGGCAAAAATAACAGGATCTTTAGCCATACTTAAAACCATTTCATCATCAAGAATTTTTGGAGCACTAAGTCCTAAAAATACATCAGCACCCCTTAAAGCCTCTTTTAATGTTTTTTCTTTAGATTCTACAGCAAATTCAAGTTTTTGCGGGGTTAAATCATTTCTATCTTTACTAACCACACCTTTACTATCAACTAAAACAATATGTTCAACTCCTAAATTTCGATACATTTTAGCACTAGCAATTCCTGCAGCACCTGCACCACTTACTACCACTTTAATATCTTTAAATTTTTTTCCGCTAATTTCCATAGCATTCATAAGTCCTGCGGTTGAAATAATAGCTGTTCCATGCTGATCGTCATGCATTACAGGAATTCCAAGATCTTGTAAAGCCGCTTCAATCTCAAAACATTTTGGTGCAGCAATATCTTCTAAATTAATTCCTCCAACCGTTGGAGCTAAGGCTTTGCAAAATGCAACAATTTCTTCAACACTATGGACATCAACTTCTATATCAAAAGCATTTACATTTGCAAATTTTTTAAACAAACAAGCCTTACCTTCCATGACTGGTTTAGAAGCTTGTGCTCCAATATTTCCCAGTCCTAAAACCGCAGAACCATCACTTACAATAGCAACTAAATTTGCCTTACTTGTATAAACATAAGCAAGTTCTTTATCTTTGGCTATTTCTAAACAAGGTTCAGCTACACCAGGACTATAAGCCAAAGATAATTCGTGATTTGTATCCATAGACTTTGACGCAATGACATTAATTTTACCACCTAAATGATATTCCAAAGCTTCTTTTTTTGAATACATTTTTATTTTCTCCTAAATTTTAAAAAATTTTCTATTCTTTTTTTACACTCATCTACCCCCAAAAACTCCAAAACTTCAAAAATACTAGGGCTTACAGCATTTCCTGTTAAAGCTATGCGTATAGGCTGAGCTAAATCTTTTAATTTTACATCATTTTTTTGTAAGAATTCATTAGTAAAACTTTCAAAATCACTCGAAGTCCGATGATTACTTAATTCTTCTGCATATTTTTTTAATAAAAAAAGATTTTTTTCATTAACAAATTTATTAACAGCTTGTTCATCATAGCTTTTAGGTTCTTCTATAATACTTTTAGCTCCACCGATAATTTCAAGTAAAGTTTTAGCACGCTCTCTTAATAAATCTAATAAAAATTCAGCTTTTTTATAGATCGATAAGTCAAATCCGAGCTCTTTAAGCTGATGATTAATTTCTTCAAAAGGCAAGGTTTTTATGTAATGTGCATTAAGCCATTCTAGCTTTTTAAAATTATAACAAGATGCACTTTTATTAATATGATTTGGATCAAAAAGTTTTTTTAGATCTTCAAGTGAAAAAATTTCATCATCACCATGACTCCAACCTAAACGCACAAGAAAATTCAGTAAAGCTTGAGGTAAAATTCCCATAGCTTTATATTCCATAACATCAGTAGCACCGTGACGTTTCGAGAGTTTTTTTCCATCTTCTCCATGAATCATAGCTACATGATAAAATTTTGGGATCTTAAACCCCAAAGCTTCATAAAGAATGATTTGTTTTGGAGTATTAGAAAGATGATCATCTCCACGAATCACATCACTTACTCCCATTAAAGCATCATCAATAACAACAGTGAAATTATAGGTAGGCGTTCCATCACTTCTTGCGATGATAAAATCATCTAAAATATCTTCAACCTTAAATTTAACCTCACCCTTAATACCATCTAAGAAACAAATTTCTCCATTTTGAGGTGCTTTGATACGCACAACAGGTTCTATTCCTTGAGGTGGTGTGCCTTTAAAATCTCTATATCTTCCATCATATTTTGGACGCTCTTTAGCTGCTTCTTGCTTGTTGCGCAATTCTTCTAATTCTTCTTTGCTCATATAACAATAATAGGCTTTATCTTCGTCTAAAAGCTTTTGGATATATTTTTTATAAATTTCAAAACGTTCAGATTGGTAAGTAATTTCTCCATCATAATCGAGTCCACACCATTTAAAAGCTTCTATAATAGCTTCGGTTGCTTCCTTGGAATTTCTTTTTAAATCTGTATCTTCGATACGAAGTAAAAAATTTCCATTATTTTTTCTAGCATACAAATAACTATAAAGTGCAGTTCTTAAACCACCAATATGTAGATATCCTGTAGGACTTGGAGCGAAACGAGTTACAATTTTTTCTTCCATTTTTTGCCTTTTCTTAAATTTTTATTGATATAATGCGATATTTACACTTAAATAAAGGTTTGAAATGAAAAAAATTTTATTAAGTTTTTATTTTTTTGCAAATTTAGCAAGCGCCAATACAATTGATGCAATTGCTGTAGTTGTTGATAAAGAGCCTATTACAACTTATGATATTAAGCAAACAATGAAAAATCTAAACATTTCTAAAGATAAGGCTTTACAAATACTCATCAATAAAAAAATAGAAAAATCCCAAATGAGACGATTTGGAATTTTTACAAGTGAATTAGAGCTTGATAATGCTATAGATAAAATGCTTTCGCAAAACAATATTACACTCGATACGCTTAAGGCTAACCTAAAAATCAAGGGACAGACTTACAAGCAATTTAGAGAAAATTTCAAACAAGATTTAGAAAAAAGAAAATTATACGAACAAATAGCAAATACCGCTAAAATAGATTTTAGCGATATAGGAGCTCAAAATTTCTTTGAACAACACCAAGATAAGTTTAGTATTTTTACAGAAATAGCTGTAAAAATTTATACCTCGAAAAATGTAAAATTTTTAGAATCTTTAAAAACAAGTAAAAACACTATGCTTAAAGCTGAAAATGCTATTCTTACACCAAATAACGCAGATCCTAGACTTTTAAGTCTCTTATCTCAAATTCCTATAGGGCAATTTTCTCCAATTTTAAATTCTAAAAATGGCTATCAAATTTATAAGGTGGAAAATAAAAATGGAATGCAAACACCAGAATTTGAACAAATTAAGAATGAAGTTTTAAATGTCTATGTTGGTGAACAAAGACAAAATTATATTCAAGATTATTTTGATAAATTACATTCAAAAATAAATATAGAGTATTTAAGATAAAATCTAGGATAAAAACCCTAGATTTATTAGTGTCTAGAAAGATAATTTGTATCGTAATTATTTTCAATAAAATCTTTATTATCCATCATTGCAAGATGAAAATCTTTAGTGGTTTTAATCCCACTTACAATAAGTTCATTTAAAGCTACCTTCATTTTAGAAATAGCCTTATGGCGATCTTCTGCCCAGACTACAAGCTTTCCTATCATAGAATCATAATAAGGTGGTACAGAATAATCCTGATAACAATGACTTTCCATTCTTACATTACGACCTGCTGGAGCAACATATTTTGTAATCTTGCCAGGACAAGGTAAAAAGGTTTGAGAATCCTCGGCTGTAATTCTGCATTCTATAGAATGGCCTTTTAAACAAATATTTTCTTGAGAAGGTAAAGCATAACCTTCTGCAACTTTAATCATTTGCTCGATAATATCAATACCGCTTACCATTTCACTAACACAATGCTCAACCTGTAAACGTGTATTCATTTCTATAAAATAAAAATCTAAATTTTTATCCACTAAAAACTCAAATGTTCCTGCTCCCTCATAACCTATAGCTTTAGCCGCCTTGACGGCAGTTTCGTGAAGTCTTGAGCGTGTCTTTTCATCAAGTAAAATTGCGGGAGATTCTTCGATCAATTTTTGATGGCGTCTTTGCATAGAGCAATCTCTTTCTCCAATATGAATCACATTTCCAAAACTATCTCCAATCACTTGTACTTCAATATGACGTGGATTTTGGATATATTTTTCCATATACATAGTGCCATCTCCAAAAGCTGTCATGGCTTCACTTTCAGCAGACCAATAAGCCTTTTCAAGATCCTTTTCATTTTCAACAACTCTCATACCGCGACCACCACCACCTGCTGCAGCCTTTAAAATCACAGGATAGCCGATTTTCTTAGCAAGCTTTTTAGCCGCTTCGGCACCTGCTAAAGCTCCATCACTTCCTGGAATAACAGGAACACCTGCTCTTTGCATAACTTGCTTAGCTTTGCTTTTATCACTCATTAAATTCATAGCCTCTACAGAAGGACCTATAAATTTGATATTATGTTTAGTGCAAATTTCAACAAAATTTTGATTTTCACTTAAAAAACCATAACCTGGAAAAATAGCATCCGCTTCAGCAATTTCAGCTGCAGTAATAATAGCTGGAATATTTAGATAGCTTTCAGAACTTCTTGCTTTCCCTATACAAATACTCGCATCAGCATATTTTAAATACAAAGCATCTTTATCCGCTTCAGAATATACACAAATTGCTTTTTTGCCCATTTCCTTAATTGTTCTTAAAGCTCTTAAAGCGATTTCTCCTCTATTAGCTATTAGAATACTTTTAATTTCCATCTATAATTTCTCCACTGCAAATAAAGGCATACCAAATTCTACAGGCTGCCCATCGGCAACTAGAATTTCTACAATTCGACAATCAAATTCAGCTTCAATTTCATTCATAATCTTCATAGCTTCAACTATAGCAATCGCATCGCCTTTTTTTACAGTGCTACCTACTTTTACAAAAGAGGCAGCGCCTGGACTTGGAGCTTGATAAAATGTCCCTACCATAGGACTATTTATAGTTGGATGATTTGATTTTGTATGTTTAGAAGAATGTGTTTCATTCACAACATTAACATTAATAGGTTGTGGAGCTGGTGTTGTCGGAAAAACTGGCGCTGGAGTATCACAGTACATATCTCTTTCAAGCTCAATTTCAAAACCATCTTGCTCTTTAATCTTAATCTTGCTGATATTAGCTTCTGCAAATAAATTTACTAATTCTTTAATCTCTTCTTTTGTCATAAATTTCTCCTGATTTTAAGAACTTAATCTAATTTAATATTATATTGAAAAACTTAAAATTTAACTTTAAAAAGTAAAATTTTTCCCAAAATTATAGAATTTTAAGCTATAATCTCAAACAAAAAGAGTTTATTGATTTAAGGTAAGAAATGGGATTAAAAGCAGATAATTGGATTAGAAAAATGGCATTGGAACACAAAATGATAGAACCATTTTGCGAAGCAAATATAGGCAAAGGTGTTGTAAGTTACGGACTTTCAAGCTATGGTTATGATATACGTGTGGGACGCGAATTTAAGATTTTTACTAATGTCAATTCTACAGTGGTTGATCCTAAAAACTTCGTAGAGGAAAATGTGGTTGATTTTGTGGGTGATATTTGCATAGTTCCTGCTAATTCTTTTGCACTTGCTAGAACGATAGAATATTTTAAAATGCCTAATGATGTTTTAGCTATTTGTCTTGGTAAAAGCACCTATGCAAGATGTGGCATCATAGTCAATGTAACTCCATTTGAGCCTGGATTTGAAGGACATATTACCATAGAAATTTCAAACACCACTCCTTTGCCTGCTAAAATTTACGCCAATGAAGGCATAGCCCAAGTTTTATTTTTGCAAGGTGATGAAGTATGTGATACAACTTATCGCGATAAAAAAGGTAAATATCAAGCCCAAACAGGTATAACCTTACCTAGAATTTTAAAATAAATTTTATGGAACATTTATTGCTTAAAATTCTTAAAAAACATTGAAATAAAGTATTTATAAAGGAGGATAAATGTTTAACGGAAAAAATATTCTTATAACAGGTGGAACAGGAAGCTTTGGAAAGGCTTATACTAAAATTTTACTCCAAAATTATAAGCCGAATAAAATCATTATTTTTTCAAGAGATGAATTGAAACAATTTGAAATGGCAATTTCTTTCAATCAGCCTTGTATGCGATACTTTATAGGAGATGTAAGAGATAAAGAAAGATTAAACTATGCTATGAATGATGTCGATTACGTTATCCATGCAGCTGCTATGAAACATGTTCCTGTGGCTGAATATAATCCTATGGAATGTATCAAAACCAATATCAACGGTGCACAAAATGTGATCGATGCTTGTCTAGAAAACAATGTTGAGAAATGTATTGCACTTTCTACAGATAAAGCGTGCAATCCGGTTAATCTATACGGTGCAACCAAACTTGCAAGCGATAAACTTTTTGTCGCGGCAAACAATATCGCGGGAAATAAAAATACACGATTTAGCGTTGCTAGATATGGAAATGTCGTTGGTTCAAGAGGTTCTGTTGTGCCATTTTTTAAAAAATTAATCAAAGAAGGCGCCAAAGAACTTCCTATCACAGATGAAAGAATGACAAGATTTTGGATTAGTCTTGAAGATGGAGTTAAATTTGTTTTAAATAATTTTGAAATTATGCACGGCGGAGAAGTTTTTGTTCCAAAAATTCCATCGATGAAAATTACAGATTTAGCCCATACTTTAGCACCTGATTTAAAAACAAAAATTATCGGCATTAGACCAGGAGAAAAATTGCATGAAACAATGATTTCAAGCGATGATAGCCATTTAACTTATGAATTTAATAAATACTATGTTATTAGCCCAAGTATTAAATTTACAAATGTTAAAAGTGATTTTAGTATTAATGCTAAGGGCGAAAAAGGACAAAAAGTTCCAGATGGCTTTTCTTATAGCTCAGATAATAATAAAGAATGGGTCAGCGAACAAGACCTTTTAGATATCATCAATCATACGGAATTTGAATAATGCTTACCTACTCTCACCAAAATATCGATCAAAGCGATATTGAAGCAGTTATTGATGCCTTAAAAGGAGAAATTTTAACAGGTGGAAAAAAAGCTGAAGAATTTGAACAAGCTTTGTGTGAATATGTTGATGTAAAATACGCTTGTGTTTTAAACTCAGCTACTTCAGCTTTGCATCTAGCTTATAACGCCTTAGATATAAAAAACAAAATCGTTCTTACTACACCTCTTACTTTTGCAGCTACAGCAAATGCGGCCTTAATGGCTGGTGCAAAGGTTGAATTTATCGACATTAAAAGCGATGGAAATATTGATGAAAAAAAGTTAGAACAAAGGCTAAAAACAAAAAGTGATAATGTGGGGGCGATTTGTGTTGTTGATTATGCGGGCAATAGTGTCGAAATGGATGAAATTTACAAGCTTTGTAAAAATCATAATATTCCTTTGATTGATGATGCAAGTCACGCTTTAGGGGCTTGCTATAAAGGTGAAAAAGTAGGAAGAAAAGCTGATTTAAATATTTTTTCTTTTCATCCTGTAAAGCCTATCACTACTTTTGAGGGTGGTGCAGTCCTTAGTAATAATAAAGAACTTATAGAAAAAATCAAACTTCTAAGAAGTCACGGCATAGTTAAAAAAAGACTTTGGGATAGCGATATGATCGATCTTGGTTATAATTACCGCTTAAGTGATGTTGCTTGTGCTTTAGGGATAAATCAACTTAAAAAACTAGATAACAATCTAAAAAAACGAGAAGAAATTGCCCAATTTTACGATAAAGAATTTGAAAAAAATCCTTATTTCTCCATCATTAAAATCAAAGATTATAAAAAAAGCTCAAGACATTTATATCCTATTTTGCTTTTTCCTGAATTTTATTGTCAAAAAGAAGATATTTTTAAGGCTCTATTAGATAAAGGTATCGGGGTGCAAGTGCATTACAAACCTACCTATAAATTTAGTTTTTATCAAAAACTCTTAGGACAAATAAAACTTGAAAATGCGGATAATTTTTACAAAGCAGAGCTTAGCATTCCTTGTCATCAAGAAATGACTTTGCAAGATGCTAAATTTGTAAAAGATACTTTGTTTGACATACTTGAAAAAACCAAAAAGGGATATTGTGGATAGTTTGGATTTTAGAAGTACAAACTTTGAAAATACTGGCAAAGCAATGTATGAGCTTGCTAAAACACTCTTTCCAATCTGTAGAAGTATAACAGGACAAGGCTTTAGAGATAGTTTGCAAATTTTAAATCATACTCTTGAGGGGGGGGGTAATTTACAAATTCACTCCATTAAAAGTGGAACAAAAGTTTTTGACTGGATAGTTCCACCTGAATGGCACATAAAAGATGCCTATATCATCACTCCAGATGGAGAAAAAATTTGTGATTTTAAAAAGCATAATTTGCATATTTTAAACTATAGCGAAAGTATCGATAAAGAAATAGAACTTGATAAATTGCAAGAACACCTTTACTCACTTGAAGAAAAACCTGATGCTATTCCTTATGTAACGAGTTATTATAAAAGGCGTTGGGGATTTTGCATCACACACAATGAAAGAAAAAAACTAAAGCAAGGAAAATACCGCGTTTTTATTGATACTAAACACGATGAAAGTGGCGTTTTAAATTACGCAGATTTTATTATCCCTAGCACACAAAATTCCAAAGAAGAAATTCTCATCTCTACTTATCTTTGCCATCCTTCTATAGCAAATAATGAAATTAGCGGTCCAATAGTAACGATCTATCTTGCCAAATGGCTTTTAAATTTAAAAGAGCGAAAATACAATTATCGTTTTGTCATAGTCCCTGAAACCATAGGTTCTATCGTTTATATCCATAAACATTTACAACATTTACAAAAATATACTAAGGCAGGTTTTGTGCTTTCATGTTTAGGCGATGATAATGCTTACTCGCTGGTGCATTCACCTTCCCAAAATACTCTTTCAGATAAAGTCGCTTTACATACTTTAAAAAATAAAGAAAATTTTAAAAAATTTAGCTTTTTAGATCGCGGATCTGATGAAAGACAATATAACGCTCCACTTGTAAATCTAGGAGTTGTTGGGGTATGTCGCTCAAAATACTTAGACTATGAAGAATATCATACTTCTAAAGATGACTTAAATTTTATAAGCTCTAAGGGCTTAATGGGCGGACTTAAAGCTATGCAAGAGATCGTTTTAAATTTAGAAATCAATGAAACTTATAAAAATACTATAATTTGCGAACCAAATCTTGGCAAACGAGGACTTTATCATACACTAAGTACAGCTAATGATATTCCTTTGGCTTGTAATTTTTTAGCTTATTGTGATGGAAAAAACGATATCATCGATATCGCTGAAATTTTAAATATGCAAGCTTATGAATTTAAAGATCTTTTAGAAAAAATATTGGAATTTAAACTTTTGCAAACATCAAATATGAAGACTTGATTTATATCCAAAGGAACTCTTATGAAAGGTTTATTTAAATATCAAAATAAAAAATATACTCAAGATGATCTGATTAAAACCCTATATAATTTAGGCGTAAAAAAAGGTGATATTATCTGTGTTCACAATGAAATTTATAGTTTTGGTATACCACTTTTGCCTATTAAAGATTTTTTAAATGCTCTAATAGAATGTCTATTTGAAACTATAGGAGAAAATGGAACTTTGATAATACCTACTTTTACTTATAGTTTTTGCAATAATGAAGTTTATGATAAATTAAATTCAAAATGCAGAGTAGGAGCTTTAGGAGAATTTTTTAGAAAACAAACCGGAGTAAAAAGAACTAATGATCCTATTTTTTCTTTTGCAATTAAAGGTGCTAAAGAAGATTTATTTTTAAATCAAGAACAAAAGTCTTGTTTTGATGAAAATTGCCTCTATGCTATTCTTGTAAAAAATAAGGGTAAAATTTTAAATTTTGGAAATAAAGATTGTTTTACCTTTGGACATTATCCTATGGAAAAAGTTGGGGTTGATTATAGATATTTTAAAGAATTTAAGGGCTTAATTATTGATGAAGAAGGTCAAAATTATCACAAAAGTATTCAATATTATGTAAGAGAGCTTGATGCTTATGAAACAGATGAAAAAATCATAAAATTTTTAGAAAACAAATCTTATTTTAATAAAATAGCCTTTGGTGGAACTTTTTTAAATCTAATTGATGCTCAAGCATTTTATGAGGATTTGATTCAAGCTTACAAACAGGATGGTCATATTTTTAGAGCTAATTAATACAAAGCCCTACCACCATCCATAACAATACTTTGCCCACTCATCCAAGCACTTAAAGGACTGAGTAAAAAAACACATAAATTAGCAATATCATCTTCTTTGCCCACGCCCAAAGGATATAATTTTTCAAGTTCTAGATTATAGCCATCACTTCGGATACTAGAAGCCTTATGAGTCATTTCCGTATCAACATGAGCAGGTAATATACTATTAATCCTAAAGTTAAATTTTGCAAAATCTTTCACTAGACTAGTAGCAAGAGTATCAAGAGCACCTTTTGAAGCATCATAAATACTCATTGAAGATACACTCATTTTCAAAGAAGCCGAGCTGATTAAAACGGTACTTAAATTTTCTGATTTTCTTTTATCATAAAGACATTTTAACAATTCCAAGCAACTAAAAAAATTTACGTCAAATATTTTTTTCGCTTCTTCTATATCAATCATTCTTAGCGGTTTAACACATGATGTTCCAGAAAAATAGGCCATAGCATTAATTTTTCCATACTTTTTTACAATATCATCTACCAAATTTTTAATTCCATCTTGAATATAGAAATCATAAATTTTATATTCTAAATTTTTACATTCTTTTTGTAATTGCTTTAAATTTTCTTCACGTCTTGCTATGGCTATAACTTTAGCCCCAAGAGAATCTAAAATTTTACATGTTTGTTTGCCTAAACCGCTACTTGCTCCAGCAATTAAACAAATTTTATCTTTTAAATGAAAAAAATCTTCTCTCATTTTTCCTCCTTCATTGCCTTTTCATATTGATCATGGAAATATAAAATCCTTTTTTCTAAATTTTTAGCATAGTGAAATTTTAAATCATCCAAAAATAAACTTCCTTGCACCAAATTAGTCGCTTGTGCATCTTCTTTAAAAATCGTTTTATTCATCGATATAACTTCATTTGCAAAAAGTTCAACATCATGCTTTGCCTTTGTTATATAATTTCTTGAAATAAAATGCGTCTTATTAAAAGTGCGAGGAAAATAATTTTGTATAGAATAAGCATAACCAAAGGTAGAACTAATGATAGTAAATGGAAACAAATGATAAGAAAAATATTTATCCTCAAAGTAATTATCTTCTAAAAAAATAGCTTGATTTCTTTTTAGTTTAGAATAAATTTTTTCATTTTTAATATTTGCACAAGTTTTAGAATTAAAACCTATAAATTTTGGATTGTCTTCTAAACTTAAAATTCCTAAAGATTTTGGGTGTACACAGCCTACATGATAAGCCTCCAAACTATTTTCTATACCCACTTTCCAATTAGAATGATAATTAATTGGGGCATTAAGACCATTAAAAAGATCGATGCTTTTGCTGATTTGTTCTAATTCTTCATAAAAGCCTTTAAGCTGTTCTTTTAATTCGTATTTTGGATCATGAGAAAAAAAGATAAAATCTCCGCAAAATGCAAGTTTAAGCTTAAAAAGATCGATCTTTTCATTTTCATCAAATTCGCTTTTCATCGCAATGGAAAGTTTTTGATTTTTATAAGTCCAATGATGATAAAAACATTTTATTTCTCCATTAGATTTAAAAATACTTTCATTGTTTCCAAAATTTAAAAGCTTAGCTCCGCGGTGAGGACAAATATTATAAAAAGCAACAATATTATCTTTATCGTTATAAATTACGACTTCAAAGTCATAAATTTTTAAGATAATATAATCTTTATCATTTTTAACTTCTTCTTTATGGCAACCAAAAATCCAAAATTTTTTATATAAATTTTCACATTCTAATTTTTCAGTGTCAAAATGGATATAATCATTAACTTGTTTCATCTTTTTTCCAATTCATTATTTTTATAAATTAAACTACAAGAACAATCCAAATTTTCCAAGATGCAAGTTCCTATAGAAAAGCCGACTCCAAAACCCATAAGCATTACATTTTTATAATCTTGATCCTTAGTATCGCTAATAAGTAAAGGGATAGAATTCGAACTTGTATTTCCAAAATTTTTCATATTATTTGGAAGCTTTCCTTGAACACCTAGTTTTTCCTCTAAATAAGAAAGCAAAAAAGTATTAGCTTGATGAAAATACAATTTAGAAAGTTCTTCTTTTTTTAAAGAAGCAAACTCTAGTATTTTTTTAAATTCTAAAGGCAAGTGTTTAAGGGTAAAATCAAAGACTTCAACCCCTTTCATTTGCATATACTCCCCCCCCCATAAGGAGCTATGATGCAATCATATCCTTCGCCCAAAGTCTTAAAACAAAAATAGCTTTGACAAGCTTTATTTTCAATCGCTGTACAACTTACACCATCACCAAAAAGAAAAGCAGTGTCTCTACTATTAAAATCCACCACATCACTACTTATATCACCAGCAAAAAGCAAGACTCGTTTTAAGCCATTAGTAATATAATTATAAGCGATATTAAGCCCATAAACATAGCCGCTACAACCCAAATTGACATCAAAAGCTAAGAAATTATCCCTCCTTAAGCCTAAAACTCCCTGTAAATAACAAGCCATAGCTGGAAATCGAAATTCATTGCTTTGAGAAACCACTATAATGGCATCAATACTATCTTTATCCCAAGAAAGAGTTTTTAAGGTTTCATCAGCTGCCATCAAATACAAATCACTGATTTTTTCTTTATCTTTATTAAGAATATATCTTTGCTCAACGCCGATTTGTTTAATGATCTTTTTCTTATCTTTTTCATCAAAATTGTCTATTTGAGAATTTACAATTTTTTTGCTTGGCACAATAGAACAAATATGCGCTATGCTTCCTTGATGAAATTTTTGCATACTCAAGCTCTAAATTAATCAATTTTAGCTAATTTTAAAACATCTGATACAGTTTTTAAACTAGTGATTTGATCTGAAGTAATATTTATTTGCAATTTTGTATCAAAAAGAGTCATTAAACTCAAAAAAGCCAAACTATCCCAATCTTCAAAATCAGCCAAAACACTATCCTCTTTTAGCATTCCTTCCTCTAACATCAAAATTTCTTCTAATGCTTTAAACATTTCTTGCTTATTCATATTTATCCTCCTAATTAAATTAAGCAAACAATAATTCACTTTTAAAATCAAGTTTGTTAAAAAAAACAACTCCTATAGATAATCCTACTCCAAAACCAGCCATAATTACATTTGATTTTTGATAAGATTTTTCCTCTGCTAGTAAAATTGCTATGGAAGTACAAGAGGTATTTCCATAGGCTTTGATATTAATTGGAAACGACTCATCTTTAATCTTTAACTTTTCTTTTATTTGCTCTAAAGCATAATAATTTGCTTGATGAAGAAAGAAACTGTTGATATTCTCAATTTCTAAATTTTGTGATTTTAATAGTTTTAAAATAATCTCTGTAACATTTCTATAAGTAAAATTAAAAACTTCCAAGCCATTCATTTCCATACAAGATCTGATATTGATATTTCCATCTTCATCTTCATATTCCTTAAACGAGTCCTCACGCATAGGATATGCACTTCCACCATGCGGAACAATGATAGCATTTCTTCCCGATCCATCAGTTTCAAACATAAAATCCGCTTCAAAACCTAAAGCATATTCTAAAGCTGTGCAACTAGCCGCATCACTAAACAAAAAGGCTATAGATCTATTTTTAGGGTAGACAAAATCATTTATAGGATCTCCCACAAAAAGTAAAATTTTATCACAATTTTCGCTTAAATGACTCATAGCGCAAAAAAGTCCATAAACATATCCTGAGCATCCCATTACTACATCATAAGCAAAACAATCCTTACTTAATCCTAATTCATCTTGCAATAAAACCGCTGTAGAAGGAAATCTATATTCATGATTTTGCGAAACAACAATCACTCCTTTGATTTCTTCTTTTTTCCAGCCTAATTTTTCAATGGTTTGCAAACCTGCTTTTTTATAAAGACTCATCATGGTTTCATTGGCATCTCTATCTAAAACATAACGCTCTTTGATCCCTGAAAGACGAATTATTTTATTTTTAGTTTTTTCATCAAAATAGGGATTATCTATATTTTGAATCTTTTTAGAAGGAAAAATACCACACACATAAGAAATTTTTTTATCTTTTAGTTTCATATAAATTTTCCTAACTCTAATAAATCTTTTATTGTTTTCTTTTTTTTAATTTCCATAGGAAAAACCTCTATATTTAATTTTTTTTCATAAAGCATAGAAATTTCCAAAGCTGCTATACTATCAAAGTCTGAAAAAAAATTAAGTTCAGTTTCTTCTTTTAAATTATTCTCATCAGTCATTAAAATTTCAGCAATGGCTTTTAAAAATTCTTTTTTATCCACGAAAACCTCCAAAAACTATGTAATACATTCCATATCGTCCATTATTAAATAAAAATTAATATATTCTAACATAATTTTTTATAAATTAACCATATCTAATAAATAGTAAATCCTTAAAAAAATATTAAAATAATACTTTATTCTAATGAATTTATCCACAATCCAAATATAAACATTAATTAAAAGAAAATAAGATAGAATACTAAAAGACTACAAACAAAGGAAAGCAATGCTCACCCACATCTATAACTTCTTAGAAAAAAGTGTTGAAAATTTTAGTGAAAAAATAGCCTTTGTTGAACCTTTTGCTAAAAAAGAAATCACCTATAAAGAATTTGATCTTTATTCTAAAAAAGTTGCTAGTGAAATTCTA
>NZ_NXLZ01000018.1 GCF_005406205.1 Campylobacter estrildidarum
TGAGTGAAGAAGAAGTAAGAAAAGCTATGAATAGTTTTAATCTCAAACTTAGTGATGAAGTTGTAGTTCAAGGAGCAGAAATTAACGATATAGATACAAACAACCAAAACTACAAAGATCCTATATCCCAAATGTTTGAAGATATAGAAAAATTTCAAAAAGAACAATTGGAACGTTTAGAAAAACAAAGAAAAGCAAAAAGACTAGCTGAACAAAGAAAAGTTGATATAAGAGTTTAGAGTTTTAATCTTTTTAGAATTTAAGTGAATATTATTTTTTATTGATATAAATAATATTACCAATTTACACAATTATCATGAAAATATATTAAAAAATAAAAAACTTTTAAAACTCTAAAATTCATTATAAATATTATTCAAATCTCTACAAATTAAGACTTTTAAAAATTTGATTTAAAATTATCATTTATGATAAAATAGTTTATGTTATATTTTTACATAGAAGGGGTAAATTATGATCAAAAAGTTACTTAGTATTGCAACTTTAGGTGCTTTATTGGTAAGTTTTGCCTTTGGGGATGATTTTTTAGCTAAAGTCAGTAATGGTGCACTCAGTGATAATAGTGCAGGTGTTAAAGTTCTTAGTCTTAATGAGATGAAAGATGTTAAGGGTGGGTATAAAACTTATGTATATAATCTTGGGAATAATGAAGTTATAGCTTTTGCTAGACCTAATTGGGAGACAGAATTAACCTTATTTCACGATAGCAATGGTGATGAATACTATTGGAATAGACAAGGACTTATTCAGTTTGGTGGAATGTGTGGTCCGGAAACTACGAATTGTAAAGTCAATGGAAAACATACATATGAAAGTCAAAGAAGACTTTGGGAAACTATGAGTATAGTGGGTGACGATCCATATCATAATTTTCTTGGATATACAGTAAAAAGAAATATAGGTATATCTAATTCAGGAAAAAGATTTGTATATTTTTCTTATGGTGTAGCTGTAATTAATGAACAGTTAGGTTCTTGGTATAGAGTGCATTCAAGCCCTGTTTTAAATAATTACAAAGTGATTAAAGAAATTAGTTCAAGATATAAAGAAATATTAGAAAATTATCTTGGTGGATGGAATATAAGATAATAGGGGAAATTTATGATAAACAGTATAAATTCTTACTCAAATTATAATTACTATACAAATACTTTAAATTCTAAAAATAAACAAGAAACTAAAGAAGAAGATATTATAACAACAACCAACATACATGGACATACTTTTATAACAGGAGATGGTGCTCTTCCTTATCGTGGAAAGAAATTTGAGTATAATACGAAAATCTTTGGTTTTGATGAAAGCGTTAGCGAACAAGAAATGAAAAGTTTTAATGCTTTTATGAATAAAAATAAACTCAAAGATCCAAATAAAATTGAAAAATCTCCTCTTAAAAATTTTGGCGAAGAATCTGAAAAGTGGGATCCAATAGATGAAGAAATAAAATCATGGATGTTTCTTAATTATGCTCAAATGTATAATCTTGGTCATGATATAATCAAACAGGCATCTGATCTTAGAGATGAATATAGAGAACTCATAAGAGATCAAGATTTAAGTTTGGAAGAATTTAAAACTAAATATATGGATTTTAAAAAAAGACATGATGAATTTGTAAAAGAGTATGAAGTAGCTATAGGTGATAAAATGCTTTTGCATGATGATATTACAACCAAACAAACCAATGAAACTAATCAAACAAAAGATAAACCCTTCAAACCCATCCAAGCAGAAAGTAAAAACAAAAAAACTTATAAAGATGACAATACAAGAAATGAACTCATAAAAAAACTTCTTGAAAATAAATTTGATTTAGCAAAAGAATTAGAAATTCTTTTTGATGTAAAAATAGATAATGACAATACAAATAACAATTCTAATAGCAATGATAATTCTAATTCTAATGATAACAATTCCAACTCTAATACCAATCATCTTAGTAAATTAAGTTCTAAAACTAAACATAGAAGTGTGAATATTAAGGTTTAGGAAGCGATATTGAAATTTATATAATTATTTTGTGAATTTTGCTGATAAACTTTAGCTACAAAATTTTTAAATTCTTGATTGAAATTAGCCCCAAAAGAGTTTTGTTTGGAATTTTTAGACGAATCTGAATTTTTATCAGAACTATATTCCTCTGTTTTTTCTTTATTTTCCTCTTCTTTTTCCTTGTTTTCCTCCGCTTTTATTTTCATCGCCTCTGCTCTTGCTTCAAATTCCATTTTTGTAGCATTTGCAGCTACCTTATAATCTTGTGGACTAGGATCTGCAGGGGCCATTGCTGCAGCTACAATTTGACGCGCATTAGCTATAGTTTCTTCCGGAGTTTTTCCTTTTTGCATTTTTATAGGAACTTCGCCAGCGGTAGCATACATTTTATTATCAGGCCCTCTTGTATAGGTAAAACTTGCAGCTCCTGCTAATCCGCCACCAGCAGCTTGATGCGCTGCTTCATGAGCTTTAACATTTCTATCTGTTTTTTCAAGTTCTCGAACTTCTTGAACTTGTTTGGCGTCAAGCTCGATGCCATTTATCATTTGAGTTTGTTTATCTGTAGTTTTTTTATCCTCGTCTTTAGAGGTATCACTATCTGTTGTTTGTGTAAAATTATTTTTTGATTCTTTAGAAGGATTACTAAGCTGATAATACGAAGTATAATTTGAACTAATTTGCATCATATCCTCCTAAATCAATAAATTTCTTGCAAAAATTTTAACTATTTTGACTTAAAAATTAAATAAATTTTTAGTAAAATATTCTTAAAAATTAAATTTTGAGTGAGAAAAAAATGATTTACCAAAATGATTTAATTTATATAGAGAAAGAAAACTCGCAAATTCCTTGGATTAAAATTTTTACAAATGAGCCCTACAAAGAATTAAGTGATTGTCCTAGCAATTTGCAAAAAGAACTTTTTGAAAAAATTCTGCTTTGCGAAAAAGCAATGATAAAATTTTATAAGCCTGAAAAAATTAATATTGCCTCCTTTGCAAATTATGTTCCAAGGGTTCATTTTCATATAATGGCACGTTTTAAAGATGATGCTTATTTTCCTGAATGTATGTGGGGAAAACAGCAAAGAGAAGTCAAAGAGTTAAATTTGCCAAGCTTTGATGAATTTGTAAAATTTTTAACTAGTATTTTAAATTGATATTAATTATTGATTATTTTTTTTAAAATAAAATTGCTTTGTGTAAAATTATTTTAAAAAGGAAAAAAATGAAAAAGATTTTATTAAGCTCATTTGTTGCTGTGGCTTTATTGAGTACAGGTTTGTTTGCTAAAGAATACACTTTAGATAAAGCACATACTGATGTAGGTTTTAAAATCAAACATTTACAAATTAGTAATGTAAAAGGTAATTTTAAAGATTATAGTGCCGTGATTGATTTTGATCCTAAAAGTGCCGAATTTAAAAAGCTTGAGGCTACAATTAAAGTTGAGTCTGTAAATACAGAAAATCAAACTAGAGATAATCATTTAAGACAAGATGATTTTTTTAAAGCAAAAAAATATCCTGATATGACTTTTGTGATGAAAAAATACAAAAAGATCAATAATGAAAAAGGTAAAATGACCGGAATTCTAACTATAGCTGGAGTTTCAAAAGAAATTGTTTTAGATACTGAAATTGGAGGAGTGGCTAAAGGTAAAGATGGTAAAGAAAAAGTAGGATTTTCTTTAAATGGAAAAATCAAACGTTCTGATTTTAAATTTGCCTCAGGAACTTCAACTATCACTTTAGGAGATGATATTAACTTAAGTATTGAAGTTGAAGCAAATGAAAAGTAATTTTTAAGCCTTAGAGTTTTGCTCTTAGGCTTTCTAAATCTTGAGTTAAATTTCCTTCTTTTTTCTTCCAAATAATCTTAAATTCCGGTTTAAAACTTTCATTTTCTAATTTAAATTCTGTATTTTTTAAAAGAGATTCTAAAAATCCTAAATGTCTTAAAGCTTCGTTATTATCATTAAAAATGAGAACAAAATCATTGTTTTGTATAAAAATCTTCGCCTTAAAACGTTTTAAAATTTTAGCAATTTGTTTTAAGATGAGTTTAGTGTAAGATTCTTGAGTGTATTCTAGTTCGCTAAAATGAAGCAAAGCTATGATGTAGTGATTTTTTCCTTTTATATAATGTATTAATTTTTTTTCATTGGGCAACTTTGTTAGCGGATCAAAAAATAAAATTTTATAGCTTTTATGCAAAATCAAAAAACAAAAAAACAAGCTAGCAAATTCAAAGTATTTAACACTACAAAAAAAATCAAATAAAAATTGAAAATTTGCACTAATAAAAGCTAAAAGAAGAAAATATTCTTTTCTTTTAAAGCTTTGTATGATCAAAACTAAACCAAAGATAACAAAAAATAAAAAAGCTAGATCGCTAATAGGACTAAAAAAAGGTATATTTAGATGAAAGTCTAAGCTACTTGCGTTAAAATTTGTATTGTTTGGAAGAATAAAACCTAAAATTCCTATAAAAATTATAATTGCAAAAGAGCTAATATTAGCTTTTTCTAAAATGTTATTAGATATTTTTTTTACACAAAGCAAAATAAAAATTAAAGGCAAAAACAAAGAAACAAATAAATGAGCTTGAAAGACACTGCTAAAAAAATAAGGCAAATGTAATACAAGTAAAGCAAGAGTGATAAAAAATATACGTGTGTTTTTAAAATAAAAAGCTAAAAATAGTGCTAAAAATTCAAAAATCAAACTAAAATAAGTCAAAAAATCTAAAAAAAACATCAATCAACCTTATAATAAAAATGAGAACTCTATATAAAAAAGCTTAAAAATTAGTCTTTATTAAATTTAGAGAGTTCTTCTTGAATTTTTTGATCCATTTTAAGAAGTTCTTCGTAATCTTTTTTCTGTTTTTCTAAGAGTTCATCAAATTTAAAACCAAGCATTACGATACGATATAAATTAGGCTTATATTTTCTCCAGTTATATAATGTACTTACATCAACATCGATTTCATATGCCATATCGCGTTTGGTTTTTTTGATCATTTATTCCCTATTAAAAATTTTTAAAATTCTACATTAGTTTTTCTTTATTAAAAACATTTGAAATATTCAATTATTTATTATAAAAATATTTAATATTTCAATACTAATTAAGTTTTAATGTGGAATAATTCCAAAGTTTTATTTATTTTTTAGGAGTTTAGTTTATGGATTTTAACAATGTTCTTTTTTCTGTGCAGGATAAATTGCCAAAAGATGGCATATCTGCTATGACTTTAAAAGAAAAATTTGAAAGCTTAAGTGAAAGCAAACAACAAGAAGTTGTAAGCAATCTTCCTATGCTTGGGTTAAAAAGTCCAGCTTTAGTCTTTTGGGTAGGGACTTTTTTATTTGGTGCTTTTGGAGTAGGACGTTTCATGATAGGCGATATGACACTAGGATGTGTTCGTTTAGGGCTTAGTTTAGTTGGTTTTATTTGTGGTTTATTTATGCTTGAAAGTACTTTTTTTGCGATTTGTTATTTTATTTTTGGTTTTGCAAATTGGATTTGGTGGATTGTGGATATGTTTTTAGTGGGTAAAAAACTTCGCAAACAAAATTTTGACAAAATTTTTAATCTTATGCAGTGATTATTGTTTTAAATTTTTTAACTAGTAATTCTATTTTCAAAGAAAGGAGAAATTTTACTTTGTGAATGCTGAAGATTTTGGAACTTTTACAGGTTTTTTACTGATAGTTTTATATATGTTGCCTGCAGTCATAGCTTTATGCAGGAAACATTCAAATTGGTTGATTATATCTTTGCTTAATTTTTTGTTAGGCTGGACCATAATCGTTTGGATAGTGTGCTTAATTTGGTCATTTGTGAGCGGAGTAAAACAAACTATTATTATAAGAGAAGAAAAAAATAAGGAGAAAAAATGAAAAAATTTTTATATTTTATTGCGTTAGTATTATTTTTAGTTGGTTGTGGAAGTGATTTTCCAGGTCAGCCAAGTGATGTCGTTAGAGTTCAGCAAACAAAATACGGCAATGGAAATTTAAAGGAAGAAATTCCTTATAATAAAGAGTCAAGAATTCATGGAGTAAAAAGAACCTTTTATCCCGAAGGACAATTAGAAAGTGAAGAAAACTATAAAAATGGAAAGAAAGAAGGAATAAGCAAAGAATATTATGAAAATGGACAGCTTATGGCTGAACTTAATTATAAAAACAACGAAAAAGTTGGAGAGTTTAAAGGATATTTTCCTAATGGGAAATTACAAGTTGAAGGAAAATTTTCATCCAACGGAAAAGGATATGTGGGTAGTTTTAAAGAGTATTACGAAGATGGAAATTTAAAAAAAGAAGAAAATTATAATAACGAAGGCAAAGAAGATGGTTTGCAAAAATTTTATAATGCAGATGGCTCTTTGCGTAGTGAAAGAAACTATAAAAATGGCACTAAAGATGGGATATTTAGAACTTATGAAAATGGAGCAGTTATTAAAGAGCAAGAGTTTAAAAATGGTGCTTTAATACAAAAATCTAACTAAAGGAAAACAATGTTGCGAAAAATGATTTTATTATTGTTTTTAGGTTGTGCAGTTTTAAATGCACAATCTGTCGGTGAGTGCAATAGCTTTTTGGTGGTTGAAAATTTAAAAAATATCCTTAAGGATAAAATTTTGCAAAATGTTTATGATTCTAGTGGTTTAAAAGGAATGGGTGTTGATTATGAAGAATATCTTGAAAAAGCCAAAGAATACCCTGGTGCTATGGTAGAGATTAATTCCATATCTTCATTTGAAAAGATTCGCGATAATGAATGCCTTGCTATTGTAGATGCAAAAGTAATGGGAGATAAAGGTTTTTTTACAATTGCATATGAAATTTTAAATTCGCATAAAGTAAAAATTACAAATATTATTATGCGTTAATTCAATCATTTATATTTTAGAGCAATAAAACATTGCTCTAAATTCCAATCAAACTAAAATCAAGCTTTTTTTGCTACAATTTCTCAAAAATTTTTTATAAGTAAAAAATCTAAGGAAATTTTTATGGTTGAAGTAAGAAATCTTACAATGCGTTTTGCAAATCAACTTTTATTTGAAAATGTCAATTTAAAACTCGTTCGTGGACAAAGGTATGGACTTATAGGTGCTAATGGTGCTGGAAAATCAACTTTTTTAAAAATTCTTTCAGGTGAAATAGAGTCAAGTAGCGGCGAAGTCGTTTTTGATGAAGGCTTAAGGATCGCAGTTTTAGGGCAAGATCAATTTGCTTTTGAAAACTATACCATTAAAGATGCGGTTATGTGTGCCAATAAAAGATTATATGAGGCCTTAAAAGAAAAAGAAAAGCTTTATATGAGTGAAGAATTTACTGATGAAATCAATGAACGTTTAAGCGAACTTGAGATGATAACGGCTGAAGAGGATCCAAATTACGATTGCGAAACGCGTTGTGAAAAAATTTTAAGTTCTTTAAAAATCAAAGATTTTAATGCTTTAATGAGTACTTTGCAAAGTGCGGATAAATTTAAAGTTTTACTTGCACAAGTGTTGTTTTTAGGTGCGGATGTGCTTTTTTTGGACGAGCCTACAAACAACCTTGATTTAGAGGCAATCTCTTGGCTTGAAAATGAACTTTTAAGACACGAGGGAACTTTGGTAGTGATCTCTCATGATAGGCATTTTCTTAATAAAATTTGCACAAGAATTTTAGATGTTGATTTTAAGCAAATTAGAGATTTTGCTGGAAATTATGATGACTGGTATATGGCTTCAACGCTTTTAGCAAAACAAGCTGAACTAAAGCGTGATAAAACTTTAAAAGAAAGAGAAGAATTAGAAAATTTTATCCGCCGTTTTAGTGCGAATGCGTCTAAAGCAAAACAAGCTACAAGTAGGGCTAAAGCACTTGAAAAATTAGAGCTTGAAGAAATTAAAATTTCAAGTCGTAGGGATCCTAGTATAGTTTTTCGCTTAGGAAGAGAGATTGGCAATGAAGTTTTAGAACTTAAGGGAATTTCTAAAGCTTATGAGTATAGTTTATTTTCAAATTTAGAACTTAAGATAGAAAAAAATGATAAAATTGCTTTAATTGGAGCAAATGGTGTGGGCAAATCAACTTTAGCAAAAATTATTACAAATGCTATTACTCCAGATAGCGGTAATTTGCATTTAGGTGCAACTATAGAGCTTGGATATTTTCCACAAGATACGAGCAATATCATCAATGAAAATTTAAAGCTTTACGAATGGCTTATGAGTGAAAAATTTAAAGATTTGGACGAAATTAGAAAGTGTTTAGGAAGAATGCTTTTTAGCGGAAGCGATCAAGAAAAAATGGCCGCGAATTTAAGTGGAGGTGAAAAACATCGCTTGATGCTTTCTCGTCTTATGCTAGAGCGTCCAAATTTTTTACTTTTAGATGAACCTGATAACCATCTTGATCTTGAAAGCATTATTGCCTTAGGCGAAGCTTTATATAATTTTCAAGGTGTAGTGCTTTGTATAAGCCACGATAGAGAACTCATCAGTTCTTTTGCCAATCGAATTTGGGAACTAAAAGATGGAAAGCTTTTAGATTTTAGAGGAAATTATGAAGAATTTTTAGGAGAAAACAATGGCTAAATTTAGAATTCAATACAGTGCAGGTTTTGGGCATTTTACCCAAAATCATAAAGGTTTTGGTCCAACGATTTATATCGAAGAAGTCGTAGAATTTGACAATGGGAAAGATTATTTTGATTATATCGATTTTTACAAGGCTTATTCTAAGCCCGATGATACCTATTTTCATATCAGTTTTTTAGAAGACAGGCCTTTAAGCGATAAAGAAATTACGATACGCAATGAATATAGAAAAATGCGTGATGAAAATTGCAAAAAAGCTAAGGAAAATTTTATAGCAAATCGCGAAATTGATATGGAATATGTGCCAACTCACCACGATTGATTAAAAAAGGAACGATTTTTGCTTGTATAATTTTTGCATATTTTGAAAGGAGAAAGTTATGCAAGTAAATTACAAAACCATAAGCTCGTATGAATACGATGCTATTAGTGGTCAGTATAAGAAGGTGGATAAAGAAGTTGAAGATTATTCTTCTAACTCTGATTTCACTAGTCTTTTAGATAAATTAGGTGAGAATGAAACATCACAGAATTTAGATACTCAAAAGAGTGATCAAAGTTCTAATTCAAATCATTCTCCAAGTGCTTATGCGCAAATGTCAAATATGTATGCTTATCGCTTTAGACAAAACGAAGGAGAGCTTTCTTTAAGATCTCAAAGTGCAAGTGTGCACAATGATCTTTTAAATCAAGATGCAAGCGAGCAAAATAGCAAACTATTAAATGACTTACTCAAAGCAATTTGATTTTTGCCCCATTTTTGGGGCTTTATAAAATATTTTTCTCTATTTCAAAAGGTGCAAAATTTTTGCAAAAATTTTCAAATTTTTGCTCTTCTTCATCGTTTAAATCAAATTTTAAAATCACTTTTTCATTACTAAATTCACGCTTGAAATTTAAAGAATGAGTGTTTAAAAAATATTCAAAGCGTCTAAGATTTTTTATGTCTATTAGGATTTGCATATGTTTTTTAATCTCAAAAGGGATTAAAATAGAATTGCAAACGACTTCATTAACCGCATCGCTGTAAGCTCTCACAAGACCACCTGTGCCAAGTTTTATTCCACCAAAGTATCTTACTATAATCACAGCTACATTTACAAGCTCAAAACCTCTTAAAACATTTAAAGAAGGCATTCCAGAAGTTCCTTTTGGTTCACCATCGTCGCTTTTATCTTCTACGATCTGATTTAAATCATTTAAGTATCTATAAGCATAGACAAAATGAACTGCTTTTAGATGTTCTTGTTTTAGATTTTTTAATAAATTTTCAAAGTCATCATAAGGACAAAGAAAAGCTAAAAAAGTCGATTTTTTAATTTCAATTTTAGCCGAGTAGGTGTTAGTAATAGATTGCATTTTAACCTTAAATAAAACTAAAGATATTTATATAACTTGGCTCAATTATAGATATAATATCAATTTTAAACTAAATTTATAATTTAAGATTTATTTGCTAGAATTAAATTCATGAAAAAAGTCAAAAATACTTATTTTATTGCTTTATTGCTTTTTGATCTAGCAGCTCTTATTTATGGGATTTCAACTTTAAGCATTAGCAATGATGAAGCTGAAATTTATTTTGGAGAAAAAGGTTCATTTTTAGTATTTTCTTATAATTTGCTTTACTATATAACTCATTTTGGAACTTTTATTTTTGGACAAAATGATTTTGGCTTGAGGCTTCCTATTTTATTTTTTCATTTTTTAAGTTGCTTACTGCTTTATAAATTAGCACAAAAATATACAAAAACTGATTTTGATACTTTTTTATCTCTTTTGCTTTTTATTTTACTTCCTGGAACTGTTGCAAGCGCTTTATTGGTTAATGAAGCTTCTATAGTTATTTTTTTAACCCTTGCAATACTTTGTGCTTATGAATACCAAAAAAAATGGCTACTTTATCCCCTTTTAATTTTAGCTTTATGTGTGGATCAATCTTTTAATATTTTATTTTTAACCTTTTTCTTCTTTGGAATTTATAAAAAAGAATTTATTTTATTAAGCTTATCTCTTATTCTTTTTGGAATTAATGTCAGTTTTTATGGTTTTGATGTAGGAGGTCGTCCAAGAGGATATTTTTTAGATACTTTAGGAATTTTCTCCGCTTGTTTTTCTCCGCTTGTTTTTATTTATTTTTTTTATGTAATTTATCGCTTGATGTTTAAAGAAAACAAAAGTTTACTTTGGTTTTTAATGAGTACCACTTTTATTTTTTGTTCTTTATTTTCTTTAAGACAAAAACTTTATTTGGAAGATTTTTTACCTTTTTGTGTTATTTGCACTCCTTTGTTAATAAAAACTCTTATGGAAAGCTATCGCGTAAGATTGCCTGTGTTTAGATTGAAATATAAAATCTTTATAGAATGCACAGCGATTTTTCTGTTATTTTGCTATTTTGTTATCATAGGAAATCAATTTTTATATTATTTTGTTTCAAATCCTAAACGGCACTTTGCAAATAATTACCATTTCGCTAAAGAATTAAGTCAAGAATTAAAAAAGCAAAATATTTTTGCGATCAGAGCTTCTGATGTTTTGCAAAAAAGATTAAAATTTTACGGGATTGAAGAAAGCAATACTTTTTATTTAAGCAGTGTAAAAAATAATAAAGAAAACAATAAAGATCAAAAAATAATAAAAATTAAGCTAGGCAAGTTTGAAAAGAAATATCAAGTTAAAACTTACAAGTAAAGCTTTCACACTTATAGAGCTTGTTTTGGTTATTTTTATTTTAGGTATTATTATTTCTATAACTAATATCAATATAAAAAAAGATAGATTAATGTTAGGTGCAAAACAGATTCTTAGCGATATATACTATGTTAGAAACTTAGCTATGATACAAGAAAGTTTTAGAAATTCAGATTTCGCAGTGGCTAAAAAAGAATGGTATAAAAGTAGATGGCAACTCTATTTTATCAAATCCGCCGCGACTGATTACGAACAAACTTACACTATTTTTTTAGATAAAAATGGTGATGGTAATGCGAATTTAGGTAAAACAGATATTAATATCGATAGAGAAATTGCTATAGATATCTTAAATCCTAAAAAATTGATGAATTCAGGACAAAGCGGAGTGATCGATAAAGATGATAAAAAAGCAACTAAAAGATTTAATGTTTTTAAAACTTTCGATATAGAAAAGGTTGATTTTAAAGGATCTTGTAGTGGTTCTACAAGAATTGTTTTTGATAAATTGGGAAGGTTATATTCTCCACTTAAAAATTCTAAAAGTGTTTATGATAAAACTTTAGCAAAAAGTGGTAAAAATTGCATCATTCGTTTAACTTCTAAATTTAAACATCAAGTTTGTATTGTGATCGATCCTTTAAGTGGATATGCATATATTCCCAAATTTAGCAATTTTAATCAACAAATGGTTGTCTATAATGGAAAAACAATAGAGTGTTCTAAAATTTAATATAAAATAAGCAATTTTGATTATTTTACTATTAAATTTTTATGCTTTTTAGGGTGCTAATTTTGTTTTTTATTTAAAATTTGGAACACTTCTTGCTTATATTTAATTAAGATATTTAGATTTGAAGGCAGAACAATTCTAAAATCAAAGGAATAAATATGAGTATCTTTAGTATCAATGATAACTCAAACTATAGTTCTATACTT
>NZ_NXLZ01000019.1 GCF_005406205.1 Campylobacter estrildidarum
GTTTTTATAATAAGACTTTTTATTATCTTAAGACGGAAAGCATTTAAACACTTATATTAAGCAAAAATATAAGCTGTGAAGTTTAAAACTTATTCTTTAAAATCTTTATTTAGCTTTTAAAGAAAAAGATAATTAAAGTTTTATTCTTTAACAAGTTCAGTAAAATTGTTTTTAAAACTTGCTTGTGACTTTTAACATTGGTAAGTAAATAGAACACACTTTAAGATTGATTAATTTTATAATAAATTATGTATGGTTCTTAAAGTGGAGTAAAAGTTGCAATTATATACAAAATAAGCTTAAGGGAATATGAAAAATCAAAAAGTGGATTTCACTTTTTGATTTATAATTATCGAGTCTTATATCCTTTTAAAGCAAAGAACAAAACAAAAAAATAACAAAACATAGGAGCTATATAAGAGAAGAGCAAATTAAAATAATCAGCTAACAAACCTTGAACAGGAGGCATTAGAGCACCGCCAACAATAGCCATATTGATAATTCCTGAAGCTTGACTAGTAAATTTACCTAAATTTTTTGTTGCTAAAGAAAAAATAGTTGGAAACATAATAGAGTTAAATAAACCAATTAATAATAACGCTATCATAGCAAATGTTCCGCCACCAACTAAAACAGCTAATGCAATTAAAGCAATATTCATAATAGAATTAAATGCTAGGCACTTATTTGGAGCAATTTTAGCCAAAATAGCACTTCCTAAAAATCTTCCTACCATAGTTCCACCCCAATAAAAAACTATATATTTTGCTCCCATTGTTTCTTCTATACCTGCAAACTCTTTCATTGTTAAAATTAAAAAAGATCCTACAGACACCTCAGCTCCCACATAAAAAAATATAGCTGCTGCACCCAAAACAAAATGAGAATATTCAAATAGACTTTGTTTTCCATCATGATTTTCATTGCTAATTTGCTCAGCTTTATCTCTTACATCTGGAAGTTTCAAAAGATAAATTACCACAGCTAAAAGTATTAAAACTCCGGCAATTCCTAAATAAGGAATTTGTACTGATTGCGCTTCTTGAATTTTGTTAGCATACTTTACAGTATCTGAAAGTATAAGAGAAGCACCAAAAAGCGGTGCTAAAGTTGTTCCTAAAGAATTGAAAGCTTGTACTAAAGTCAAAGCTGTAGCTTCTTTTCCTGGAGCAAGTAAAGTTACAAATGGATTTCCAGTTGTTTGGAGTAAAACAATTCCACTTGCTAGAATAAAAAGAGCACCTAAAAATACAGGATAAGAAGCCATAGAAGCTGCTGGATAAAAAAGAACACAGCCAATTGCTGTTATTATAAAACCCAAAATAACCCCTGCAGGATAACCAATCTTTTCCAAAAGCTTTCCAAAAATTCCACCAGTTACAAAATAAGCTCCAAAAAAACAAAATTGAACTAAAGCTGCCTCAAAATAATTAAGTTCAAAAATTACTTTAAGGTGTGGTATTAAAATATCATTCAATACTGTAATAAAGCCCATAACAAAAAACAATGCTGTTAATGCTGATAATACAAAATTATTTGATCTTGTTTGCATAATAATCTCCCTCTAATTCAAATTAGCTTTTTTATAAATTTGAATTAAATGTTTTGTAGAACTATCGTGATCGTGATTTTCTTTTCCTTGCAATTCTGTCAAAATAGTTTTAGCAAGCTCTTTACCAAGTTCTACTCCCCATTGATCAAAACTATTAATATCCCAAACCACTCCTTGAACAAAAATTTTATGCTCATAAAGAGCAACCAAAGAACCTATGCTTTTAGGATTAATTTCATTAAGCAAAATAATATTGCTAGGTCTATTACCTGAAAAAACTCTATGAGGTGCGAGTTTATGAATTTGATCCTCGCTAAAACCTTTATTTGACATTTCTTTTTGAACTTCTTCAAGAGTTTTGCCTCTCATAAAAGCTTCAGCTTGAGCAAAAACATTACTCAATAAAATTTCATGATGTCCTGGCAAACTTCCTTTTCTGCTTAAAGATGCGATCAAATCAATAGGACTCAAATGAGTTCCTTGATGTAAAAGCTGAAAAAAAGCATGTTGGGCATTAATGCCTACATCACCCCAAATAATAGGACCTGTATCATAATCAACTCTTTTACCATCTTTTCTAACCTGTTTACCATTACTTTCCATATCTAACTGCTGTATAAATTTAGGAAGATATTTTAATACAGAATCATAAGGAGCGATAATATGGCTACCTGCATCAAAGAAATTAATATACCAAACACCGATCAAACCTAAAAGCACAGGCATATTTTTTTCAAATGGCGCATTATAAAAATGTTCATCCATCAAATAAGCCCCTTCTAGTAAAGATGAAAAATTTTCTTTACCTAGATAAATCATGATGGCCAAGCCTATAGCAGACCAAAGACTATAACGCCCTCCAACCCAATTCCAAAATTCAAACATATTTTCTAAATCAATACCAAATTCTTTAACTGCTTCTTTATTAGTTGATACAGCAACAAAGTGTTTTGCTATATGTTTTTCATCTAAAGCATGTTCTAAAAACCATTTTCTAGCTGTAAATGCGTTCGTTAAAGTCTCTTGAGTAGAAAAAGTTTTAGAAGCGACTATAAAGAGAGTTGTTTCAGGATGCACCTGATTTAAAACTCCTTGCAATTGCGTGCCATCTACATTAGAAACAAAATGCATACGCAATCTTGGATGTCCGAAATTTTTTAAAGCCTCGCATACCATTAAAGCTCCAAGATCTGATCCGCCTATTCCTATATTAACAACATCTGTAATAACTTGATTTGTATAACCCAACCAAGCTCCTGTTTTTAAGGCATCTGAGAAATTTTGCATTTTTGTTAAAACTTCTCTAACATTAGGCATAATATCCATATCATCAATTTTAATCGGATAATTTCCTTGATTTCTTAAAGCTGTGTGTAAAACTGCTCTATTTTCTGTAGTGTTAATTTTCTCGCCTTTAAACATAGCAGTTATCTTTTCTTTCAAAGAACACTCATTGGCTAGATTAAACAAAAGTTTTAAAGTTTCATCATTGATACGATTTTTTGAATAATCAAGCTTTAAGTCTCCAGTTTCTAAAAAATACCTAGTTCCTCTACCTTGATCTTCTTTAAATAAATCTCTCATATGTATGTCTTTTACATTCAAAAAATGATTGTGTAATTCTTTATAGGAATTTAAATGTGTTAAAGATTTCATTTTTTACCTTTCTATAAATTATTTTTTTTTAAATGGTTTTCTAAAGCAACTGCTGCCCCGCTAATACCCGGATATTTTGCTAAAACTATATAAACAGGAATTGCGGCTAAATAAGCATCAAATCTTCCTTTATTTTCAAAACGTATTCTAAAAGGGGATGTTTTAAAATAATCAATAAATCTAGGAATAATACCTCCGCAAAGATACACTCCACCTCTAGCTCCTAAAGTCAAAGCTAAATTTGAAGAAACTGTTCCTAGCATTGCACAAAATATATCTAAAGTTAAACGACATAAAGGAGATTTTCCACTTAAAGCTTGTTCGCTAATTAGTTCTGGAGTCATTTTTGAATTTTTAATTCCTTCTCTACTAGCTAAAGCTTCATGAATGAGCACCAAACCTGCTCCACTTAAAAAACGTTCAGCTGAAACGTGACCATATTTTTTTTTCGCATACTGCCAAATCATTATTTCGGTATCATCAAAAGGTGCAAAACTTACATGCCCACCTTCACCAGCTAAAGCTATATAGCCACATTCATCACAAGGAATTAAGCCACTTACTCCAAGTCCTGTTCCTGGACCTAAAACAGCTTTTGGAGCATATGAATCATGAGAAGTTCCACCCACTTGCATAAGCTCTGAAGAAGGCATTTTTGTTATTGCGTAAGCTTGAGCTGTAAAATCATTGATTAATATTAAAGATTCTAAATTTAAAGCCTGTCTTGTTGTTTCAATGGAAAAAGCCCAATGATGATTTGTCATTTGAACCCAATCCCCTAAAACAGGGTTAGCAATAGCAAAGGCACCAAATTTAATCAAAGGATTGCCAACTTTACTTAAATAAGCTTTTGCTGCATCTACAACAGTGTTATAATCATGACAAGCTAAAACTTCCACATTGTCAATTTTTCCAGGTGCGGCCTCTAAAGCAAACCGAGCATTTGTACCTCCAATATCAGCTAAAAGCCTTGGATAAGATTTTTTATTTTGAGAAGTAGACATCGCACATTACCTTTTTTGAATGAAGTATATAAGATATAGGAAATTTCGGATTTAAACCTTTAGCCGCCTCATCAAAAATAATTCGTTTTTCATCTGTAGCTATTGATAGAAATAATTTGTTACATTTTTCTAATGCTGATAAAGACATAGAAAGTCTTTTATACGGAGCATTTTTCGGTGTTGTTAAGACTATATTTTGATCTGTTGTTAAAGCAAAATTAATTTCATCTGCTTCAGGAAACAAAGATGCTGTATGACCATCAGCACCCATGCCAAGGATAGCAATATTAGGTTGCTTGTAAAAAGTATTTGCATTCTTAACCAGCTCATCTAAAGAAAGATTAGCGTCTTCAAAAAAAGGTTTAAAATGTGCTTTTTTAGCTAAATTTTGCAGAAAATAAGTTTTAATCAATTTTGCATTGCTATCTTCATTGTTTAAATCAACAATTCTTTCATCAACCAAAGAGATATTACACTTTTCCCAACTACAATTTTCCTTACTTAGCATTTCTAAAAATAAAATAGGAGATTTTCCTCCAGAAAAGGCTAAATTTACATTTTCTTGAGTTGATAAATTCTGCTCAAT
The DNA here is from genome assembly GCF_005406205.1 of Campylobacter estrildidarum. GTDB lineage: Bacteria > Campylobacterota > Campylobacteria > Campylobacterales > Campylobacteraceae > Campylobacter_D > Campylobacter_D estrildidarum. The sequence continues at coordinate 4,799 of NZ_NXLZ01000019.1, forward strand.
AGACTTAACAAAAGTATTAACTAAAGCCTTATTACATTCTTCTATGTCTGAAAATTCATGCATTTGGAACGCCATATCAATTCTCCTTATTTTTATAAAAACTATATTTTAGAGTTTAGCAAAATCTTACCTTAATAAAAAATTAATTAATATATTATTTATTTAAAATTAAATAAATACGTTACAAATTTACTCACAATAATCCATTTATTAAAAAAATTATCAGCAATTATGCCACTCATGTTTATCTCTTCGAATAAGATCAAATGCTTCTTTAGGTCCCCAACTTCCAGCAATATAATAATATAAAGGAGTCTTATTTTCCTGCCAATTTTTCAAAATAGGATCAACCCAAGCCCAAGCTGTTTCTAATTCTTCTTTATGGTTAAAAGAAGCTTGATTACCTTCAATTACATCTAAAATCAATCTTTCATATGGTTGCATTGCTAAAGTGCTATTTAAATTTAAAATCAAATTATTTTCTTCATAATCCATTGTTTTTCCGATTTTTTTAACTTTTAAATTTAAAGAAATTTGATTTTCTGGTTGCAAACGAATAATAAGTTTATTAGGACTAGAATTTAAATCTTCTTTATTTTTAAAATAAACAATAATCTGTGCAAAAGAATCAGCCATTCTTTTACCTGTTCTAATATAAAATGGAACTCCTTTCCAATTATCATCTAAAAGTTCAGCTTTTATTGCAACAAAAGTTTCAGTCTGACTATTTTCTTTTATATTATCTTCAGCTAGATAAGATTTAAATTCTCCTGATTTATCGTATTGAGCTCTAATAACATTATTTTTTATATCTTCATCACTTAAAGGTTTTAAACTTTTTAAAAGACTAAGCTTTGCGCTTCTTATAGATTCAGCATCTAATTTTTTTGGTATTTTCATAGCTACTAAGGAGAGAATTTGTAAAATATGATTTTGTATCATATCTCTTAATGCTCCAGTATTATCATAAAACTCTCCTCTACCCTCAACACCTAAGGTTTCAAAAACACTAATTTCAACATAATCGACGTGTTCTTTTTCCCATAAAGAAGTAAAAATAGGATTAAAAGCTCTTAATATTAAAAGATTTTGAATGCTCTCTTTTCCTAGATAATGATCAATTCTATAAATTTGTTTTTCTTTATAATATTTTGCTATTTCATTATTGATAGCTTGACAAGATTTCAAATCCATACCTAAAGGTTTTTCTAAAATGATCTTTACTCTATCGTCATTAAGTCCAACTAGCGTTAAATTTTCACATGCTTTGATAAAAAATTCTGGTGAAATCGAAAAATAAATAACAATATTTTGGCTTTTGTTATCAATTTTACCTTTTAAAAGATCAAAATCTTTTGTTTCATTTAAATTGATACTTAAGTAATTAATATTATGTATAAATTCTTCCCATTTTTTATCATCACAATTTTTAATATGAATTTTAGAATTATTATTTAATTTTTCTATAAACTGTTCTGTACTCAATGAACTTCTACCCGTAGCAATCATTTTTCCTATAGGAGGTAAAAATCCATCTATATAAGCCTGATAAAGAGAAGGGAAAATTTTTCTCATCGCTAAATCACCGGTAGCTCCAAATAAAATAAAATCAAAACTTTGCATAATTTCTCCTCGTTCAACTAAATAATTTTAACTTTTATAATAATTTTAGAATTTTTATCTAAAATTATGGCATAATTTAAGTATATAAAAATGTTACAATAAAAAAAATAAATTTTTAATAAAGGATAAATATGGCCTTAAAAAAACTTGAACAAATAACTCAAAAAGTAAAAGAGCGAAGTCAAAAAACTAGAGAAAATTACTTAGAACGCATTTTAACCCATAAAGGCAAAATTCAGAGAAAAGATTTAGGATGTGCAAATTTAGCTCATGCTTATGCTAGCATACCTGATCACATTAAAGAAAGAATCAAAGAAAACAAAGATTCAAATTTTGCTATAGTTTCAGCTTATAATGATATGCTTTCGGCACACCAACCTTTTAAAAATTATCCAGATATTATTAAACAAGAACTTTTTAAAAACCACGCTTTTGGACAATTTGCTGGTGGAACCCCTGCTATGTGTGATGGTATCACTCAAGGCTATGAAGGTATGGAACTTAGCTTATTCTCAAGAGATGTTATAGCAATGAGTGTAGCTATAGCTCTTTCTCATAATGTTTTCGATGGGGCGTTTTATCTTGGAGTTTGCGATAAAATCGTTCCAGGTCTTTTAATAGGGGCTTTAAGTTTTGGACATTTACCAAGCATTTTTGTGCCCTCAGGTCCTATGACTAGTGGGATTTCTAATGATGAAAAATCAAAAACAAGGCAACTTTTTGCTGAAGGTAAAATTTCGCGAGATAAACTTCTTGAAAGTGAAATGAAATCTTACCACGATATTGGTACTTGTACCTTTTATGGAACAGCTAATTCCAATCAAATGATGATAGAATTTATGGGATTACATTTACCAAATTCTGCTTTTATTAACCCTAACACACCTTTGAGAGAAGCTTTAGTCAAAGAAGCTGCAACCCATATGACTCGAAATAAAATCAAACCTATAGGGGAGCTAATTAGTGAAAAAAATATCATCAACGCTATGATAGGACTAATGGCTACAGGCGGATCAACAAATCACACTATCCATTTAGTCGCCATAGCTCGTGCAGCAGGAATTATTATCAATTGGGATGATTTTGATGCTATTTCTAGCATAATTCCACTTTTAGCAAGGGTTTATCCTAATGGTAAAGCCGATGTTAATCAATTTGAAGCAGCTGGAGGTTTGGCTTTTGTTGTTAATGAGCTTTTAAAAGAGGGGCTTTTACATGATGATGCAGATACTATTATGGGTCAAGGAATGCAAGCTTATATAAAAAATCCTTTTTTGATTGATGGCAAAGTAGTCTATAAAGATGGAGTAAAAACAAGCAAGGAAGAAAATATACTTAGAAATATAAACAATGCTTTCTCAAAAGACGGTGGAGTTAAAATTTTAAAAGGCAATATAGGAAGAGCTGTGATTAAAATTTCAGCAGTTAAAGAAGAACATCAAGTTATTAAAGCTCCCGCAATCGTATTCCACTCTCAACAAGAATTTTTAACAAGATTCCAAAATAAAGAATTGCAAAAAGATTTTATTGCTGTTTTACCTTATCAAGGCCCAAGAGCAAGTGGTATGCCTGAACTTCACAAACTCACTCCTCCGCTAGGAATTTTACAAGATCAAGGTTTTAAAGTTGCACTTGTAACCGATGGAAGAATGTCTGGAGCTTCTGGTAAAGTTCCAGCAGCTATTCATATGAGTCCTGAAGCTTTACTTGATGGCAATATAGCTAAAATCAAAGATGGAGATATGCTTTTACTCGATGCAAAAAATGGCACACTTGAAATTTTGATTGATGAAAAAGAATGGCAAGAAAGAAAGGCTAGTGATTTTAAAGTAAAAGAGGTTTTTGGTTGCGGTAGAGAACTCTTTGCGGGCTTTAGAGCGCAAAGTTCAAGTGCTGAGACAGGTGCAATGAGTTTTGGTGGATATTTTAAATAAAAAGGAGAAAACATGAAAACAAAAGAATTTTTACAAGTTAGCAAAATCATTCCAGTGATTACAATTTATGATCTAAAAACAAGCGTAGATTTAGCAAAAGCTTTAATTAATGGAGGAATTAAAATTTTAGAAATTACTCTACGTACCCAAGAAGCTTTAGAAGCTATAAAACTTATAGCAAAAGAAGTTCCAGATGCGGTTGTAGGAGCTGGAACGGTATTAAACGCTAAAATGTTAGAAGAAGTAAAAAATGCAGGAGCTAAATTCGCTATAAGTCCAGGTTTAAATTCTGTATTTGCCAAAGAAGCAAAAAATATTGACTTACCTTTAATTCCAGGAATTGCTACTGCAGGGGAATTAATGTTGGCTTTAGAATTTGGTTTTGAAAATTTAAAATTTTTCCCAGCACAAGCTACAGGCGGAATTAATATGTTAAAATCATTTTCTGCTCCATTTCAAAATGTAAATTTTTGCCCAACAGGTGGAATTAATTTAAATAATATGAACGATTATTTAAAATTAGACAATGTTCTTTGTGTCGGGGGTTCTTGGCTTACTCCTAAAGAGCTGATTTTGGATAAAAAATGGGATCAAATCACTCAAATTGCTAAACAAAGTTTAGAACAAATTTCTCAATAGGTATTAAAATGCAAGAATTAAATCAAGGTTTAAAAAAAATATATGGAGAGAAACTTTTAGACCAACAAAAACAAAGATATTTAAAAGCTCTAGAGCATTTTAAAAAACTTTATCCTAAACATAGTCATTTTAGTTTTTATTCCTCACCAGGTAGAACTGAAATAGGTGGAAATCATACCGATCATCAACATGGTATGGTTTTAGCAGGTGCTGTAAATTTAGATATTATTGCTGTGGTTGCACCCAATCATAAAAATACCATCTGTATTAATTCCGAGGGTTTTAATCTAAAAGAAATCGACTTAAATAACATAACACTCGATCAAAGCGAATTTGAAACTTCAGAAGCTTTAATAAAAGGAATTTGTTCTAAATTTAAAGAACTAGATTACAATATACAAGGATTTGATGCCTATATCACTTCAGATGTTTTAAAGGGTTCAGGACTTTCTTCTTCAGCTGCTTTTGAAAATTTAATTGGCACTATTTTAAATTATGAATTTAATAATTCTAAAATCCCGCCAACTCAAATAGCACAAATAAGTCAATATGCAGAAAATGTTTATTTTGGCAAGTCTTGTGGCTTAATGGATCAAATGGCCAGTGCTTTAGGAGGTTTTTCTTTTATGGATTTTAAAAATCCTCAAAATCCTTTTGTAGAAAAAATAAATTTTGATTTCCAGAAAAGCAATTATTTTTTATGCATTGTAAATACAAAAGGAAATCACGCGGATCTTACTTCAGATTATGCTTCAATTACTCAAGAAATGCAACTTGTAGCTAAAGCTTTTGATAAAAAAGTTTTAAGAGAAGTTGATGAGAAAGATTTTTTTGATAATATTGCCAAATTAAGAGAGAAAATTCACGATAGAGCTCTTTTGCGTGCTATACACTTTTTCAAAGACAATCAAAACGCATTTAAAGAGGCTGAAGCTCTGAAAAATAACGATTTTGAAAGATTTAAGAATTTGGTTAAAAACTCGGGCGATTCTTCTTTTAAATTTTTACAAAATATCTTTTCTTTATCTAAACCCTTAGAACAAAATTTAGCTTTAGCTTTAGCTTTAAGTGAAAGAATTTTAAAAGATAAAGGTGTTTGTAGGGTTCATGGTGGAGGCTTTGCGGGAACTATTCAAGCCTTTGTGCCTTATGAACTTGTTAAAGAATATGAGACAAATATGAAAAAAGTCTTTGGTGAAGATTCTTGTTACATGTTAAATATAAGAAATGCAGGTGCTATAAAATTATGATTTATTCTGTTATCGATCAACTTATTTCTTACGCTATAGAAAAAAAACTTATTAAAAAAGAGGATAAAATTTTTCATACCAATACTCTGCTTGATCTTTTTAAACTTCAAGAATACAAGCAAGAGAAAAAAAAATCTAAAATGCAATTGGAAGAAATTTTAAATGCTCTTTTAGATTATGCTTGTAAAAATAAACTCTGTGAAAATGATAGTATAGCAAGGTCTTTATTTGATGTTAAAATTATGGGACTTTTAACTCCTAAACCTAGTGAATTAATCTCACAATTTAATCAATACTATCAAAAAGATCCAAAAAAAGCGAGTGATTTTTTTTATCAATTTAATCAAGATTGTAATTACATTAGAACATATGAAATCAAAAAAGATATCAAATGGCAAAGTTCAAGTATATATGGAAAATTCCAAATTACAATCAATCTTTCAAAACCAGAAAAAGATCCAAAAGCTATTGCCAAAGCTAAAGAAATTAAAAGCACCAATTATCCAAAATGTGTTTTATGTAAAGAAAATGAAGCTTATGCAGGAAATTATCATCATCCAGCAAGACAAAATCTAAGAATTTTACCTATAAAACTTGCTAATGAAAACTGGTTTTTTCAATATTCACCTTATGTGTATTATAATGAGCATTGTATTATTCTAAATCAAAAACATACTCCTATGAAAATTTGCAAAAAAACCTTTGAAAGATTATTCGATTTTCTAAAAATATTTCCTCATTATTTTATAGGATCAAATGCTGATTTGCCTATAGTTGGGGGTTCTATTTTAAGTCATGATCATTTTCAAGGTGGCAATCATACTTTTGCTCTTAATAATGCAAAAATAGAAAAAAAATTTAAGATCAAAAACTTTGAAAATATAGATTTTGGTATTGTTAAATGGCCATTATCCATTATAAGAATTTCAAGCAAAGATGATAAAAAATTAATAGAATTGGCAAATTTTATTCTAAAAAAATGGAGAAATTATAGCGATAAAAGTGTTAATATTTTGGCAAAAACCCAAAATATTTATCATAATACCATAACTCCAATAGCAAGAATAAGAAATTCTAAATTTGAACTTGATTTAGTTTTAAGAAACAATAGGACAGATGAAAAACATCCTTTTGGTATTTTTCACCCACGTGAGCATTTGCATAACATAAAAAAAGAAAATATTGGGCTTATAGAAGTTATGGGGCTTGCGATACTACCTCCTAGGCTTAAAGAAGAACTAACGCTTTTAAGCGATTACATACTTAACAATAAAAATATAAAAAATAATGAAAAAATCAAAAAACATGCTCAATGGGTTGAAAATTTCTTGCCTAAACATAAAAATATCAATAATAAAAATATAGAAAAAATTCTACAAGAAGAAATTTCTAAGGTATTTATAGAAGTATTAGAAAATTGTGGAGTCTTTAAACGTAATAAACAAGGAGTAAAAGCTTTTGAAAAATTTATAAACACTTTTATATAATAAAAAATTATCTTAAAAAGACAAGCAAATAATATAACTAAAAAATCTCTAAGTTCTAAAAATACTATAATATTATATTTATAATTTTATTCTATTTAAACTAGACAAAATAAAGACAACCTCAAAATATTCTAAACAACAAGGACAAAAAATAGAAAAATCTACTCAAATATTAGAACCAAAAGAAAGTAAATTCCAAAACAATTCAATAATATTATTCAATGGTGGGCCTAACAAGACTTGAACTTGTGACCTCACCCTTATCAGGGGTGCACTCTAACCAGCTGAGCTATAGGCCCTTAATCATGGTGGAGAATAG
>NZ_NXLZ01000020.1 GCF_005406205.1 Campylobacter estrildidarum
AATTTGTAAATTTTTATAAGTTTGATTAATAACGCTGTCTAAACATTCTTTTAAATAATCTTGTACATTATATATTGGTATGACTACGCCGACTGTTTTCATTTGCTTCCTTATTGTAATTTTTTAAAATTAATTTTTCTAGAGTCTTTAAAAAAATCTTTAGGATTAAAAAATAATTTCCTTGCTAAGCGATAAAATTTAGTTTGAGAAATTATACTTTGAATAAAATTCAAACCTAAAAACTTCAAAATTATGGAAAAAATTCTTATAGTTTTCAACTCATACAAATAAGGTTTATAAACAAAAGATTTTAAAGAATAAAAAACTTTATCACAATCTTTTATTGTTAATAATTTTTTTTTGTCAAAAATCACTTGATAAAAATCTCCATTAGATTTACAAAAACTATAAATTTCATTTCTTAAATAATAAATAAATTTATACAAATCTATTTCTTTGTTAATTTTTAATTCTTTTATAAAATCAGTAATCTTTTGTCTTTCTTTGGAATCCAAAGAGTAAAAATAAACCTTCGTTTCATCAATTTGTAATTTTGTTAAATTAATATCCCAATACTTTCTTTCATAAAAATTATCCATATTTTTATAAAACAACCAAGAATTTGAAAAAAGCCCTGTATTAAAATATAAAATCTCAAAACTACTTAAAATATCTTTTATGTTATCACTAATTTGCAATTTTATATCCAAAAAAATTTTGTCAAATTTCTTTTGTTGCAAATAATCTCTAATTTCCTCTTTACTTTTATCAATCAATTCATCAAGGGTTTTATAAGTAAATTCGCCTAAATAGACACTTAAATCTTGAAAATCATTTATCTCTTTTCCAATAACTAAAATTTTAATATTTTTTGCACTAGCAACTTGTAAAGGCTTTATGGAATAATCTTTGAAATTTTTCAAGTGTTTATAAAATAATTTATGATTTTCATGTTTTTTACTCATATATCCATTTTGGTTTGGCTCTGTATGCCAAAAATGATACATATAAATTCCATAAAAACAAGCTTCATAGCCTAATAAAGAAAACCAAGAGCGAAAGCCTTTAAAATTTTTAAAATTCCAATTTCTAGAATCATAATTTAAATTAAAAGGCATTTTTTCAAATTTTACGCAAGATTTTAAAACCCTAATAAAAAAATCAAAGTCTTCATAACCGTGTCCTATAAATTTTTCATTATTTCCACCTAATTTTAAAAATTGATGTTTATTTATAACGATAGTTGAAGTAGAACTAGGAGCAAAAAATTTTACTAATGAATTTTTTCCGCTGATTAAATCATACTTAATAATATCATCCCATAATTTTTCTTCCTCTTTATAAATCTTATCACTTCCTTCCTTAGTTAGATACACTACAGGTAAAACCAAAATTTCATTAATACATTGTGCAATATTTTTAATCTTAATAAGATTTAAAATCTTTTCTAGAGAAAATGAGCTAACATAGCAATCAACATCTAAAAACATAATCACTTGAGCATTAGCAAAACAAGCACCCAAATTTCTACATTTTCCCTGAGAAAAAAAATCTTTTTGACTCTCGTCCTTTAAATAGATATGACCATTTTCTTCTATAATTTGTTTTAAATTATTTTTTAAAGAAGAATAACCCTCAACAAAAATATATTCTATTTTTTCATCACTTTTCACAAGAGTAGCTTTTTGTATAACTCTATCTTTTATATAGCTTCTTTCCTCGCTTAAACCAAAAGGAATGATAATAGATAAAGTTGGAGACATGAATCACACGTTTCCTATAGCATAAAGCTGGATAACTCCCACTACTTTGCCATCTTTTTCAACAACAATTTCTTTAATCTTGTGTTTTAACATCAATTCTTCGGCCTCACTTGCCATAGCGTCTGCATCGATAACTTTTGGATTATTGCTCATAATCTCTTTTGCCTTAAAATCAAATCTTGGCTTATCATTTGCTTTTAAAGCACGACGCAAATCCCCATCAGTAATAATTCCAACCAATTTTTCATTTTCTACAACTATACAAAGTCCTAATTTTCCACTAGTCATCACATCAACAAGATCATTGAATTCAGTATCTGGCTGCACCATAGGAAGATTATTTGAAACCATAAGATCTTTTACTTTTGTTAAAAGCTTACGTCCTAAACTTCCTCCTGGATGAAAAAGTGCAAAATCATCGGGTTTAAAATTTCTTATTTTCATCAAAGCTGCAGCCAAAGCATCTCCCATAACTAAAGTTGCAGTCGTAGAGGACATAGGAGCAAGTTTAAGCGGACAAGCTTCTTTTCTAACTGAAATATCCAAGCAAACATCCGCTTGTTTTGCTAAAGTAGAATTTAAATTTCCTGTCATTGCTATAAGGGTTATCTTTCTTCTTTTGATCACAGGGATAATTTTTAAAAGCTCTTCAGTTTCACCTGAATTTGAAATAGCAATCAAAATATCTGTTGGAGTCATCATGCCAAGATCACCATGCAAAGCCTCACCTGGATGGATGAAAAAACTAGGAGTTCCGGTACTGGCTAAAGTTGCTGCGATTTTAGCGCCTATATGGCCTGATTTTCCCATACCACTAACTATACATCTTCCTTGAGTATGAAAAATAAAATCCACTGCCTTATTAAAATTCTCATCTAAATGAGAAGCTAAGTCAGATATAGACTTAGCTTCTATTTTAAAAACTTCTTTTGCAATTTCAATTGCTTCCATAAAAACAACCTTTAAAGATTTAAAACAACATTTGTCGCAACAGCAACTTGATAAAGAATTTGAGTTAACATACTGAAAATTTGTAAATTCTCACTTTCCACCTTAGGTAAAACCAAAATAGAATCACCAGGATGCATGCTAACACCTCCGTTGTATTTTTCTGCTTTACCATTATTGCGTATAACTAAGATTTTAGAAGTATCTGCTCTTTCTCCATAACCTCCAGCAAGATCGATATAATATTTTAAATTCTCTCCTTTATTATATACAAAAGCACCTGGCAAAGATACTTCACCTTGAACAATCACGAGATTGTTTTTGCTTGGAACATTGACCACATCTCCATCTTCTAAAATTACTGACTTATATGATTTTGGATTGTTAATAACAATTTGTCCCTTAGGCTCAACTTGCTTGGCTCTTTGTATAAATTCAAGAATTAATTTTGCTTGTTCAGCCCTAATAGCAGCTCCTTGAGAAGTTACAGAAGAACTAGTCAATGCCAAGGTTTCAAGTTCTTTAAGTTGTGCGTTGATAAGTTCTTTTTGAGTTTTAGCAACTGATTTTCTAAACACTTGCAAAGCATTAGTATCAGATTGTCCATTAAACATAATAAGTCTTGAAGCATCTTCTAAAGTAGTTCCTTTTTTAACGACTAAAGTCTTAAGTCCGCTATGTTCACCATTGACTGTTATGGTGATATTTTTAGAAACATATTCTGGATTAAATTGTACTTCATCGCCTGTTCGTAATAAAACTTTAGAAAATTGCATTTTATTATATGCATTAACGCTAAGTTTATGATCTTGCTCATAGCTTTTTACGACTGCATTCGTTACTATAGATTTTGCTCCAGCTACACGTGCTAAATCACTTAAAGTTTTTATATCATTTGAAAGTTCAAAACGAAAAGGTCTTTGAACATCTCCATTTACAAAGGCATAATTTTGCACATTGCCAACTAAAATAACATCACCGCTTCTAAAAGGAAAGAGATCCATTTGTCCTTTAAGTAAAAAATCATATAAATCAATATTTTTGATCACATGATTATTTCTTAAAATTTTTATATCTCGAAAACTTCCATATTCTAAATTAATTCCACCTGCTTTATCAAGATACTGAATCACAGAATCTGAGCTTAATCCTTGATAAAGCCCTGGAGCATTGACACTTCCTGTAACAAAAATACTAACATTTTGATAAGCATTCATATCTGCATACACAAAAACATTACTTTTATAAACTTTACCAATATATGCTTTAATCACACTTACAAGAGCACTATTTTTTACACCCAATAAATTTACAGCTCCAACTTTTGGGATAAAAATATTGCCTTGAGAATCTACTACTAAAATTCTTTCAAATTCTACAGCTCCCCAAATTTTAAGACTGATTTGATCTCCTACTGCAATCTTATAATCTGGATTATAAACTCTTTGCGTATAATTTTTAAAATTCCCATTAAATAATTGATATCCAAAAACAGGCACTTGAATATCTGTATTATCCTTTGTGCTATTTTGAAGAATATTTTGTTTGTCTGTACTAAAATTTTGATCCAAAGACGATGTATCATTTTGATTTTCTGCAGCAGTAATTTGCGAAATATCGACCGCTGCAAAAGAAAAAACAGATAAAACTAAAAATAAAATTATTTTTTTCATTAATATTTATGCTCCTCTATGATCATTTTAGCAAATTTAATAATTCCATACAATAAAGATAAAACCATAAAAGCAGTTAAAATATCATAAATTCTCTCTGGGTATTTTGCAATTTGTGGCTTACTAGGATTTTGTATCACAACAAGTTGTTTAATCTTTCTCAATGCTTCTATTCTAGCGCTTTCATAGGCTTTTAAAGCCGCTTCATAAGCTTTCTGTGTAAAATTTGCTTCTATGGTTAAGTCTTGAAATTTAGCTGCAAGATTATTTAACTTTTGAGAAGGATTGTTGGCTGAAATTTTAGATTTTTCTTTAAATAATTGTTTTTTTAATGCAATAATTTCAGCTTTTAAAGTTACAATCTCTGGAGCTGTGTCATTCATATAGCTTTGCAAACTCAAAAGCTTAGCTTCTTTTTGTGCCAAATTGGCCTCAATTTCAGAAATCAATTTAGCCTTGTTTTCAGCTTGTTTCAAGGGATCAAAAACTCCATATTTATTTTGAAAAGCAATTAAATCGTTTTGAGCTTTTTGAAATTTTTCTTTAAATTTCAAAACCTCACTCTCTGCAAAAGTCATTTGTTCTCTTGCTGCTTTATGTGAAATTTCATTGACAAATTTCTCACTTTCCTCCATAATAGTTTTAGCAATCAAATAAGAAGATTCTGGAGTAAACCCTTCTACTTCAACATTTAAAAGACCTGTTTTATCGTCTGTATAAATTTTAATACGATGCTGATAATATTTTAAGAAGGTTTCATTTGAGCTTGATTGCCATAGCTTATAAAATAAATCTAAATACTGATCGCTATATAACTCTTTAATATGAATTTTTTGATCTAATAAATTGAGCATATCAGAAGAGTAAATATAACCTTTAAGATACTTTATATCATCTCCAGCAGCAGATGTAGCAGAAAGCAAAGATAAAATTCCATTTGTTTGATCGCTTGCTCCATTTGTTGCTCTTACATCCAAAACCATAGTGGTTACATAACGAGGTGCTGCAATTAATGTATAATAAATTATTACAAAAATCATTAAAAACCAAACGATTTTAAAAGAATCAAATATGCTTAAATCTTTTATTTTCCCTAATAATGTTTTATTTTCTTCCATTAAGCTTTTCCTTGATATACAGCTATACCTTCATCGACATCATCGTAGACAGTTATTTTGCCATTTTCCATAAAAATAATTTTATCACACCATTCTTTAATTTCGGTTATATTATGAGAAACCATAATCACTTTTGATTGACTTAATCTTTCTCGATAAAGCTTCACACTTTTTTCTCTAAAAGAAGGATCACCTACAGCACCTGCTTCATCAATTAAATAATAATCAAAATCAAATGCCATGCTAAGTCCAAAAGCAACCCTAGCACTCATACCAGAAGAATAAGTTTTCATTGGTTCATCAAAAAATTTTCCAAGTTCTGCAAAATCTTCTACAAATTGCACTTTTTCACGCAACTTTTTTCCCCTATAACCATATACCCTTGCTACAAATTTGGCATTATCTCTTGCAGTTAAAGAACCTTGAAAAGCCCCATTTAAACCTAAAGGCCACGATAATTTTTTATTGGTAATTATTTTGCCACTATCTGGAAGTTCAGAGCCGCTTAAAAGCTTCATAAGAGTTGACTTTCCTGCACCATTCTTACCCATTAAGCCTATACTGCAATTTTCAGGAAATTCGAAATTAAAATCTCTAAAAACGTAATGCCTTCCACCGCTAAATAAAGGATAAGATTTCGTAAGGTTTAAAAGTTTTATCATTCTCTTCTTACCGCCGTTAAAGCTTGTCTATTGTGATAGTAAAAAAACAAACCTATAAAAAGTGTGACACTGATGCAAAAAATAGGATAAGTGTAAGTGTATTCTCCACTTATTGGATAATTATCAAAAAAATTATATCTTAAAAGCTCCATAATATGAAGTAAAGGATTATAATAAAGCATATCCAATAGAGCTCTAGGTATAAGCCAAGTTGGAAAAATAATACCCGATATCCAATAAAAAATAATACTAAAATAAGCTAATAAAGTTCTTAGAGGTTCAAAAAAATGCCAAATAATAGCAAAACAAATCCCCAAAGAAAAACCTGAACAAAAAAGCAAAAATACACAAAAAGAAACGTCTAAAAAATTCTTTGGTAAGATTTCTAAGCGAAAAAACCAACCAGCAAAAAATAAAACCACAACAAAAATAACAAAATAAATACAAAATTCAAGCAAAGCTCTAGCAATAAAAACATGTATCGGTTTAACAGGCTTATAAGCAAATAAAGCTAAATTTGCTCCTATGCCATTCATAAGTTGAGTTACTATGCTTCTAAACATAAAATAAGGCATAATGCCAGAAAGTAAAAACATAAAAATAGAAATTCCTTCGGGCATTACTTGATGATGATATTCTCTAATTAATGTTCCTATAATAGTAACTACTAAAATAATAGACATGGGCTCACCTACAACCCAAAGATAACCTAAATGTCTATTAGCACCGAATCTGGTTTTTAACTCTCTAAAAAAAAGAGCATAAATAACATTTAACATTAAAATTACCATATTTCCTAAATAAAATATTATTAATTATTGTAAACTATAATTTTAACTCGTTTTTGTAAATAATATTTTAAATCAAAAAATCAAATCATTTTCTAAAGAATTCCAACTTTTTAGAAAGACCTAAAGTATTATCTGTTAATTTGGCCCAAATTAAATCAAGAGCATATATTTTAGCACTCCTGTCAAACCTTGCAAAAGAAAATTTAGAAAAATACATCTTTTCTTGCTCTTCATTTGCGCATTTAAATTCTGCCTTTGCTTGAATTCCTTTTAAAAAAGCAATTTTGTTTTCTTTGGCTATGTTAACAGCTACATTAGGATGAGTTAAAGCAAGCTTAATATGTTTAGTATTTTCATATGAAGCTATAATAAAAGCAAGATTTTTTTCATCAAAAACATAAAAGGCACTTGCGGTATAAACACCGGTATCATCGATCATTGCCCATGATAAAAGTTGCTCTTTTTTTATAAAATCCAAAATTTTTTCATCCATAATTTGCAAATTATACTCAATAAAATTTAAAATCAGCCGATATAATATTAAAGAATTTAATAAGGAGTTGTTTATGCAAATTGATGCAAGTAAAAATCAGAGTTTTTCTATGGATTACACAACAAAAAGTGGCAAACATTTAAGCCTTTCAATGTATGATAATCAAAGCGTAGGTTATAATGACGAAGATGGAAAACATTTAAGTTTAAAACGCCAATATGGATTTAGTTTTACTTTTGAAGGTTCTAAACTAACTCAAAATGATTTAGATGAAATCAACAATGCTATGAAAGACGTTGAGCCTATGTTACAAAATTTCTTAGCTAACTCAAAGGTTGGAGAATTAAAACCAAAAGAAATTATCCAAACCGCTATGCAAATTGCTGATGTTTTACCAACTCCAAAAGATGAAAATCATAAAAACGCTATTGCAAGCAATTTAACCAATAAACTTGATAGCTTATTAAAACAAAATCAAACAAACAACAAAGACACAAATACTTCTATGCTAGAAGATAGTAAAAAACTTTTAGATGAAATTTTAGAGCAAATGAAAAAACAACTTGAAAAACAACAAGAACAAAATAATGAAAACAAACAAAAAGAAAAAGATGGATTAAATCTTTACGCTTAATTTGAATTTTTATTTTATAATTATTCTAAAAAATTAAGGTAAGTTTTGTGAGAAGTGTAAAAATTTTAGAAGATATGCTAAAACTCCAGCAAAAGCTTAATGACGAAACTAATGGTCTTGGCTGGGAAGAAGGTTATACCAAAGAAGGAAAACTCATTAGCTGGAGACGTTGCATTTATATGGAATGTGCCGAATTAATCGATTCTTTTACTTGGAAGCATTGGAAAAATATTTCAAATCCTACAAATTGGGAAAATGTTCGTATAGAAATTGTTGATATTTGGCATTTTATTCTCAGCCTTTTACTTGAAAATAAAAAAAAAGGTCAAGATTTCAATCTTTTTGTTACTGAAATTGCTTCAATTAGTGAATTTAAGGATTTTTGCAATGAAGAAAACAGACCAAGTGATAACAAAAATGAAATCTACAATATTTTAAACGATATAGAATTTATTATCCATAAGTGTAGTGGATTTAGACTAGAATTAGATGAATTATTATCGGTTTATTTTACTTTAGCAATCAAATGCGGATTAAATTTGGATAGTCTTTATAAAATTTATATAGGTAAAAATGTTCTTAATATTTTTAGACAAGATCACGGATACAAAGATGGAACTTATGTAAAAAATTGGAACGGCAAAGAAGATAATGAAATTTTAAATGAAATTTTAAAAACAGAGCTTGATTATGAAAAAATTTATCATTGCCTAGAAGAAGAATATAAAAAAGTTTCCTTATGCAAATCTTAAAACTTTCTTTACAAGATTTTTTCTCGTTTAAATTTTTGAAATTTTCTTTTATCCCGCTTATATGTAGTATAATATTTATAGGAATTTTAGTTATCTTTGGTTTTTCTTTTTTGCTCGATTATTTTCATTCTTTATTTAGCGTTAGCGAAGATTCCTTTTGGGCTTGGCTATATGCTTTTCATTTTGTTCAAATTTTAATCACGATTATAAGCTTTTTATTTTCAGGTTTTATTGTCGTTTTTGCTTCAGTTTTCTTAGCACTTTTTATCACTTCTTTTCTGACTCCTTTTATCGTTAAAGAAATCAATCAAAAATATTATCACTATGAAAAAACAGATGAAATTTCAACCTTTAGAGTATTTTTTGAAATTTTTAAAATATTTATAAAATTTAGCTTATTTTTTATACTTTGCACCTTGGCTTTATTTTTGCCTTTTGTCAATCTTTTTGTTTATTATTTTGTTTTTTACTATCTTTTTCATAAATTATTGATCTTAGATATAACAAGTTCGGTTTTAGATCAACAAAATTTTAAAAGTTTTAATGCCAAATTTTCTCCTTTTGAATTTAAATTCAGCACCCTTTGTTTTTATCTACTTTCTTCTGTTCCACTCTTAGGACTTTTTTTGCAAGTATTTTTTGTTATATTTTTAACACATCTAAGTTATCAAAAAATTTTAAAACTTAAAGCTTGAAATTTCTATATTGTGATTATAAAGATAAGCTCTTAGTAATCTTGGAATCTTAGCTTTTCTACACTCTTCTTTAAATTTTTTTGGCAATTTTTCACAAAGCTCATAGTTAAAAACAAAAGCTTTATCATCTCTATAAGCTATAGCGATTTTTCCGCTAATAACACAATCACTTTTTAGCATTTGCACTCTTTGTTTTGCACTTGGAACTACTCCTTGAATTTTCAATGCTTTTGCGATCATGCTTTCTTCTTTAGGACAAATTAAAATCCCTTTAAAATTTTGTATTTTTTCAAAATCATAAATTTTTTGTTGATCTTTTCTTAGATAGTCAAAACTTCTTTTTAAGCCTTGAGAAAATTCTTTAACAAAAGAATTAGAAAATTCTTTTCTTATATAATTTCTAAAGTATTTTACATCATCATTGCTTTCATCGTTAAAATAAAAAAATTCATTCTCTTTTAAAAAATTTAAAATTTCATCTTTGCTTGTAAAAAGCAAAGGTCTTATGATATGATAACTTTGATATTTTTCAATTTCATTCATCCCTAAAATTTCTGCTAAACCTGCCCCACGAGAAAGCTGCATCAAAAACCATTCAAATTGATCATTAAGATGATGAGCTAATATAAGATGATTATAAGAATTTTCAAGACAAATTTGATTAAAAAAATCATAACGAAAATCTCTAGCTTCTTTTTCAAAATTGCCTTTGAATTTAGGAGCGGTTTTTATAAAAATTTTTTTTTGAAATTTTAAAGCAAGTTTTTTAGCCTCATTTTCTTCTTTATCACTATTTTTTCTAGTTTTGTAATTAATCAAGGCTAGATCAAATGAAATATTATTTTGCATTAAAAAATAAAAAAGCGCACTTGAATCACTCCCATAAGAAAAAGCGAGTAAATTTTTACCCTTTTTTAGCAATTCTAAAATTTCATGCTTAATTTGCATCGATTTTTCTTAAAGCCTTAGCAATTAATTTTTTATCCAAGCTTTGAGTGATCTTGCACTCATAAATTTGTCCCATTTCCAAATCACCGCATTCACTTTCATTGATAAGAATTTCTCCATCGATTTCCCTATCCCATCTTAAGTCTTTTCCTGCGATGAAAAAAGCTCCTTCGCTACTTTCTCCGATACAAACCACCAAACGTTTTTTATCCACTTCTTTTTCAAAACTTTTCTCTAAAACGTTATCAATGATTTTTTCAATTTTTTTAAGACGAGCATTGATCACTTTAAAAGGAACTTGTTCCATATCAAAAGCTGCCGTATCTTCTTCTTTGGAATAGGCAAAAACACTCACTCTATCAAAACCAAAATTTTGAACAAAATCACAAAGCTCTTCAAAATCCTTATCGCTCTCACCAGGGTGCCCTACAATAAAACCTGTGCGTAAAAAACTATCGGGTGCATTCTTCATTAAAGTGAGCATTTCTTTAAGTTTTTTTTGCCCCGCTCCACGCTTCATGATTTTAAGCATAGAATCGCTAATATGTTGCAAAGGCATATCAAAATAATTCACAAAAATTTTAGAAGCTATAATGCGTTTAATCAAAGCTTCACTCGCACTCGTTGGATAAAGATATAAAATTCTAGCAGCTCTTATACCTTCTATCTTTTCGATCTCTTCTATCAAGCAAATAAGCCCATCTTTTTGTCCTTTATCGAACAAATAAGAACTCGTATCTTGAGCAATAAATGAAAAATCTTTATAGCCTTTTTGAACCAAATCCTTAACTTCAGAAACAATAGTTGAAATTTCTCTTGATTTTAACTTGCCTTTAAAGCTTGGTATAGCACAAAATGAACATTTTTGATTACACCCTTCTGCGATTTTTATAAAAGCGTGAAAATTAGAGCCTGTAATCACTCTTTTTGTGTTTTCGTTTTGCAAATACGTTGAAGAAGAAAACAAATTTGTTTTTTTAAGTATCATCTCATCAATTCTTTCATAATCGGCCACACCGGTAAAAAGATCGACTTCGGGCAATTCTTTCATCAATTCTTCTTGATAACGCTGCATCAAACAACCCGTAACCACCAAAAGAGAATCTTTTTTTCTTTGTTCATGCAAATTTAAAATCGCATTAATGCTCTCTTTTTTAGCACTTTCTATAAAACCACAGGTATTGACAATCAAAACATCAGCTTTACTTGGATCATTACATAATTCATAAGCACTAAGACGCCCTAGCATAATCTCACTATCAACTAAATTTTTATTACAACCTAAAGACATTAGATAAAGTTTTGACATTTTTCTCACTTTTTTAAATTTTTAATTTTGTTTTTTTTTTTTTTTGATAAAATAAGCTCTTTAAAATTATAGCAAAATAATAATTAGGAAATTTTTTATGGATAAGAAAAATGTAGTTTTGCTTGATGGAAGCGCCTTTAGTTTTAAAAATGGAATTACGCAAGGTTTAAAAAATAAGGGAATGAATGTAAAAAATTTATCATTAGGTGGAACCGCTGCTTTACAAAATCTATATGAATTA
>NZ_NXLZ01000021.1 GCF_005406205.1 Campylobacter estrildidarum
GAAGTTGAAGAAGGAATTTAAGAGTAAAAAAACATAAATCCTTTATATATCAAAGATTAATTTTAATCATTCTAAATAGCATTTTTCTATATTTTAAAAAAGCAAATTACAAAAAGACTAATTTTTTAGGAAAAACAATCCCAAGCAACTTTGATGATGGTGATACCTACTACGATTAAAAATAGACTTAGCTTATTTTTTGATAAAATTTGTTAAAATTGCGTAAAATTAACTTTAGAAAGAAATTTTTATGGATAATTATGAATTTAGCGAATTATTAAAAACTCTTAAAAATAAAGTAGGCAATATAGCCTCTATCATCAAACCACAAAACATTCAAGAAAGGCTTAGAGAAATCGAAGAGCTAGAAAATTCTCCTTCTTTTTGGAGTGATGTTAAGCAAGCCGGAGTTATCGGAAAAGAAAAAACTAAAATTGCAAATTTATTAAAAAAATACGAAGAAGCTTTATCTGCTGTTGATGATGCAAGCGAACTTTTTGATTTAGCTAATGCAGAAAACGATATGCAAACCTTAGAAGCTTTATTTAATGATGCACCAAAGCTTGAAGATACGATAACAAGTCTTGAAATTTCCATGCTTTTAAGTGGAGAAAATGATAGCAAAAACGCAATTGTTTCCATTCATCCAGGAGCAGGTGGAACAGAAAGCAATGACTGGGCAAGTATGCTTTATAGAATGTATTTAAGATTTTGCGAAAGAGAAGGATTTAAGGTTGAAACTCTTGACTTTCAAGAAGGCGATGAAGCAGGACTTAAAGACGTAAGCTTTTTAGTTAAGGGTGATAATGCTTATGGTTATTTAAAGGCTGAAAATGGAATTCATCGCTTAGTAAGAACTTCTCCTTTTGATAGTGCCGGACGTCGTCATACAAGCTTTTCAAGTGTTATGGTAAGTCCTGAACTTGATGATGACATAGAGATTGAAATCGAAGAAAAAGATATCAGGATTGATTATTACCGTGCTAGTGGTGCAGGCGGACAGCACGTCAATAAAACAGAATCAGCCGTTAGAATCACGCATTTTCCAACAGGAATAGTCGTGCAATGCCAAAATGATAGAAGCCAACATAAAAACAAAGCAACCGCTTTTAAAATGCTAAAATCTCGCCTTTATGAGCTTGAACTCATGAAACAACAAGATAGTGCAAATTCAGGCGAAAAAAGCGAGATAGGCTGGGGACATCAAATCCGCTCTTATGTACTCTTTCCTTATCAGCAAGTCAAAGACAATCGCAGCGGAGAAGCCTTTTCTCAAGTAGATAATATCTTAGATGGAGATATCAAAAAAATGATTGAAGGTGTTTTAATCGCTTTAAAAGCAGAGTGATTTTATTCGAATAAATTTTTATGCAAAATCTCCTCTAAAATCACCGTAGCATAAGAGCCTTTTTGTAAGAAAAATTCTATACAAAAATGTGCTTTTTGCTCATCGTATCGCCACTTAACATCCTCCAAATACCCCCACATAAAGCGTCTTGAACCTTGCATTTTAGTTTTAAATTCCCAAGCATCTTTGAAAATTTCATTCTCTAAATTTAAAGCCAAGCCTTCTTTAGCTTCATACGCTTCTGCACCTATTAAAAGTCCCATAGCGCTAATATCTCTTATCTTAAAACGCTTAATCTCACTTTCTAAATCTTCGCATAAAAAACATTTACCAAAAGGATAGTGTCCCAAAACCTCACCTTTTAAGAGCTTAAAAAAATGATCTTGTCTTTTTAAACTTTTAGCTTCTTCTTTGGAGATATGATAAATTTGCATAAGCTCTTTTTCGCTAAATTCTTTTGAAAAATGCGATAATTCCACTCTTTTACTCAAATAACGATTAAAAAGTTCACTTTGAAAAGCTGAAATTAAAAATTCTTTCATTTTGACATTTTTCATTTTTTTGCCACGCAAAATTTCAAGTCCTTCTTTGTAATTATCTCCAAATTTACCAAAACGCTGATATCCAAAATAATTAGCAAAACCTTGTTTGTCTAAGTTGATAATAGCTTGTTCAAGTTTTAAAGCATCGCTTGGTAAAACTTTTTTTAAGCGGATAAAAAAAGAATTGCCCTTTAAATGCCCTATTCTTAATTTATTTTCATGGGTAAAAGTTTCTAAAATTTTTAATTTTGGATGAGAAAAATTTGCTAAAGTGTGTTCAAATTTTTTAGGCATGGAAATATACTGAAAGGTTAAACCTTGCTTATCCTTAAGTCCAGCATAACCAAAATCGCGTATTTTTACTCCGCTAATTTCGCTTAAAATTCTTAAAGCTTCATTGGTGCTTAAATCTTTTTTATTAATGTGTAAAATAAGATGTTCGCCTTTGCCGCTAAATTCATACAAAGCTTTTTCACGCACCACAAAATCATCACTATTTTTACTAAAATACGCATTAATAGGAGTATGTTTTAAACTATATAAAGGCTTAAAAATGATGTTCTCTTCCGTTAAATTCATACTTTCCTTTCACTGCTTTTCCAAAGATATTTAATTTCACGCGATGTTTTTTTGCAATTTGCTCTATCTTAAAACGCTGTGTTTCATCAAAAGCAAATAAAATTTCATATTCTTCTCCGCTGTAAAGAGTATAATCATCTAAATTTTTTAGCCATTCGATGCCACATTTATTTTTTGCTAAAAGCCTTGATAAATCTTTACTCAAACCATCTGAAATATCCATTGCGCAAGAAATAAAAGGAGCGATTTCATAAAAAAAATCTGCTCTTAATTTAGGTTTTATAAAACGATGGCTTAAATTTAATTTACCACCATTTTGTAAAATTTCAAGCCCTCTTAAACTCTCCCCCAAATTTCCCGTATAGGCTAGTAAATGTCCTTTTTTTAAGCCTTCTCTAAACACAGCTTTTTCTCTAACTTTAGAGATAATAGTAACGCTAATATCAATTTTATCATTATAAATCGTATCACCACCTATGATTTTTATACCAAATTTTTTTGCTGTTTTTAAAAAACCTTTTTGCAAAATTTTGATTTCTTCATTACTTAAATTGGGCAAAGCAAGTCCTAAAAGTGCGTATTTTGGCTCAGCATTCATCACAATAGCATCAGAAATATTAACTAGCATTGCCTTAATGGCAATTTGCTCCAAAGTAAGCCATTCTCTTTTAAAATGCACATTTTCAAAAAATAAATCTTTACTATAACACCATTGATCAATAACAGCACCATCATCACCATTTTTTTCATTTAAAAAAGCATGAATTATAAAATCTTCCTTATTCATAAAAAAATTTTATGAAATTTCTTTTTAAATTCTATTAAATTTTAATTTTTTTTTATATAATATTTATCCTAAAGATATTAAGGAAAAAATTATGAGAAATTTAGAACTTAGACTTTTTAGATTTGATAAAAATAAAGATTATGAGAGTTATTATAAACCTTATGTTTATAGCAACTATGAAAATTTTGCCACTCTTTATGATTTGCTTTTGCAAGTGCAAGATGATGATATTTATTTCGAATTTGAAAAAAATGAGAATTCTCATATAGTTGTTAATAAACAAATTTTACCTCTCAATACCCCTTTGGAAGAGTTGATTAAAAAGCATGATTTTAATCTTGTTATTGAACCGCTAAGCACAAAAAGAACGATAAAAGATTTGATCATTAATAAGGATGATTTTTTAAGCAAATACAAATATCTTGCTCCATTTGGTAACGAAGAAGATAAAAAATTTTATGAAAAATACGACTATCTATATTATGCCAATGAAATTTTAGAATTTCTTCCTGAATATATGGGAGATGCTTTATTTTACCTTGCGTTTGAAATGATCAAAAAATATCCAGATAAAAAAGTGGAGATTTTAAAAGTTATTTCTGATCCTGAAAAAGGAATTTTTTATCATATTAATGGCACTAATGAAAAAGTAGAAAATGTGATTGAAAATTTAAAAAAAGAAATTTTAAATTTAGGGCTTTTTGATGAAGATTTATTGCATTTTGATTTGCCTAAAAATAGTGCTTTTGAAAATGAAATTAAAGAACTTGGCGAGATTAAATATGATTTTAATAATTTCAACATAGCTTTTTATGGTTTTAAATCTTGTGATAATTTAAAATCAAAAATTAAAGCTAAATTTATTTCATATGAAAACGCTGAAAAAAATAATGGTTTTGATCTCTTAAAACTTAATAGTGAGCTTAGCTATAAAATGGCAGCAAATATTCTTTTAGACGCTTATGATAGCGGGAGTGATTTTTTAGTCGTAAAAAATCCTAAAGATTTTTTTATGTTTGATACTTGTGCTAAAAAACTTATGGACGCGAGTAATAGAGATTTTAAAGATTTTTATGTTTTAAGTCATTTAGAGTTTCTATCTTTGATTCAAGGTATTAAAAACCCTTCTTTGCAAAATCACGAATTAAAAGTAACCCTAATATGAAAATTTCTTTAGAATGTAGAGATGTTCTTATAGAAAAAGCTTTAGAACTTTTTTTAAAAGAACACCTAGTGATGAAAAAAGATTGTGATTTTATCATTAGTGATGAAAAAATTCCTTGCGTTAAACCTTTGTTTCTTATAGCTCCAAACTCTCCATTTTTAAGTGTTCCATTTAGTAAAGAAGTGTTGTTTAAATCTTTAAACGATTTTGACAATGCCTTAAAGGCTACAGCACAAAGACTTGCGGAAGAAAAAAAGAAAATTTTGGAAGCAAAAATAGATTCTATAGCTGAAGAATTTAGAAAAGATTATCAAATAAAAATAGATCTTGCTATTGGTGAGCTTAAAGACAAACTTGTAAAAGCTTTAATGGATGAATAAAGATTTTATCCATGTAAAGGACTTTTTAAATAATCAAAAAAATACATCAAAATTAAATAAGCAAACAAATAAAAATCATTCAACTCAATCTAAAATCTATACCTATATAGAAAGTGGTCAATATAAAGGAAAAAAACTTCTTTTACCTTCACTTGAGAAAACAAGAAGTACTAAAAGTATAGTGAAATCTTGTGTTTTTAATACAATAAGGCAAAATTTAAGAAATAAAATTTTTATAGAAGCCTTTGGTGGAAGCGCTTTGATGGCCGCTGAAGCTTTAAGTAATTATGCCTTAAAATCATATGCTATTGAACTTGATAAAAATGCTTATAAAATTGCTGTTCAAAATTCTAAAATAGACAATAATTTAAATGTAATCCAAGGAGATACCTTTGAAATTTTACCTCAACTTGTAGAAAAATTAACTAAAGAAAATATCCCTATTTTTCTTTATCTTGATCCACCTTTTGATATCAGAAAAGGCTTTGAAAAAATTTATGAAAAAATTTATAGCCTTTTAACAATGTTAAACCGAAATAATTTAGAAAAAATTATTTTTGAACATCATTCCAAAATAGAACTTTCACAAAATATAGAAGAATTTCAAAAAAATAAATCTAAAAAATTCGGCTTAACCACTCTTAGTTTTTATCAAAATACTCTGAAAAATTAAGCTCTTAAAATTGGAACACTTTTTGCTTTATATTTATATAAACATAGATTAAAGGAATAATCCATGAGAGTTTTAATGCTTTTTTTACTCTTTATGACAAGTATTTTTGCAATACAAATCAAGGATGTAGCAAACACAGTTGGTGTTAGAGATAACCAGCTTATAGGTTATGGACTTGTTGTAGGTCTTAATGGTAGTGGAGATGGGACAAGTTCTAAATTTACCCTTCAGTCAGTATCTAACCTTTTACAGGGTATGAATATCAAAGTTGATCCAGCAGACATTAAATCAAAAAATACAGCAGCTGTAATGGTAACAGCAAAACTTCCCGCTTTTGCTAAAAGTGGAGATAAACTTGATATCACAGTATCATCATTAGGAGATGCAAAATCTTTACAAGGTGGTACTCTTTTACTCACCGCACTTCGTGGAATTGATGGGGAAATTTATGCTATAGCACAAGGCTCTATTTCAACAGGAGGGCTCACAGCTAGACCTGGAGGTGCAGGTAGCCATTCTACAGCAGCTACTGTTATGGGTGGAGCCAATGTAGAAAGAGAAATTCCACAAAATTTTAGTCAAAACAATGATTTAACTTTAAGTTTGAAAGTAGCGGATTTTCAAACTGCTAGTAATATAGAAAGAGTTCTTAATAATATTTTTGGAGAAGATGTTGCCAAAGCTATTGATTCACGCACTATAAAACTTAAAAAACCTGAAGATTTTTCAAATGTAGACTTTATGGCAAGAGTTTTAAATCAAGATATAGCTTATACTCCAGAAAGTAAAGTAATTATCGACGAAAGAACAGGAACAGTGATAGCAGGTGTTGATGTAGAAGTTGAGCCTGTTTTAATTACTCATAAGGATATTACTATAAAAATAGATCCAAACAATAACACAGCTCCAGCACAAAATGAGATTGATATGAAAGATGGTGGCTTTATAAATCCAACCTCTAACACTTTAAGAATCAATAACAGTAAAAGCACAGTCGCAAATATAGCTAGAATGCTTAATAAACTTGGAGCAACTCCAAATGATATTATAGCTATTATGGAAAATTTAAAGCGCGCAGGTGCTATTACAGCTGATTTGGAGATAATATAATGAAAGTAGATAATTTTTTAAATACATTTAATATGAACAATGTTTTATTAAATAAAGCATCAAGAAATTTAGAATCTAATATCAAAGTAAATGATAATGATATAGTGACTAAAACAAAAGAAGATGAAGCTTTAAAAGAACAAACCGATGCTTTTGAGGCAGTTTTTTTAAAACAGGTTTTAGATGTGACTTTAAAAACTCAAAATTCACTTTTTGGAAAAGATGCGAGTGATGAAATTTATTCATCGATGTATAATGACACTATGAGCAAGGCTTTAAGCGGTGGAATGGGTTTTTCAAAATTATTATACGATTTTTTAAAAGAAAGGGGTTAAGTTTTTTAATTTTTAGCCGATATAGGTTGTAGAGGATTATTAAATACAATTTCAAGGAGGCAGAAATGATAAATCCTATACAACAAGGCTACGTAGCGAGCTCTACATTAAATACAGCTCAAGTAAATAAAGAAACTAAAA
Source organism: Campylobacter estrildidarum (assembly GCF_005406205.1). GTDB lineage: Bacteria > Campylobacterota > Campylobacteria > Campylobacterales > Campylobacteraceae > Campylobacter_D > Campylobacter_D estrildidarum. The sequence continues at coordinate 7,061 of NZ_NXLZ01000021.1, forward strand.
CAAACGACACTCAAAAAACAGAGAATGATAAGGTTGCAAAAATTGCAGAACAAATTAAGAATGGCACTTATAAAATTGATACAAAGGCCACAGCAGCTGCCATAGCTGATTCTTTAATGTAAAAAATTTTCTCTCTTTTTTGAGTAAAAAGGAGAGAAAATGCTTAAAAAACATCTTGATGAGGTTAATGCTATTTTAGAAAAATTAATAGCATTGACACAAGAAGATATCGAAAACATAAAAGTTGCTAAACACGATACTGTTGCGCCTAGCGTTGAAGAAAAAAATAAACTTATTTCTGAATTTACAACGGCCAAAAAACAGCTTGATGCTTCTTTAGTAGAGTTAAACAATAGTTCTACTAAAGGGCTTAGTGAGTTGCTCGATGAAGAAGATAAGCAAAAATTAGATTTGCTTAAAAAAAATCTTCAAACCCTACATACTACGAATAAAGAATATGCCAAATTTGTTCTTATTGTTAAAGATTTTTATGATGGCTTAGTGAATAAAATGTTTAATCTCAATGATGGAACGAATAATGCTTATGGTGATAAAAAGACTACGCCAGAGTCAATTTTTAAGATTAATGTGTAAGGAATAAAAATATGGGTATCTTTGGAACTTTATATACAGGTGTTACTGGTTTAAAAGCGAATGAAGTACAAATTGCAACTACAAGTAATAATATATCCAATGCTAACGCAACTTTTTATACTCGCCAAAGAGTGGTTCAAACAACCAATGGTTATGTTACAAATGGCGGAGTTCAAGTAGGAACTGGAACAGCTATTGAGAGTATAGTTCGTTTGCATGATGAATATTCTTATTTTAAATTAAAAGGGGCTTCAACTCAATTAGAATATACCAAATATATGGCCTCGACCTTACAGGAAATATCTGAGCGTTTTCCTGATTTGCAAAATAAGGGAATTTTACAAGATTTAGAAAATTATAATCAAGCTTGGAATGATTTTGCATCTAATCCAAATGAAAATGCTACTAAAATAGCTCTAGTAAAAGCTTCTCAAACTTTAACCGAAAGCATTAATAATACTTTTTCAACCCTTGATAAAATGCAAAAAAAAATTAATGATGATATTAAATCAACTGTTGAAGAAATAAATAAAATTGGCGAAGAAATTGCTACTATCAATAAACAAATTTATGGTCAAGAAGCTCTTCCAACCGAACATGCCAATGAATTAAGAGATAGAAGAGATGAACTTGAGCTTACGCTTTCAAAACTCGTAAGTGCTGTAGCTAGCAAAACAGAAATCAATCAAGATAATCGTTTAGATACCACAATAACAGATCCAGGACACCAATACAATCTTAGCATAGAAGGATTTAGTATAGTTGATGGGATCAATTTTCATCCATTAAAACTTGACTATGATGATAAAAATAAATCTTATAGTATTTACTATGAAACTGCAGATGAAAAAATAAGAGATTTAACAGGAAAAATTTCAGGTGGACAATTAGGAGCTCAACTTGATTTACGTGGTAGAGATTACGATAAAGTCAAAGGAAAATATAATGATGGTATTATTCAAGGTTATATGGATTCTTTAGATACTTTTGCAAAAACTATGATTAATGAAACTAATAATCTTTATGCTAGTTCTGCAAAAACTTCTGTAACTTCTGATTATCTTCCAGGACTTCAAGGAAATATTCCTTTAATGAATTATGATAGAACTATACAACCAGGAAGCTTTGATATTGTAATTTACGATGAAAAAGGCGATAAAAAAGTTACAAAAACTATTAATATTGATGTCAATACAACGATGGACGACATTGTGCGTCAAATCAAGTCTAATACCGATGATAATGGAAATAAAAATCCTAATGATGATGTTGACGACCTTATCAATGTAAGCTTTAACTATGATTCAATATCTGGAGACGGCTTATTTCAAATCAATGCAAAGTCAGGATTTAAAATTGCTATAGAAGATAAAGGAACTAATTTTGCAGGTGCTTTCAGTGTAGGAGGATTTTTTAGCGGAGGTAGTGCAAGTGATATCAAAGTAAAAGATTCTATTTTAAATGATCCAAGTACCGTAAGAGCTAGTTTAAATGGGGTAGATAGTGGTAATGATATGGCAAACAAGATTATACAACTTCAGTATAATAAAATTAATTTTTATAATGAAGATGGGACTATTGATAATCTTACCATGGAAGAATACTATCGTAAATTTACAGGCAAAATAGCATCTGATGGAGAAAATAATAATGTGGTAAATGCTAGTAATGAAACTTTTTATAATTCTGTATATAGCGAATATCAATCTAAAAGTGGCGTCAATACAAATGAGGAACTTGCCGCACTTATACAATGGCAATCAAGCTATGGAGCTGCGGCAAAAATTGTTTCTACTGTGGATCAGATGTTGGATACTTTACTAGGGCTTAAATCATAACTCTAGTAAAGAAAATAATTAAGGAAGTATTTTGAAATGTGCTAATGTGCTCAAGAATAAGCTTGATATTTTAGTAGATTTAAAAAATACTGACAAATCTTTATTTGAAACTCCAGATCCTTTGCAAATAGCTAAAATTTACAAAGATGAATTTATAGCTTTGCTTTGTGCTTTGTTTGCTTATGGAAATGCTAAGAATATAGTTAATTTTTTAAATAAGCTCGACTTTTCTTTGCTTAACTTAAGCGAAAAACAAATTCAAAAGGATTTAAAAGGGTTTAAGTATCGTTTTCAAAATGAAAAAGATATTATGCAAATTTTTATTACCTTTTCAAGGCTTAAAAATGAAATTTCACTCAATGAACTTTTTACAAAAGCCTATCAAAAAAGACAAAATACCACAGATGTTATCCTTGCTTTTATGCAAAAAATTCGAAAACTTAATTCTTATTCTAGCTATGGATATGATTTTTTCTTTGGAAAAATTTGGCAAAATATTCCAACTTCACCTCTTAAAAGATATAATATGTATCTTAGATGGATGGTTAGAAAAGATGAACTTGATCTTGGAATTTTTACCAAAATACACACAAAAGACCTATTAATCCCGCTTGATACTCATCTTTTTAAAATTTCCTTGACTTTAGGACTTTTAAAGCGTAAAATATATGATTATAAAAGTGTATTAGAACTCACACAAAAACTAAGAGAATTTGATGCAAATGATCCTATTAAGTACGATTTTGCACTTTATCGCTTAGGGCAAAGCAAGGAGATTGATGCATGGGCTTTGAACATTTAGACACTATTTATTATTTTATCTTATTCTTCGCAGCACTTTTTGCAGGTTTTATAGACTCTATAGTCGGAGGAGGTGGGCTTATAACTTTGCCAGCACTTATAGCTTGTGGAATTCCTGCACATTTATCCATTGCAACCAATAAAGTTCAAAGTGTGTGTGGAGCTTTTACCGCAACAATCACCTATTTTAAATCTACAACCTTACCTCATCTTGCTTGGGGAATATTTTTTACTGCAATTGGTGCAGTTATAGGAAGCTATAGTGTACTTTTTGTTAAAGATGAGAATTTAAAGATTATCATTTTAGTATGCTTAACTTTAACCTTTTTATATACAGCTTTGCGTCCAAATTTAGGAAAATATGAAAACGATCCTAAAATTAAAAATATTAAAATTTTCTATTTTATATGTGGATTGACTTTAGGTTTTTATGATGGTTTTTTAGGCTCTGGAACTGGATCTTTTTGGATATTTGCCTGTGTAACCCTGCTTGGCTTTAATATGAAAAAAGCAAGCATGAATACAAAAATTTTAAATTTCACAAGCAATATTATTGCTTTAATCATTTTTTTATGGCAATATGAAGTTTTATGGAAAGTAGGTTTGATAATGGGCGTTGGTCAAATTTTAGGAGCCTTTTTAGGCTCTAAACTTGTACTAAAAACCAATGGAAAATTTATTAAAAGCTTATTTTTAATCGTAGTAGGTATCACCATCATCAAAGTTGCTTGGGATTGTTTTTCTTGAATTTTAAATTTATTTTTGAAAAATATAAAAATATCTTTCAAAATAATTAAATTCAATACTTAGATGAAAAATTATGCTTTTTTATTTCTAAATTCTTTTTTAAGTTTT
>NZ_NXLZ01000022.1 GCF_005406205.1 Campylobacter estrildidarum
CGTATTTATGAACTATAGGCTCTTTTACTTTCAAGAGATTTGACACTTCTTTTCTAGTATAATAATCTCCAATATCCAATCTAATCATGTTTTACTCCTAATCTTTTATCTATAATTTCAAAAATAAGTTCTTTATAATAACTCCAAAGCCACTTCTGTTCTTCATCTTCTATATCATCAGCGGTTGTTTTTCTCCAATCATCTATACTTTTACTATCGCAACCCAAATTCATAAATTCATTCGTAAAAGTCATAACGTAGGTATCTAAAACCACGCTAAATATATTTTTCATATCTCCTATAGTATCCCTTAAAATAAGCTCTTTTAAAACACATTCTTCAAACTCCGTATTTAAAAGATTGCAAAAACTAAAATCTGATTTTGTAAAATCGCACTCTATAAAAGATGCATTTTTAGAGCTAATATTGCTTAAAATTGTATTTTTAAAACTTGCACCATTTATAAAAGCATTGTTAAAATTAAAACCGCTTAGATCTAAATTATCCAAATTAGCTTCATTGAGTGATATTCCATTTTCTAAACAATGCTTAACTAGTTCTCTTTCGCTTTTCTTATCATCTTTTATGATAATACTACCATCGAGTTTTTTAATAACTGACATTTATTTCTCCTTTTCTAATCTCTTCACACATCTTCACAAAATCATAAACATTAGTTTTAAAAACAGCATTTCCACTTTTAAATTCTAAAGGTATGTGTTTGAGTAGTTTAATTTTATAAAGAGTGTTTGAAGTGTCTATCAAAGAGCAGGTGTCGCTCAACTTAAGAATTAATGCGTATTCACTCATATTTGAGTAAATGTCTGCACTCGCATTTAGTGCTAAGATAACAAAAATATTAGTCTTTTCATTTAAGCTCCTTTTGATAATTTTTCAATATACAAGCAAATATCAAAAATAAAAATTGCTAAAAAAATAAAGCAAAAACCTATAATACCAAGAGAGAAAAATAATATATAGGTAGTTAGTTTAAGAGTTAGTAATAAAAATTTTAAAATGTTTTTCATTCTTATCACCTTTTTATCATTTAATTTTCATTACTAATCTTGCATTTAAAAATCGTTTTTTTACAATTTCTTGCTATTTTTAATTTAAAAAATCTTTTTATATAATTTTTAACACATTTACATAAGAAAATCCATTTTTTATATTTTACTATTTTTGAATTATTTAATATATCATTACCAGCTACCATCGTGCCTCTATATTCACTAAATATAATATATTCATAATCATCATAATTTTTTAATAATAAAAATAAAGCCTTGCCTTTGTCACTTTCATATTCATAAAGTCTATAAATAAAAAGAAATCTATAAATAGATTTTAAAATTTTATGTAAGAGGCATAAGCAAAAAATCAATCCAATTGTCATTAACAAAACCCTTAATACAATAATAATGCTGTAATTATCTAAGGGTTTAGACAAAAGAATATATGAAGTAAATGATATAGGAAACCCAAATATTAATGGAAGTGCTATACCCAAAATTTTATTAAATATTTTTTTCATTTTGTTTCATCCTTAAATCTTTTAGCCATTTATAAAAAATGGCTAAAAAGGTAAATCCTTGTTATTATCCTCAAGTTCTATATATTTTTCATTTTTATTCGCGTAAGGATCATAACTTTGATTTTCTTTTGGAGTAAAATTTTGTGCTTGAGAATCAAGCGTGTTTTTGGCTTGGAACCCGCCTTGTTCTTGTGCTTGTATCTTTTTATGTCTTGCCTTAAATGATTTTATAGCTAAAGGCTCTTTGTTGTTTTGAAACTCATCTATGTTTTGCATTTTTTTATTGAAGATCCTATCTAAGAATACCTTATTGGCCAACTCTCCGTTTTTATTTAGATACTCTTCAGTTCCAAAACCTAAGACCAAAAGTTTATCAATTAAAGAATTTAAATAAATCACTTCAGCTTCAATTCCAAAAACATTCTCAGTTCCTTTTTCGCTGAAATCAAGCTCATCAATTTCTAAAAATTTCATAATTGCGTTTAATTGTCTAAAGCCTATATAATCCTCACTTTCTCCGTTTTTATTGACATAAGAAAAGCTGTTATTTTTGGCTACAAAAAGATTAAATGTGGCTAGTTTTTGCTCTTTTTTTGTTAAAAATTCAAAATAAGCAAAAGTATTTATGCTGCCATCACTTGCCAATTTATCGTATAAAAAGGCTTTGCGAAATACTCCGCTATAAAGCCCACCTTCGCTTAAGTATTCAATTTGCGAGGTGTAGTTTGCTACTTCGTAACTTGCTTTAAAACTAGGTATCATTTTTCATCCTTTAACATATTTAAAAACCTGTCTTCATCATTTAACATCTCTTGTATCTTTTCGCTTGTAAATAAAGAATGTTTTTTTATAAAAACGTTTTGTTCTTCGACACTTAAGCCATTATCGCTCATAAGTTTTCTAAGCTCAGCACCTAAGCTTTTGAGTTCATTTGCTTTATTTTCTATAGCTGTTTTATCGCCACCCCACACTTTCAAATCTTTTTCAGGGTTTAGAAATGTTTTCTCTTTTATAGTTTCTAATTCACTTTCATCGAGCATTCCAAGACCACATATGCTTAAGGTAACGCGTCTTTTGGCTTTGGTTATGGCTTTCATTAAGGCATTTGCTAGATTGTCTCCACCTAAATTTTTAATACTTAACGCCCCTGTATCACAATCGGTTCTTCCGTCCGGTGTAGCTGCATAAGCTGTAACCATATAAATATCACCCACTTGATTCACTTCTGTTTTTGTAATGCTAACTTTTCTAATTTGTCTTAATTGATCCGTGGCTGATTTGTTTGCGTATAAAGTAAGCTTTCCATTTAAAATAATGTATTCAAAAGGCTTGGTAAGCATATTTAAGCCCAAACTATCACAAAGATTTTTAACATAGGCTGTTCTTTCTACATCATCAAGTTTTGACAAATCGCCCTTAATTAAGGCGAGTTCATAAGGATTAAAATTCACTTCTAATTTTTGCTCTTTTGCTGCTATAACTTCATTACTCATTTTATGCTCCTTTTTTGATTTTTAAACACATCGAAGTGCTTTCTTTGTAAAATTCTTTAGGCACTGCAATATTACTTTTCTCCAAAAACCCTTTATAATCAATAGTCGTTCTATTTTGCGGATAAACTGTAATATCAAGACATTTAACTTTTTCACCATTAGCTAATTCTATAAACTCTTTTTTCAAAGTTTCAAGTTTTTCTTTGATAGGTTTAATAGTGCTTTCAAGGCGTATGATTTCTAATGCTAACGCTCTAGAGTGATTATCATCTAGTTCTTTATAATCTGTTTTATTGTCGATAAGATAGCTAATGATAAATTTTTCAAGCTCTTTAATAAGCCATTTCTGGTAATTTTCATCACTTGAAACTTCACATTCTATTAAATCTTCGTTTTCATTCATAACCATAAAAAAGCATTTTTTAACACCGCTTATATAAAGCTGGAATTGCACTTGTGCATAGTATATATCACTTGGCTTATTATTTGTTTTTACAAAATCAAATTCTTTATTTGAGTATTTAAATTCGTAAATATCTCCATTCTCATCTACTCCATCCAAACTAGCCATAAACATTTCATTTTCTAAGCTTTGTAAAACTACAGGCTTAATGCTTGTAAAATGTGTAAATTCTGCTTTGGCCCTAATTAAACTTTCATAAGCTATACCATTTTTCATAGCCTTATTTTGATAAGCTTCTTTAAGTCCTAAAATGATATTTTTAGCTTCTTCTTTAGAGAGAAAAGCACCTTTTATCCCAACACACGATGCAACCATAGAGGCACCGATTTTCCCTTTTCTAAACTCTAGCCATTCCTTAGAGCCTTGTTCTAGTTCTATAATTTTATACTGCATAATGATTCCTTTCTAATAATAAATTTGTAATTTTAATTTGACCCTTGCCTGTTATTTTTGTCGTGCTTACAAGCCGATCGCCTTTTATTGTGCTTATAGTGGTTTCGCTTACTCTAAAAAGTCCTTGTTCTATGCACTTTTGATAAGGTTTATTATCATTCATTAAAAAACCTTTCTCTCTTAAAAATGCAAAAAGTCTTTTTTCTCCAATTTCGATTTTGTTTTTCTCATAAAGGATTTTTGCATAATCTCTTATTAAAATAGCATCGTTGCTATCTTTAATCCGATTTGCAAAGTGGATTAGTGGTGCGTTTTGTTCGGCTTTTTCTTTTAAAGTTTTGTTTTCGAGTTCTAATCTTTGAGCTTCCAGTGCAAATTTTCCAGCCTCTAGTAAAGCTTCGGCATAAGTTTGTGGGACTTTTAAACTTTGTTTTTTGATTTCATTTTCTAAGTATTCTAATCTATCGATTATCTTTGCTCTTAGCTCCACACTATAGCCACTCACTAAAATCAATACTTCTCTTTTTGGTAAGCGGTAACACTTGTAAGACTGCTTGTTTTGTGGGTTTTGGTAGGTGTCTTCAAATTTGGAGACACCCCCTTCAACTACTTTTTCTAAGTAAGTTTCTATATCTCTTGTAACGTGAAAATGTTCTTTGCCTGTAAGCTCTGCGATTTCTAAAGATGTTAGGCTTATTTCTTTGTTTTCATCTTTTTTAAAAAGCTCCAAATTCACTTTTCATCTCCTTTCAATAATTTTAAAATCTTATTATCTCTGGCCTTGACGCTTTGAATATAATTATCAAGGCAACAAAATAAACTAAAAGCAAACTCCAAGACTTCAAAATTAGTCAAATCATTTTTACCCTTGGTGGCTTTTGTTAAACATTCTAAAAACTTTTCCTCTTGGCTCATTTGCTAAGCCTTAATGCAATATAAGCAAGTAAAACCACTTGCAAAACTTCTAAAACTTCGCTCATTTTAAGCTCCTTATGCTATAATTAAAGGATACACAATGCTTAAGATTAAAAGGGCTTTCGCCCTTTACTTATATCCACAGCTGGATAATCTTACAGATTAAATAAATTAAAACCGCAAGTTTAATTAATAAATCTAATCTTTGCATTGTGTTCTCCTTTTTAGATTTCAAAAGTAATTTATTTTTACTTTTGATAACACAATTATATTATATTAATTACTTATTGTCAAGCTTGTAATAATTTATTTTTATTTTTTGTAGATAAAGAAGTAATTTAAATTTACTTTGTGGATTAATTTTCGTTAATCCACGCTTTAAAGTCTTTTTTGATAGCTTCTGCTTTTTCCAGTTTTGCTTCTAGTTCAAAAATTTTTTTAAGCATATTAATGGCGTGTGCCATTTGAAAACTTATTTTTTCAGTAGAAATAGCATTTTTTACCGCACCTTCGCCAAAACCTATTAACTCCCCGAGCTCCTTATAGGTTAAGTTTCTTTCTTTGCAAAATTGTTTTAATTCTTCACTTGTCATTGTTCTCCTTTTTTCTTTATTTATAATTTTATCAAAAAGAGTATTAAAACATAAATTTAAGACTCATTTCTAAAGCCTTGTTTATAACACTTCTTATAAGTTCATCTCTACCAGCATTTAAAGCTTTTTTTAATTGCATTCCTAAACCATCTTGCTTTAAAAGTTCTAAGGCTTTGGGTTTTAAAATAGCGTTTTTAACTTGTCCCATTTCTAAATCTAAACTTTCAAAATCTAAGAAATGATTATTTTTTAAATAATTGATAGTATGATAAGCATTAAGCTGATGTGTTAAAAACTCGCTATATTCTAATTTTGGAATAAAATCAAAAAAATTAAAATCGCTTGGAATAGGAAAAGTGCTATAAAGATATCCTAGAGTTTTAGCAGTATAATTTTCAAAAAGTTCTATATTTTCACTCATTTAAATCCCCATTTATTACAAAGTAAATTTAGATCTGTGTTTGTCTTTAAAAGCTCATCAAAATAAAGTTCTAATTTATCAATATAAAGTCTAGCACCGCTTAAATCATCATTTTGTATATTTTTAATTACTAAATTTTTACTATCCTTGATAAGTCTTTCTAACTCATCCTTTTTGTCTTTAAGTTCAATCAAACGACCTCTTGCGTAAGTGATATTATCTTTGTTCATCATTTATCCTTATTTTATTTATTTTAACATAATCGTTTAAAATTTTAACTATTTGCGTCGTTAAGGGCGATTAATATTTTTATTTTCTCTAAAGCGATTTCATCGTTTTCTCTAACTCCGATTAGTCCCAAAGCTTCAAGTGTTTTTATCCGAAAGTGAGATAATTTTATATTGCTTTTAATTTCATCTTCTAATCTTTGCCCTATTTCATTAATTACAGCATCTTTAAGATTGATAAGCTTTTTTAATCTCGCAAGTTCTTCTTCTAAACTTTTAATTTTTTCATTTTTCTTATTTTTTAAGAACATTGCTTAGCCTCCTTTTTAAGTTTGTAAATTTCATTTTCTAAAGCATTGATTCTTTGTAAATTTTCTATCTCGCTAATGCAAGATTGCGATAAGTCTTTTGAAAGAGTTAAATTTCTAAGACGAAGGTTTTTAATCTCATCTTTTAATTCTTTGATTTCATTTTGTTTTTTGTGGTATTCATCTTTTGTAAAGATCTCAACCACTTTCTCTTTAGAATGGTATCTTTTCATTATTTTCTCCTTTTTAATGCTTAAAAGAGGCAACTTAAAGGAAATTAATGGATTAAAATTTTTTTAAAGGAGAGTCCTATGCTGTGTAAAAATTTTTAGTAATGAATAAATTTTTTGAAAATCGTTGCCTCATTTAAGCATTAAGGAGCTTAAGAAAGAATCACTTTCTTAAACCCTTGTTTTCTGTCGTTTTTAAAGTGCAAGAAAATCTTTTAAAATAGCACTATAAACAATAATTACGAGCCAAGTTTATGGATAACTTGCTAACCCTTCCACTATCCTAAACTATTAACATAATAGCTAAAGCTTAATTTCCAAGTGGTCAAAAGCTTAAGAAAGCCTTTTTTTTAAAAGACTTGTTAAACTTTTAGACTAAATTTTTATTGTTTTTGTTATAATCTCCTAATCTTTTAGAGAAATAACAAATCTTTTGTTTTCAAATGCTTCTTTGGTGATTATGTTTTTAACTGCATTATCAAGAACGTCGACTAAAAACTCTTCCAAGGAAGCATAACTTTTTGAATAATTTCTTTCAAAGGCTATTTCTAACATTTTTTTTAAATCAGGTCTTAAATCTAGTTTAATCTCTAACATTTAACTTCCTTTTTTTGTTTTGTTGATAAAATTGTAGTATTACTACACTTAAAAAATACTTAAATAAAAGTAGTATTGCTACAATTTTTAAATTATTTTTTGTGGTATAATTTTAAAATAATGAATTTTTAAATACGAAAGGGTTTTAATTAATGAAAAAAATAATTTTAATTTGTATAGCCATTTTATTTACAGCTTGTGCAAGCAAGCAAGATCTTGACAAAATTACACATTATGATGTCAATACTACAACGAATTTTATACCTAAGCCAAAATCGATCTACTATTTAAAATTAGACAATAATGATAGTTCGTTAAATGAACTAGCATTTGAAGGAATTGGTGCAAATGCTTCATTTACAAAAAGAAATCTTGAAGTAAGAACAAGTGGCAATAGCAGATACGATTACAAAATAATAATTACAATTAGTCCTTTAATTTTGGTAGCAAATGAATTGAATAATGAGGAAAACATCAATAAACAGAGGACAAATGCTTCTATTGTTAAATGGGGATTATTTTTTGCATCATTAGGAACTAATTTAGTGGCTTTAAACACTCCTCAATTTGCAAATAATACATATTTTGGCTATGGTGGAATACCTAAAATACCGTTAGATGCTCTTAATGCAAAAACATATTATCCCGCAAACAAGGAAGAGCTTAAGAAATTTCATTATGGAGAAAAAAGTAAAGAATTGAGTTCGTTTTATGCTGATATATACTATAATAAATTTTTTAACTATTTTTACAATATTGTAGGGATAAGTAAAAATACTCTTTACGATAACAAGGATAATATTCTAAATCAAAGTATTTTAAGTTTTAGTATACCTTTTAGCGATAACTTTAGAACCAGATTTTATGATCTGGTTCTAGATAGTTTAAATATAAAAAAGGAAAAAAATCTTTAAAAACATTTTTAGAGAATTGGAAAAATTAATGTAATGCATTTTTTAGCGTTTGTTGCTGTTATAGCAATTGTATATTATATTATCATGTTTATTTTAGAAAATAAGAAAGAGAAAAAGAAAAAAATAGAAGATATCAATAAAGAAATATCTTTAATCAAAGCTAATTTAAATGAACTAAATGAAAGTTTTAAAATTCACTTTATAGAGAACATATATAAAATTCGTAAAGATTTTGATGAAACAAGAGAAAAAACAGAAAAAGATATTCTTTTACTTGAAGAGTGTTGTAACTTGTTACTTCAAGAGCGTGAAGAAAAAGATAGAAGCGAAGATAATGATGCTCTAAAACAACTAATTGAAGCAATTTCAGATGATGAACATAGTATAGATGAAAATTATAAAATAGACGAAGATAAAAGAGAAGATATAATAGATGCAATGTATAAAGAAAATGAAAATTTAAAAGAAAAATTATCAGAATATGAGAAAAAGTTTGGAAAATTATAATTTAATAATGGTTATATTAATTTAGTTGCGATGGATATAAAAGGTTGATGGGGTATTGATTAAAAATTATTTGATTTTGGTTTTACTTGCTAATTGTTTTAGTATTTGGATTATATTTAAGTTTTAAAGTGTTGCTTGAAGTCAATAATGGCAACTTAAAGTTTTTCTTTTGAAATCGAGATATATTATTCTGTAATATAGTTTTTGCTTCCGGATTTCCAGTATGTGGTATAGCCGCATATCGTTTTTCAAATTTCTCATTAAGAAAATCACATGTAGTTAATATTTGTTCAATAGCTCGTTGTATATTTTCACCTTTTAGTTCTATGTATATAATTATTTTCTTTAAGTCGGTTGTAGTAGCAAGATAATCACATCTTGTGACTTTATTTTCTATTTTGTTGTTTGTATCAATTAGAATTTTATAAAATTTCTCTCCATTGCAATGCAACTCTAGTTTTACATTTTTCTCACATGTTAATATCTTATCATACTCTTGTTGATTTAACTCTATAAATTTATTAATCATTATTCAACTCCGCTATTTTGTAAAAATCATCCATTATTTCACCTGATACGGTGTCTATATATTCAGCATCAATTAGATTTGTTTCTTTATCTATAATTAATTTTGCTTTTCCATTTTCTAATTTATAAGCCACTAGATCTTTATAATCTATAATGTTTTTTTTATCAATTATTTTATAAATATCGTTTTTTGTAGCGTCTTGTAGTTTTTGTTCAAGCATTGAAGCATATAATATATTATTTAATGATGTTAATATATATGGGCTATGAGTTGAAAATATGATATTTGGTTTATTTTTTGCATTCCTAAGGCTTGCAAGATAATAAGCCATATTTTTTTGATTAATTGGAAATAGATTTGATTCTGGCTCTTCTATAAAAATATCCAAAGATGGTTTATTTTTTTGAGAAAAAAGAAAGTTAAGAGAATCAAAGTGTTTGAGCATTTCTTTTTCAATATGTTGATACCGCCCTTCTAATCTTTCTTTTTCTATGGTAAATTTATTTAATATGTTTTCAAGAATAATTTTTTTAATGCTTTTTTGTTCGATATCATAATCATAGGCAAAATAATTACATATTATTTCTAATACACTAGTGCTCTTTTCTCCAGAACTTGACTGCTCAAATGGTATTTTAATATCATTATATTTTAAATAATATTTACTAAAATCTGCTTCCATTTCAGTCGTAAATGTTATATTTTCCATAGTATTCAATTTGAGGTTCTTTGAATTTTTAATACTTTCAATAAAATTTGCTATCATATCATCTGTATGGTATGATAATTTGATTTTTCTTTGCTCAGGAAGTGTAAATAACTCTGGTAAAAAATTTCTAGTGTCATTTATAAATATTATTTTCCCGATTGTTTTTTTGCTTTTTATTTGATGTATAGTTATATTTTGATTTTTTATTTCTATTACTGGGGTTTTATCATCCATTAATTGAATTTCAGTTTCTTTATTTATGTAGGTATCTAGCATTGATTCTTTAAGATATCCATTAAATTTTTCTTGATTTATGGAATTAATTAGTTTTGGCTCAAAAAATGATGACATCCACTCATGTTTATATAACCATTTTAACATGCTAATGGTTCTTAAAATAACACTTTTTCCACTCCCATTTTTTCCTATGAATACCACAAATGGTTTTAAGGATATCTCCGCTTCTTGTATAGGTCCTAAATTTTTAATTACTACTTTTTGCATTAAAATATTACCTTGTTAAAATATTTATAATTGTGCTTTATAAAAATAAAAAATATTTTTATATTAATTTTGCAATTTTTATTTATAAATATAGATTTTATCACAATTAACCTTATATTTTTTTATACTCTCATCTTCAACTTCATGGTTAGACACTTGATAACATTCTTTAAAATTATTGCCTTTTAAGATCTTAACATAAGAGCTTGGAATAGCTATATTATTTTTTATTCTTTGTGGATTATTGTCATA
>NZ_NXLZ01000023.1 GCF_005406205.1 Campylobacter estrildidarum
TTTATAAGGCACTCCTAAAACTTCAGTTAAAAAAGTTTTATCTACGTTGATAATTTGAAAATTTTCATTTTCATTTGTATTGCCAAAACCAGCACTTGCGTAAATGTCAGGAAAATAACGTATTGAAATTGTATCTGTGGATTTTATACTTGAATGCATTTGAATATATTTGAGTATATTTTTAGGAGGTATACTACCCCTTTGTTTCCAAACATCGAGTGTATTTGGTGCTACGCCTAAAAAAATAGCCAAATCTTTATAAGTTTTTAGTTTTTGTTCTGATTTCCATTGATCTAATATTTCTTTAACGTTCACAAAAATCCTTTCAAAAGTTATAAAATAACTTGACAAAATGAGTATATTTTTATTATAATAACACCAACAATTTAAAAAAATTAAATCATTAGTTAAAACCTAAGCAATAAGTATGCCAAGTTTTAATTTAAACTTATATTATTTTGATTTAAAAGGTTGAAAAATGGAGTTTTGGTTTATACTTGCGTTTTTCTTTTTTGGGTATTATATTTTGTTTGATTAAGGCTAAATCGCCTTAATCTTTTTTATCATCTCTGGTTTGTGTTGGAGTAGGTGTGTCTACTTCCACACTTTCTTTTTTATCTGTCAAACATACTCACCCCCTTTCTATAAAATTTGGAATCAAAGTGATTAAAAATATTATAAAAAAAGACAAACAAAGAACAATGCTATAAAAAGATAAACGTAATTGTTTTGCAGTTTTTATGATTTCATCTTTGTTTGCTTTTATGGCTTTATAAGTTGCATTTATCATTCTTTCTAAACCTTTTACATGTTCGCATTTATCTTTTGGAAACTTTTCAAATGCATTTTTTAGTTCGATTGGATGGTAGATAGTAGCTCCTGTTAAAATCGCTTTTAGTGTAAAAAAGATACAAGCCATACCACATATAAAAGTTAGGATAAAAAAAGATATTTGTAAGATTTCCAAGTTTGAAAAAGTAAGATAAATTTTAAGCATCTTGCCCGATATAGTCAAAAGCCCTGATATTATAAGAGTAGCAAACCAAAAATAAAGTTTTATCATTTGTGTTTGACCTGGTATGATTTGTGAAATCTGACTATCAAAATCCTTTCTTTTATTTTCTAATTCCAATTTCAAATTCTTTTCATAATTTTCGTATGAAATATTTTCTTTCATTATTAATTCCTTTTTTTGATGTTTTTAAAAATTGTATCATAAAAAATATTTATACTCAAAAATTTAGTATTTTTTTACAAAATGAAAATATAAACTTGACAAAATGAGTATATTTTTATTATAATAACACCAACATTTTAAAAAAGTTAATTACAAATTGTTTTAAATTGAAAACAAAAGTTGCACTTAAAGGAAATAAAATGCGAATCATCGAATCAATATTATCTAGCATGAATAAGCTAGAGCCAATACCAACCACAACAGATTATCAAAATAATGTTTTAGAACAAGATAAAGGGTTAAAAAATTTTTTATCTATATCTATAGATATGGTTTTACCTTTTTTTAAAAAGTTACGCAAAAAATCAGAAAATGAAAGATTGCATCAAAAAAATAAAACTAGAACTATTTATATCAATGCAGTTTTAGCTCAAAGATTAGAATTGGTAGCTATTGCTTATGGTGTAACTAAAGAAGGAATATTGGAAGCTTGTGTTAAACGAATGTGGAAGTTTTATTATGTGGAAATTACAGGCCAGTCTAAAGATGTCGTTGCTTTTGAGTTAGATGAAAAAATAGTTGAAGAATTAGAAGTAATAGCTATGAAAAAAGGAGTTAAAGATGTAAATAAGGCATTTGAAATGCTTATATGCAGTAGTGCAAATATGCTAAGCACTACTATATCAATAAGCTTTAAGAGTTATCAGCTTTTACCTTGGTCGAATTTGGATCAAGTAACGCATGATTAGAATCAAATTCTTTTTTTGTGGTTTCACAAATAAGGTCTATGGCTAAAGAGAGGATTTGTTTTTGATCATCTCTTAAATAACGAAGATTGTTAATTTCTTCAAATGCTTTATCGCCAAAATGCAGAAAGCAATCTTCAAGTAAAGAAATTCTTTGTTCGAGTTTGGTTATTTTTTGTTCTAAATTGTCCATTTTGATGGCTCCTTTATTTTTTGTGTGAATTAAAGTGTAGTTAAAGGAGCCTTTAAAGTAGATAAAAAAGGTAGAAAATGCAAGATGTAATTTTTTAATAGCTTTAGTGTTTAATCACTATAAAAAGGACAAATAAACCAGTCTTAAGAAATACCAAAGCAAGGAGTTAGCAAATGATAGAAGCAAAATCAATTTTAGATGTTTTGAGTTTTAGAAAAACAGAAGAAAAAGAAGAACTTAGAAAATGTTTCAATTTTAGCGATGAAACATTTGAAAAAGCACTTAATTTTTTGCATCAAAACGATGAGGTAAGCATAGAAGCGATCAGCGATGGACTTTTTGAAAAAACTATTATTTCTTTAAGGATGGCAAAATGAAATTAGAAGAAAAAATCAAACAAATTTTAGATGTTAAAACCATAGTCGAGATAGAAAAAAAACTAGATCTTAAAGACAGAACCTTATATGTATGGCTTACTACTCCAACCAAGCGTAATTCAAAAGTAGAAATCGCACTTTTAAAACTTGGCATAAGAGATGATGAGAGATTGATTCAAAGAATTGAAGCTTTAAAGGATGAGTATAAAAAAAATGTAACTTTCAAGGAAGCTCACGAAAGAGCCATTACGCAGATTAAAGCTTTATTGGAAGAGATTGAGGCAGCGTAAAAGCCTCATTAAGCACATTTTAAAGTGTGCTTAAAGGGTTTTTAATCAAGTTGCGTTTATCGCCAAAAGTTCTTCTTACACTAGCTTTTTAAAAGCTAGTGCGTTCTTTTACTTACCGCACTCCAGGGCGACGGCTGGGAAAGTGAGACTTAAAAAGTCTTTGTTAATTGCCAAAATTCCAGAAGTTATTTAACTTCGAATGCAGGTCTTAAGCTTTGGCTTAGTGTTTAAATGGGGGCTTATGGGAATTCTCTTTAAATTTTTTATTCCTTTAGTGTGCATTACAAAACTCTTTAAATTTCTTTTTAAGCCTCCATCTAAACACTAATTTAAGGAGATAAAAATGAATAATTTAGAGCTTTTTAAAAAAGATGAAAACAAAGAAATAAGCTTAACATCTTTAGAAATCGCAGAGCTTACAGGCAAAGAACATTTTCACGTTACAAGAGATATAGAAACTTACTTAGAAAAAGTAGTTGAAGGGGGTGTCTCCAAATTTGAAGACACCTACCAAAACCCACAAAACAAGCAGTTTTACAAGTGTTACCGCTTACCAAAAAGAGAAGTATTGATTTTAGTGAGTGGTTATAGTGTGGAGCTAAGAGCAAAAATAATCGATAGATTAGAATACTTAGAAAATGAAATCAAAAAACAAAGTTTAAAAGTTCCACAAACTTATGCCGAAGCTTTACTAGAGGCCGGAAAATTTGCATTGGAAGCTCAAAGATTAGAACTTGAAAACAAAACTTTAAAAGAAAAAGCCGAACAAAACGCACCCTTAATTCACTTTGCAAATCGCATAAAAGATAGCAATGATGCAATTTTAATAAGAGATTATGCAAAAATTTTACACGAAAAAAATCACTTAGAAATTGGAGAAAAAAGACTTTTTAAAATTTTACGTGAAAAAGGCTTTCTAATGAACGACAATAAACCTTATCAAAAATACATCGAACAAGGATTTTTTAAAGTAAGCGAAACCACTATAAGCACAATAAAAGGTGATCGCCTTGTAAGCACAACCAAGATAACAGGCAAGGGGCAAATCGCAGTATTAAAGTCCATTTTAAAAGCAGGTTAAAGGAACTTAGCTGTTTTTAAACTGATGTGATGAAATAAAAAAAAGGAAAATAGAATGTTTAAACCACAATTATATAACGATCATTTTCAAAATTTCAAAAGATATAATATACCCAAAGCACAGCTAGTCATTGCCGACATTCCTTATAACTTAGGAAACAACGCTTACGCATCAAGTCCTGAGTGGTATATCAATGGGGATCATAAAAATGGAGAAAGCAAAAAAGCAAATAAAGCTTTTTTTGATACAGATAATGATTTTAGAGTAAGTGAATTTATGCATTTTTGTTCCAAAATGCTTATAAAAGAACCTAAAGAATGCGGTAAAAGTCCTTGTATGATTGTCTTTTGTTCTTTCGAGCAACAAGCTATGCTTATAGACGTAGCCAAAAAACACGGCTTTAACCATTATATAAATCTAGTCTTTAGAAAACAAAACTCATCTCAAGTTTTAAAAGCAAATATGAAAATAGTTGGAAATTGTGAATATGCCTTAATACTTTATAGAGAAAAATTGCCAAAATTTAACAACGACGGTAAGATGATTTATAATTGTATGGATTGGATCAAAGATGATGACATTCCAAAAATCCATCCTACACAAAAACCGGTAAAACTCTTAGAAAGACTTATAAGTATTTTTACAGATACAGAAGATGTGGTTATCGATCCGTGTGCAGGTAGTGGAAGCACTCTTTTAGCTGCTGTAAATTTAAATAGAAAAGCATACGGCTTTGAGATTAAAAAAGAATTTTTCAAAAGTGCAAATGAGATAATGTTTAAACACATAGAGAGAAGTTTATTTGCTTAAGTAAAGTTTTGATAAAATTTTAAAATTTAAAAAAAGTAAAATTATGAATAATTTAGAACATTTTGATATATGTGTATAAAGGAAAACTAATGACAGCACAAGAAATTAAGGATTTTTGCAAGGAAAGAAATTTAACTTATAAAGAGTTAGCAAAGCATTTAGGATTAAGCGAAGGTGGTTTAACAAATGCGATAACTAATGATAAAATTACTGCAAGTATAGAACATAGCCTTAAAATGTATCAACGCATTTTAGAACTTGAAAATGATTTAAAAGACTTTGAAGAATTAAAAAATATACTAGAAAAAATACTAAAAAAATAGTAGTCCTTAAAATTAAGGACTATTTTAAAATTATCCTTTTTGCTATATTTCCAAATATTTTATTAGTTTATTTTGAAAATTTATTAATATTATATTATTTTATCTCTTGACAAAACAAATATTTTATTATATAATTATCGTATCAAAACTAATATTTTATTATTTTTGAAATCTAAAAAGAAAGGAGTAAAACCAATGGAAGTTTTTATCTGTGTAGTTAATTTAACGACCGCCATCGTTAAGTTGATTACGATTTATCTACTTTATAAAATGGTAAAAAGATAAATCAAGGGGCTTTAAGCCCCGCAGGTAAAATTAAGTTTTACTCCTTTTTCAATTTTACAAAAGAAAGGTAAAAAATGGAAGTTTTAGGCGTGATTTTGGACTCGATTATAGCAGTTTTACTTTTAATAGTTGTTTTTAAACTAAGGAAATAAAAATGAACAATGAACCATACTTAGAAAACGAAATAATCACATAGTTATTAAAGTTTTAAGTGATTTTTAGTAGAATTTATTTTTTAAAAGAATAAGGATAATTAATGGCAAAAAATGATGACAATCTTATCAAGAAAACCTGTAGAGAACTAGGACTTACCTATAAACAACTTGGAGAAAAGATTGGATATAGCGAGAGTGCTTTAAATAATGCTTCAAGACAGGAAAAGATAAGTGAGCCGCTTACATTTGCTATTAATTTATATCTAGAAAATTTAAAGCTCAAAGAAGAATTAGAAGATTTTAGAACTCTTAAAAAAATTCTTACAAAAACACTTTAAAAGTGTTTGAATTTCTACTAAAAACATAAATTATATATATTAACTATTGACAATAACATAAAATTAGTGTATTATTTAATAATTAAAACACAAATAAAGTGTTTTTAAACTAAGGAGTAAAAAATGAGTAACGAACCATACTTAGAAAACGAAATAAAAGCTTTAAAATATCAGCTTTTAATCGAAAAACAAAAACATAAAAAAACTAAGGAAAAGGTTTTTAATCTTAAAAATATACAAGGAGAAAAATACGAAAAACTAAAAGCAGAATTTGCCAAAAATCAACTTTTTGTTTTTAGAGACGACGAACTTTTTCTTTGGGTGGAAAGTTTAATGCGAGAACTTAAAACTAAAATTTTAAGTGCAAACGATGAGCTAAGCAAAAAAGCTTGTGATGTATTGGCTTTTAAATTAGAAAAACAAAAGAACTTTTTATCCATTAAATAACAAATCACTATTTTATCAGTGTTTAGGACATTTTCACAAACCCTAAACACTCATTTAATGTCTAAAAAAAGGAAATAAATGAGTTTTAAGCCCATACAAAAAGACAATGATGCTTTTAGAAAAGCACAAATGGCAAAGGTTATAGAAAAATTAGCAATGCGTGGCTATGCACTTGTAAAAATAAGTAGCAATGGCTTTATAATGAAAAAAGGATTTGAAAGGGATATTTTATGCAACACAGCACAGGATACGATAGCTTTCACTTTGTTATCCCAAGAACAACATTTTATAAATATCTTAAAAAATGGGGATTGTTTGAAAAAATGCGAAGCACAACAAGAAACAAAAGCATTGATGAATTTGCAAAAGAGAAATTTAAAAGCATAAAAACAAATGACAAGCGTTATCCTTTTAAGTTGCGTTATATCAATTTAAAGCCAAGAAACAAAAGTCTTTCAAACACAATGATAATTCTTGACAATTCAAAAGATTGTTTTGAGTTGTCTAAAAAGAATAAAAAATCAAAAGATTTTTATATAGAAGTTCAATTTAACGGACTTTATCAGCCATCTAAACAAATAGAAGCTGAGGTATGGAAGATCTTAAGCAAAATGACTAAACGATTTAAAGCTTATAGCGTAGATATCGCTTGTGATTTTGATGATAGTTTAGCTGTATCTAAAGCAAGAGAATATGAACACGCTAATAGGTTTAAAAAACTTAAAATCGATGGAGAAATTCACGCTTATAAAACAAGTATTTATGTTAATTCACCTAAAAGCAAATACTACAATCTAAAACGTGTTTTGATCTATGATAAATACGAAAAACAAACTTACTATCACAAAGAGAAATTAAAGCCAGAATTTACAAGGTGGAAAAGATTGGAGCTAAGATTTAGGCTTAAAAATAAATTTTTAGATTGTATAGAAAGCGATGTCAATGAAGCCTTTGATTTTATGCAAGATTATCTAAGAATGATTGGAATTTGGCATTTTAATATAGAAGTGATACTAGAACAAACTAAATATTTAAATAATCCACGTTGGGCTAAGGTCTTCAAACCTTATGCTTTAGCAAGTTAAGGAGGAAAAATGAAAGCAAAATTTATTTTTAAAGGATTTTTAGAATGCGAACATTGCCATCTTGTCTTTGCTGTAAGTAATGGTTTTCATTTGCAAACTTGCACCGCAGAAGTAGGGCAAAGTGTAACTTTAAAAGGAATGTGTCCTGCTTGTGATAATGAAATCAAAGCCACTTTTAAAGTAGAAAAAATCACTAGGGAATTAAGCAAAACCTATACTATGAGGTGCTAAATGAGTGTAACGTGGATCTTGGAAGCACACGATCTAGCAAAACTTGTTTTAGAGGGCGATTTAAATAAATGCTTAATTGATGTTCGTATAGTAGGGCATGAAAAAGAAAGAAAACTTTGCTTTTTTTATAATAATGTTTTTTTAATAGCTGAATTTCAAAGGCAAAAAGAAAGCATTTTGCAAAAGCTAAGAGAAGTTTATAAAAACAAACTAAGTTTTTATAAGCGTATAGACTTTGTATTTTATAGCATAGAGGCTAAAAATATACAAGAAAGCAAAGCAAGAACGAAGGAAGAACAAGAAGTCTTAGATCGTGGCATAGAAAAACTAGAAAATTTATTGAAAGGAATACAAAATGGAAAAATTAGAACTTAAACTTAAAGAGCAAGAGCTTAATGAACTTAAAAATCAAGGAGAATTTAACGAAGAATTAAAAAGACTTGCTATGGCGGCTGCAAATTTATTTAGGACTTTAAATAATTTAAAAGAGGAAAGAAAAGCTATCAACGAAAGCATTAAGTCTTATGAAGAACAATTTAAAAGAGTTATGCGAGATATAGATTTTTTAAAACAACCTAATCTTTTTAATCAAGAGCAAAGCAAAGGTGAGGAAAAAGAAGAAAAATGATATTTAATCTATTATTTATCGGACTTATTTATGTTTTTTTTATTGCTTATTTATAAAGGAGTGAAAAATGAAGTTACAAGATTTTGATTTTAGGATTTGGAGTAATTATTTTAAGAAATATACTAAAAAGATATCAATTTATTGTAATGCTCCAAAATTAGACACATTCGAAATCATAAAAAAGAAAGAAAGAGGTGAAAGTTTAACACACGAAGATTTTATAACATACCAGTCTATAATTTTAAAAATAGGCGAAGATGATGATTTAGAGCTATGGACAGGGTCTTATGATAAGAATGATAGAAAGATTTTTGAAGGTGATATTGTTATAGCTTATCATTTTGGTCAAAAATATTTAGGAATTGTAAAATTTTGGAAAAATGGTTTTATGCTCGTGTCTAACAATGAGGAAACCGCAGAAGAAGGTGGAGAGCTAACTTATTTTGAGAAGTATTATTATGATTTTGAAGTCATCGGTAATATCCACGAAAATAAGGAGCTTTTGAAATGAGTGTTATTAATCACTTAGATTTGTTTAGTGGTATTGGTGGTTTTGCTTTAGGTTTGCAAATGGCAGATAATGAGTTATTTAAAACTTTATATTTTTGTGAATGCGATCCTTATTGTCAAAAAATCTTAAGACAAAATTTTAATCAAAGCTATGTCTTTGAAGATATTAAGCATCTTAATGAAAAAGATTTTAAGAATATAGAAATTGATTTAATTACAGCTGGTTTTCCTTGTCAAGATTTAAGTATAGCCGGACGCAAAAAAGGACTTAATGGAGAAAGGAGCGGATTATTTTATGAGGTCGTTAGAATTGTCAAATTTACAAAACCAAAATTTATTTTGTTTGAAAATAGTTCAGAACTTATTCGGCGAGATAATACTAGAGAAGAATTTACAAAAGAGCTTCAAGCAATCGGGTATGATTGTTGGTGGCAAATACTATGTGCTAAGTCCTTTGGATACGCGCATAAAAGAGAACGAGCTTATATTATTTGTTGGAATAAAGAATATTTTCCTACCGACTCCCTTAGCATCGGACGCTTTTTGCATAAAGAATTTTTCTATTTCTACTCAAATGAAAAGCCAAATATGCCATCAAAAGAGATTATATCCTTATATAGGATTTATAGAGAAAAAAGATATAAAAAATCTTATGAAATTGATTGTATCGATATACGAACAGATGATGGGTTATCCGAAGTATTGGACTCGGTTAAGGCTTTAGGTAACGCTGTTATTCCTTTAATTGTAAAAATTTATGGTTTAACAATAAAGGAATGTTTGTTTAATTTTAAAAAATAAAAATAAGGAAAAAACATGAAAGAATTTAACGATTATAAAAAAGCAAGACTAGCTTTAGAAAAAGAGTTGGCAAATACAAGAGAGGTGTTAGAACAAACCATAAAAGAAATGTTGCTCCTAAGAGATGATAAAGCTTTTACACAAGGAGCCAAAGATGAGGTGTCAAAAATTATCGAAAAAAAATGGAAAATAACTGCCTCGCTTGAAAAATCAAGCGATATTTTAGAGATTAAGATACTAGAACAAAGCACGAGTTACAATCGCTTTTGTTTCGGTGATGTTTTAGTATTGATTTCTAATTTTTTAGTTTATGAAGAACAAAAAGCAATCATTGCAAATTTAGGTTTTGATTTAGAGAAAGGAGTAAAACATGATTAGATTGGATATTGGAGATTATTATACTAGAAAAGAAGTGTCAAATCTCTTGAAAGTAAAAGAGCCTATAGTTCATAAATACG
>NZ_NXLZ01000024.1 GCF_005406205.1 Campylobacter estrildidarum
GTTTTTATAATAAGACTTTTTATTATCTTAAGACGGAAAGCATTTAAACACTTATATTAAGCAAAAATATAAGCTGTGAAGTTTAAAACTTATTCTTTATTCAAAGAAACAAAGAAAGAAAATTAAAATATATCTTTTAGTTTTTATTTAAAATATTCATTAAAATTTAAAATACATAATAATTAAGTATAATAAATAAAAATACTAAAAACGTTTTAAAATCTTTTTTCATTATTTAAAGAAAAAGATAATTAAAGTTTTATTCTTTAACAAGTTCAGTAAAATTGTTTTTAAAACTTGCTTGTGACTTTTAACATTGGTAAGTAAATAGAACACACTTTTCTAAACATTAGATCTTAAGCCAACAAAAATTGTAAATCACAAAGATCTAAAAAACTAAAAACAAATCTGAAATAAGGCTAAGTAAAGCCGATTTTTTTAAAGAAAAGCTGAAGACGAAATTATACCTATTATAATCTTAAAAAGCGCTGAAGTAAAGAAGGTAACGCATTAGAGAATAAGCTACAAAAAGCATAATAAAAGCGGTTAAAAAATCTATAAATTGAAAGAATTTTGGATTTTTCATATAAAATGCTAAGATTTTTACTCCATAACCTAAGGAAAAAAACCAAATAAAAGAAGCTAAGCAGGCTCCTATAGCAAAAAAATCTTTTCATTAAAATTATAGCTAAGAGATGCAGCTCCTATTAAAACAACGGTGTCTAAATAAGCATGAGGATTTAGATAGGTAAAGGCTAAACATAATAAAACCACTTTCTTTAAAGAATTAGGATTTTCTAAGCTCTCGCCTATGCTGTTATTTTTACTAAGAGCTGACTTAAAACACAAAAATGCATAAACTAGGGTAAAGATAAGGCCTACAATAGCCAAAATAATGCTAAAAATTTTATTTTTAGCTAAAAATCCTCCAACACCAAAGATACCTACACTTAATAAAAATACATCGGAAAAAAACAGATTATATATATCACAAAAACGTATTTTTTTAACATAGCCTACTTGATTATGAAAGCATTTTGGACTCCTATGGCTATTATTAAAGAAGTGTTAATAAAAAGCCTTTAAAAAAATAAGGCTCATTTAAACTTTGATACAAGCATAAAAATGATTGTCTTTACACTTAAGCTCAGGTTTACTCTTGACACATTCATCACTGGCTATAGGGCATCTTGTCCTAAAAACACAACCGCTTGGTGGATTCATAGGAGACGGCAACTCTCCTTCTAAGAGTTGAATTTCTTTATTTTTTTGAATTTTTGGATCAGGTATTGGTACAGCTGATATCAAGGCCTTGGTATAGGGATGTTTTGTATCGCTATAAATTTTTTCATAATCCGCAATTTCAACAAGATTTCCTAAATACATAACCAAAACCCTATCTGAAATGTGCTTAACTATAGACAAATCATGGGCGATAAAAATTAAGGATAATTGAGTTTGCTCTTGTATTTCTTTGAGCAAATTAACCACTTGAGCCTGTATGGAAACATCTAAAGCAGAAACTGGTTCATCGCATACTATTAATTTAGGTTCTAAAATTAATGCCCTAGCTATTCCTATTCTTTGACATTGACCACCTGAAAATTCGTGCGGATAGCGATTGATTAGGCTTGGAATTAAAGATACTTTTTGCATTATTTGCAAAACTTTTTCTTTAACTTCTTTAGCATTCATATGTGGAAAATGAACTTTTAAGGGTTCTGCAATAATATCTCCTATAGTCATACGCGGATTAAGAGAGGCTAAAGGATCTTGAAAAATCATTTGTATATCTTTTCTTATATTTTTCCAATCTTGACCACTTTGGTTTTTAAGACTCTTACCCATCCATAATATATCGCCATCTAAATCTTTATTTAACCCTAAAATAGCTTTAGCTAATGTAGATTTACCACATCCTGATTCACCCACTATGCCTAAAGTTTCTCCTCGATAAAGCTTAAAATTCATTTTATCAATGACTTTCATTTTCATCGCTTTATTTTTAAAAAAACCTTCGTTTTTTCTAATAGTATAAAATACACTTAAGTCTTTAGTTTCTAAAAGTAATTCTTTCATTTATAATCCTTTAAAACTAAATCTATTGGTGCAAAGCAAGCTCTTTTTTTGTTAAAGCCGAGTTCTTCAAGAATAGGTTTTTTTAAGCAAGCTGCTTTTGCAAAAGAACATCTTGGTGCAAAAGAACAGCCTTTTGGCAAATTTAATAAATCTGGTGGATTATCTGGAATTAATGCTAATTCTTTTTGTTCTAAGTCTAAACGTGGAATAGTTTTCATAAGTCCTAAAGTGTAAGGATGAGTAGGATGATAAAAAATATCTTCCACTTTAGCATATTCCATTACTCTACCCGCATACATAACCAAAACATTATCACAAGTTCCAGCAACAACTCCTAAATCATGAGTAATTAAAATAACAGCCATATTAAATTCTTTTTGCAATTCCTTTAATAAGGTCATAATTTGTGCTTGAACTGTAACATCTAAAGCTGTTGTTGGCTCATCAGCAATTAAAAGCTTAGGTTTACATAAAAGTGCCATAGCAATCATAATTCTTTGTCTCATACCGCCAGAAAGCTCGTGTGGATACATTTTCATTCTCTTTTTAGCTTCAGAGATTTTTACAGCTTCTAACATATGAACACTTTCGGCAAAAGCTTTTTTATATTCCATTCCTTTATGAACAGTTAAAACTTCTATAAGCTGATCTCCTAATTTCATATAAGGATTTAAAGAAGTCATTGAATCTTGAAAAATGATAGACATTTTTTCTGAACGTAGTTTATTTATGGCCTTAGAATCTAAATTCAAAATTTCTTCGCCGTTAAATAAAACACTACCTCCAACAATACTATTTTTGGCTAACAAACCCATTAAAGCAAATACGCTTTGAGATTTTCCAGAGCCTGATTCACCCACTATACCTAGCGTTTGACCTTCATCAAGACTAAAACTCACATCATTAACTGCTCTTACAATACCGTCAGGTGTTTTAAAACTAACTTGTAAATTTTTAACTTCTAATAACATCTTATCTATCTTTCGGATCTAAGGCATCTCTTAGACCATCTCCTATAAAATTAAAACAAAATAAAGTAATCACTAAAAATGTCGATGGAAATCCAACTAACCAAGGGGTTTGCTCCATAGAACTTACTCCATCATTCATCAAAGAACCCCAAGAACTCAAAGGCTCTTGAACCCCTAAGCCTAAAAAACTTAAAAACGATTCAAAAAGTATCATTCCAGGAACCAATAAAGAAGCGTAAACAACCACTAATCCTAATAAATTAGGCACTATATGTTTTAAAATAATATCTTTTGTGCCCACTCCACAAACTAAAGCAGCTTGAATAAATTCTTTATTCTTAAGGCTTAAAGTTTGTCCTCTTACTATCCTTGCCATATCAAGCCAACTCACAGCCCCAATAGCAATAAAAATCAAAAATATACTCTGCCCAAAAAATGTAACTAAAAGAATAACCAAAAACATAAAAGGTAAAGCTGAAAAAATTTCTAAAATTCTCATCATAATTATATCAACCTTACCACCTATATATCCAGAAGTCGCTCCATAGATGATACCTATAATTATAGCCATTAAAGCACCCGTTATACCAACGAGTAAAGAAACTTTACCGCCTATAGCTACCCTTACAAATAAATCTCTACCTGAATTATCCGTTCCAAAATAATGGCCATTTTCCAAACTAGGAGAAGAGGCAATTAAAGAAAAATCAGTTTCATCATAAGTATATTTTGATAAATTTGAGCCAAAAAAAGAAAATAAAATCACTAAAATAATTAAAACTAAACTTACCATAGCAGCTTTATTATGAAAAAACCTTCTCATAGCATTCTGCCAAAGACTTCTTCCTTTAACTTCTTTTTGATTTAAAACTTGTGGATATGCCTGTTGACTTTCCCAATTTTTTCTAAGATCTTCTAAACTTTGATTTAAGTTTTCTTCTAATTCCTGTGCTAATTGTTTTGTATCATGCGTATTAAATAATTTCATTTTTAAGCCTTGATTTTTATTTTAGGATCTAAAAAAACATAAATAATATCAACAATGGCATTAAAAAAAATAGTAAGAGCTCCAACAATAATCGTTAAAGAAAGCACTAAAGAATAATCTCTATTTAAAGCTCCATTGACAAAAAGTTGGCCTACTCCTGGTATAGTAAAAAAACTTTCTATTACTACAGATCCTGTTATAATACCCACAAAAGCTGGAGATAAGTAAGAAATTACTGGTATGAGTGCTGGTTTTAAAGCATGATGAAATAAAATTCTCAAAGAAGATAAACCTTTAGCTCTAGCTGTTCTTATAAAATCAGAATGCAAAATTTCAATCATTGAACTTCTAGTAATTCTAGAAATGGTTGCAATGTAAGCTATACATAAAGCCGATACAGGTAAAATTAAATATTGGATTTCTCCATTATTCCATCCTCCTGAAGGTAATAATTCTAATTTTATAGAAAAAATTAATACGAGTAAAGGAGCTATAATAAAACTAGGTAAAACAACTCCTATCATTGCAAAAGCCATAATACAATAATCTAAAATACTATTTTGATTTAAGGCCGCTATGATACCTATCCCTACTCCTACAAGCACAGATAGAATAAAAGCTATTATACCTAAAATGATTGAAACTGGAAAAGATTGGGTTAAAAGATCATTTACAGATAAATCTTTATAAACAAAACTTGGCCCAAAATCTCCTTGTGCTAAATTTTTAAGATAAATTCCATATTGAACCATTAAAGGTTTATCTAAACCATATTTAGCATTGATATTTTTCATTACTTCGGGAGGATAAGCTCTCTCTCCCATAAAAGGACTACCAGGTGCCAATCTCATCAAAAAAAAGGAGATTGTAATGAGGATAAATAAAGTAGGAATCGCTTGCAAAATTCTAAAAAATATAAATCTTAACACCTATAAACCTTAATGCTCTAATATGTAAATATCTTTAAAATAATTATTTTGAGAAGGTTTTACTTTAAAACCTTTTACGTAAGGTTTTACAAGATAACTTGTTGTATAAAAATAAACAGGTATTAAAATACTATTTTCATATAAAATCTTTTCAGCTTGTGCATAAAATTGAGCTCTTTCCTTTTCTGTTTTTGCCTTGTATGCCGAATCAATAGCTTTATCATATTCTTCACTTTTAAATCCTGAAGTATTATTTGAAGAATTTGATAAAAAGGTATTTAAAAAACTACTTGCTTCATTATAATCTGAACACCAACCAGCCCTAGCCATTTGTTGTTGACCTAAACGTCTAGTAGATAAAAAAGATTTCCATTCTTGGTTTCGAAGTTTAACATTAACAATACCCTCTAAATTTTTCTTCCAAATAGAAGAAGCAGCTATAGCTAATTTTTTATGATTTTCATTTGTATTATATAAAAGAGTAAAATTTAAAGGATTATTTTTATTATATCCTGCTTCATTTAAAAGTTTTATAGCTTCTTGATGACGCTTATTATCATCCCATTTAGACCATTCTGGTGGCATAATTAATTCCGCTGCATTAATTGAAGGAGGAGAAAAAGTAAAGGCAGGAATTTGACCTTGTCTTAAAACTTGATCTGTGATAATATTTCTATCTAAAGCCATAGAAAGTGCTTGACGAACCTTGCTATTATCAAAAGGTGAATTTTTAACATTTAACTCGTAATAATAAGTGCATAATTGCGGCCCTATGACTAATTCTTTAGAATATTCTTTTTTTATCTTATTGAAAAGCTCTAAAGGAAATTGACTAATATCTAAACTTTCTGCTCTATATCGTGTATATGCAACAGAATCGTTTTGAATTTGTAGAAGAATTAATTTATCAAGTGACACTTTTTTAGCATCCCAGTAATAAGGATTTTTAGATAAAACCGCTTCTTCGTTAACAACGAATGAATCAAGCTTAAAAGCTCCATTGCCTACTATATTTTTAGGTTCACTCCAAGAATCACCAAATTTTTCTACGACTTTTTGTGGAACTGGAGAGAGAACATAAAATTGAGTTAAAAGATCTGCAAAAGGAACAGGACTTTCTAAATGTAAAACTAAAGTATAATCGTCTTTCGCTTCAATCCCTAATCGATCTGGGCTCATCTTGCCATTTATAATAGCTGAAGAATTTGCAAGCTTCATATAATTTAAAAAAGAAGCATAAGGTGAAGCAGTTTTAGGATCAACCAGTCTTCTCCAAGCAAAAACAAAATCATTAGCTGTTACTTTATCTCCATTAGACCATTTAGCATCTTTTCTAAGATTAAAAGTCCAAGTTTTATAATCGGCACTATGAGACCAGGTTAGAGCTACACCAGGTGAAGGTTTATCATTTTCATCAGAAATAAGCAAAGTTTCAAATAAATTTCTTATAAAAACACCTTCAGGAGCACCATCAATTTTAGCTGGATCTAGAGATTGAGGAGCAGCTCCTGCATTAAAAGTAAAAACTTGATTTTTAGCGAGTTTTTCTTCTGCTTGTAAAAAATTTACAAAAAGAAAGCTAAATAAAAATAAGATATATGTTAACTTTTTCATAATTAGTCTATTCCTTATAAAACTAAAATATTTTTTATAATTAAAAACTAGAATATCTTATTAATACTTTCATTTGACTTAAAATATATATTTTAAAGAATATAAAATTTAAAAAAGTTTCAAAAAGAAACAATTTATAAAATAAACAAAACTTAATAAAAAACTGTTACGAAATGAAACTAATTTTTTATCTCTGAATTAAGATATCTAGCGAAAATAAAATTAATATAACAACAGAGAAAACAGAAAAATATTTTAAAAATGCCACATAGCATAAGTATGATTGATACTGAAAATATTAAAAACGTGACTTTGTAGAATTTTCGCGAGATACATTCAGTCTAAATAGAGCGTTGTTTATATTTAAGTATAACAAAACTAAAACGAAACTCCATATAAACAAGGCTTATTAATATACAAAAAAAGGTAAACAAGGTTGAAAAATAAAATATTTCATAAAACAATGGAGATTTATATACCCTTCTTTATTTATAAAAAGGGCAAAAATACTCGAAAGTTAAAACACAATATATAAATAAATTAAGCCTCTTTCAAGAAAACTTTTCCAACTCTGAAAAAATATTTGAGAGGCAAACAACATTCTCAAATTCTTATTATTTTTTTTAATTCTAATAAACATAAATAAGATGCTTTTGTAAAAGTTTACCAGATGATGGTTTATGAGTATAACTAAACCTTTTTTAAAAACAAGAAAACAAAAAAATACAGGAAACAGGTATAAATATTAAACTCTATTTAAAATACAAAATTGATGAATAATACTTAAGAAATATAATTTAATAAACTACACACTCTTTGAGAATAATATTTACAAAGCAAATCTTTTGAATTTTTCAAAATAGTTTTTTTAAAAATTACTAAGACTAACTCTTATTTAATGAGTTAATTTTATTATAACTATTACTTAAAAATATAATATATCTACAGTTGCTATTCTAGAGACAATGATATTATTTATAAAAATAAAAGAAATACTTAAGTTTAAATTTATATACTTTATAAGTTTATTTTAATTTCATTGTTTTTTCTTTATATCAAAGACATTATTACAAAAAGAACAATTTTAAGCACCTAGTAACTCCATTAAATATCACATTTATAAAAGGTATTTTATATTTTAAAACTATTTTAGTAATATCTTCTAAAATATTTTCACTATTTTCCCGATAAGATAATGAAAACAACTATATTTTTTCTTTTAACTTCTTTAGAAAAATTAAATACTTTTTTAAGTAATTTTTTTTAAGACATCAGTTTTATACTTACCTATATCTTTACAATCAAATAAAAATTTCCTATTAAGATCAAAATAATTTTCTTTAGGTTATAAAAAGCTAGAAAATACGATATGTAATTTCCTATGTTAACGGTGTCTATTATGATAAAGGTATATTCTTTTAGATTTTTAACAAGGGTTTTAATTTTTATTACAAAGAAGGGGATCTAAATGGGATAAATTTTAATTCTAGTTCTTTTTAAAAAAGCTCTTTATTTTGAGTAATTATATTAGATATTAAAAACCTTTTTTTTGTACATTTTTTTACTTATTTTATTAGCTTTTAAAAAACATTGGGGCTCTTTTTCTTCCAGTAATATAACAATTTTATTATTTTCTTTATCGTCTATAATAAACTGTCTAGTCTCAACAGAAAATACAGTCTCGTCTTTATTCACATTCAATAAATAAGTAGCTTGATAATTTATATACACAGAAATCTTCATATACTCGATGATTACTTAATGATTCCTGCATCTTCCTTACCGCGTGTTACATCTTAGTTATACTCTTTTACACACATATCTTCTCGTTAACATTTCTATTAAAACCTGTATTATAAATTGCTTTTTATATTTTTACTTAGAAATAGCTTAATATTATTTAGAAATTGTCTCTATTTTATTTAAAAAATTTTCAAAAAGAAACAATTTAAGCAAGAATTAACATTTGGATTAAAAAATATTTTATGTTAAATAAAAAGTCTATATTTAAAAGGTAAAAGTGATTTCTATACGATTATTTAACTGGAAAATTCAATATTATTCAATGGTGGGCCTAACAAGACTTGAACTTGTGACCTCACCCTTATCAGGGGTGCACTCTAACCAGCTGAGCTATAGGCCCTTAATCATGGTGGAGAATAG
>NZ_NXLZ01000025.1 GCF_005406205.1 Campylobacter estrildidarum
TTTATCAATATAAAACAGATATTATCAAAGCTTTTGAAAGTAGAAAATAAGTTAAAATTTTGCATTAGAAATCAAAGTCAAAAAATATGACTTTGATTTTAAGCGTCAAATGACTTTGATTTGAAAAGCGGTTTTATAGAAGTTTTGAAAAACTTTAAAATATAACAAGATTATAAAGCCTATCAATAATGTTTATAGTCGTAAGTTTTTATTAATATTCTTATGATAGAATTACAATATCATCAGCACGATGAGTGGTCTCTTTAGCATAGTATTTTTAAATTGACAACTTGTTGTGCTTTTCAAAATTAATAAAAAGGATTAATATGGATATAAATAATCAGATTTATAGATAAAGATAATTTTTCTATTATCCAATACAAGAAAATGCGGTTCTTGTAGATCTCTCGTTTTTTATTCAAAGATATAACACCCATAAAAAATTTTAAAACAATGGAAGCTAAAGAATTAGCAAAAAGATTAAATGATTATATATGGGAAACACTCAAAAGAAATAAAGATTATTTACATAGAGTTTATATCTATGATTGTGAACCATTAAATAAAAATGTTCCTAAGCCTCCAATATTAAAAAAAACTGATAAAACTAAAAACTTAGGCAAAACTACAACTTATAAGTTTAGAAGTGAGCTATTAAATCATCTAAGAAAGCAACCTTATTTTGCTGTAAGATTAGGTGAAATTGACGAAAATGCATTTCAATGGAAATTTAAAGATTATGAGAAGTTTAAAAAAATTCTACGTAAAGAAATTAGCATTAGCGAACTAAAGGAAGAAGATTTTGTTTTAGATATTAAACAAAAAGGCGTAGATATGAAAATAGGACTTGATATTGCAACTCTATCAAATAGACATCAAGTAGAAAAAATAATTTTAATCACAGCTGATAGTGATTTTATTCCTGCTGTTAAGCACGCTAGAAAAGAAGGGATTATTGTTCAATTAGATCCTATGAGAGTTCCAGAAACTCAAATTAAAAAAGGCTTATTAGAACATATTGATCTTCTTTCATCTGTTTTTATAAATAAAAATAAAAGCAACAATGAATAAAATAAAAGTCTGATTTTATTATCTCCCTCTCCTCAATAAGATCACCAAAAGATATTCTAAGTCTAGCTTGATTAGTCTTAGAATATTAAATTTAGTTAATATTGTTTCCCTCTATTCTTCTCTTTTCTCTATCTTTTCGAACAGACTTAATTATATTTATACATTTTCCAAAAAATTCACCATATTCTTTTTCATTATTCTCTCTTAAATCAAGCAAATCAATAAGCAAATAAGATATATCTCCACAATCTAAAATATTTTTTGGATAATAATTCTTAGATAAAAGCTTCTTATAATCATTTTCATTAAATTCTAAACAAGAAATTTTATACTTGAATTTTTGATAAAATTCATACAAGTCACAAAGATCGCTGCATTCCATAGTCTCCATAATAAACTTACTTCCTATACAAAAGTAAGTTTCATAAAAATCAAATTCATTGTTTTGGTTTACTATAATTATTCTGGTATAATCAAAATTATTTTTACAAGTAACAATATAAATTTTAGAAAAAATTTCAGCTTCATTTATAAATTGCGAGTTAAAATTTGATTTTATAAAACTATTATCAAATGGATATCTATTGCCTGTTAATAGCCAATGATGATTAATTTTGAATAT
Source organism: Campylobacter estrildidarum (assembly GCF_005406205.1). Classification (GTDB taxonomy): domain Bacteria; phylum Campylobacterota; class Campylobacteria; order Campylobacterales; family Campylobacteraceae; genus Campylobacter_D; species Campylobacter_D estrildidarum. The sequence goes on from NZ_NXLZ01000025.1 coordinate 1,694, forward strand.
TGATGCAAATTTCTCTAAAAAATCAAAACCTGGATACATTTTAAAATTTAAAATTTGATTGATTTTTGCAAAACTATTTTCACCCATTGCTCTTGCACAAGTTATTTCACTTAATTTTAATTCCTTAAAAATATGATTAATTCTATTAATTAAATCATTATGATCTTTTGAAGAAGTATTATTCGTTATATTATCTCCTAAATTATATGAGTTTAGCAAAGCAAATCCATCCTGAAAATTCTTAATTATACTTTTAAGCTTATGATTCTCAAGCATTAACTCTAGAGTTACTTTAGCAGTTTTGGATATTCTTGAATTATCACTCCAAGAATCTACTGTAGTCTTGGATAATCCTAATTTTTCAGCCAATTCTGTCCTACTTATCCCCAAAGTATTACACACTTCTTTAAACATAAAAACTCCTTTTAGTAAATAATTTTTATAATTAAAGCATAATAATATAAAAAGTCAAGTATATACATATTACATAATATTTTATATTTTTTATGTAATATAATCTAATATTAATTCTTTTTTAAACCATCCATCTCTTTCAATCTCATTATTCCTAGCACTTGTCCATCGCAAGATATTATCGGCTCTTCTTCGCTCTCCTTGCTGTAGCTGATTGAGTGCATTGATGTGCAAAAGCATTTGAGTTCGTTTTGTGTTAAAAAACCATAGGCTATTTGGACAATACTTGTATAAAGTTTCTTTCTTGGGTAACTTCTCTTCAAATAATTGATTTATTACTGTACTTGTAAGGTCCCTATCTATAATTTTCTATCACTATAGCTTTCTTTTAATTCTCATCTATAGTAATTTGATATTTTAATTATATTTAGTTAGATCTAAATTCTTTTTTTCTATTGTAAAGATAGATTTTTACCATTTTTATAACTTTAATCCTCTTAAATTTTATTCTTTTTAACAATTTTCATATTATAGCTGTACTTTTGGTTTATTTTTATCAATAAAAATTCTATTATATGTAAAGAAATATGTCGTTTTTTATTACTTTAGTTTTGCACACTTAAGGAGGGAGGTATAGTTTTTATGACGGCTTATTGTATTTTTCAAAATTGAATTAATAAAATAAGTTTAAATCATCTTTAAAATTTTTTTGGTAATTTGAATTTTTGACTTATTAATATCAAAATTGTCTTTTAAAATCATATCGCTACTTGTAGGTAATTCTAATACTTGATCTACTCCTGCCATATTTTGAACATTATGTTTAAAAAAATTCTTACTATCCCTCTTTTGCCTTATATCTAAAGAAACATCTAAAAAAATTTCTAAATAATTTTTAAAATTTTGCCTATTAAAATTCCTGATTTCATCAAACATAGAAATTGTAGAAAGTAAAACAATAAAACCTTGATGATAAAGAATTTTGGCTATATTAACATAATAGCGTGCCATTGCCAATCTAGCGTCTTTAGAATACTCCAAATTTCCAACACAAGCTCTTAACTCATCTCCATCTAAAAGAATCGATTTTATGGTATATTTTTCGAGTAAATCTTTTTGAATTTCTGAAGCTAGAGTAGTTTTTCCACTCCCGCTTAATCCAGTTATAAAAATTAAAGCTCCTTGCAAAACTCTTCCTTAAGCATTAAAATATCTTTTGGTCTTAAGAGATCTTTTCTGGTTTGCTGCTTTACTTTTATTTCCAAAAAAATCAGTCCATTGAGTTTTTTAATGATTTCTAGTTTATTTTTTAAATCTTTCATAGTTTTTACGCTAAAGCTATAGCTATATCCGCACGCTTTGGATAATTTCAAAAAAGAAGCATTTTTAGCGTGAGTAAATTGCCCTCCAACGCTATCATGAGCTTGATTGTTTAAAACTATATGTAAAAAATTTGAATTTTTAAAATTTAAAATAGATCCCATGTGCATAATAAATGCCCCATCACCATCTAAACATACAATATGTTTTCTAGAATACTTAGAAATAATAAAAGCTAAAGAACTTGCATAGCCCATAGAACCTACAACCAAAAAATCATTGGCATGTGTTTGTTTCTTTATTTTTCTTAACTCATAACATTCTCTTGCTATCATTCCAGTTGTAGCTATAAATTTTGAATGATTAAAATAATCTTGAATTAAAGAAATAGCCTCTTCTCTAATTATTTTAAAATTGTTTTTTTCTCTTATAGCTTTAAAGTTATCAAATGTATTTTTTTTAATTAAAAAAGCAATAATCTGCTTTTTTAAATTACATTCTTGTATTGCCTTATCTATTTGTTCTTTTGCTTTCTTGATATTTTGACTCAAAAAAAAACTTTTTATACCGCATGCTTGTAGAATTTTCTTAGTAACCTCACCTTGTTTTAAATGTTGAGGCTCATCATCTTTACCACCTCTTAATCCTATAAACATAATCAAAGGTATATTATAAACCTTCGGATCAGCCAATGATAAAAGCGGATTGATAGCATTTCCTAAACCAGAATTTTGCATATAAACTAGAGCTATTTTTGAAGTAGATAAATTATAAGCACTTGCAAACGCTATAGCTTGTCCTTCATTTGCTGTTACAAAAAAATTATTTTTACATTTTAACTCTAAAGCATTATTTAACGATTTTAAAAGACTATCTGGCACTCCAGCAAAAAATGAAAATTTTTCATTTAAGAAATTTGCGAATTCCAGAGAATTGATCATTAATTTCCCTTAATCAATTTAATAAGATCTAGTGCTGAAATATAATTTTTATCAGCTTCCAAACTTCTTTTATGAGTTAAAATTGAAGTTGCGGTTTCTTTCATGGCAGTGTATGCTGATCTTAAAAGCTGATTTGCATATACAATGATATTTATTCCCGCATTTTTAAAATCTTCTTCACTTAAAGAAGGGTAATTTGTAGGAACAACCAATAAAGGCTTTCTATTCGGAAAAGAATTGTAAATTTTACAAAATTCCAAAATTTCTTTCCCATCCTTCTGTCTAGAATGTATCATTATGCCATCAGCTCCTGCTTCTATATAAGCTTTTGCTCTATTTAGTGCATCATCTAAACCTTTTCCTAAAATTAGACTTTCAATTCTTGCGATAATCATAAAATCACTCGTTAATTGAGCTTGCTTTCCGGTTTGAATTTTAAGACAAAAATTTTCTATAGAATCCTGAGTATGCTTTGAATTATCTTCACATAATGAATTTTGCTTTAAGCCTATTTTATCTTCTATAACTACTGCACTTATGCCAAGTCTTTCCAATCTCTTAACAGTTAAAGCAAAATGAGGTATTTTAGAGCCAGTATCTCCATCATATATAATAGGTTTTGTGCTAACTTCTAATATGTCATTTACAGTAGCCATTCTAGAGGTTAAATCAACAAATTCTATATCAGGTTTACCTTTAGAACTAGAATCCGTTAAAGAGCTTAACCATAAAAAATCAAAATACTGACTCACTCCATTTTCATCTTTTATGTTAAGATTTTCAATTATCATAGCACTAATACCATTATGAGCTTCGATCCCTTTGATAATAGGCTTTGCATTTAATATATTTCTTAAAGATCCAAGTCTTTCTTGTGGAAGAATTCCTATTTCCTTGATGTTTTTATTAATTATACTAGATGAAATATTTTCTGTATATTTAACTTCTATTATTTGACCACCCCATGACTGCATTATATCTATTGCTTTTTGTTTTGAAGAAGCTAAAGGACCATTATTCCAATCATCTCCATGAATCATAAAATCGGGTTTATATTTCAATAAATTAGTATCATAATCTTTTTCATCTTGCATTACAACTTCATCAACACCTTTAATTGACTCTATAATTTCTTTTCTTTGTTCATAAGACATAAACGGTACTCTTTTATAACTCGCAATAGCTTTATCAGAAAATAATCCAACCATAACATAACCAAGCTCCGATGCCTTTTTAATAATATTTAGATGACCTGGATGTATTATATCAGCTGCCATTGGAACATAAACTATTTTTTTCATAATTTATCCTTTAAATAAACAAGTATCACAAAGTTTTGTAGAGCTTAACAAATTTTCTTTATGCGCTTTTCTTAATTCTTGCATTTTATCATTATGCCATATATTATATATACTATCATTATTTACATTGCCAACCGCTATATGTTTTGCCCTATGACTAGCACAAGGAACAACTAAACCATCACCATGTATAAATAAAGATTCAAAAGGGTAAGAACAACTTTGTTTTCCTGCTATAGGAGAATCAGATATAGCTACACTTCTTTCATCATCAAAAGGAGAAATTGGAACATAACGCTGCACTGCTACATAATCTGCCTTGTCTACCCAGTAATTTTTAAAATCTTCTAATTCATGTTTATTTTTCTCTTGTAATAAAAAACTCACCCTTACTATTGGCAATTTTAAATTCATTTTATTTCTTAGATTAATAAAATTTTCTATATTCTTAATCACTTGATTAAAATTAAGTCCTATTCTTATTTTTTTATAGGTTTGTTCAGTGAATGCATCAATACTAAAATTCATTCTTGTAATATTAGTATCTAAAAGTTTTTTTGACATTTCTTCATCCAATAAAGATGCATTGGTATTAAAGTGAATATCCATTATATTATTTTTTAAACTAAGATATTTCAATCTTTCAATGATATCAGGATCTAGTAAAGGCTCATTGGTTTGAGATACTCCTATTGATGGACATTTATGTTCATCACACTCATCTACTAAACTTTGAAATTTTTGAAATGAAAGATATCCTTCGTATTTATAATCATTTCTTAAATCAGCATGACCATGAACACACATGGTACATCTAGCATTGCATTTAAACTGATTTTCAAATCTAACAAATAAAGGAAAATCATTTAATATATAATTTGAAGCATCAGCCCATTTCTTTCTATAATCAACCCATCTTTGACCATATTTTTCTATAAATATTGCATCTATATCTTTTTTGGAATTATTTACAACCCTGCCAGCAGAAGTAGATTCTGTTTTTATTTCTCCCATTTATTTCTCCTTTTCGTTTAATTTTATTTCAATTATTCTATATATTAAATCAAAGATATAACAAAGTGATATTGTATAGAATAATAATTTAAACTCATGTAAAATCAAAAAAACACTTATTAAGCTAAGTAGCAAAGAGGCATCTATACCTAAAATAAAATTTTTATCAAAAAACCATTTTTTTAAACCAAATCTCTTAAATTTTTCAAATGTTCTAAGCTTCTTTGGAAAATAAAACCAACCAAAAACATTATGTAAATTCATACTTATAATTACAACCAAAGAAAAATATAATGATAAATCAGCTGATAAAGCAATCACTATAAATATCAAATTAAAAAAGAGATTATCATTTAATCTATCCAATCTTGAACCAATATAAGTTTGTTTATCTGTATATCTTGCTAACATTCCATCTGTATGGTCAATAATGGCATAAAGTTGCGTCAAAAATGCTGCTATAATATAATATTTTAAATATATAAGATACAATATACAAGGAAATAATATCGTATTAATTAATGTAATAATAATTGGATGTATATTTAACTTAGCTAATAAATCCAAATATCTCTTAACTATTAAAATTCTATATACATATTCTATCAAATACATACTTTTTTCTTCAAGTCGCTGTTTTTTCTTTATCTTTGCAGTAAAGTCCATACATAATCCTTTACAAAATTTAATATTTTACTTTTTTTTCAAAACAATGCAATAATGACTATCACAAATCAAATCATTTTCATAAGATGTTTCTATTCTATTTATCTCATAAATTTCAAACATAGTAAAAACTCTTTTCACCTCATCTTTATCAAAAAAATACATTTTCATGTCATTTTCCTTAAAAGAAGATTTTGAAGTATCGTTTTCTTGGATAAGCACTTCATATTTTGAAATTTTTTCATTATTTAAATAACGATAATCTTTTGTATTTCTTACTACTACATAAGCAATCGCGTCTTTTTTTAAAACCCTATAAATTTCTTTAGCTGCTTTTTCTATGACTTCTTTAGGATTATAATAAAGCACACCATAGCAAATTACACCATCAAATTTTTCATTTTCATAAGGGATATCATCGACACTTGAGACTTTAAGTTCTGCTTTTAGTTTATGAAAGTCTAATATTTCTTGAGTTGCTTTGATCCCATTTGCTGAGTAATCCACGCCATAAGCTAAAAAATCATT
>NZ_NXLZ01000026.1 GCF_005406205.1 Campylobacter estrildidarum
GACTTTAAGTTCTGCTTTTAGTTTATGAAAGTCTAATATTTCTTGAGTTGCTTTGATCCCATTTGCTGAGTAATCCACGCCATAAGCTAAAAAATCATTTTCAGCTAAGAATTTCACGTGTCGCCCCCCCCCACAACCTAGATCAAGTATTTGATCGTTTTTTTTGAAATTTTTCAAAACAAAACTTACTAAATCACTACCAGGATAACGAGGCTGATGTCTTTTTTGAGAATGCATTTCATGCCATTTTTCTTGAGTCATTTTTATATCCTTTTTGTTTGAAATTATAGCAAAAACTGCAAGAAAATTATTTTTTTAAAACAATAAGATAACTGTGGTTGCAAATAGCTCCATTTTCTAAAGACATTTCCATATGGTTAATTTCTATTTGTTTAAAATCACTAAAAACTCTTTTCACCTCATCTTTATCAAAAAAATACATTTTCATTCCATTTTCTTCAAAAGCAGAGCGCGAATCATTATTTTCTTTAATCAATACTTCATATTTTGAAATTTTTTCATTATTTAAATAACGATAATCTTTAATGCTTCTTACAACAACATAAGCGATCGCGTCTTTTTTTAAAACCCTATAAATTTCTTTAACTGCTTTTTCTATGACTTCTTTAGAATTATAAAGAAGAACGCCATAACAAAGCACACCGTCAAATTTTTCATTTTCATAAGGGATATCATCGACACTTGCGACTTTAAGTTCTGCTTTTAGTTTATGAAAGTCTAATATTTCTTGAGTTGCTTTGATCCCATTTGCTGAGTAATCCACGCCATAAGCTAAAAAATCATTTTCAGCTAAGAATTTCACGTGTCGCCCCCCCCCACAACCTAGATCAAGTATTTGATCGTTTTTTTTGAAATTTTTCAAAACAAAACTTACCAAATCGGCACTAGGGTAGCGAGGCTGATGTCTTTTTTGAGAATGCATTTCATGCCATTTTTCTTGAGTATTCATTTTCGATCCTTGTAATATAAATTGAAAAAATTATAACAAAGATAAAATTATTTTTATATTATCCTTAATTTGCTCTTTGCTTATTTTTTCATCGCACCATAAATTAATTAGTTCTTTACTTAAAATTTCTGAATTTACTTGAGTTTTTCCTTCAAAAATCAAGTGTGAAGGTAAATACCAAGAAGAACAATCGATCCCATTTTTTCTTAATCTTTCAAGCAATTTTTCTCTATCGCCCAAATATCTAAAAGTATAACGCCAAGCTATGGAATTTAAATTCGGCTTTGGATGTAAAATAAGTTCGTGTTTTAAAAAATTTTGATAGATTTGCATATTTTCTTTACGCTTTTTACATACACTATCTAGTTGAGATAATTTCTCTTCTATATAAGGGTTATCGCCGCTCCCAAAAACAAAAGTATAATCTAAAAGTAAATTTTTTAGATTTTTAAAATAATTTTTATCTTTTGTATCTAGGGCGTAATATTTCAAGCGATATTCATCAAATTTTTGTTTATCAATCTTTAAAGTCAATTCTTTATTAAATTCTCTTAAAATATCTAAGGGAATTTTAGAACTCAAAATTACCCCACCCCATAGCTCATTTTCTAAAAATTTTGTATGGCCAAAGCTTAATACACTCACATCACATTTTGGATTGATTTTATAAGTTTGTGCACAATCTTCTATGATAAATATATCTTTTTCTTGGCAAAAATCAATAATTCTTTCATCGCAAAAATGCCCATAAAGATGGACTAAAACTAAAGCATCATAAGGATTTTCATCATAATTTTTTTTACAACTTTCATAAGAAAGAGTATAATCCTCCAAATTCACATCTGCAAAAATTACCCAAACCCCTGCTTTTAAAGCCGCACTAACCACTTGAGGACAAACCAAACTAGGGATTAAAACTTTATTTTTATTTTTTGATTTTAAATACTTAAAAATCAAAAACAAAGCACTCGTTCCTGAACCTGTATAAAGAGATTCTAAAGTATTAAAATGCGTACTGATTTTTTCTTCTAGCAAATTCAAATTTCTTTCCTTTATTATGCTATAATTTATAAAAGCAATTTTACCGATATTATTTTAAAAATTAATTTGGAACTCAAATGCAAATAGGAAATTTTAACACGGATCAAAAAGTATTTATCATAGCAGAGCTAAGTGCAAACCACGCTGGAAGTTTAGAACTTGCACTCAAAAGCATCAAAGCCGCTAAAGAAGCTGGAGCGGATGCGATAAAAATTCAAACCTACACGCCAGATAGCCTCACTCTTGATAGCGATAAAGAAGATTTTATTATTAAAGGCGGACTTTGGGATAAACGCAGACTTTATGAACTTTATGAAAGTGCTAAAACCCCTTATGAGTGGCACAAACAAATTTTTAAAACCGCTAAAGATGAAAATATAATCTGCTTTTCAAGTCCTTTTGCTAAAAAAGATGTGGATTTTTTAAGACAATTTGATCCTATAGCCTATAAAATCGCATCTTTTGAAGCCAACGATGAAGAATTTGTCCGCTATATAGCTAAAGAAAATAAAACCACAATTGTTTCTACAGGTATTGCGAGTGAAGAAGAACTTTTTAAAATTTGTGAAATTTTTAAAGAAGAAAAAAACTCACAATTGATATTTTTAAAATGCACCTCCGCTTATCCTACAAAAATTAGTGATATGAATTTAAGAGCGATTATAAGCTTAAAAGAAAAATTTGGCGTTGAAGTAGGACTTAGTGATCATAGTTTTGGGCATTTAGCTCCAGTTATGGCCGTCGCACTTGGAGCGAGAGTGATTGAAAAACATTTTATGCTTGATAAAAATTTAGAAAGCGAAGACTCTAAATTCAGTCTTGATTTTAATGAATTTAAAGCTATGACTAAGGCTGTAAGAGAAGCTGAAAGTGCTTTAGGAAATGGCTCTTTAGAACTTAATGAAAAAACTTTAAAAAACCGCACTTTTGCAAGAAGTTTATATGCAAGTAAAGATATCAAAAAAGGTGAAATTTTTAGCGAAGAAAATATAAAATCTGTGCGTCCTTCTTTTGGACTTCATCCTAAATTTTATAAAGAAATTTTAGGCAAAAAAGCTACAAGAGATATCGAATTTGGCGAAGCTTTGAAAGAAAAAGACTTTAGATAAAGGTAAAATCACTTATGGATAAAGAGCTTTTTTTAAAAAACACCCAAGCACTCTTTGAAGTTGATCAAATTCTAGCTTATAATTTAAGAGCCTTGCAAAAATTGGAAAAATTTCAAGCCAATCAAAACGAAGAAGGTTTAAATTTCATCACAAACTCGCAAGAAAAAATTTATGAAAATCCCAACAAAGAGCTTTTAGAAAATCTCAATTTTTATAAAAATACATATTCAAAATATCCTGTTTTATTTTTTTATGGCTTTGGTAATGGCAAATTTTATAAAGCTTTATGCGAAAACAAAAACCATAAACACATCATCGTTTTTGAAGATGAACTTGAAATTTTGACTCTTGCTTTTTATTTCACTGATTTTAGCAAAGAATTAAAAAGTGAAAAACTCATACTCTTTCACACTCCGAGTATCACTACTGCACAACTAAATACTCTTTTTATGTATGAAAATATACAAAAAAGTGTTAAAATTTTTAATCTCTTTGCACATAGTGATTTTTATCTTAAATTTTATGCCAAACAAATTCAAGAGCTTAACCAAAAACTCATTACAAATATCCGTTTTATCGTTCTAAACAAAGGAAACGATCCACACGATTCTATCGTAGGCATTAAACACATGTTAAACAATATCCCTAAACTTTTAAGTCACGGGGTTTTTCAAGATTTTTTAAAAGAAAGAAAACAAAAAGTTAAAAATGCTATCATTGTTTCAACTGGGCCTAGTCTTATTAAACAATTGCCTTTGCTTAAAGAGTGTGCAAATAAAGCAACAATTATAGCAGCGGACTCTTCATATCCTATACTAGCAAAACAAGGTATCAAGCCCGATTATGTGTTATCCTTAGAAAGAGTGCCTTTAACTTCTGAATTTTTTAACAATAATTTTGGAGAATTTGATCAAGATATTTTATTTGTCATTGCTTCTTTAACACACGAAAATACTATCCATTATCTAGAAAAAAATCAAAAAAAATATATGCTTATTCATCGTCCTTTACACTCAGCCATCTCGTTAAAATTAAAAGAATTTGGCTATATAGGAGTTGGAGCAAGCGTTGCCAATATGGCTTATGAGTTAGCTGCAAGTTTAAGACATGAAAACATCATTTTAATAGGACAAGATCTAGCGTATGCCGAAGATGGAAGTTCTCACCCAAAAGAACACATCCACGGAAGTCAAGGCGATGAAATACGCGGGGAAGTTTATACCACCGCTTATGGCGGAAAAGGACAAGTAAGAACACAGCTTACTTGGAATTTATTTCGTCAAGCTTTTGAAAAAGATATTTTTTGGACTAAAGAAAAACTACAAATTGCTACTTATAATTGCACCGAAGGCGGAGCTAGGATAGAAGGCGCTATAGAAAAACCTTTTAAGGAAATTTGTGAGACTTTACTTGATGAAACACTTTCTAAGCCTTTTGCTATGCCAAAAAGCTTAGAAAAAAACCAAATCCAAAAATTATTTTTACAAACTCAAAAACTGCTTAAAAAAAATGTTTCTCAAAGTGAAGATTTTATCAAAAAATGTCAAAATGAACTTAAAAAACTAGATTTTGAATTGGCGCGCTCTGAGCTTAATTTACAAACTTTAGAAAAAATCAGAAAAAATCTTTTAAGTTTCTTTAGTGAATTTAGAAAATTAAAACTCTTTAATGAACTTACTCAAGCTATCTATTATCATAATGAATGTGAAATTTTACGTTTTGAAGTGTTAAACGATCTTAAACAAAGCGAAAAAATCAAAGACTTTCTTATCGATCAAAAAAATTGGTGGTTGCAAGGACTTGGTTACTTAGATACTCAAAATAAAATCATCAAAGAAGCTTTAGAAAAATACCAAAATGACGATATTTTATAAAAGGAGATTTTATGAAATTTAGTTCCGAACAGATAAAACTTTTTGAGAAAAATATTAATGCCCTTAACGGGGGAGGGGTATTATGATGAAATTTAATCCTTCTCAAAATCAGCTTTTTAAAGAAAATTTGCATAATTTAAATTCTATATTACAAGAAAAACTTAGCAAGATTAAGAACACCCATTATGAACTAGTTCTTGGAAAAGATAATTTAGACATTAATTTAAAAGACAAAAGAGATAATACTTTTCTTTATAAAGATGCTATTAGAGAACTAAACACTACTTTAAATACTTACAACGAAAAGTATGCTTTATACCCAGTGCTTTATTTTTATGGCTTTGGTAATGGAATTTTATTTAAAGCGCTTTTGCAAAATCAAAATCTCAAACATATAGTAGTTTTTGAAAAAGAAATAGAAATTATTTGGATTATGTTTCATCTTTTAGATTTTTCACAAGAGCTAAAAGAAAATAAACTCATTATTTTTGATACCAATATTCTCACATTAGAAGATTATAATAGACTCTGTTCTTGTCATCCCTTCTTTCAATTTTCTAGAATTTATTTTTTAGAACTTAGTTGTGATTATTATGAAAAATATCAAGAAGAAATTTTAAAACTAAATAACAATCTTATAGAAAGTTTTAAAAATGCAATATTAGGAAGAGGTAATGATCCAAAAGATGCTTTACAAGGCATAGAACAGCTTACTTATAATTTATCTAAAATGATTACGCATCCAACCTTAGAAACCTTACTGCAAAAAAGATCAAATCTTAGCCAAACAGCTATCATTGTTTCAACAGGACCAAGTCTTGCTAAACAACTGCCTTTGCTTAAAGAATACGCAAATAAAGCCACGATTTTTTGTGCCGATAGTGCTTATCCTATTTTAGCAAAACATAATATCAAGCCTGATTATGTTTGTTCTTTAGAAAGAGTTTTGCTTACATCAGAATATTTTAATAACGATTTTAAAGAATTTGATCAAGATGTTTTATTTATCCTTAATTCGCTTGTTCATCCAAAGACTATAGAATTTTTAGAAAGTAATAATAGAAATTATATATTAGCTTATAAAGGATCTAAATTTATAAAATATTTAAAAATTAACCAATTTGGAGAATTATTTTCAGGACATAGTGTAGCACACATAGCTTATGGCTTAGCGGTATGTTTAAACCATAAAAATATCGTCCTAATAGGACAAGACTTAGCTTATAGCAAAGATGGAAAATCACATTCTAGTGGATACACATACTTAACCGAAGCTGGTAAAAAAGGAGAAGCTTACAAAAAAGATATTGGAAAATATACAACCCTAGCTTATGGAGGAGAAGATTTTATAGAAAGCTCTTGGGTATGGTTGGTCTTCAAACATTTTCTTGAAGTGCATATTTTACAATCATCTAAATTAGGCTTTTCTACCTATAACTGCACCGAAGGTGGAGCTAGGATAGAAGGGACTATAGAAAAACCTTTTAAAGAAATTTGTGAGACTTTACTCAAAAAAGATTTAAAAAAACCTTTCCCT
>NZ_NXLZ01000027.1 GCF_005406205.1 Campylobacter estrildidarum
ATTAGTTTTTATATTAATAGTAGAGACATTCTTTGTTTTATGATTGATGAAATCAAAGAATGAGTTAAGACCAGTTTGGATGGTGGTGAGTGGGGAGAGGAGTTTGGCTGTTACGATGTAGAGTAAAACAATGCTTATAGCAATAGTAACTATAACTAAAATAGCTTGTATCCACGCTATTTTAGAAACATATGCTTGAATTTTCTCTACAGGTTCAGATGAACAAATAGTATAATCGTTAAATTTAGAACACATAGCAAGTCTCTCGCCACCCTGATTTCTCACATAAGAAAATGATTTATAATCTCCAGTTGTTTTAAATAAGCTATCAATATTTGGGATATTAGGATTTTGCCCTAAAAAAGCTTTATTTGATGAAGCAAATACATAATTATCTTTATCATAAACAAATACATCTCCTGATAATTTATCAAATTGATTTTGCAAACTTGTTGTTAAGACATCAACTGCTAGTACTCCTATAAATTTACCATCTTTATAAAAAGGCATAGAGTAAGTAAAACAAGGAAGATTAGTAGCTGTATCTATATAGGCAGAAGACATAAATAAAGTATTTTTTGATTTTGCGTTTTTATACCAATCTCTTGTTGTGGAATCGTAATTATCTGCTTTTCCATAGATAATAGCATCAACATTTTTTTTATCGCTTCTTGGATCACTTCCGATATATTCACCGTTTGGTAAACCTATATAAGCTGCTAACAAATCTCCAGCTTTTCTATGATTTTGAAAAATCAAACCTGCACTATGCAGTATAGAATTTTCATCAGAAAAACTACTTAAAGGTAATTTGTTTAGACTATTGGAAAGTTCTTTTAAAACCGCTAGTTTTACTTCATTATAATTTTGCATAGAACTTTTTGCAGTTCTGACGTAATTTGTTTGTGCAGAGATTTCTTGGTCTATTAAAGCATCTTTAACAAAAATAAAAGTCACAATACCTAAGGCAAGCAAACAAATTATAGCTACTATGTTAGCAATTAAAGACATTTTAATTTTTATACTCATAACTATCCCCTTCTGTTGAAATTTTAACGATTTATAAAAAGCGAATTTTATAAAAAAATAATTTATTTTTCAATAAAAAATTCTTATTTTTTCATTAAAATAAGAGATTAAAAGTTAATTTATTTTTTATGGATAATGATTGTAAAACAATAGTCATCAATAAAATTTATTCTATATCTTTATGCAAACAATGCTCGAAAATAAATTGATGTTCCTCTGGTAAAGTTTCAAATAAAGCATTAGCTAAGTTTCTAATCTCCCAAAGAGCAGATTTTGAGCTGCGAAGTGAAATGAAATTTTGCAAACTCCTAGCATTTATGGTTAAAGTAAGTTCAGTTTTATAGCTTTCTGGTAAGCAATATTTGGCTATATCTAAACTAATACTTTTTTGCAAAATCACTCTTAAATTTTCTAAAGCTTTTATGCTGGCATTATCCACTTCTTCATTTCCACAAAGCACCAAATATCGACTAGCATTTTCAAAATCTCCGACTTTAAATTCATTTTCATTGCGAAGTTCTTTTAGGGTATATCTTGTGCTTTTTACACTAGGACTAGTATGACGATGGCGTGCAACTTCTTGTAAGCAAGCTCTTGAAATTCCTTGAATATAAAAAGTATAGTTTAAATGCTCTAAGGTTGAAGCATGCTTGAATTTGTTGCCAACGCGATCAATGAGCTCCTTATCTTTTTCACCGCCGCAATCGCCTTTTTCAAAGCTTTGCCAACAAGTTCTTGTTGCGTGAGAACATATAGAAAGTGGAGTGTGAAAAAGTAAAGTGATTTTCATAATTTTTCCTTGAATAATGAAATTTGTTTTTTATAATTCTCGCATTTTTTACTTAAAATTCTAATGAAATAAAAAGTTTTATTAAGCTATAATTAAATTAAAAATTAAGGTTAAATTGAGCGATGAAAAAACAAACAAAATATATTTTCGTAACAGGCGGGGTTTTAAGTTCTTTAGGAAAAGGAATTGCCGCTGCTTCGATTGCTACTCTTTTAAAAAATTCGGGATTAAAAGTGAGCATACTTAAAGCAGATCCTTATATTAACGTTGATCCTGGAACAATGAGTCCTTTTGAACACGGTGAAGTTTTTGTAACCGATGATGGAGCTGAAACAGATTTGGATTTAGGGCATTATGAACGTTTTTTAGATGAGAGTTTATCTCAAGATAATAATTTCACAACAGGGCGCGTTTATCAAAGTGTCATCGAAAAAGAAAGGCGTGGAGAATATCTCGGAAAAACAATACAAGTTATTCCACATATTGTAGGAGAGATTAAAGATCGAATTGAAAAAGCAGGAAAAAATAAAGATATATTGATTGTAGAAATTGGAGGAACAGTTGGTGATATAGAAGGCCTTCCATTTTTAGAAGCTATTCGTGCTTTACGTTTAGAAGTGGGCAAAAACAATGCTATGAATATACATTTAACTCTTGTGCCTTTTATAAAAGCAGCAGGAGAATTAAAAACCAAACCAACTCAACATAGCGTAGGAGAGTTAAGACGTATAGGAATTAGTCCCGATATGATTATTTGTCGCAGTGAAAAATCTCTCGATAGGGATTTAAAAGATAAAATTGCTATTTCTTGTGGTGTGGAAAAAAATTGTGTTATTGAAAGTGTAGATGCAGCAAGTATTTATCAAATTCCACTTAATTTTTTGAAACAAGATATTTTAAATCCCATTGCAAGCATATTAAATCTTAAAATTTTAAAGCCAAATATGGAAAATTGGAATAGTTTAGTAAAAAGAGTGATTGCTCCAAGCAATGAAGTAAAAATTGCTTTTGTGGGCAAGTATGTGGATTTAAAAGAAAGTTACAAAAGTCTTACTGAGGCTATTATACATGCAGGTGCAACACTTGATACTAGAGTGGAACTTAAATGGATTGATAGCGAAAAACTTCAAAATTTAGATTTAGTAGAAGCATTTAAGGATATTAGTGGAATTTTAGTTGCTGGAGGTTTTGGATCTAGAGGAATAGAGGGTAAAATAAAAGCAATCAATTATGCAAGAGAAAACAAAATTCCATTTTTAGGAATTTGCCTTGGAATGCAACTAGCTTTAGTGGAATTTGCTAGAAACGTTTTGAAAATTAAAGATGCAAATTCAAGCGAATTTGATGAAAAATGTAAAAATCCTATTATTTATTTAATTGATGAATTTATCGATTCAAATGGAAAAAAACAAATTAGAACTGCTAAAACGCCTTTAGGTGGAACTATGCGCTTAGGTGCTTATGAGTGTGAAATCAAACCTAAAACTATTTTGGCAAGGGTTTATAATAATACAAAAAGCGTAAAAGAGCGTCATCGTCATCGTTATGAAGCTAATCCAAAATATCGAAAAGATTTTGAAAATAACGGACTAATTGTAAGCGGAGAAAGTCAAGGGCTCATAGAGGCCGTAGAGTTAAACTCTCATCCATTTTTTTTAGCCGTGCAGTTTCATCCTGAATTCACTTCAAGGTTAGAACACGCAAATCCAGTGATTTTCGGTTTTATTAAGGCAGCGATTCATTATGAAAAAGATCAATAAAAATGAAGTAAAAAAAATTTTAGCTTCTCGTTTTGAAAAAGATCTTCATACTAAACTTTGCGATCTTCCTTTGCCATGCTGCTTAAAAGATATCTATAAAGCAGCAGAGCGTATAAAAATAGCTATAGAAAAAAATGAAAAAATTGCCATCGTGGGCGATTATGATGTTGATGGCATAGTATCGTGTGTGATTATGGCAGAATTTTTTGATGATATAGGTTTTGATTATATAGTGAAAATTCCAAATCGCTTTAAAGACGGCTATGGATTAAATTCCGAAATTATTAATGAATTGAATGTGGATTTAATTATAACAGTAGATAACGGAATAGCAGCTCTTGAGGCTGCTAAACTCTGTAAAGAAAAAAATATTGATTTAATCATTACCGATCATCATATGCCTCAAGATGTTTTGCCTGATGCTTTTGCGATAATAAATCCTAAACAAAAAGATTGCGATTTTCCAGATATAGAAATTTGTGGAGCTCAGGTAGCTTGGTATTTAATTGCTGCCTTAAAAGAAGTTTGTAAATTAAAATATGATATGGTTAAATTTTTAGAATTATTAGCTATTGCTATAATTGCTGATATGATGGAACTTAGAGATTTAAATAGAGCCTTAGTGAGAAAAGGAATAGAATGTATAAATAAATCTAAAAGAGCAGCTTTTAAGGCTATTAAAAATTATTATCAAAAGGATAAATTTTCTTTAGATAGTATAGGATTTTTAATCGCTCCACTTATAAATAGTGCTGGAAGAATGGATGATGCGAATATTTCTTATGAATTTTTACATACGAAAGATTTAAATAAAGCTTTGGAATATTTAGAGCAAATTGCTAATTTTAATGAAAGTAGAAAAGATGAGGAAAGGCAACTTTTTGAAGAAATTTTAAGTCAAATCAGCGATGATGATTCTTGTATTGTAGCATCTGGAATGAATTGGCACGAAGGAGTTTTGGGTATAGTAGCAAGCCGTTTGGCAAAACATTTTAATAAACCTGCTTTTGTATTTTCACAAAATGAAGAACGTTTAAAAGGTAGTGCTAGAAGTGTTGGTAAAATTGATATTTTATCTTTAATTTCTAAGGCAAATTATTTATTGAACAATTATGGCGGACACAAGGGTGCTGCAGGCTTGAGCTTGGATGTTCAACATTTTGAAAAATTTAAAATTTTGATGCAGCAAGAATGTGCTCAAATTCATGAGAATGAGTTTTTAGATGCTGATGAAATTTTAGGGATATTAGAACCAAAAGAAATTGATTTTGAAATGTTAGAAATTTTAGAATCTTTTGAACCTTTTGGACATAAAAATCCACGACCTTTTTTTGTTTTAGAAAATGTAAAAGTTAAAAATAAGAAAATCTTAGGAAAGAATGAAAAACATTTAAAATTGGTTTTATCCAAAGAAAATAAAATTATTGAAGCTTTATTTTTTAATTTTGATAAAGAACCAAATATTAATGAAAAAATCAACATACTTGGCAGTATTTCTAAAAATGAATTTAGAGGACTTTTAAGCCCTCAATTTATTATAAAAGAAATTTTAACCAAAAAAAGTGTAGGATAGATTGATGAAACCAAAAATTGCAATTTTAGCAACAGGCGGAACTATAGCAGGAACTATAGATAGTGCTATTGCTACAACAGGATATAAAGCAGGGGCTTTAAATATAGAAGTTTTGCTTGATGCTGTACCACAAATTAAAGAATTTGCAACAATTATAGGTTATCAGATATCTAATATAGATAGTTCTAGTATGTCTAATGAAATTCAGCTAAATCTTGCCAAAAAAATCAATAAGCTTTTGATTGAAGATGAAATAGATGGAGTGGTGGTTACGCATGGAACAGATACTATGGAAGAGAGTGCTTATTTTTTAAATTTAACTGTTAAAAGCGATAAACCAGTAGTTTTAACAGGTGCTATGCGTCCAGCAACTTCTATGAGTGCAGATGGTCCTAAAAATCTTTATAATGCTGTAGCTTTAGCCACTAATGAAAAATCTAAAAATAAAGGCGTTATGATCGTTATGAATGATCGAATTTTAAGTGCCAGGACTGCAACAAAAACTCATACTTTAAATTTAGACGCCTTTTTTTCTCCAGATTTTGGAGACTTAGGATATATTTTAGATGGGAAAGTATATTTTTATAATACAATTGAAAAATTACACACTAAAAATACTCCGTTTAATATAGATAATCTTGAAAATTTGCCTAAGGTGGATATACTTTATTCTTATTCTGATGATGGAAGCGGTATTGCAGCAAAAGCTTTATTTGACAATGGAACGCAAGGTTTAGTAATAGCAGGAAGTGGATCAGGAAATATACACCAAAATCAAAAAAATATACTAAAAGATTTAATGAAAAAAAATCTTATTGTTGCGGTTAGCTCTCGCATACAAGCAGGTCAAGTTGTTTTAAGCAAAGAAGATGAAGATTTAGGTTTTATTTGCGCTCAAGATTTAAATCCACAAAAAGCTAGAATTTTGCTTATGCTATCGCTTACAAAAAATAACAATTCTAAAAAAATTCAAGAGTATTTCAAAATTTATTAATGTTTAAAAATTTAAATCTAACTAGGATAATCCTACCTTTAATCCCCCTTTAAGCTTAATTAGTTATACTTTCATTTCCTTTTTTTATCTAAATTTTTTATCTAAAAAATTTTGTTCTTTTAATTTAGTATTGTTA
>NZ_NXLZ01000028.1 GCF_005406205.1 Campylobacter estrildidarum
TTTATTGAAGTCGTTGTGGTATTTAACAATATCGCTCATTTTTTTACCTTTTGAAGTATAACCCTAAAGGCAAGGGGCTTTACTGCCCCTGCGGTCTTATTTCACAAAAAATATTGCCACTTTAAGCTTAAAAAGCTTAAAATTTAGATATAATGCTACTTTAAGACGCTTACTATGTTTTTTCATAGTTAAGCCTTTAAAGGGTTATTTCCGCCAAGAGTGAAAACTCAAGGCGGATTTTTTATTGTAGCATATTAAAAGTATATTGTCAATAATTTCTACTCTTAATTAAAAGTAGATTGTCAATAAATTTACCCCCTTAATACTCCCAATTTACCCCCTTAATACTCCGCTAAGCCCCTTAAAATAATGATATAAAGCAAAATATTAAAGAAATTAAACTATATATTAAAAGTAGTATTATAAATTAATTTCTACTTTTAATACTCCTAATTTCTACTTTTAATACTCCTAATTTCTACTTTTAATACTCCTAATTTCTACTTTTAATACTCCTAATTTCTACTTTTAATACTCCGCTAAGCCCCTTCATATAGGCTCTAGAACGTTGCCTAAAAATATATAAAAATATTTAAAAATTTAAAAACCGCGTGCGTGCGTGAGTGATACGCATACGCGTACGCGCGCGTGAGAGAAAAAAACTTTCAAATGCAAAAGAGAGCTTGAAGGACGTAAGCCGTCCTAGAGCAGTTCAAAGAGAAAGGCTTACTTTTTCTTGCCTATTAGCTTATATTGCAATTTAGAGTGTTTTTTGCTTAGAGACTATATACAATAGGGCGGTGGGCTTTGTCCGTCTTCCGTGCTACGCACTCAGACAGCCCCCGCACCCCCTTTTCGCAAATCATAGCACCTTAGCGGTGCGATTTGCTTAAGCTAATAGAAAGGAGTAAGGCATTAAAACTTTAACTAAAAGATTAAGACTTTCACAAGATGAGTGGGAGCAAATACAAATCAAACTAAAAGAAAGTGAGCTTAATTTTTCTAGCTTTGCTTTAAAATCTATGCTAAAGCAAAAGACCTTTAAAAGAAAACAAACTCCAATTAATAGAGATTTTATAGCCGAGCTTTCTAAGTGGGGTAATAATTTAAATCAAGTTGCAAAGCATTTAAACACATCAAAAGGCGGACTTGATCGCGTAGGATTAGAAATGTTAAGTCGCATTGAAAATCATCTAAAAGAACTTAGAAAAGCCATTGAATGATTTGTAAATTCTTTAAAACTCAAAAAGGCGGGGGTGTATCATCGGTTGATTATATGCTAAATGAGAGAGTTAATCAAGGCACAGCAAGAATATTAAAAGGGGACGAGTTTTTAACAAGAGAGCTTATTAAATCAATGAGCCAAAAGCATAAAACTTGCGTAGGTGTTTTATCTTTTGAAGAAAAAAACATCGATGAGAACACCAAAAAAGAAATAATGCAAAGCTTTGAAAACGCCCTTTTAACTCCTGCAATGCAAGGACGTTATAATATTTTGTGGATAGAACATACAGACAAGGGCAGATTAGAATTAAACTTTATAATTCCAAAAATGGACCTAGAAAGCAAAAAGTCATTTAACCCTTACTACCACCCCATTGATAATAAAAGAATTGATTTTTGGCGTGATTTTGTTAATTTATGCTATGGTTTTACAAATCCAAAAGATCCGAGCAAAGAACAAACCCTACAAGGAAGCAAAAAAGAAAAAGAACTTTTTAAGGACTATGAAGCCCTAGATAAGATACTTCACAAGCAAGTAGCTAATGAAATTATAAACTCAAGAGACGAACTCATTTATTTTTTAGAGCAAAACAATATCGAAGTAACAAGAAAAGGAAGTGATTATTTAAGCATTAAACTACCAGAAAGCAAAAAAGCTAAAAGGTTTAAAGGAGGCATTTACAATGAACAATTTAGAAGCTTTGAAAAGCTTAGAGACTTACGCACAGAAAAAGAAAGCAGAGCAAGAGAGTATCAACAAAGAGATATTAAATCAAAGCTTGAACGAACTAAACGAGAACTTGATAAATTCATTCAATCAAAAGATGAGTATTACAGAGAAACAATTAGAAAATTTAACGAGCGATTACAGGGAAAAACTAGAAAATTCAATCGAAAAAATGGAGAAATACAATTACAAGATACAGCTAATGAAATTCAAAATATCCAGCCTAGCAATGAGTTTTTTAGTGGGAATGCTTACGATGATGATTTTAAGCGTAGTTGTATGGTATCTGTGGATAAGACCTTATCAGATCAGCAAGGAGCTAACAACAAAATCGAACAGCGGGAAAATTTATATACAAATGCCGAAAGAGAGCGTGATAGTGCAAGACAATTATTATTACCTACCACTAGATTAGAAAAGGCAGAAAATGACGACTTTAGAATTAGAATTAATAGCAGAAATAGAGAGATTACAGGACAAGATAACAGAATATCAACAAGCAGAGATGAAATTACACGAGATAATCAAGAGCGAACGAATAGCATACGAGAACGCTTTGGAAGCTATGAAAAACAAACTCAACGGCTTAGAACAGAGTTTCAAGGATTTGAAACAGAAAACACAAGAAACGGAGCAATTAAACGAGCAAGAATTGAAACAATTAGAGACATTATACAAGCAAAATATACAGAACTTAGAGAACGAATTAGAAACAGCTTTAAAAAGACAATAAATAAAGCAAGACAGATTAAAAGAGATTTTGGATATAGTAGATAATATATGGAAAAATGGGGCTTGAAATTTCATAAACCGAGATTTTTAATGTGAAAAACCCGTCTAAAACCGAGATTTTTAATGTTAAAAAATAAATAAAAGAGTAGATTATAAATTAGTTACTACTCTTGATTTTCCCTTGTTTAATATTACTCTTGTTTATACTTGTTTACGGGCATTTTAGCTATGGAAAAATGGGGGCTGAAATTTGATAAACAGACATTTTACCCGACAAAACAGACATTTTACCCGACAAAAGTATATCTAAAACAGACATTTTACCCGACAACGTGTAAAGTCTTAAAATTTTACTCGTTTTTAACATTAAATATCGATAAAATAGTGTTTTAAATAGATTTTTTATACTGCAATGAGTAAATTTTTCTCAACATTTAATCAAATTTTTGATTTTTTTCTTGTTTAATATTAAATTAATTTTTTGACTTTTATAATTATTCATATATCAAAAATAATCATAGAAAGGGTTTAAAATGAAAAAAATTATCTTAGGTTTAGCATTAATTGCTTCATTATCTAGTGTTGCTTCAGCATATAAAATTACTGTATCTCAACAGCCTATAGTTCAACCACATTACGAAGGTTGTGTTTTAGTTTATCAATACGGAAGAGATTACAGTAAATGCAATAATCAAGGTATTTATACTGATAATATTGACTATAAGCTTTGCAAACTAAGAGGACAATGTAAATGATACTTGTAACACCTTGTGGTGTTATGGATACCACAAATTTTGGCAAGAGTGAAGTAAATAGACAAACTATAGATTTTTCTTTGAAATCCCAAGAAAAAAAAGCAAAAGTAGAAGCTAAAGCTGAAAAAGAAGAAGAAACAAAGCTGAAAGATAAAGATATTAGCAATTCTACAAATGCAGGTAATAAAAAAGATCAGCTTTTAGATATATCTGCTTAATCCATTGTGAAAAGATTTTTGTAGTTTTGTGCTTCTTTGGCATTAATTACTCTTTGCTTATCTAAGTAAAAAAGTTCTTCGGCTTTGTCTTTTAACTTCTCTAAGCTTTGTATGTCTTTGAAGTTTTTAACACCAAAAGCCACAAATTTATCATCGCTCTTTCTTTGTGCGATGATTGAAATTTTATTATCAGCTTCATTGTGGTCGTAATGAGTTACGATCATTTCACCAAAGCGTTCATCATAAATTGATTTGCCTATATAATTGCTTAGTATTTCTTTTAGCTTGGTAAAAAATTTCTCCTGTTTGGCTTTTTCTTGTGCGATGCGTTTATCGTTGTTTTTATAATCAAAGATAAACTCTAAGTCCGTAATTTTACGCCCTGTTTTGTAAGTTTTTATTTCTAGTAATACAAGATTTGATTTGCTATTTATATCTTTTTCGGCTTGACTTAAAACTCGTCTTTGAAAACCTTGCCAATCTAATAAACTTTTTGGAACTTCTAAAAGGTTTTGTAATACTGCAAGATTGATTTTAAGGCTTTGTTTGTTCTGTTTTAACTCACAAACAAGCATATTGTAAATTCTTATGCTATAAGCTGATTTCATTTGCTGAATATCGTTAAATTTTAACTGGGTAAAATCTCTTTTTTGGTCTAGCAAGTATTGCATAAGACTATCGTTAAGCTGATAAGTGATATACCCTTGTCCTTGTCTGTATTCAATAGATTTAAAGAGTGTATAGCCTTTGAAAATAGTTGTTTCTTTCATCGTTTTTTCATCAAGCAATTTAAAATCCTCGACATAGGTTTTTTGTAGCATTGATTTACATAAATCCCTTATATAGTTATAATCTGGATTTTTATCATCTCTTTGCCATAGTTCCATAATTTCACTTAATGGCATTTCACAAACTTGAAATAAAGTGTCTTTTTGGCTGTTTATTTGTGCGACGATCCACATAAACATTTTAAGTTCGTTTGTGTTCATATCATATTTAGCATAAACAAAGCGATTGTTTTGAGTTACGACTGCTTTTTGAATTCTTTTTTTGTTAGTTTTTTTTGGTGTTTGCATAATTAGCCTTTAAGGCCAAAAGGACAGGGGCTTAACCCCTGCGGTCTTACTTCACAAAAAATATCGCCACTTTAAGTTTAAAAAACCTAAAATTTAGATATAATGCTACCTTAAGACGCTTACTATGTTGCTTCATAGTATGTCCTTTTGGTCAAATTACCCCTATCTCTAGGGGTAAAATAATTATATCACAATTTTAGTTAATAAAGACAATATTCATTAAATTTTTGTCTGTTTTAACCCCATTTTTAACATTAAAAATCTCACTTTTAAGGGGGGTTTTATAGCGAAAAATCTCACTTTTATAGCGAAAAATCTCACTTTTAGCAATTTTAATCCCCATTTTTCCATAGCTAAAATGCCCGTAAACAAGTATAAACAAGAGTAATATTAAACAAGGGAAAA
>NZ_NXLZ01000029.1 GCF_005406205.1 Campylobacter estrildidarum
AAAAAATAAAAGATTAAATACTCTAAGAAGATTAAGAAGTAGAATAAATTAACAAGTCCGCAATGAGCTACTTTCCCCCTGCCAGTAAGGCGTAGTATCATCACCCACGATGTGCTTAGCTTCTTGGTTCGGGATGGAGCAAGGCGTTTCCACATCTGTATAATCACGGACATTGTTATTTAAATATTCTTTGATGAATACTTAAAAAACAATGTTAAAAGCAAGTTAAAAACCTTTACTTTCTTTTTAAGGTAAAAACCTTAACAAGGAAGTGATGCTTATAAAAAGATAAGCCAAACGTTCTATTAGTACTGGTCAGCTAAAGGACTTTCATCCATTACACACCCAGCCTATCAAACAGCTAGTCTTGCTGAGAACTTAGAGAAGATTCATCTTAGAGTTGGCTTCACGCTTAGATGCTTTCAGCGTTTATCCTTTCCAAACTTAGCTACGCTGCGATGCTCTTGGCAGAACAACAGCTACACCAGTGGTTTGTTCAACCCGGTCCTCTCGTACTAGGGTCAAATCTCTTCAATCTTCTTACGCCCACGGCAGATAGGGACCGAACTGTCTCACGACGTTCTGAACCCAGCTCGCGTACCGCTTTAAATGGCGAACAGCCATACCCTTGGGACCTGCTCCAGCCCCAGGATGCGATGAGCCGACATCGAGGTGCCAAACCTCCCCGTCGATGTGAGCTCTTGGGGGAGATCAGCCTGTTATCCCCGGGGTACCTTTTATCCTTTGAGCGATGGCCCTTCCACACAGAACCACCGGATCACTAAGACCGACTTTCGTCTCTGCTCGACTTGTATGTCTTGCAGTTAAGCTGGCTTATACCTTTATACTCTACGAACGATTTCCAACCGTTCTGAGCCAACCTTTGTAAGCCTCCGTTATTATTTGGGAGGCGACCGCCCCAGTCAAACTACCCACCAGACATTGTCCCACTTGAGGATAACTCAAGCTGGTTAGCTACCCAAATAAGAAAGAGTGGTATCTCAACAATGGCTCATATACAACTGGCGTCATATACTCAAAGCCTCCCACCTATCCTGCACATTCTTATCCAAATAGCAGTGTCAAGCTGTAGTAAAGGTCCACGGGGTCTTTCCGTCTTGCCGCGGGTAGGAGGAATTTTCACCTCCACTACAATTTCACTGGATCCCTCTTTGAGACAGCTCCCATCTCGTTACGCCATTCATGCAGGTCGGTATTTAACCGACAAGGAATTTCGCTACCTTAGGACCGTTATAGTTACGGCCGCCGTTTACTCGGGCTTCGATCAAGAGCTTCGCTAATGCTAACCCCATCAATTAACCTTCGAGCACCGGGCAGGCGTCACACCCTATACATCCTCTTACGAGTTAGCAGAGTGCTGTGTTTTTGGTAAACAGTCGGGAGGGACTCTTTGTTGTAAGTTTCTTCGCTTTCGGAGTAAATCCTAGTACGAAGCGAACCACACCTTATACCGAAGATACGGTGCTATTTTGCAGAGTTCCTTAAAGAGAGTTCTTCCACGCGCCTTAGAATACTCATCCCACCCACCTGTGTCGGTTTACGGTACGGGCAACATTAGCTAAACTTAGAAACTTTTCTTGGCTCGACGGCATCAGGGGTTCTTCTATCCATCCGAAGACTTCAAAAAGCCTTTCAGCTCTCGGAGTATTCTTATACGGATTTGCCTGTATAAGCTCCTACGACCTTAGACTAGCACTTCCATCCGCTAGCCCCCTTAGCCCTAAGCGTCCTTCCATCGCACACTAATGTTGGTATTGGAATATTAACCAATTTGCCATCACCTACCCCTTTCGGACTCGGCTTAGGACCCGACTAACCCTACGATGACGAGCATCGCGTAGGAAACCTTGGGTTTACGGCGTTAATGATTCTCACATTAATTATCGCTACTCATGCCTGCATGCTCACTTCTATTCGCTCCAGCACTCCTTACCGGTATACCTTCGACGCAAATAGAACGCTCTCCTACCACTTGCATACAACTTAAACTACTTAATTTAGACTAAGAATATTTTTACTGATTTTACTAAGTTTTATTTCTATCTTTACTCTATAAAAATCAGTAAAAATATAACTTAGCTTCTATATTCTAAACTTAAATAATCTAAGTTGTATGCAAGTCTACAGCTTCGGTACTTACTTTAGCCCCGTTATATTTTCCGCGCAAAATCACTAGACCAGTGAGCTATTACGCTTTCTTTAAAGGATGGCTGCTTCTAAGCCAACCTCCTGGTTGTTTAAGTAACTTCACATCGTTTTCCACTTAAGTAAGATTTAGGGACCTTAGCTGGTAGTCTGGGTTGTTTCCCTCTTGACGACGGATTTTATCACTCGCCGCCTGACTGCTGTGATTACATATAAGGTATTCGGAGTTTGATAGGGTTTGGTACATTGGTGTATGCCCTAGCCCATTCAGTGCTCTACCCCCTTATACTACGACACAACGCTATACCTAAATATATTTCGGAGAGAACCAGCTATCACGAAGTTTGATTGGCCTTTCACCCCTATCCACAAGTCATCCCGGGGCTTTTCAACGCCTATGGGTTCAGTCCTCCACTAGTTCTTACACTAGCTTCAACTTGCTCATGGATAGATCACTTCGTTTCGGGTCTGCAGCATCTGACTAAGCGCCCTATTCAGACTCGCTTTCGCTACGGCTTCGCGTGTGCTTAACCTTGCCAGACACCACAACTCGCAGGCTCATTATGCAAAAGGCAGTCCATCACACTGTATTGCTACATAGTGCTCTGAATGATTGTAAGCAAATGGTTTCAGGTTCTATTTCACTCTGATCACCTCAGTTCTTTTCACCTTTCCCTCACGGTACTTGTGCACTATCGATCTGGTATTAGTATTTAGGGTTGGATCGTGGTCGACCCAGCTTCAGACAAAATTCCACGTGTTTCGCCCTACTCAGGATACTGCTAGCTAAAGTTCGGTTTTCGCATACGGGACTATCACCCTCTATGGCTACACTTTCCAGAGTGTTCTGCTAACCTCACTTATTGCACATTGCAGTCCTACAACCCCCAATGCAAGCATTGGGTTTGCCCTCTTGCGCTTTCGCTCGCCGCTACTGACGCAATCTCTATTGATTTCTTTTCCTGAGGGTACTAAGATGTTTCAATTCCCCTCGTTCGCTCCTATATTAGGTAAGGTATATCTCTATACCTTGGGTTGCCCCATTCGGAAATCTACGGATCAAAGCTTCTTGACAGCTCCCCGTAGCTTATCGCAGTCTAGTACGTCCTTCATCGCCTTTACCAGTCAAGGCATCCACCATTCGCTCTTAGTAGCTTACCTTTTTTACCTTTTTAGTTGATTCTAAAACGCATCACTTCCTTGTTAAAGTTTTTATAATAAGACTTTTTATTATCTTAAGACGGAAAGCATTTAAACACTTATATTAAGCAAAAATATAAGCTGTGAAGTTTAAAACTTATTCTTTA
>NZ_NXLZ01000030.1 GCF_005406205.1 Campylobacter estrildidarum
CACTTGATAACATTCTTTAAAATTATTGCCTTTTAAGATCTTAACATAAGAGCTTGGAATAGCTATATTATTTTTTATTCTTTGTGGATTATTGTCATAATTGATTAAATTTAAAACTTCTAAACTTCCGAGTTTTAAAGCTAGTTGTCTTTCTCTTTTTTCAATCTTATTCCAAACTCTTTGATTGATTTGTGGATTTTGTGGAGTGATATTGCTCATTAAAAAAGTGCTTCTTTGTGCTTGAGTGGTTTTTCTCATTGAAGCATTAGAAAGAGTATGTCCTCTATCGTAACCACTATTTTTATAATCGCTCCAAGTGGTGCGGTATTTTTTAGGAATATTAGTATCATCTTCAAAACGAGGACGTTTTTTAATTTGTTTGCCTTTTAAATTTGAAGCTTCAACTTTATAAGCTACCGCTTTAGTGCCTTTGTAATTATAATCATAACAATTTAAATAATAGAATTTATCCAAAACTTGTGAGCAATTTTGTGTCGTAAAATAATTAGCAAACTCTTCGCTTGGTTTATATTGCGTATAATCAGCAAAAGCTAGAGTTGCTAATAGAGGTAATATTATAAGTTTTTTTATAGCAAATTCTCCCAATTATTGCACTTAAATAACACTATAACCAATTTCATAATGTTCAAAATCTTTTTCGCTAACACATAAATTAGTGCTTGGATTAACCCAAACAGGTATAATTTTATTTTGTTCTATTAATTGCTTAAAACAAATTTCTAACGCATTATCGTCTATATTAAGTCTTTGCTCTAGCATTAAAAAATCACTTTCACTAACAATATTACCGTTTTGCTTAATTAATTCTAATAATTTATTTTCTATTTCGAAATTATTATATTTCTCTATTATTTCTCTAAAATAATATAAATTGCTTTGAATTTTATTATTTAATGAATCTTCATTAATATTGCATTGCTTATCGCAAAAAATTTCAATCTTACTAAAATATTTTTCAGCATTTTCTATATTTCCATTTTTTCTTAAAATTTGACAATATAAATTTTTAGTATTTGATTTAAAATCTTTAGTATCCTTATATCCTAATTTTTTATAAAAACTTGCCTTACTATTTTCAGTTTTATCTATAAAATGAAATCTGAGCCAATCTTCAAAATTATCAAGAGTAAGAAACAAATGTATTTCGTCTTTTGAATTTTTAATATGATTTATAAGTTTTTTTAAATTTTTTAATTCATTATTATCTTTTTTTGCTCTATCTAAATCTATTATGATAATAAGTTTATCTTTATAAGGTTCTCTTTTTATGCTAATTAGTATTTTTTTATATGAACTGTTGTTTTTTAAATTTTGTATGTCGATTTGAATATTTTCACTCCTTAAATATTTGAGGAGTGAATCAAAATAGTCTTTTTCTGTTTTACCTTCGCACCAAATTTTTATATTAGGCCTTGTTTTTTTATTCGTCATAAAGCCCTTTCAAATAATCAATATATGCTTTTTTCTTTTCGCTTCTAATATCGTACTCATAATAAGTTCTTATTTTGCTTTCTAGGTGTCGATCTTTTTGAATTAAAAATATTTGTTGAGAATTTAAAAAACTTACATCAAATAACAAAACATTATGAGATGAAACGATTAATTGACCATTATGATTTTCTTCTGTATTGATAAGATTATTAAACATAAGTATTAAAGCTAAAGTACTTATCGAAGAATCAAGTTCG
Source organism: Campylobacter estrildidarum (assembly GCF_005406205.1). Lineage (GTDB taxonomy): Bacteria > Campylobacterota > Campylobacteria > Campylobacterales > Campylobacteraceae > Campylobacter_D > Campylobacter_D estrildidarum. The sequence continues at coordinate 1,710 of NZ_NXLZ01000030.1, forward strand.
TCAATAAAAACAATTTTTCCCTCCTCAATAATTTGAGTTATTTTATCCGCAAAACATACTATCTTCTTAATACCTTCTGATTCTATTTGGTAATTAAATTTCTTTCCATTACGAACAAAAAAGATTTCATATGTATTTTTTTCATCCTTTTCATGTTTTTTAAACTCAAAATCTTCTACAGTTTTATCCAGTAATTGAAAAAGCTCCAAAATGCTTTCTTTGTGTTCTAAAAAATATTTCTTTTTGTTTTCTTCAAATTCAAAATTATATTTTTTTGAATAGTTACTATTCATATAAACTTCAATATTGTTTATAAGACTTATGAACTCTTCTTTTTGTTCTATGTCGAAATCTTTTAAGAAATAAAAAATATTTTCGCTAAGCTTTCTTGAAAAGAATATCCCTAGCTGTTTATTATTATCTTTTTCGCTATAAATATTAAAAGTAGCTTTCTCATCTTCAAAATTGTATATAGTTTTATTATTTCTTGAAAAAGTTTCTTTTAGAACATATTCTTTATTAAATTCTATAAAATAAGCGAAAATATTTTTATTATTATCAGACAGTTCGATCTTTAATTTTATAGAATTTGAGTTTTCATTAAAAGCATTGTTTGCTAAATGCTCTCTTAAGGTATGAGAAAAACCATATTTGATTATATTTAATAAAATTTTGACACCTATGAAAAAATTTGTTTTTCCACTAGTATTCTTTCCAAAAAATACTGCCGATTTCATAGGTTTTCCAAATTGCGACAAATTAAAATTATATTCATATTTTGTATTTTTTAATTTGCTTTTTGGTTGAGCTGTGAAATTAATAATTTGCGTTTCTTTTCCAAAAGAATACAAGCCCGATATTTCTATTTTTCTTAACATGATATTTTCCTTATGCGTTATTATAAAACATTAATAGTTAATATAAGCATAAAAATTGTTTATAATTAGAATAAAATAATTTTTAAATTAACAATTATTTTATTCTAAGGTTATCAAACCTATTGTTTGGTATATTTTTATGATTTTTTTTAATAAAAGACTTGTGATTAATATGAATGGAGCTATTTTTGATATTATATTAGTAAAATAGAATAGAACTCTGCACGATACCAATAAAACATTTACACTTTTTCAATTTGATTTAAAAATATCCTTGCATTACAAGAGCAAATTACCGCGCCTATAAATACATAATCTTTTAAAGCACTCTTCTTTACTTTTTTATCTCCAAAATTAAAATTATCGCTGCTAATAACTACATCATCATCAAAAGCATTTTTAAGAATGCGTTTGCAAAAAAGTTCATTATCGTTATTGCGAAAAATCACCACATCGCCATTTCTTATTTTATCGAGTGAATTTCTAGTGGTGTCTATGATGATGAAAGAGCCATTTTGTATAAAAGGTTCCATACTTTCACCATAAATTTTAATCATATCATATTGAGTTTTATAAGGCACTCCTAAAACTTCAGTTAAAAAAGTTTTATCTACGTTGATAATTTGAAAATTTTCATTTTCATTTGTATTGCCAAAACCAGCACTTGC
>NZ_NXLZ01000031.1 GCF_005406205.1 Campylobacter estrildidarum
TGCACCGAAGGTGGAGCTAGGATAGAAGGGACTATAGAAAAACCTTTTAAAGAAATTTGTGAGACTTTACTCAAAAAAGATTTAAAAAAACCTTTCCCTAAAATAGAACCTTTAAGTAAAGATAAGCAAAATGAACTTTTACTTAAGTCTTATTATAAAATTTATAAAAGCATTAAACATTGTAAGGATTTTAGTGAGGAGCTTTTAAAATCTTTAAACAATATTGAGGAAAGTTTTTCTAATTTAAATTTTATTTCTAATTTAGAAGAAGGTAAAGAGGTATTAAATTATCTTATTAAAGAAATAGACAAAGTTAAATTAAAACTTGAAGATGCAAAAGAAATGCAAGATTTATATGAAATCTTAGGACCATTTCTAAATCAATTTGAACTCAATTTAGCTAGGATTTATGTTTTAAATCCAAAAACTCCAGAAGATAGCTATAATAAATCTTTATTATGGGTAAAAGAACATATAGAATTCTTACAAATGATATATGCGCATATTAAAACACAAGAAAAAGCTTTATTAGATAACATCACTCCTTTAGAAGATGAGTTAGAGTTAAGGGGTTTGGAAAAATGGAAAGAGAAGGTGAAAAATGCAGAATGAATTATTTGATAAAAATCTAAAAGCTATGGGTGGCGGAGAATATAAAGAACTTAAAACCGAATTGCAAAAAATAAAAGAATTGAGAGAATTTTCTTATACCTTTGGCAAAGATAGTCTTAATATTAATATCATTAAAAAAAGAAGTTTAAAAGCTATTTATAAAAGTCCTTTGAGTGAATTAGAAGAAAAAATTGATTTTTTTAAAGATTATGATAGATATCCGGCTTTATTTTTTTATGGTTTAGGCAATGGAATTTTATATAAAGCCTTACTTCAAAATAAACATCATAAAAGGATTATTGTTTTTGAAAAAGAAATAGAAATTATTTTTATTGTTCTTAATTTGTTAGATTTAAGCGAAGAATTAAGAAAAGGACGACTTATCTTAATCTATACTCCTCATATGACATATACTAAAGCAGATACTATTTTTTCTTTAGATTCGATCAGTCGATTTTTTAAGACTTACACTTTATATACACATTCTAATTTTTATAAAAATTACGAAGAAGATATACTCAAGGTTAACACCTTAAATTTAAAAGCAATTAAAAATATAAGTCTTAGAAAAGGCAATGATCCAAGAGATGCTTTGCGAGGTATAGAGCAATTTGTTTGCAATATTCCAAAAATGATCAATCATCCAAGCTATCAAACCTTACTCAAAAAAAGAAGAAATACCAAAAATGAAAATGTAGCCATCATTATTTCAACTGGACCAAGTCTTGCTAAACAACTACCTTTGATTAAAGAATACGCAAATAAAGCCACAATTTTTTGTGCCGATAGTGCTTATCCTATTTTAGCAAAACATAATATCAAGCCTGATTATGTTTGTATGATGGAAAGAGATGAGATCGTAGCAGAGTGTTTTAATAATGATTTTAAAGAATTTGATCAAGGAATCACTTTTGTTGTAGCTTCTTTAGTCCATAAAAATACTATTGATTATCTAGAAAGAAATAAAAGATCTTACATTTTAGTTACAAGACCTTTATCTTTTGCCTCATCTTTAAAACTCCGAGAATTTGGTTATATGAGCTGTGGAATGAGTGTTGCCCATATGAATTATGAGTTAGCTAATACTTTAAACTACAAAAATATCGTTTTCATAGGACAAGATTTAGCCTATGGTAGCAAAGGTGAATCTCATACAAAAAATTTTTTACACGAAAAACTTCACGATGGACACTATCAAAGAGATTTAAATAAATTTACCACTTTAGCTTATGGTGGAAAAGGTGAAGTTCAAAGTTCTAAAATTTGGACTTTATTTAGAGAAATATTTGAAAATTTCATATCTGCAAATAATAAAAATAACATAAAAACCTATAATTGCACCGAAGGTGGAGCTAGGATAGAAGGGACTATAGAAAAACCTTTTAAAGAAATTTGTGAGACTTTACTCAAAAAAGATTTAAAAAAACCTTTCCCTAAAATTCCTAAACTTCCAAAAGAACAAAGAAATGAACTTATGCTAGAAGCCTATAAAAAAATAAAAAAACAAATGTCTTTATCTGAAACCTTTTTAAAAGAATGTAAAAAAATTAAAAATCAACTAGCCGCACTAAAAAGAGGAAAATTGAAAATTACTTTAGATCAACTTAATCAAAACTTAGATAAATTAAAAGCTCGCTTAGATTTAAAACGTTATAATTTTTTACTTGAAATTTTAGGCCCAACACTTTATCACGAAGAAAGCATTATAGCTACTTTATATGTGAAGAGTATTAAAAATGAAAGCGAAAGACAAAACAAACTTTTCGCTTGGCTTTACGCTCACGAATCTTTAATAGAAAGTATTTTTGAACTTGTAACAATACAAAATTTAACTTTAAAAAAAGCTATTATTCCTTTGCAAGATGAGTTAGAAAAAAAGAAATTAATCTAATGAGGATAAAAATCCTCATTATTGTAAAAGCTTTAAGACGTTTTGTTGAACTGCATTAGCTTGACTCATCGCATAAGATCCACTTTGAGCTAAGATATTATACTTAGAGAAATTCGCACTTTCAGCTGCGAAATCCACGTCTCTTATAGTTGATTCTGCAGCTTTCACATTTACTTGAGTTACAGTGATGTTGTTGATTGTAACTTGAAGTTGATTTTGTACCGAACCAATATCAGCTCTGATTTGGTCAAGATTTGTCGTAGCAGTTTCTACGATATCCATTACAGCCATAGCACCTTTAAGTGTAGTAACACCTGCATTTTTATAAGTAGCACCCGCTGCATTACCTGCTGAAGTTTTTAAAGGTGCAAATTGAGAATTTCCCGAACCAGCAGAGAAACCTGAACCAGTAGAGATAGTATAAACTGAAGCCGCAT
>NZ_NXLZ01000032.1 GCF_005406205.1 Campylobacter estrildidarum
TTTAATCCCCCTTTAAGCTTAATTAGTTATACTTTCATTTCCTTTTTTTATCTAAATTTTTTATCTAAAAAATTTTGTTCTTTTAATTTAGTATTGTTATTCAAATCTTATAGTCAATCTTTGAAATCTAAATAAGTGATCGATTGAGCCAGAGAAAGATTTAATCATAAGTAATGATGTAAATCTATGATAAATTAAGATTAAAAAAGAAACCTTTTAATCTTAAATAAATTTTTTTAAATACTTTTTCTTTGAAGAAAAAGATTAAACTTTTCTATAATTTTATGGAGAGTTTGATCCTGGCTCAGAGTGAACGCTGGCGGCGTGCCTAATACATGCAAGTCGAACGATGAAGCTTTTAGCTTGCTAGAAGTGGATTAGTGGCGCACGGGTGAGTAAGGTATAGTTAATCTGCCCTACACAAGAGGACAACAGTTGGAAACGACTGCTAATACTCTATACTCCTGCTTAACATAAGTTGAGTAGGGAAAGTTTTTCGGTGTAGGATGAGACTATATAGTATCAGCTAGTTGGTAAGGTAATGGCTTACCAAGGCTATGACGCTTAACTGGTCTGAGAGGATGATCAGTCACACTGGAACTGAGACACGGTCCAGACTCCTACGGGAGGCAGCAGTAGGGAATATTGCGCAATGGGGGAAACCCTGACGCAGCAACGCCGCGTGGAGGATGACACTTTTCGGAGCGTAAACTCCTTTTCTTAGGGAAGAATTCTGACGGTACCTAAGGAATAAGCACCGGCTAACTCCGTGCCAGCAGCCGCGGTAATACGGAGGGTGCAAGCGTTACTCGGAATCACTGGGCGTAAAGGGCGCGTAGGCGGATTATCAAGTCTCTTGTGAAATCTAATGGCTTAACCATTAAACTGCTTGGGAAACTGGTAATCTAGAGTGAGGGAGAGGCAGATGGAATTGGTGGTGTAGGGGTAAAATCCGTAGATATCACCAAGAATACCCATTGCGAAGGCGATCTGCTGGAACTCAACTGACGCTAAGGCGCGAAAGCGTGGGGAGCAAACAGGATTAGATACCCTGGTAGTCCACGCCCTAAACGATGTACACTAGTTGTTGGGGTGCTAGTCATCTCAGTAATGCAGCTAACGCATTAAGTGTACCGCCTGGGGAGTACGGTCGCAAGATTAAAACTCAAAGGAATAGACGGGGACCCGCACAAGCGGTGGAGCATGTGGTTTAATTCGAAGATACGCGAAGAACCTTACCTGGGCTTGATATCCTAAGAACCTTATAGAGATATGAGGGTGCTAGCTTGCTAGAACTTAGAGACAGGTGCTGCACGGCTGTCGTCAGCTCGTGTCGTGAGATGTTGGGTTAAGTCCCGCAACGAGCGCAACCCACGTATTTAGTTGCTAACACTTCGGGTGAGCACTCTAAATAGACTGCCTTCGTAAGGAGGAGGAAGGTGTGGACGACGTCAAGTCATCATGGCCCTTATGCCCAGGGCGACACACGTGCTACAATGGCATATACAATGAGACGCAATACCGCGAGGTGGAGCAAATCTATAAAATATGTCCCAGTTCGGATTGTTCTCTGCAACTCGAGAGCATGAAGCCGGAATCGCTAGTAATCGTAGATCAGCCATGCTACGGTGAATACGTTCCCGGGTCTTGTACTCACCGCCCGTCACACCATGGGAGTTGATTTCACTCGAAGCCGGAATACTAAACTAGTTACCGTCCACAGTGGAATCAGCGACTGGGGTGAAGTCGTAACAAGGTAACCGTAGGAGAACCTGCGGTTGGATCACCTCCTTTCTAGAGTACAAACTAATGAGTCTCACAACCATTAGTTCATATAAACTCAATCATCCTTGTTTAGATTTCAAAGATTGATGAAAAGCTAATTTATGGGGAATTAGCTCAGCTGGGAGAGCGCCTGCTTTGCACGCAGGAGGTCAGCGGTTCGATCCCGCTATTCTCCACCATGATTAAGGGCCTATAGCTCAGCTGGTTAGAGTGCACCCCTGATAAGGGTGAGGTCACAAGTTCAAGTCTTGTTAGGCCCACCATT
>NZ_NXLZ01000033.1 GCF_005406205.1 Campylobacter estrildidarum
CCCCATTTTTCCATAGCTAAAATGCCCGTAAACAAGTATAAACAAGAGTAATATTAAACAAGGGAAAAAATCAAAAAATCTTAAACTTTTCTTAAGTAGCAAAAAATAGACTAAAAATATATAGTTTTTCTTGAAAATTTAAGCTAAAAATACTATCATTTTAATATTAGGGCGAGGTTACTCTACGTAGCTACAAAGCTAAACGCATTTTTGCTACTCCGAGAACTCGTTAGGGAGACCCTAAAACCCCTTGACACTCTTAAAAAGTTTTTAAGTTGTTTTTAAGAGTTATGCTTATCTTCCCTTTAAGGTTTAGATAAGCATTAGGGCGGTGGGCTTTGTCCGTCTTCCGTGCTACGCACTCAGACAGCCCCCGCACCCCCCTTTTCGCAAATCATAGCACCTTAACAGGTGCGATTTGCTACAGGCTGATTAGAAGAGTGTTTGGTTTTCTCTGGTTTTAGCTTTATCTTCCGAAATCATAACCCCTTGTATTTGGCTTTTTTTGCTCTTTTTTAAAACTTTTAAGCTTATCTTGAAAGCTTTTTTCTCTTTCTTGTTTTATTTCTTGCATTTCACTTTGTGCCTGTTCGATGATTTGATTTAAAAGATTTGTATCGTTTAAATTGTCAAAATTGGCTTTTAAATCGTTTTTATTTTCTTTTTGATACAAATCATCGTTTTTTTGCTCTTTTTGATTTAAATAGCGTTCTAGCTCGTTTAAAGGGGTAGTATAGTTTAAGCCCTGAAAATTAAGCATTTTACCTAGATTATTTATAAAATTATCCCTTTTTTCAATGTCTTGCTTTAGTTCTAGGTTCTCTTTTTTCAATCGCTCGTTTTCTTGTTGAAGTCCTTTAAAATTAGCATCTCTCAAGGCACGATAAGAAATATTTTGCTTAATCTCATCAACTACAAATTCGCTTTTGCCTTGTTGGATTTCAGCTTCGACTAGCATACCAAGGCTTCCATCTTCACTTCTAGCTTTACCGATGATTTCTTTCATTGTTCGATTTTCTTTTTCGATTTGCAAATGCTGGTCTAAGATATCGTTTAAAAGTTTTGATAATTCTTGCTCGTTAATGGCTTCAAAGTTCTTTTTTAAGTTAGATAAATCCCTAAAAAACTCTTTATTTAAGCCCTTTCCTACTTGTGATTTTCTAAAATTTTCAATCGCTTCTTTATACTGGTTTTTAGTTAAAAGCTCTTGTTTCTTAGTCTTTTTCTCGGCTTCTTTCATTTGTGCGTATTTGCGTGGCTCTACGCGTTGTCTTTTGCTTATGCGTTTATCCTCGCCTCTTTCCATTCCTAAGATTTCAGCGACTTCAGTTTGCATTTCTCTTAGTTTAGTCTTATTTAATTCCCTTTGCCTGTTCTTACCTGTTTGCTTATCAAGCGTGATAAACTCTAAATGTGCGTGATGGTTGATAATTTTTTCACCATCATCGCTTATATGCCCCTCGTCCCTGTGTATAGCGATTTGATAACATTGAAAGCCGTATTTTTCTTGAAAGTGATTAGCTAAATTTTCTAAATCATTCAATGATGTATCGGGCTTTATATTGACAACCGCACTCCATTCATAGCTTTTTGCTTGTAGCTTTTGTCCTGTTCTTTTGGTGTAATTTTCAATCGCTTCTTTAATGATTTTATTTTTTAAAATCAAAGCTTCTCGGTGATTACGATTACATTCAACCGCCCCACCGATTA
>NZ_NXLZ01000034.1 GCF_005406205.1 Campylobacter estrildidarum
TAAGACCGCAGGGGCAGTAAAGCCCCTTGCCTTTAGGGTTATACTTCAAAAGGTAAAAAAATGAGCGATATTGTTAAATACCACAACGACTTCAATAAAATCAAGCTACCTAGCTTTACAGAACAGGAACAAAATATACTTTTTGGAATTCTTACCAAAATTAAAGAAAAAAAAGCAGGTGAAAATATAGAATTTACACCAAGTGAACTTTTAAATTTTAGCACAGAAAACCTTACTAATAAAGCTTTAGGAGATATGCTTGTAATATTAAGAGATAAATTTTTTAAAGCTGATTTTACGATTTTAATCGAAGACAAAGAAAGAGATTTGATCGGAAAAGAAATTATAAATCTTTTTCAAAGTTTTAAATTATGGTATCCAAAAGGAGATTATAATTATAATAATTTGCTTAGAATAGAAATGTCAATTAATCCACGATTTGAATACCTTATTAATCAATTAACCGCTAATTTTACAGCTTTTGAATTAGCCGAATTTATAGCCCTTAGCGGTAAATATACAAAAACTCTTTACAGGCTTTTAAAACAATACAGGACTACAGGCAAAGCACGTTTTGAATGGAATGAATTTTGTAAAATTATGGATATACCTGAAAAATATCTAATGCATAATATCGACAAATGGATTTTAAAACCAGCGATTAAAGAACTTTCAAAAGAACGCAACTTATTTGACCAAATCAGAGTCCCTTTTAAAAATTTAGCTTATGAGAAAGAGAAAGAAAAAGGAACTAGAGGAAGGGGCGGTAAAGTTTCAGCAATCGTCTTTAGCTTTAAACCAGAAAATATCGAAATGCAAAAACTAGGGAAAGAAGTTAGTAAAACTTTGACTTTAGAACAAAAAATAATCCATACCTGTAACGAAATATTAAGAACAAAAATAAAGTTTGAATATGAAGGTAAAATATATCAAGTTTTATCATTTGATATTGAAAAGCTTTCTTTACAATGTGTAGAGATGATTAGAGACGAATACGAAAACCTTGTAAATAATTCTTATAAAGAATTTACAGCTAAAGACAAAGAGCAATTTAAAAGAATGCTTGATACTTTTTTAAGCAATATTTGCTAAAATAATATTTAATCGAACTTGATGAGATTAAATATTAAAAGCCACGCAGTGCAAATTAACTCCTTGCTTGTCAAGGTGTCTAATTTGCAAATTAGACACCTTATTAAAATAAGATGCTAATTTGTTTTAAAAAAAATATGATATAATTTCACAAGTTCAATTATATATTTTTTTTAAAAGGGGTTGCAAATGGATTTACAAGAAAAAAGAAAAGCGGTTTCCAAGTTTAATAAAGCTTTGAAAGATTTAGCTAAATTAGAAGCTGAAAAAAAACGCATTGAAACTAAAATAGAAAATGCAAAAAAAATTATACAAGAATTTGATATAAAAATAAATGGCTCAAATATCTAGTATTAATTTTAAAAAATCTAATCCAATACAAACTCAACATAACGATCGAGACTTACCACCGAATTATTTAATCGGTGGGGCGGTTGAATGTAATCGTAATCACCGAGAAGCTTTGATTTTAAAAAATAAAATCATTAAAGAAGCGATTGAAAATTACACCAAAAGAA
>NZ_NXLZ01000035.1 GCF_005406205.1 Campylobacter estrildidarum
TTTAAAAATGGAATTACGCAAGGTTTAAAAAATAAGGGAATGAATGTAAAAAATTTATCATTAGGTGGAACCGCTGCTTTACAAAATCTATATGAATTAACTAGAAATTATCAAATATTAAAAACCGCGGATTTGATTATAAATGCATCTAATGTTCACGATATTGTTCAGTATAATTCTCCTGAATTATTTTCAAAAAGCTATCAAGTCATTCATTGGTTATATAAGGAATTGTATTTTTTAAATAAAAAAGTTCTTTGTTTTATAACTCCTACCCCACAAAAATGGCTCAATCAACAATGCTCAAAATTGGTTTATGCCTTACATAAAAAACTTATTAAAAATTATGGCTTTAATATTATTGATTTAAATGGATATTATCTTGAAAAAAACTTGTATGATTTTATAAGAAGAGATGAAGCTCATGATTTTGATTTTATTATGAGAGAAATTGGAGAAAAAATAGCAGATAATATTGAAAATTTTTCTTTCCCTAAAAATATAAATATAAAAAATGACAACCCTAAATTTATTGCTTTAAATGCTAGAGAAATGCAAAAAATTAATGAAAGTAATTTTAAAAATAAAGCAAGTTGGCTTTGCCAAGAAGAAATTTATGAGTTAAAAAATGAATTAGAATTTAAAAAGATATATCATAATTATATTATTTTAGGGGCTCATGTTTGGAATGAACAAAATAATTATGAATTTAAAATAGGTGATATTAATAAAGATAATAGTTTTAGTAGAAATATCGATTCGCAATATTCATTTTTTTTCGATATTTATAATAGAAATATCAAAATCACTGGAAATACGACAATTTTAAGCAAAAATAATCCTATAGGATTTATAGGATTCCTACTTGCCTCTCCTGAAGGAAACTATCATAATGAAGATATTGACTTTGAAAGTTTAGCTGAAGAAAACATAGAAATTGATGAAGAATACAATTTTAACCACCTTATACCTCGGGTAGAATGGTATAAAGAAATTATAGACGAGTATTGTAGTATAATAGATCCTATCAAACAAACACCTTTGCAAAATCAAATCAATACCTTAAATACTCAAATATCTAATTTAACCGATGAAAACATCCAAATGAAAGGTTTAATAGATAAAAAATATAATTTAGAAATTTTAAATTTAGAACAAGACCTAATCATTAAAAAACTAGAAAGTAAAAAGTTAGCTAAATCTTTAGGAATTAAAATGGATATTATTAATCCTAAAGTAACTTTCATTCAAGCTAATTCAGCCAAAGCAAGAATTCAAAACCAACTTTCCTATAAACTAGGACAAGCTATGATAGAAAATTCAAAAAGCATACTAGGATATATAAGAATGCCTTATGTTTTATCTTATATAAAAGATAAACACAAACAAGAACAAAAAATTTATGAGGAAAAAATAAAAAAAGATCCTTCTTTAAAATTACCCCCTTTAGAATCTTATCCTGATTATCAAGAAGCCTTAAAAGAAAAAGAATGTTTTACTTATAAACTAGGAGAAGCTTTAATAAGAGCTAATAATAATTGGTACGGGGGGGGGTATATCAAATTGTGGTTTGAGATAAG
>NZ_NXLZ01000036.1 GCF_005406205.1 Campylobacter estrildidarum
CTTTAGATTATCTTTAATTTATTTTAATTTATTATACTTTACAAAAATTTTTTATTGACTTTATTATTGACCTAGTTAAATTTTCTTATTGACTCTATTGACCTAAAGGAATAAAATGCTAAACGACACAAAAATAAAAGCTTTAAAGGCTAAAGATAAAAAATATTATATTGCTGATTTTGATAACCTTCTTCTTTGTGTTTATCCAAGTGGTAAAAAAACCTTTATGTTTAATTATAAATGTCCTAAAACTTTAAAATATAAAAGAATAACCTTAGGAGAATACCCTACCCTAAGTCTTGCAAATGCAAGAAGTCAAAGAGATAAACTAAAGATTAACCTAATAGATAATGAAAGTATACATGAAAAAACCGACATCACGTTTAAACATTTAGCACTTGAAAAAATGGAGCTTAAAAAATTAGAACTAAGCGAAAAAACTTATAAAAGCTATATGAGTTATTTACAAAGATTTGCTTTTGGAATTTATGGAGATATTATATTAGACAAACTTCAAATCAAAGATATTTTAAAAAGTTTTGAGAAATTTAGAAAAGAAAATATAAAAGAAGGTGCAGATAAATTCTTCACTCTTTTAAATGAAATTTTTAGATATGGAGTAATGAAAGAGTATATTAAAAATAATCCTATAGTAAATTTAAATAGAAAAGATTTACTTATAAACAAGGCAAGTAAAAACCACGCTACCATTTTAGAAATTAAAGAAATTAAAACGTTAGTAAATGATATAGTTAATTATAAAGGTTTTATTAATGTCAAAATTGCAGCCATGTTTTCTTTATTGACCGCACAAAGAAGTTTTAGTATAAGAAGTTCAAAATGGGAAGATATTGACCTAGAAAATGGCATGTGGTATATACCGCAAGAGGATATGAAAATGAGAAGAGCACATACTATACCTTTAAATTCTCAATGTGTATATATGCTTAAAAAATATAAAGAAATGAGTGTTGATACTGGATATTTATTTTATAGCTTAAGAAGCAAAAGTGAAATTATAAGCGATAATACAATTAGATCTATGTTTAGAAGAATGGGATATTCTAACGATGATTTTACCCCACATGGCTTTCGTGCTATGTTTAGCACATTAGCACACGAAAATCGAGATAAACATCGAATGAGTAGCGATATTATAGAATTATGTTTAGCACACGTGGAGAAAAATAAAATTAAATCAGCATACAACCATGCTTTAAATTTAAAAGAAAAAACCATTCTTATGCAATGGTGGGGGGATTATCTAAATGAGATTGCTGATTTAAATCAACAAGTCCAAAATATTTTTTTATAAAATTTTCAATATCTTGTTTTGGATAGAGCCCTGGACAATTTCTGTGTTGTTTAAACTCTCTAAATTTACCTTGTTTTGCGTATTTATGAACTATAGGCTCTTTTACTTTCAAGAGATTTGACACTTCTTTTCTAGTATAATAATCTCCAATATCCAATCTAATCATGTTTTACTCCT
>NZ_NXLZ01000037.1 GCF_005406205.1 Campylobacter estrildidarum
TTTAGTGAAAAAATAGCCTTTGTTGAACCTTTTGCTAAAAAAGAAATCACCTATAAAGAATTTGATCTTTATTCTAAAAAAGTTGCTAGTGAAATTCTAAGAACTTTAGATACTGATACCCTACCTTTACAAAAAGCCATTCTTATTATATTACCTAAAGGCATTGATTGTTTGATTTCTTTCTTTGGTGTAGCCTTAAGTGGAAACTTTTATACACTCTTAGATGAAAAAAGTCCTAAAGAAAGAATAGAAAAAGTTATAGAAGTTTTAAAACCAAAACTTCTAATCACCTCTAAAGAATTAAAATTAAATTTAAATTTACCTACTCTTTATACGCAAGATTTTCAAAGTTTTAATATCGATGAAAATCTAATCACTAAAGCTAAAGAAAAACACATCGATACTAATTTACTTTATGTGCTTTTTACAAGTGGAAGCACTGGAATTCCTAAAGGAGTAAGTATTGCTCATAAGAGTGTGATTGATTATACTTTTTGGTTTTGTGATGAATTTGATATCAATAAAAATGATATTTTAGCTAATCAAGTCCAATTTTATTTTGATGTTTCAGTTTCTGATATTATGGCAACTGTGTTTAAAGGTGCAACTTTGCACATTATCCCTAATCATATCTTTGCTTTTCCCGCTAAAGTATTACAATACTTAGAGCAAGAAAAGATTAGTACGATATTTTGGGTGCCTTCGGTGTTGATTTATTTTGCAAATGAAAAAGGCCTTAAAAAATATCCTTTAAATTCTCTCAAAAAAATACTCTTTGCAGGCGAAATTATGCCCAATAAACAATTAAACATTTGGAGAAAACATCTACCTCAAAGTTTATTTGCCAATCTTTATGGCCCTACTGAAATCACAATCATTGCTTGTTTTCATATCATCAACCGCCCTTTCAAAGATGATGAACTCTTACCCATAGGTAAAGCTTGTAAAAATACAGAACTTTTAGTTTTTGATGAAAATATGAATTATATAAGTCCTAAAGAAATAGGTAAAAAAGGAGAATTATATATAAGAGGAACTTCTTTATCCTTAGGATATTACAATGATAAAGAAAAAACCAAAAAAGCTTTTATACAAAATCCTTTACATGATAATTATTTAGATTTACTCTATAAAACAGGAGACATTGTTGCTTATAATGAATTTGAAGAATTATTATGTTATGGAAGAGCTGATAATCAGATTAAGTATATGGGTCATAGAATAGAATTAGGAGAAATAGAAAGTATTATTAATTCTCATGATAAAGTAAGAAACTCTGCTTGTATTTTTAAAGAAGAGATTATTTGTTTTTATGAGAGTAAAGAAGAGATTGATTTTAGAATATTTTTAAAAGATAAATTACCTCTTTATATGATACCTAAACATTTTAAAAGAATAGATAGTTTTAAACTTAATCAAAATGGCAAGATTGATAGAAATTATTATAAAGAACTTTAAGGAGAAACAATGGAAGAGATTAAACAGTTTTTTA
>NZ_NXLZ01000038.1 GCF_005406205.1 Campylobacter estrildidarum
TTTATTTTCAAGAAGTTTTTTTATGAGTTCATTTCTTATATTATCATCTTTATAAGTTTCTTTGTTTTTACTTTCTGCTTGGATGGGTTTGAAGGGTTTTTTATCATCATCTTGTGTTTTTTTATTTTTATTATTTGAAATACTTTGTCCACTGGCAATATCTATACTATAATCAATTCCTTTAGCTTTTTCTTCTTTGGTTAATTGTTCTACAAATTTATCGTGTCTTTCTTTAAAATCTAAATATTTAGTTTTAAACTCATTCAAGCTCATATTAGAATTGATTAATTCATTGTATTCTTTTCCTAGTTTTTCAATAGTTTTAATTAACTTATCATCGCCTAAATTTTTTGCCCTATTCATATAATCCCATATTGATAAACTATCTCCCATAGGATTAGCCCAATCATTCTGCTGATTAGAAGATTTTATACGGATAGAATAAGTTAAATGATTAGAATTCATAAAAGATATAAAATCTTTAATTTCGCTATTGCTAATATTTTTATCCAAACCTGCCATTTTACCCAATAAAGTAGTTGTTCCTTCTACAATGGGGTGATTTACAAAAAAAGCAATCAAAGCACCTCCTTTGGATATTTCACCATCTTTTATTTGATATTTATCTGAACCCAAATCTGCTAATTTCATATCAGCAAGTTCCCAAAATGTTGCAGTATTATCTTGAAATTTTTTCCAATAATTAATACTATCATTATTAGATAAATTTTTTAAATCTTGCTCTTTAAAATTTTGCCCTAATTCTTTATCATTCACTAAAGAAGAAAAAGAATTATAAGCATTTCCTATAGTTTTAGCTATATCAATTTGAGAATAAAAAGGTTGTCTTTTAAGAAAACTATTTACAAAATTCTCCATACCCTTAGCATAAATCTTATAATCTTTTGGTATTCCTGCAGCTTCATTAAAATCACTTGTAAAAAAACCATCTTCATCTACACCATAACCTAGTATTTTATCTATAGCTTGTGATTTATCATTTACTAAATTTGAATTTGTTTGTTTAATTTGTTTTAAAGAAGTATTGTTTGAGATATTGTTATTTGAATTTATGTTATTGTTTAAATTTGTATTGTTATTTATTTCTTTATTATTATCTACTAAATCATTTGTTTTAGAATTCTTTTTAGAATTTAAAGTATTTGTATAGTAATTATAATTTGAATAAGAATTTATACTATTTATCATTTTACTGCCTTTTGATCATTTCTACCTTGTATATCGGTAGAAATGAAATTAATTTAATTAAAAGGCTAATTAATTCTAAACTCTTATATCAACTTTTCTTTGTTCAGCTAGTCTTTTTGCTTTTCTTTGTTTTTCTAAACGTTCCAATTGTTCTTTTTGAAATTTTTCTATAT
>NZ_NXLZ01000039.1 GCF_005406205.1 Campylobacter estrildidarum
GATACTACGCCTTACTGGCAGGGGGAAAGTAGCTCATTGCGGACTTGTTAATTTATTCTACTTCTTAATCTTCTTAGAGTATTTAATCTTTTATTTTTTTAATATAAATGGGTTTATAGATTAAAAGAAATTTATAGAGTTTGATTTTATTAAAAATTTAATAAATTTAGTTAATTTTAAATATTTGAAAAAATAGTTTTTAAAGATAATTTTAAAAGAATTATCTATTGAGATAATATTTTTTAAATTTATAAATCAGTTTAAACTCTAGTTTGTCCTATAAGATTATTAAGTCTATCCATTATAGAACCAACATAAGAATTGATACTTTCACTACTTGCTTTCCAGCCATTAGCTTTTGCTTGATTAAACTGATTATCAAACCAAGCTCCACCATAACCTATAACAGAATTTTGCCATTTAACTCCTTTTTCCATTGCATAAATATCTGCGTCAAGCCAACCATCTTGTGCATAACCTTTTAATAAACTTGCAAAATCAACTTTGCCCGTCATGATGTCATCTAAGGAAGCTAATGATCCATCAAAGCTTTCTTTAGCCATAGCTTCTCTAAAAGATTGGATTATAGGGTTAATTTTAGTATCACCACCTGCTAAAACTTCTCCGCCAGAAGCTTTTAAAAAACTCATAAATAAATCTTCTTTAGTATAAGTTCCATCTTCATTTTTTGGATAAAATGACATATCAGGATTAAAAGTATCTCTTGCACTGTCTTGATCTAAATTTTGAGTTTGCATGCTCTGAGGAGTAAAATCTAATGGCTGTAATCCTAAGCTAATACTTGCAATCATTCCTAATTGAACCATTTCATCGTATTGTTCTTGGGTGTTATAATAATTTGTTATAGTTTGCGTATCCAATCTTTCAAGTGAAGCAAAATCTTTATTTGTGTCAGATACACTATATCCTTTAGGCAAACTATTTAAATCTGCTTCACTAAAACTTGTTTTATTGGTATCGCTAAAAGTATGATTAATGATTTGATTAAATTGATTATAATATTGTTTAATAGTTTCAGCCATATCTATATTATCATAATATTTATCTACACCTAGATATTCTTTTGTTTTTGTATCGTAAAAGTTATTCTCAGCCACCCTCTCTATCTCATCCAAAGTAGATTTATGTATTTTAAAATCTTTTGGTAATCCTGCAGCTTCATTAAAGTCTTCTCCCATATAACC
>NZ_NXLZ01000040.1 GCF_005406205.1 Campylobacter estrildidarum
AACTACTAAAGATAATGTAGAAATTGCTAATGAATCAGCTATTATTTCTAATGCAGTAAGTGATATAGCTAATAATATCTTAGAAGATGTTAAGAAGAAGAAATTCTAAATCCATTGTGTTTAATCACTATTGAGTGATTAAACATTGTTGGTTGTTTAAAACATTGAAATAATAGAAAAATAGTATAAAATTATAAAACGAGAGAAAGATCTAATTAAATTATTATTTATAAAGTTTTTTAGAAATAAAATCGAAGATTTATTCTTTACAAATTCTTAATAACACTTTACATTTTTCAAAAAAGCTTTATATATTTTATATTCTTTTTCAAATATTTTAAGGTTCATAAAAACTAAAGAGCGGTTTAATAGCTTACAACACATCCTAGTATTATAAGATCAGTAAGCTTTTTATTGTTTTAGTTCGTAGGCATTTTACATAAAGTTGGTCTTGAATGCCGTATTATTGCGGTACATTTTTTTGATTTTACTTTCGCCTTATTGAAGATAACAAGTATTATTAGCATCATAAATCACTTTTTCCTAAAATTACAGAAGGATTTTTTATAAAGAAATACAATTAAAATATTCATACAAGAAGGCTTTTATAAAGTTAAGATTTCTTGATTCTCTTGATTATTTAGGGTATTACTTTCAGCACTTGCCCTAACGTTTAAAAAGAATTATCATATTGATCATTTTTAAGGTTTCTTACTGATTTTCAAACTTGGAGACATTTGCAAACACTATTCTTGACGATATAATTTATAAGATATTTTAAGTTGTTTAATTTTATATCACAAAATAAAGTTACTAAGCGAATATCGAGATTATATTTTTACAGCTAAATTAGATTCAGATGTAACAAATAAATATAGAAAAATTAGAAGATATTTAATCAATATAAATGGTATTATTAAAGGCTTTTGAAAGTAGAAAACAAATTAAAAAGAAAGATATAAATTTTTAAAGTCAAAAAATTATGACTTTGATTTGAAAAGTAATTTAGCTTTTACAACAACCAACAATGTTTAATCACTCAATAGTGATTAAACACAATGGATTTAGAATTTCTTCTTCTTAACATCTTCTAAGATATTATTAGCTATATCACTTACTGCATTAGAAATAATAGCTGATTCATTAGCAATTTCTACATTATCTTTAGTAGTT
>NZ_NXLZ01000041.1 GCF_005406205.1 Campylobacter estrildidarum
TTTATTTTCAAGAAGTTTTTTTATGAGTTCATTTCTTATATTATCATCTTTATAAGTTTCTTTGTTTTTACTTTCTGCTTGGATGGGTTTGAAGGGTTTAGTTTTTTTAATTGTTTTTTGATCAGTATCAATAGAATTGAATATTTTTTGACTTTCTATATCTTGACTTGTCTCTTCTTTTTGTAAAGATTTTTTATTGTCAGCCTCTAATTCCAACCATTCTTTTTTAAATTCTTCTATATTATTTATTTGCATAGGTAAAAGTAAAATTTGTCTCATAACTTCATCATTATTTGTATGATTTATAGGATGTTTATCAAAAAAATTTTTTAAATCTTTTATTTCATCAAGACTCATATTTCTATCAAGCCCACCTAATTTACCAAGTACGGTAGTATCACCTTCAACAATACCATAATTTTGCTCTAAACCTTTAGCAAAAGCAAGTAATGCTTCACCCTTACTTATATTTTGCTTATCTTTGAAATCAATTTTTAATGAAGTTTCAACTGTAAAATTATTTTCATATTTTTGAACATTCATAAAATCATCTTTACTTGAATATATATGTGTTATTTGAAAATTTCGACTATTGTATTGTAGCCATTTTGGAATATTTTCAAGTTCATCTTTAGTAAAATATGTATTTTCGCTAGATATAAGTTGTGAAAAAACTTTGTAAGCATTTCCTATGGTTTTAGCTATATTTACATTAGTAAAAAAGGCATTATTGACTGAATTTTTCTCACTTATAAAATTTGCAAAACTTTCCATATCTTTAGCATAAATCTTATAATCTTTAGGTATTCCTGCAGCTTCATTAAAATCACTTGTAAAAAAACCATCTTCATCTACACCATAACCTAGTATTTTATCTATAGCTTGTGATTTATCACTCACTAAATTTGAATTTGTTTGTTTAATTTGGTTTAAAGAAGTATTGTTTGAGATATTGTTATTTGAATTTGTATTGTTATTTATTTCTTTATTATCTACTAAATCATTTGTTTTAGAATTCTTTTTAGAATTTAAAGTATTTGTATAATAATTATAATTTGAGTAAGAATTTATACTATTTATCATT
>NZ_NXLZ01000042.1 GCF_005406205.1 Campylobacter estrildidarum
GATGATAATATAAGAAATGAACTCATAAAAAAACTTCTTGAAAATAAATTTGATTTAGCAAAAGAATTAGAAATTCTTTTTAATGTAAAAATAGATAATAATAGTTCTAATACTAATGATAATACAAATACAAATAACAATTCTAATAGCAATGGTAATTCTAACACTAATAATTCTAATACTAATCATCTTAGTAAATTAAGTTCTAAAACTAAACATAGAAGTGTGAATATTAAGGTTTAGAAAATTTATTAAAATTAATCACTAAATAATATTACAAATTTACACAATTATCATTAAAACATATTAAAAAATAAAAAACTTTTAAAACGCTAAAAATTCATTATAAATATTATTCAAATCTCTACAAATTAAGACTTTTAAAAATTTGATTAAAATAATCAATCGTCGTGATAAAATAAATAAACTTTAATAAAAAGGAGAAATTATGATCAAAAAATTATTTAGCGTTACAGCTTTAGGTGCTTTATTAGCAAGTTCTGCTTTTGCAGATGATTTTCTAGCTAAAGTCAGTAATGGTGCACTCAGTGATAATAGTGCAGGTGTTAAAGTTCTTAGCCTTGATGAGATGAAAGATGTTAAGGGTGGGTATTTTACTTTTGATAGAGCAAGTCAATATGATAACATTGTAGGTATCAGAAGTTATGCTTATATAGCAGGAGACAGTGATAAAACATCACAACAATTTTTACAAGCTATGAATATAAGTGGCGATAAAATCATCCTTGCTAAATACCGCTATGTAAATAATCAAAAAGAATATTATTTACAAAGTTATGAAAAAAGCACAGGAACCCTTCGTGATATTTGGGCTTGGAATGGATCTTATGCACTTCAAGTTTTAAATGATTTTAAAAGCAGATACTAAACTATTTCCTCGTTCCACTTATCGAAACCGGAACACTTCTTGCTTATATTTATTTATAAGATATTTAGATTTGAAGGCAGAACAATTCTAAAATCAAAGGAATAAATATGAGTATCTTTAGTATCAATGATAACTCAAACTATAGTTCTATACTT
>NZ_NXLZ01000043.1 GCF_005406205.1 Campylobacter estrildidarum
AAACCTAAACCCTAGTTTGTCCTATAAGATTATTAAGTCTATCCATTATAGAACCAACATAAGAATTGATACTTTCACTACTTGCTTTCCAACCGTTAGCAATGGCTTGTTTAATCTCAGCGTCCAAGGCCCAATTGCCTTCATTGGCTTTTGGATCTATACCCTTTTCATACATATAAAGCTCTCCAGCCATATAACCTCTATCAAGTTTATATTTTAATAAACTTGCAAAATCAACCTTACCTGTCATGATGTCAGTTAAATCAGCACCAGCAGTTGTAAAACTCTCCTTAGCCATAGCTGTATTATAAGCTTCTATTTTTGGATTAAGTGTAGTATTTAAACTTTCAACAGGTTGTCCATTGTGAGCTTTTAAAAAACTCATAAATAAATCTTCTTTAGTATAAGTTCCATCTTCATTTTTTGGATAAAATGACATATCAGGTTTAAAATCACATTCATACTTAGCTTGAGAAACATTTTTTATTTCTTCTAAGGATAAACCTAAGGTTTCAGGTTTTAAACCATTAATCATATATCCAGAATCAGCCCAAAGATCATCAGCTTCTTTAGCTTGTTCTGGTGTTTTATAGATATTTGAAACCGATGAATTTGAAAAATCTTTTAAATGAGTGATATTCATTCTATTATTTGGCTCATTAAAATCTATCCATTTAGTTCCACCTACAGCATATCCACTAGGCATAGCATTAATATCTGCTTCACTAAAACTTGTTTTATCACTTGGAAAGCTTTGGCTTAAAGCATTAGAAAAAAGATTGTAATATTGTTTAATGGTTTCAGCCATATCTATATTAGAATAATATTTATCTATGCCAAAATATTTTTTTTCATGCAATATAATAGGTTCATTCTCAGCCACCCTCTCTATCTCATCCAAAGTAGATTTATGTATTTTAAAATCTTTTGGTAATCCTGCAGCTTCATTAAAGTCTTCTCCCATATAACC
>NZ_NXLZ01000044.1 GCF_005406205.1 Campylobacter estrildidarum
ATCAATGAAAACATCCTTGCTACTAAACAAGGTTTAGAACAAGATAACCAAGCTGTAAAAGAATCAGTCTCTACAGTTCAAACAGTAGAAAGAGGAGATTTAACAGCAAGAATCACTGCAAATCCAAGAAATCCTCAACTTGTAGAACTTAAAAACGTTCTTAATAAACTCTTAGATGTCTTACAAGCTAAAGTAGGTTCTGATATGAATGCTATTCATAAAATCTTTGAAGAATATAAGAGCTTAGACTTTAGAAATAAATTAGAAAATGCTAGTGGTAGTGTTGAAGTTACAACTAATGCTTTAGGTGAAGAAATCATTAAAATGTTAAAACAAAGTTCTGAATTTGCTAATCACTTAGCAAGTGAGAGTTCTAAATTACAAAATGCTGTTCAAAACCTAACTTCTTCTTCTAATTCTCAAGCAGCTTCCTTAGAAGAAACAGCTGCTGCTTTAGAAGAAATCACTTCTTCTATGCAAAATGTTTCAGTTAAAACTAGTGATGTAATCACTCAATCTGAAGAAATTAAAAACGTTACAGGTATTATTGGAGATATTGCAGATCAAATCAATCTTTTAGCATTAAATGCTGCTATAGAAGCTGCACGTGCAGGAGAACATGGACGAGGCTTTGCTGTTGTTGCTGATGAAGTTAGAAAACTAGCAGAAAGAACTCAAAAATCATTATCTGAAATAGAAGCAAATACAAATTTACTTGTTCAATCTATCAATGATATGGCAGAATCTATTAAAGAACAAACTGCAGGTATTACTCAAATCAATGAGAGTGTAGCTGCTATTGATCAAACTACTAAAGATAATGTAGAAATTGCTAATGAATCAGCTATTATTTCTAATGCAGTAAGTGATATAGCTAATAATATCTTAGAAGATGTTAAGAAGAA
>NZ_NXLZ01000045.1 GCF_005406205.1 Campylobacter estrildidarum
TAATAAAGTATTAGGTTATGAAGTAGATAAAGATGGATATTTTACCAGTGAGTTTAACAAAGCAGCAGGAATTCCTGAAGATATAAAAATTCATTCTAGCACTATGGAAAGTTTGGTGAGAGTATGGACTAAAAAAGGTTTAGATAGTACCTTTGAAAGCATAGACATAGCTAAAACCATAGGAAATGCTTATAAGATTTTAAGTCAAGTAGTGGGTGAAGATGTCTTAAATTCTAAAGATAGTTTCACACTTGATGAAATAGCAAAATTCCCACAAGGTTATGAATATAATCGTCAAAGTATGGAAGTAACCAAGATATATAATTCTGCACAAGATTTTCTTAACGGTGAGATGAATTTTGATTATGATAACAAAACAGACACAAAAATAGAAAGTTTGTTCTTTAATTCTTATGAGAATACTATGAAAGCAAAACCTGCTATTGATATTTTTAATAATAACAATGGTGGAAAAGAAAATGTTATTACAGGTGTATTTTTTGACACTACCTCAAGTAAATATAGAAATCCAGATGGCACTATAACCAAAGGTGGACTTTTAGTAGCTATAGTAAATCAAAATCTCTATACTGTAGAAGGTGAAACTACACGATGGGGCAAAAGAACAGGCTTTGATAAATCTATGAGTGAAGAAGAAGTAAGAAAAGCTATGAATAGTTTTAATCTCAAACTTAGTGATGAAGTTGTAGTTCAAGGAGCAGAAATTAACGATATAGATACAA
>NZ_NXLZ01000046.1 GCF_005406205.1 Campylobacter estrildidarum
AGAAAGAGTTTAGAAAAACTTGCAGGAATTCCTATTTTAGTAAAGATTGAAGATGATCCACGTTTTCCACATTTTGTGGTGATTATAAATCATAGGGGTGATTTTTTACAAGTACTTGATCCAAGTTATGGAGAATATATCAGCTCTAAAAGACAATTTTTTAGTGTATGGGATAGATATAAAAAAGGAGGATATGCTTTAATCATTGCTCCTAAAAAGAAATTAAAAGAATATAAGCTTAATATACCTAAATCTTTGAATTTTGATTTTAATCCTTTTAGTTTATATTAATAGGAGTTAAAATAACTCCTAAAATTTAAATATTTAATCTTTAAAAACAAAAAAAATAAATACTTGCAATAAAACTTAACAAAACTCTATTTTATTAAGCAAAAAACTTGATTAAGCCTTAACATCTACACTTTTATGTTTGGTTTTAGTTTTAGAACTTAATTTACTAAGATGATTAGAGTTGGAATTGTTATCATTAGAATTAGAACTATCATTGTTATTTGTATTGCCATTATCTATTTTTACATTAAAAAGAATTTCTAATTCTTTTGCTAAATCAAATTTATTTTCAAGAAGTTTTTTTATGAGTTCATTTCTTATATTATCATC
>NZ_NXLZ01000047.1 GCF_005406205.1 Campylobacter estrildidarum
CTATAGTTCTATACTTTCACAAGCAAAAGCCAATAAAGAAAGTAAAGAAAATTCAAAAATAAATTTTGCCAATACTTTCTTAAAACAAAATGTCACTAAGTTAAATGATATAGAAAATAAAAATTCACAAACTTTAATAAGAAGTGAAGTATTAAACAATCAATCAAATTCTACTAATAATATCAATAAGAATTATTACACTAAAACAAATTCTCCTAATTATGATATATCTAGCGAATTTAAAAACTCTATTTATACTTTAAAATTCAAACAAGTAGATATAAGCAATAATACTTCTACCAATACAGCCTATGGTTATAGTGTAGATAAAGATGGTTATATGGGAGAAGACTTTAATGAAGCTGCAGGATTACCAAAAGATTTTAAAATACATAAATCT
>NZ_NXLZ01000048.1 GCF_005406205.1 Campylobacter estrildidarum
AGATTTATGTATTTTAAAATCTTTTGGTAATCCTGCAGCTTCATTAAAGTCTTCTCCCATATAACCATCTTTATCTACACTATAACCATAGGCTGTATTACTACTTATATCTGCTTGTTTGAATTTTAAAGTATAAATAGAGTTTTTAAATTCACTAGATATATCATAATTAGGAGAATTTGTTTTAGTGTAATAGTTTTTATTGATATTATTATTGTTAGTAGAATTTAATACTTCACTTCTTATTAAAGTTTGTGAATTTTTATTTTCTATATCATTTAATTTAGTGACATTTTGTTTTAAGAAAGTATTGGCAAAATTTATTTTTGAATTTTCTTTACTTTCTTTATTGGCTTTTGCTTGTGAAAGTATAGAACTATAG